>CAVSIM010000017.1:0-72286 GCA_963728055.1 uncultured delta proteobacterium | reverse complement strand
GCTTCGGATTCCACCTGCCCCTGCCCTTGGTAACGCCCCATAAGTGTTTCATGGTGCTTGTATAGTTGTGCCTGCCAGTTTTGTTTTTTAAAAAAGCTTTCCCCTTCATGCTGTTCGACAAACGAGGTAATTCCTTTGGTTACCTTTTCGGGAGGGAAATATCTTTTGCAAATGAGCGCCTTTTCGTATTTGTAAATCGGGCTTCCCAATTCAATGAACCCGCCTTGATCTTCGGTCATGTAAAACGGTTTTCTATCCGGCCTGATATTCCAAGCCATCCAGGGATATCGATTCTCTTTGGGGGCATGAAATGTTTCCACTTGTGGAGCCGAAAAGTACCAAGTGTGAGTCAAGGCGTGCGATTGGATGTCAATCACACCAGAATTCTCCATGGAGCGCATTTCGTGCCAACTTAAAAATCCGCGTGTGATGAGATCGCTTCCGGCCGCCACATTGTTCCAGACATCTTCTATCGTTGGTCTCTGACCAGCAATCGGATCTACGAATTCCGGGTTGACAAAGATTGTGCCCTTAGCATCGTATTTTTTTAAAATGGGATAAACATAAACCCAATTGTCCAAATAGCCATCGTCGAAGGTAAGCATAATTGACTTTTTAGGAGCCCTCTTGCGCCCAGACATGTGATCGTACAGGTCTTTCCAAAATAAAAAACTGTATCCAGCTTTTCTAAGTACACGGATTTTATCTTCAAATAAATCTAACGGTTCTGAAATATATGAAAAAACCCAGTCTGAACGCGCCAATCCAACGCTGTGAAACATCACAACCGGCACTATGTCATCATTACCGGCCACAAACGATGCCTCGCCCGAGGAGGTGCCGATAAAGCGTGAGGTATTTCCGACATACGACCTCTGTGCTGAAGTCCGACATTACCCGTTTTCTCCCCTCCGCTCCGATCTTACTGCGCAATTCCAGGTCGCGCCCCATCTTCAGAAGGGCCGAAGCCAGCAGTGACGGCTGCATACAATCAACAAGAAGCCCTTCGACTCCATCCCGTATGGCCTCGGGGATGCCTCCAGCGCGGGTGGCAACTACGGGGACCCCCGCGGACATGGCCTCCAGCATCGCCACCGGTATGCCTTCTCGTACTGATGAAAAGGCGATCAAATCAAATTTTCGCAGCCAGCTCTGGACATCGGTTTGGAAACCCAAGAACCTCACTTGGTTGCGAATTCCGAGGATGTCAGCCAGTTCCTCCAGGCGTGGCCTTTCGGGTCCGTCGCCGACAAACAACAGTTCGGCAGGTAGGCCTTCCTTCAAAACTTTTGAGAACGCTTCCAGAAGCGTGGGATAATCTTTGGCAGAAACCATTCGACCAACAGCACCTATTCTCACCGGGCTTCTTTTTTTATACTCTACGCCTTGGGATGGAACACTTACGCAAGGAGGAATAACCAGTATCTTGTGGTCTGGTACATCTCTCGTCTTCACACGAATGTCGCGAATATCTCTAGAAACGCAAACCCGCATCGAAGAAAACGGGGAAATCAAATGTCGTTCTAAGAAATGATGAATATTGTTTTTCCAAATATTTTTACCGTGTTCCGTGGTGATGGCGATCGGCACTCCTGCTATTCTGGCGGCCAAAACCGTATAAAGATTAGTATGAAACATGTGCGACTGAACAACATCCGGATGAATACTTCGGAACACCTTGGAGAGCCTGTTTACGAGCCCAAGTTGACCCCTTCGTTCGAGTCTTAGAGTAATACAATCAACATCATTTTTCGGCTTCAAACTATTGACTGGAGGAACCTCTTGGAAAAGGATTAAATATTTTTTTGCTTTTTTCCCCCTGATTCCATCTAGCAGTTGAATTACCTGGTTTTCAGCCCCACCAATCTGAAGCGTCCCTATAACCTGGACGATTTTCATAAGACCTGGCCATTTTGACTATTTTTCGATTGATCGATGCTTGACAACCTGAGCATAACCGCCGTGTAGGCCCAAAATAAATACTTTGGCTGAGCAATATTTACCGTCATCATTGCAAAGGCATATCCCAAAAAACCTGCAAGGTAACAAAGCGACATGCGCTTGATAACCAACTTGTTGGTTGTATTGGACAATCTCCACAGCTCCCCAAAAGTCGTTACCAGTGTAGTGAGAAAAAGTATTAATCCTATAATGCCAAAGTCAACGAGGAAAAGCAGGTAATCGTTGTGAGAATTTTTTTGAATACCGTATTTTTTCATCATCAATGCAGTGAACGTCTCCTGCCCGTGGCCGATAAAAGGTTGCTGAACAAAGAGCTTAATACCGTTTTTCCAAATCAGTGTTCTTCCCGAACCGGTCTTCAGCTTTTCCATATCCTCGTTATTATCCGGGTAAAAGCGCTGGGTCAACATTTGCTTTATTGCACTGGGCGCAGCGTAAAGGGTTATGGTGAATAACAGTGGCAGAATAATAAGAAAAAATGCCGTTATACGACCTATAAGAATAAGCTTGTTCCTTTTTAGAAGAAACGCATAGGCAACGGTCGCGAGTATCATCGATAGCATTCCACCACGTGAACCCGTAATAAGAAAGCAAAGAAATATAATTACTATAATAGTTACCGTCAGAACCTTCCATTTCGCTGTTTTAATAAAAATAAGTTTGTCGTAAAATAGTGGCAGAAACAGAGCGAGGAGGGCGGCATATTGATTTGGCTCCGTGAAACCGGCAAGCCGTCCATAGCGGTCATAAAACATCCCCACATTAAGCGTGCCACTGTAGGCGACTAGGGTGCTGATCATGGTCACCATCAGGAAAAGCATCATTGCCGTTATCAAGCGATAACAGGTCTTTTCATCCTCAATAATATTATACAGGATGAAAAACAAGAGAAATGGGTTGCACCAATTTTTAAATATTACCAATTCGTCGTAGAGACTAATATTGGAAATCTCGTTTAGCAGAAGCTTGACTGGTATCGATAGTCCCACTAATGTTATTAGTATCAAAATGTATTTGTTGATTTTGTTAGGCCGAATTAGTTGCCTACTATTAAAAACCCGAAGACCCCATGAAAGCATAAAAATGTATAGCACACCATTCCTCAAGCTTGCCCCCGTCCAAGGGGTAAGTTTAAAACCCATGACCGTTTCCAACCAAAAGACCGCTAAAAAAAGATAAAATAAAATAGTTGTATACATAAAAC
Organism: uncultured delta proteobacterium; assembly: GCA_963728055.1. Lineage (GTDB taxonomy): Bacteria > Desulfobacterota > Desulfobacteria > Desulfobacterales > SG8-13 > JARFQH01. The sequence continues at coordinate 69,120 of CAVSIM010000017.1, read as the reverse complement.
CCTAAAAATACATCAATATTTCATTTATCGTTCAAAAAAGAACTAATTCACAGAGATACCTTTCTCTGCGTCAATTTAACTATTTCGTGAATTTTTTACTTGTTTTCGCTTGCATCATTCGTGTTTTGCCAAATTGGTATCACGTAATTTTTATTGGCTTTCTTCATCTATAACAGGGTGCTCAGCGTCTCTGCGGTGAAAATGAATATCAAAACGGCCACCTTTCAAGAGGTTCATCAAGACAACCCTTATAGGGGTGGTAATTACTATGACTACAAGGTCATTGTTTCCAACAAGGGTGAATCTGTCAAAAACGTGGTCCTTTTTCATAGCGGCCGTGGTGGTCAGGAGGACGTCTTCGGCGATACGAGAAACGATACCGCCCTCGATGAGATCTCCACCAAGAAACTGGCTGGCATTCAGATATTCACCATCTGCGTGATAATGGCACACAACCTGTCATGCGAATTGCAGATGATCACCACCCTACCGGCTCCCGGCAACACTTCCGATGCGACCGGCCGCCTGTAGCTTTGAAAGGTTGGATACGCTGAGACATCATCCAAAGAGCGGGTCGTTTTACATGGCCGCAAGGCGAACTCACTCTCACAATGAGTGCCAACCACGCTGTCAGAAAAGCTCTGTTCATTTCTTCGATGTATTGCAGAAAGCAGTGTGATCGATCTCAAGTAAAATTCACTAAATTTTTACAGCGCTGAGGTCCACTTCGAGGCGGCTTTCATATAAAGTTCATGGTATCTTTTTTTAATTACTTTTTTCGGTAATTGATCCTTCATCATAGAGGCGTCTGTATTGGGAAAAACACCGAAGCCGTAAATTTCAACATAATTAAATTCTATTTCATCTAATAACCGGGCCGTATCTTGGAATTCTTCCTCTGTTTCGCTTGGAAAGCCGACGATCATTTGTGTACGGATTTTTAAATCTGGTATTTCTTTTTTAAAAGTCTGCATTGCTTTCTTATAATCCTCTATCCTATACCCTCTTCTCATAATCTTGAGAATACGATTATTGCCAGACTGAACCGCCGATTCGAGATATGGTATCTTTCCAGTCTTAAAAATGTCTATCAGCATCGACATCATCTCAATTAAAAATCTTGGTTGAATATTTCTTAACCGTATTTGGTAGTCGCCCTCTTTTTCGATAAGATTTTTTAGGAGTTCAGCCAAATTAATTCCAAGATCCCTGCCGTATGAACCTAAATCAGTTCCAATGAGTCCGAACTCTGAATAACCTTTGCTTAGTCCTTCTTGGAATTCACTTACTACATTGTCTATTGATTTGCTCTTTACTTTTCCTCTTGCGAAATGTGTTGCACAAAAGGAACATGCATTTAAACAGCCGCTAGATACTTTGATGAGAAAACTATCGTGGTGAAAAACATTGACTGTTTCCTGAACCTGACGACACTTTTTATCAACAATTCTTCTTTCTATCTTTCTTTTTATTTTCGGAATAATTTGTTCCAGTTCAGGAATGCTTTTACGGAATAACCGCTTTGTATGTTTTATGGATGATACACAAGGAAGAAGATAGTTCGCATGAACATCTTGAGCTTGTATTTTGGTAGGTTTAAAAATTTCATTGAAATGTTCGACTTCATCCGATCCGAAAGTAACACCCTGATAAAGGTTATTAAGTTCCTCTTTACGAATTTTTGGAAGACACCCATAAACAAACAGTTCTGCTGAAGACTTCTTACTCTTCTTCAAATCTTTTATAATGCCTATTGAACCAATCGTTTTGCAGGCATTAAAGAGAATCACATCAGCATCTAAATAGTTATTCGTAATTTGAAACGAATTTTCTATCAGGAATTTTTGCACCCTTGCTCCATCGATCCGATTTTCCGGGCATCCATTTGTAATGATACATATTATTTTGCTTGTATCCATGTCAAATCCGTCCTTGTTCTTTTTTTAAATGTAATATTGAATCAGGGCAAACTCTTTCAAGGAAACAAAGCGTCACTTGCAAAAATTATGATGAATTTCAGACTCACAACGCACAAAAGCATTATAGTTGCCGCTGTGAGTTTACGTGATTTCAAGCGCACCTCTCCGATTATAACCTCATAGCTAAAAAAAAGAACACCCGTCTTGGCAGCCACAAGACCCAAATGCAAATTTGGCAAAGCGGAGTTTGGCAGATTTGATATCAAAATGACTATAAAGACCACGATGAAATCAAGCGGAGTACTTTTAAAACGCGTCTTTCTTCGCGTAAAATTCAACGTTAGCAAAATAAACAGGAAGAGAAGTACAAAGTATAAATTAAAAAATTTAACAAAATTTTTATCTGCAAACGCATATAGCCCCCTATCTCCAGTGTAAACCAAGAATGGGGTTATTATGTACATTACCAGTTTTAGGACTGAATCTACCCTGTCCCGTTTAAACCACCACATTAAAAAGACCAAAGTCAATGAAATCAAAGCGAAGAGATAATAGCTTGCGGTACGTGGAGCTGGAATCAAGCTATAGAAGAACAATAACAGCGGAACGCTTATGGTGACAACACGAAACGACAACCTGATGATAAGGCCGCTTTCTTTTAGTGTGCGCAGTCGCGCTTTAATGGGATTGAGAAACCCCTGGCGCGTAATGCGAAATTGTCTATTTTCCACCTGTTGTAAAAAACCTAAGATGAGAGATGAGAAGATAATATATATTGCCAGCAATATCCAATCATCGGAATATCGAAGAACAATCGCCAAGGTTATCAGTAAAGCCTGAATCCCGTAAATAAAAAGGACCGCTTCACTATGATACAGGCCCATGCGCATAAGCACGTGATGAAAATGTTTTTTGTCCGCTACAAATGGATTTTTTCCCTTGACCAGACGTCTGATCATAACCGTAATCGTATCCAGTATCGGCAGGCCAATAATTATCAATGGAAGTATTACGCAAAGGTTACTGCTATTTTGAGTCAGATCGAGAGAAAGCACAATTGCTACGAAACCGAGGTATTGGCTGCCGGCATCACCCATGAAAAGCTCTGCCGGGTGGCTATTAAATCTTAGGAATCCTAATATCGACCCTCCGACGGCAATTGAGATCAGCGTGACGACGATGTCTCGTTCGCAATATCCAAGATAACCGATACAAATAAAAATAAGGAGCGAAATGCCACCTGCCAGGCCGTCAAGACCGTCAGACAGATTGGTTGCATTGGTTACTCCGACGATAACAGCAAGTGTTAAGGGGATTGCAATCCAGTCGGGTAGTATGACCCCCCCCGGCAGCAGCGATCCCAGTGAAAATATTTTTACTCCGCCCACTAAAATGGCAACCAAAGCAGCGCAGAATTGACCAGCGAATTTTGTCTTGAATCCAAGATCCCTGATGTCATCCATTACGCCAAAAATGACCAAAATGATGGACCCAATTAACACTGCCTTGGTTAAAGGTGTTATCGGTGCCCACAGCAAAATAGGGGCCATGGACCCAATGGCCATTGCCATTCCCCCGCACTTGGGGATCACACACTTTATGAACCTTTCTCGCATTTGGCACATCTATTGCCAGCAGCCTACAGGCAATTCCTCTGCAGCCGGGCATAAGTGCAATCGTGATGATCATCGAAACTAATAAGACCGTTAAATACAGCATGAGAAAATTTGAGTTTTGTGTATTACCCCAATACTGCAGGATTGATTGATTGGGATCTGTTGGAACACTTTACCAGGGGGGGGACACTGACTGCAATCAATACAGCTCCGCCTCCTGGCGTACACAGCCACTACAGCTATAACATAATGATTTTATGTATATATTATTATTAAATTACGTTAAATTGACGCTGACCTTGATTTTATCGCCGCCGTAAATGGCCTACGAGTCATGGCGCAAGGTCATTGTCCTTTTTCCACCGGAATAAGCCCACATTTTGGAGCTTGCGGTGAGGCATGGCGAAAGCACTCCCCAACGGGAAATCGCAGGGAACCTCGCCGTGGCAATATCCGGTAAACTGATAAATTGTTTTCCATTAAATCACAACACTAATATCTAAAAAAATATCTTTTTTCAGCATCCCGTTCGAGCCTCGTGCACTCTATCAGCAAAAATGAGGCCAAGTCGTGATCTGTTATATAATTATTTAAGTTATTTAATTTATTGTTTTTTATCTGAGAAAGGAACTCAATAAGGAACTCAATTGCGATGCGGCAGGGAATAATATTTCACATACTAGTGAAAACAGGGTGACAAAATTATTTTAAGTGTTCACGGGGCACCGGATCTGCTTTGTTGTCTGGCACTTGAAGTACAAAAGTACGTCTGCGCGCCCGACGCCTTGCATCTGCGGCACACTGGAAATGCTTACAATTAGGTGGTTAGAAGCGCATCGGACTTTGCGATCCTGTGAATGGTTACAAATTATGTGTATCGAACTGGATAAAATTTTTGACACATGCCACACTAAAAGAGAAATTCAAATTATTTCCTAAGGTGAACGTTTCAAATTATAGATAAATTACAACCAATTAATACTTTTAGGAAATCCCCGCTCATGTTGTTTACGGATTTGCGGATGATATCTCTCTCATCGATGTACCGGTCGTTGAGGAAATTGTGTCTGATACCCAAGATACAGGGATCGGAACCGAGCGCTGGCATTTGGAAAACCATAACGAAAGAGTCGATAAAAAGGTCGATGGCACTGACGGTCAGTCGCTATTGCCGACTGATTTCGAAAAAGGGCAACATCAACGCAATGATTTCGAAGGGCGCATCGCGGAACTCGAACGAAAGCTGGCAGACTACACGAAGAAGCTGCGAGATGCGCTCGACTTACTGTTTGCAAGAGAACGCAGCCGCAACGACAATCTTCTGATGGCGTATGCCCGACTTAAAACCAGTTAGGAGGATCTGCTGAAGGTGCACGCTAATCAAGATCGGCAGGGCGCTGATAAGAGCGAACATATTGATTAGCAGGATATTGAAAAACTATTGCGCTTGGCCGCGGAAAAAATTTTGTAAGCGTTCACAGGGCACCGCATCTGCTTTGTTGTCGGGCACTTGAAGTACGAAAGTACGTCTGCGCGCCCGACGCCTCGCATCTGCGGCACCCTGTGAACGCTTACAATTAGATGGTTTGAAGCGCATCGGAAGACTTTGCAACCCTGTGAACGGTTACAAAATTTTAAAGGTTAATTAGTTTCCGTCCATAAATAGCCCTTTTCTGAATCGGAAACTATTCAGTGCCCTCAACAAAACCGTGTATGGGCACTAATTAGCCGGTAAACTTTATACCTTAGACCAATCGAAGGTTTAAATAACTGGGCCTTCGGTCAACGGGCATCGTAGCGGTAGTAACCGTATTTTTTCGGTAAGCGCGCCTTGTTGAGCACGAATCCGAGGAACTTTTCCTTGGGGATGAGCCCAAGGGCCTCCTCCACCTCTTTCATAGAGGTCCGTCCCTCTTGCACCACCATGATAATGCCGTCAACCAGCGGTGTAAAAGCTAAAGCATCTGCACCACTCAAGAGGGGCGGGGTATCGAAGATGACATATCGATCTTTATAGCGGGTTTTCATTTCCGCCACCAGCTCCTTCATGCGAGGCGACGCCATCAACTCGGAGCTTTCACCGATGGTTCGACCACCGGACACCAGTGTCAGCTTTTCAACTTTGGGCCAGACAATCAGCTCTTTCAACTGGGAACCATTCAGCATATAGTCGACGATGCCTTTGTCGCTCCGCAATCCAAAATACTGATAGATTTTCTGCTGACGCAAGTCACAGTCGACCAACAAAACGGTCTGGCTGTGCGCTTTCGCAATGGTCAGGGACAGATTGATCGCGGTCAGGGTCTTGCCTTCTCCGGGCCTCGTGCTGGTGATCATCAGAGTGTTCCAGCCGTTTTGTTTGGTCTGCTGGAGGATCTGGGTGCGCAGAACCTTGTAAAAATCCAACTCCGGTGCATCCGTGGACAGCCCCACACAGCGGTTTTTGATAACGCTGTCGCCATCCGGGTTGAGACACCTCGAATCGCAATAAACCGGGGAAGCGTTATTTTTGGGCGGCTTTTCGACTCGCCGGCCTTCTTTCTGAGCGGTTTGCGCCGCTCCGGCCGCCTGCTGCACCTTTCTGGCCTTTTCCATTGCCTTTTCAATTTTCATACATGTTTCCTTAAAATATTTTTGGTTTAAAATATTTTTCAGATAGCCATGCGCCGCATCAGCTTGGTCCAGAAAACATCCAGATCCATCACCTGGTAATGAAAGATCGCAAGGCTCCCGGCAATCAGAATCACCACACCGGCCAAGATGGCTGCGGTCTTGACCCGTCTCCGGGTCACATCAGCGGGTGATTCGATAACGGGAATCGTCGCCAGCACCGGATAGCGCATGGCCCGGCTCAGCTGCTCGCTGCTATGCACCGAGGTGTCGGCAAACTCCCTCAACGCGGCCGTGCCCACACCGGCACCCACCCCCAGCACCAGCCCGATCAAGGCGATCGCCAGCCGGTTCGGTTTGTAGGGCTTCTCGGGCAGCCGCGCCGGGTCGATCAGCGTGAACCGCTCGCCCTTCTGCTCCTTCTCCAGCCCCTGCGACACCCGTGCCTCCATCAGCTTCTGCATCAGATCGTTGTACTTGGCCTGAGTGTTGTTGCGCTCGATCGTGAGCGCCTTGTAAGCCTCCTCCACCCTGGGGCCGGTTTCGATGCGCTGCCGAAACTCCGCGGCGTTGGCTTGAAAGCCCTCGATCTGCTGCTGGATCGACCTAATCTCGGTCCGCGTGCTGGAGAGCTGCGCGGCCAGGGTGATGTAGGCCGGGTTGTCCGGCACCCCGCGGCCAGAGCCTTTACCGGATCTGGTGTCGGCCTGCTGAGCCTCCAGCTTGGCAATCTCCGCCTTGGCCTTGATCACGTCCGGATACTCGTCCGTAAAGCGGCTCTTCAAATAGTGCAGCTGTACCTTGAGCTCCTCCAACCGCTGCGTATCCTTCTGCTTCTCCTCCAGGTACGGTGACACATTGGCCAACTGGGTCCGCAGATACCCCTCGCGCTCCTTCTGACTGCGCAGCTGCTCCTTCAGCTGCTCGATGTCGCGCTCGGTGTTATTGAGACCCTGAACGTTCACCTGCAAGAGTTCGGGCAGCGCGTTGATGTTCTTTCCCTTGAACACCGCGATGCGCCCCTCCAGATCGTCGAGCACCGCCTTGACCCTGTTCATCTCGCCTTCCAGAAAATCGGAGGTCTCCCGCGTCTGACGCGCCCGCACCTGCAAATTCTCATCCAGGATCAGCGAGGTCAGCACCTCGGCCACCTGCTGCACCTTCTGCGGCGACGCCTTGCCTTCGTAAGAGAGCGTGAAGGCGATCGTGGCCTCGGCCGCGCGCCCGCTGCGGCGGTCCTTGACCTCGGCGTTGATCGGCACCAGCTGCGCGTCCTTGCGCATCTTGTCCAGAATCTCCTCGGTGGTCCACTTGTCGCGCATATCGGCGTAAAGATCAAACCGCTTGATGATCTCGAGCAGCCGGTTCGAACTCATCACCCGCTGGTTGATCGACTGCAGCCGCTGCTCGGCGTAACTCGTTACCGTTTCTTTGACGTACTCGGTTGGTATCTCCTGCTCCTCGATCAATATGGTGGCCGTTGACTTGTAGATCGGCGGCAGCAACAGCGCCACCGCCGCCGCCACCGCAAACACCAGTAAAGCCGGCAGAATCAGGCTCCACTTGCGTCGCTTCACTATGGCCGCATAATCGTCTATCGTCATCTCGTTCGGTTCCATCCATGCCCTCATCATTTTTCTAAAAAAGATCTACGGTCTATTCGATTATAGGGTAATCAAACCTCAACTGGAGCCAAACCAGGTTGCGGGACCGGTTGTCGTCGAAAACTTTGTCCTTGATACGGGAGTAGGTGTAGGCAGCTTCCAGGTAAAGCTTATCAGTGATATCAAAGATCAGCCGCGGCCTCAAGTTTATCGTATCCTCATCGATGTCGCGCCGGGCCAAGTCGCCGGCGTCGGCCTTGTTGATGTAATAGCCGGCCAGCAAGCCGACCCGGCCGCGTTCGGCAAACCGGTAGAGCACATCGAACACCGCCGAGGTGCGTTGGGCCGACCCATCCCGGCCGGTGGCCGGTTCGATGCCGTGGAAAAGCCTGAAGTTGGTGACGGTGTATTCTCCCCGATAAGAGAGCGTGATCAGGCCGGTCCCGCTCCAGCCACGGTTGGTGACGTCCCCGTCAACGGTATTGAATTTTGACTCGTAGTAAGCCGGCCCCAGGTCGATAATGACCCGCCACAATTCGGTTAATTCCCGCTCGAGGCCCACAGTGCCGGAGTAGACAACGTTATCTGTCCCTGATTCAGGATACGAAAAATAGTTGTAGCCGAAATTCAACCGTCCCAAGGTGTTAGTGAGATATTGGTCAAGCTGTCTTGTAAACCCCAGACCAGCCCGGTTTGCATTGTAATCATCAAACGAGTTGACATTCGATCTTGGTTTGAAGTTTTGTTTGGTGTAACGATAAAAGGCGCCAGCCGTTGTTGTTTCCGTCAGGGCATAGTCCGCAGACCCGCCGTAGGTCTGGATTTGACGGGGAACAGTACTCAGCAAAAGACCGGTTGCGGCAATATCGCGATCGGGACGTGAATCCATTGTATAGGCGGCTTCGGCCGCAATGTTGAACCGTGGTGTAATCTTGTATCCGAAATAGCCTGAATAGTACTGGTCTGTGGCATCGAGATCATTTTCCCGGGCATAGATCAGTCTTTCCAAAATTCCGGACAGCCGCAAAGTCGACCTTTCGGTCAGGTTGTTGAACTTGAGCCCACCCGACAGGCTTGTAATAAAATCGTCGACCTCGTCCTCAAAAGTGAAAAAAATATTGTCGTTGTATTCCTCCCTTGCCCCGAGTGTGACAATGAGCTCGCGCTGGTCGGCTGCAGCAGGATAGCCGGAGAAACAGAAAAGGAAAATGCCCAGAACGATTAGAGTTCTTCTGTTTACCATCTGTGTTCAGCCTCTGGTTATTTTTACCCAAAATCCTTGCATACAACTATAATAAACAGGGATAAAGCTTAAAAGTGTCAGTCGTCCAAAATTATCAGCGCACCACGATGACATCCCCTCTCTCCAGTTGGATATTTTGCTCCATTTTTTCACCGTCTGACACGTCATCATAATCAAACGGGTAGATTTCGGTTTTTCCTCCCATTGCGCGAAAAACCTGAACTTGGCCTCTCTTGGCAAAGCTGTTGAGCCCACCGGCCATGGCCAGAGCCTGCAGAACATTAATGTTTTCATTCAGCGCGAACCGGCCGGGGTTGTTGACCTTACCGATCACATAGATAAACATGCTGTTGGCTTGGTGGACGCCCACCGACAGGACCGGGTCCGGTACAAAACGGGCCAGTCTGGTTTCGATCTCTTTTTTCAACTGCGCGACGGTAGAGCCGCCGGCCGTAACCTCTCCGATCAAGGGATAGGTGATTTTACCGTCAGGCAGCACAGTCAAAAGTTTGGTCAGAGACTCTTCCTTCCAAACCGAAATTTCGAGAACGTCTCCAGGGCCGATAACATAGTCTTTCTCAATCATCTGTGGCAGTTTTTCGGCCGCCGAGGCGGTTGCCGCCATTAGAATTCCAAATAAAACGAGCACAATTTCCCGGCTCAATGTTTTCATCTTTCCCCCCTGGATAAATTTCAATGATTTTTCCCCCAAGTACACATCGGCATAATTTACAACAACGTACATTCTTTAAACTATTGAACTCAAATACCATCGCCTAAAGGCGAGGGATTTTCTCCCATTCCCCGATGGGGACATTAATTCCGGCAAAATTGAGTCCTGAAAAAAAGGAGATAATTGGGCCAGAAAAATCCCTTATAAAGCTTTGCTAACAAACGAAAAGACGACTTACAGGACATCGCACGAAGGTACACCTCACAGTAATGTGATTGGCATGCGGCCAAAAGCGTCCTGCTCGCCGCTGAAGGACTCTAAAAAAAGCAAATCAGTGGCCGTTTGAGCAGAAATTCACTCGATTGGACCTTGAAAATTGCTCCAACTCAAAGACAAGCAAAAAAACTTAGTGATTCCGGATTAAAGCCAATGCTGCCCGATGCAGTATGGATGAGCAAACTCCGTTGTTTCGGCTTTAGTGTCCGTTCAGTCGATCGTTGATTTCTTGTCCTGCGCCCGCTACGGGGCACGGTACGCTTTTCGAGTGCTCGAGTGCCAATGATAGCAAATTTCAGGCCAGATTTCTATTTAAATTGTGGATTTCTAAGCTGTTGATAACATGATAAATTTAATTTCAAGCGATCAGGAGGAGTATGGGGTTGTGAAATATTTTACATAGAAAATTATTACCGGCCTTCCTACGTCGTTTTATTGGCCTTGGAAGGTCGAGGTCATCACAAAACAGCCGCCGCCGCCCGAGTGGGAAGCCGCGGGCGCAATGGCTTGGCCGTTTAACATACTGACTTTATATTAAAAAACGCTCTCGAAGCCTTCCGTGGTTATGGCCGTTACCATGAAATGATACGTGATGCCGCCTCGCATGGCGGTCACCTCGCACTTGCGGATTGTTCGGATCGATTTCGTCGATGCCATAGAATTCGAGCCGATGACAGGAAGATGACCCGGCTCTGTCATCGCGGGCATAAAGGGCGTAACCACCAATATCCGGCTCGCTGTTCGGATACCAGGCGAGGGTCACGTTGAATCCCCAGGCCGCCGAACACGGAATCTCGACTTGCAAGGGTCAAGATGACGGTTTGGTATAATCGGTTCATATATAAGCCATCAGGAAAAATCTTTTAAAAATTATCGGCGGACTTTTCCTCCCGTCAGCCGGGTGCGCCCCCCTGGGGCGGAAGAACCGCAATGCGGACAGCAGGGAACGCTCGGCCATGTGTCACCTCCTGGGTTGCGGGTTCAGCGGTTAAGACTCTTCCTTTAACAGGAATTTTTTTACCTCGGCCACAAACGACTCGGCATTGGTCAATGTTACCTTGGCTTCTTCCGGTAAAGCATGAAATTCTGCAGCATAATCAGAGCGTTGTCTCAAATCAAAGGCATCGTGCAGCCATCGGGAAAAATCTTTCGAGAAAATACCCTGCTTGACAAAATCCCTATCGAAAAGGGCAATTGCACCGCTATGCTTCGAAGTTTCTTTCTTTCCCGGCACGAGAAGCGCCAGTACCGCATAGAACATGGCATAGTATGCCCGATTCACACAAGGTCTGATGAGCTTTTTATTCAGCAATGTCCTTGCCGCCTCAAGGGATTCATCGGCCTGTTCGAGTCGGTAAGCGACCAGGGCCTTGATATTTTCTGTCATCATGCCCTGATCCCTTCTCGCAAAATGTTGCTGACAATGCTGCTTTCGGACATGGGACCATTTTCAAACTGTTCATTATCAATCACAATAGTCGTAATGACGCGCTCGTTGGCAAAACCGACCTCCCAGGCCATATCGCGTATATAGCGGTCTGCTTTCCGGTCGACTTCGTTTAAAACAATGAACACATCAAAATCGGAATCCCATGTTGCTTCACCTCTGGCTCGAGAGCCGAAGGCCCAGATACGCGCCTCTGAATACCGCCCTTTAATACGTGTCTTGAACTCTCTGAAAATTTTTTGATCCTCTTGGGACATCATGTTAAATGATCCTTTTTTGATAAGTGGCCCAATCCCCGATCATTCAATTACTAAAGCGGGGTTTATTTAAGGATAAGTACTAAGTCGCCCCGCGCGGACACCCCCGCGGTTCATGGTTGGAATGGTTTGTTTCCTATATGTCATCAACAATGATTCGGATGTGATTGTCAATAGGGTTTTGACACGAAAATTACAGCGGAGTTGAAGGGTCAGGATGCCTCCAAGGCCCGGAACCCCGGCATTCACATATCACCTGTCGTGTGGCGGCAGCAAGCTTGACATAGACAATCCAAACAGTATATTGTAAGTAAAATACCATAACGTAAGGAAAAGTGAAATGGCTGTGTCAACGCTCACAAAAAAAGGTCAAACGACCATTCCGAAGGAAATAAGGGCTTTTCTCAAGCTCGAAACCGACGATAAAATTCTCTATCAGGTCGAAAACGACAAAGTAACTCTGCGACCCCTTAAAGGGAGCATTTTCGAACTGAGGGGGCACGTCAAAACCGAAGAAAGGCCGGTTGATTTTGAAAAAATCAGGAAAAAAACGATTAAGAGCAGGGCGAGAAAGATAATCGAGGGCGACGAATGAAATTTATCGACACGAACATCTTCATTCGGTTTCTGACAAATGATATTCCTGAAAAAGCTGATGCGTGCGAGCAACTATTTCGAGAAGCGGTAGCAAATAACGAAACATTTTTTACCACTGAAATGGTCATCGCCGAAATAATCTGGGTTCTAGAGTCTTACTATGAGCGCCCCAGGAAAGAGGTACGGGAAATGGTGGAGAAGATACTGATTACTCCTTTTTTATTCTGCCCACAGAAGGATCTTATCCTCAATGCCCTCAACCTATACGACGATAAAAATATCGATTACATCGATGCGTACAATGCGTCCATCTTAAGGGAGCAGAAAATAAAGGAAGTTTATTCATATGATCGGCACTACGACAAAATTGAGTGGGTCAGTCGAATTGAGCCATAGAGCAGGATGTCGACCTGCTTATGAAACGATAAAACGGCAACATGTCAGCATCACGAAAGGACGAGGCTGATCGGCAAAGCCCAGAGTTTCGGCCCCAGTTGGACGGCATGCTCACCGTTGTAGCAGAGAATGCCGGCCTTGCAATGCGGTGTTGCATTTAAAAAAGCTTTCAGCCCGGCAAGATCCCTTTCCTGCCACCTGGCCGACGATTTCACCTCCAAAGCGATACACGAGCGTTTCGCCTCGATGACGAAGTCCACCTCATGGCGGCCCTGAACCATCCAGAAGTGCAACGAGGCTCTTTGCCATGTGGCGCTCAAAATCGACAGCAGATTCTGGGCAACATAAGTTTCAAAAAGGGACCCCCAGAGTGCATCGTCGTGACGGGACGCCGAAAGGTCCAACCCTGTTAAATAGCCTCCCAGACCGGCATCGCTCACATACAATTTAGGCGATTTAATGAGACGACTACTCCTGTTTTCCAGGTAGGGCGAGAGCCGGGTAATCAAAAACAATGCTTCGAACAGGGATAGATAGCGGGAGGTGGTGGCAGCGCTCAGCTTGGCATCGCGACCCAGTTGACTCTGCGACAGCAACTGACCCGTCCGCAAGGATGTCAATCGCAGCAAAGTCCGGAGCGCCGTGAGGTTTCCAACCTGGCTCAATTCTCTCACGTCACGTTCGAGGTAGGTCTGCTCGTAGCCCATAAACCATATCGCCGGATCTTTGACCTGTCGCAGGCAGACGGTGGGCATACCTCCCCGCGCAACTTCCCCCGGACGGATGGGTGCACCCGTCTCTTTCCCTCGAAGATCCTGATTCTCAAAAAACTTCTTCACAAAAGGCGTCGAGCCTGTTTTACGATCGATTTCACGACGGTTGAAGGGAGTGATTGCCAAATAGACCGCCCGCCCGGCAAGGCTTTCGGTAATATTCTTTAAGATCGAAAAATTGGCGGAACCGGAAAGCAGGAACTGGCCGGCAATCCTTTTTTTATCGACGGCTCTCTTGATGGCCGGGAATATCTCCGGGCACTTTTGAGCCTCGTCGATCGTCAACGGTTGATTGCGGCTGACAAATCCATCCGGATCCGATTTTGCGGCTTCAAGTTCGGCAAAATCATCAAAGCTGACATAACGGCGATCGGCGAGGTCGGCTTGCGAACACAGGAAGGTCGTTTTGCCCGTCTGCCGCATCCCGGTAATGACCACCACCGGCATGTTTTCGAGAGCCGTTTTCACGGCAGCGGCCATGTCTCGGGCATGATAGTCTGTCATAATCTTTCATGCTATAGTGTCATAATGCCACTGTCAAATGAAATATATTGACAATTCATCGACCCCCCGGAGTTAAACGCACAAATACTTGCGGCGGACCTCTTCGTTTTCCGCCAGGTCGCGGCGCGTCCCGTGGTAGCGGATGGCGCCGTTGTCGATGACGTAGCCGCGGTCGGCCAGGCGCAGGGCCACGGCCTGGTTCTGTTCGGCCAGAAGCACCGTCAGCCCGCTTTCCTTCAGCCGCAGGATCTGCTCTTCGAGCAGGGTGACGATCAGCGGCGCCAGGCCTTCGGTCGGCTCGTCGAGCAGGATGAGCTCGGGGTTGGTCATCAGCGCCCGCCCGATGGTGAGCATCTGCTGCTCGCCGCCGCTTAAAAAACCCGCCCGGCGCGCATCGATGCGGCGCAGCGCCGGGAAGAAATCGTAGACCCGGTCCCTGGTCCAGGCGTCGGCGCGATCCTGCGCCCGCGCGGCAATTTCCAGGTTTTCGCCCACCGTCAGGTCGGCAAAGACGCGCCGGTCGTCGGGCACGTAGCCGATGCCGCTGCGCGCCATCCGGTAGGGCTTCTGGCCGGTGCAGGTGATGCCCTTGAACGCGATTCAGCCCCGGCGCGGCGGGACGATGCCCATGATGCTTTTCATGGTCGTGCTTTTGCCGGCTCCGTTGCGGCCCAGCAGGCACACGATCTCGCCGGCGGCTACCTCCAAAGAGACCCCGAAGAGAATGTGACTCAAGCCGTAATAGGAGTGGATGCCGTCTACGCGGAGCATTCCTCAGCCCCTCCGAGATACGCCGCCTGCACCCGCGCATCGCCGCGCACCTCCGCCGGCGTGCTTTGAACGATGGTGCGTCCCTGCTGCATGACCATGATCTCGTGGGCAAAGGAAAACACCATGCCCATGTCGTGCTCGCAGAACAAGACGGTCAGGCCGTGATCGGTGCACAGGCGCTTCAACAACGCCAGACTGGCGCCGGTTTCCTCGGGCGACATGCCGGCGGTGGGTTCGTCGAGGATCAGCAGCCGCGGTTGGTTGCCTAAAGCAATGGCGATCTCGAGCACCTTCTGGTCGCCGTGCGACAGGGAGCCACTGATCTGATCGGCCTTGCCGGTCAGGCCGACACTGTCTAAAATCGCCATCGTTTCGGCGACAGCCAGTTTGCGGGCCGCGGACCACAGGTTGAAGCTCTTCTTCTGAAAAGAGAGCACGGCGATCTGAACGTTCTCGAACACGGTCAGGCGATGAAACACATTGACGACCTGGTAGGAGCGGCTGATGCCCTTGCGGCAGATGAGATGCGGGGCCAGGCCGGTGATGTCCTCGCCTTGAAACCCGACCCGGCCGCCGTCGGGCCGCAGCTGGCCGGTGATCAGGCTGAAGAGCGTGGTCTTGCCGGCGCCGTTGGGGCCGATCACCGCCACGACCTGCCCCTTTTCGACCCGCAGCCGCGCGCCGCTGACGGCCTGAAAGCCGTCGAAGGATTTATGCAACTCTTTTACTTCCAGCATCACTGCTCTCCACCGGCGGTTTCCTGCGCCAGCGGCCGGCGTTGGAAGTAGCCCAGGATGCCCTGCGGCAGGAAATAGATCACCAGCATGAGGACGATCCCCAGCACCAGGGTCCAGTATTCGGTGTAAATGCCGACGAAGGTCCGCAAAACCACGATGATGGCCGCCCCGAGCAGGGGACCGAAGAAAACGTGCCAGCCGCCCAGCAGGCACATGATGATCAGTTCGAGCGACAGCGTCCAGGAGAGCAGATCCGGAAAGACGCTGCCCTCCACCGTGACGAAGAGCGCGCCGGCGATGCCCGCAAAAATGCCGGCGATGACCTGTCCGGCCAGCTGGTGCCGCCTTACGTTGACGCCGATGGCCTCCGTTCGCACCGGGTTGTCGCGGATGCCCTGAAAAATCCGGCCGAAGGGCGAGTTGACCAGTCGGTACATCAGCCACAGACAACCGATCGTCACTCCCAGCGTGACGTAGTAAATCCGGCCGGGCGATGAAATGGCTGCGGGAATACCGATACCGTGGATCCCGTCATCGCCGCCGGTGAAAGCATACCAGCGATAGACGATCGCCCAGACGAGCGCGCCGAGCGAGAGCTGAAGCATCCCGAAGTACAATTTGGACAAGCGCAGGGTGATCAGCCCGATCGCCAGGCTCGTCAGGGCCGCTACGACCGGGGCCGCCACATAGCCGAGCGCCGGCGGCAGCCCGCTTTTCATGGAAACCAGCGCGAAGCCGTAAGCCCCCACGCCGTAGAACACGGCGTGATGGAACTGGTACATGCCGCCGAAACCGAGCACGACGTTTAAACTCGTCGCCAGCAGACCGGTAATGAGAATCAGGCCGATCAGGTAGAGATAGTAGCGCGAGAGAAAGGACGGCGCCGCCAGGAAGAAGAGAATCAGGGCACAGAGAAGAACGGCGCGGCGCCGGCGGCGGTCGACACTCAAGGCGGGCTCCTTTACCAGACCGATTTGAGAAGGCCTTTGGGGCGAATGCTCAGCACGATCACCACGGCCATGTAGGGAAACACGATCGCGAACTGGGGGAAAATCAGGATGCCGACCGCGTCCGTCAGGCCGAAGATCAGGGCCCCCAGCAGGGCGCCCCAGATGTTGCCCAGGCCGCCGATGATCACGATCAGAAAGGTTTCGATGATGATGGCGTGGTCCATGCCCTGGGTGATGTTCTGGGTCGGGGCCACCAGCGCGCCGCCCAGGCCCGCCAGGTAGCAGCCGATGACGAAAACGAATGCGAAAACCCAGCTGACGTTGATGCCGATGGCCCCCACCATTTCCCGGTCGATCGACGCGGCCCGCGCAATCTTGCCGATTCTGGTTTTATTGGTCAGCCACCAGAGCCCCACGGCCACCAGGGGCCCGACGGCCAGCAGGAAAAGATTGTAGCGCGGAAAGGGAAACGTGCCGACCACGATCGCCCCCTGCAGAAATTCAGGTGGAGAAAAACTGCGGTAGTCCGAGCCCCAGATCAGCTTGACCGCATCGCCGAACACGAGCGTGAAGGCGAAAGTGAACAGCAGCAGCATCAAGTGATCGCGCTCGTACAAGTGGCACAGCAGCCCCCTTTCGACGACAAAGCCGATGGCGGCCACGCCGAGCGGGGCTAAGATGAGTGCGATCCAGAAGCCGGCCGCACCCGGGTTGCCGATCGAGGCGATGGTGTACGTCAGAAAGGCCCCGATCATGTAGAGCGAGCCGTGCGCCACGTTGGGAATGCGCAGCACCCCCAGCACGAGGCTCAGTCCCGAGGCGACGATAAATAAAATGGTCGTGCGGCTGAGCCCGATCAGCACCTGCTGAAAAAGAGCGCCGGGGGTGATGTGGGCGGTCAGGTCCATGGGGTCCGTGGGTCGGTTTAGCCGGTTTAGCCGGTTTAGCCCGTTGAGTCGGTTGAGTCCGTTGGGTCTGTTGGGTCTGTTGGGTCCATTGGGTCCGTTGGGTCTGTTGAGTCGGTGCATTGATGTGTCGGAGCCCGGATGACCGGTTGCCAAGCTGTCTGGTCGTTTCGTAGGGGCGAAAAATCTGTTCGGCCCTGTCGGGATCGCGGATCCGAATTGAGTCTGTTATGTCGGTTGGGTCTGTTGAGTCAGTTGGGTCTGTTGAGTCTGTTGAGTCTGTTGGGTCAGTTGAGTCCGTTGGGTCTGTTGGGTCTGTTGGGTCTGTTGGGTCTGTTGGGTCTGTTGGGTCCGTTGGGTCTGTTGGGTCTGTTGAGTCTGTTGAGTCCTGTTGAGTCGGTGAATCGGATAGATTTAGGTTTCTTGGGTATATCACGTGCCATCGATCCCACAAAACCCGTAGGGGCGGGCCTGAGTGCCCGCCCTTCTTGTCGATTCGCCACCGATCGTGCGAGCACGCGGAACCGTCCGAATGCGTAGGGGCGAAAAATTTTTCACCCTCGTTAGGTCAGTTGGGTCGGTTGGTCGGTTAAACCGGTTTATCATTGTAGTCGGCTTGGTTATTTGAATCGATATCATCCCTTCAACCGACCTAACCGGCTCAACCGACTAAACCGGCTCAACCACCCTTCACTTCTCCCCGCGCGCTTTCTTGATCTCTTCGACCGTCGGCATGACGTCGGTGCCGGGGATGGTGACGATCTTGTCGGCAATCAGAAAATCGTACTGCGGCACTTTTTTCGTCACGCCCATGAACATGGGAAACATGACCTGGTGATCGGCGGCGCGGATCGTCAGCGGGCCGACCGGGCTCTCGATGGTCATGCCTTCCAGGGCGTCGATCAATTTTTCGGTGTCGACCTTGCCGGCCTTTTCATAGCCCTTGGCGATAAAGTTGGCCGTGATGTACCCGTAGAGCGCACCGACCTTGGGCTCGCGGTCGTAGGCCTTTTTGAAATCGGCCACAAAGGCCTTGTTGGCCTCGGTTTCCGGGTAGTAAAAAAAATAATTCGACGTGCCGAGGACCCCCTCGGGCGCATCGGCTCCCAACGGAATCAAGGTCGAGAGTTCGGTGGCGGTGTGCATGTAAAACGGCACGCGCTGGTTGAAGCCGGTCGATTTGGCGGCCTTTAGAAACGGCACGCAGTCGCGGCCGCCGGTGGCGATGATAACCGCATCGGGCTTGGCCGACAGGATCGCGGTGATGTAGGGCGTGAAATCCGGTTCGCCGACCTTCCACCAGGATTGCCCCAGGAGTTTGACATCCGGTTTGAGTTGGGTCAAATTGTTCCACACCCCATCGGCCAGAGCATGGCCGTATTCATAATCATCGCCGGCGATCCAGTAGTTCGTGTACGGCATTTTGGCCAATCCCTGGGCGGCGGCCTTGCCGGCCATGGCGGTGTTTTCGTTCATCCCGAAGACGTAGCGGTGGCCGTCGGCACCCGTTATTTTGTCGCTCTTCGAAAAAGTGGCAAAAAACGGCAGTTTTTCCTTCTGGCACAAATCCGAAATCGCCAGGGCCAGGGCACTGTTGATGGTGCCCATCAGGATGTCGACATTTTCGCGCAGGATCAGCTCCTTGGCGGCCGCCAGGCCCAGATCGACCTTGAACTTGCTGTCGCGGGTCACAAACTCGATCTTACGGCCGTTGACGCCGCCCGCGGCGTTGATCTTGTCGACCGCCAGTTTGAAGGCGTCACGCACGTCATTGGTGTAGGTGCTGGCCGGCCCGGTGTAGCAGTCCACGATGCCGACCTTGATCGCTTTTTCGGCCCGGGCCGGCCCGCTGCCCCCCAGAACCAGCATGAACACCGTCACCACGATTGCCATTGCATAAAATCGCTTCATCATGTCCCCCCTCCTCTTTAATAGTTTACAATGAATTGCGGTCGGCGACGGCGCTGAACCACTTTGCCCCACCTGCAAAGGAACTATTTTACCTGGATTCTTATATGGCCGTGGCGGGTCTGTCAATACGGGTGAACCCGTCGAGCCGGTTATGCCAGTTGAAAAATGTTAACAACTCGACGGGCTCGATAATGCCGCGGGGGAGTCAATGGACCCGACCGGCCCGAGACTCTCCGGCCCGTGAAAATTCAGCTGTAGTGAACAGGCTGCCCTGTGGTATTGATTGCGGATGAAAAAACCCTCACCCAGACTCGTCGGCGAACTGGCGGTACTGGCATCGGCCTTCTGTTTCTATTTTTCGACGGTGGTGGTCAGGTGGTCCCGGGCCGACCTGACGATCGATCCGGCCTACTTCGCGTTTTTCAGGTTTGTGACCGGCTTTATCGTGGTCGGCATCATAGTGGCCATCCGCCGCCAGCCGCTGCGTCCCCGCCGCTACCATCTGCTGGTGGGCCGGGCCGTAGCCAACAGCGTGGCGGTATACTGTTTTTACATGGCGGTCAAGGTCACCTCGGTGGCCGAGGCCAACATCCTCAACATGACCTACCCGGTCTTCGTCGCGCTTCTGTCCTGGGGAGTGCTCCGTCAGCGGCGCGAGCTGGCGGACATGGCCCTCGTGGCGGGAGCCTTCGCCGGCATCTGGCTCATTCTGGCGCCGGCCGACATCGACGTCAAAATGGCGAATCTCTGGGGCTTGGCCTCGGGCGTGTCGGCCTCCGTCGCCATCATTTACCTGAGTGTCAGTCGTCGTTACCACGAGGCCAACACGGTGCTTTTTTTCATGTTCGGCCTGGGATCGCTCCTGATGGCGACCTTTTTTCACCAACACTTCTTCTGGCCGGATGCGACCAGCCTCTATTACCTGGTTTTGTGTGCCGCCGCCGGTATCGCCGGACAGTTTTTGATCACCATCGGGTTTCGTTATATCACGGCGGTTGAGGGCAGCATCATCTCATCGATGCGAATATTGCTGGCGGCGCTGCTCGGTCCCGTCATGACGGGCGAAGGGCCTCTGAGCGCCACCGGATGGATCGGTGCCGTGCTTCTTTTCGGCGTCAATGCCGCCCTGGCGGTGCGGGGTGCGCGTTCCAAATAATTCCCGTCCAGACACGGAAAGGAGCTGATTATCGTCCGGTTGCCAATCCGCATGGTTGTGATTATACTGACGACGTTATGATGCTTCACGACGAAAAAATGCCCGATCCCAAAGAAATCGAGAAGGAAATCGGCGAGTTTCTTTCCAAGAAATTCAAGGACACGGTTAAGATCGTCTCGCCCGTCATGCTGCACCAACCCCTGGCGGTGGAAAATCCGGAATCCTTTGCCGCAACCACCCACAAGATCAATTTCGATCTGCTGCCCGAAGACCTGATCGCCTATCTGGATCAGTACATCGTCAAACAGGACCGGGCCAAGGCCATTTTGGCCACGAAGATTTGCACCCACTTCAATCGCATCAAGCACGCCCGGAGCCGGCCGGCCGACGCGAAGGACGTGATGATCGGCAGCATCAAGAACAACGTGTTGATGCTCGGCCCGACCGGCGTCGGCAAGACCTATATCATCAAGCTGATCGCCGAAAAAATCGGCGTGCCGTTCGTCAAGGGCGACGCCACCAAATTCAGTGAAACCGGCTATGTCGGCGGCGACGTCGAGGACCTCGTGCGCGACCTGGTGCGCGAAGCCGATGACGATATCGAGCTGGCCCAGTGCGGCATCGTCTACATCGATGAAATCGACAAGATCGCCGGCAACCGCGAGCACATCGGTGCCGACGTCTCGCGCACCGGCGTGCAGCGCGGCCTGCTCAAGCCGATGGAGGAAACCGAGGTCGACCTGAAGGTCGCCCACGACCCGGTGGCGATGATCCAGGAAATCGAACGCTACCGCAAAACCGGCCGGCAGCAAAAGCGGGTCATCAACACCAAAAACATCCTTTTTATCATGAGCGGGGCTTTCGGCGACCTGCCGGCCATCATCCGCAGGCGCCTCACCGAAAAGGGCATCGGTTTCGGGGCCCCGCTGAAAAATGTCAGCGAGGACCCGGATATCCTGCGGCACGTCCGGAGCGAAGACCTGATCGCCTACGGGTTCGAGTCGGAGTTCGTCGGCCGCCTGCCGGTCCGCGCCGTATTCGAGAATCTGACCGAAAACGATCTGTTCGAGATCCTCCACAACCCGAACAATCCGATCATGCTCGGCAAGAAACTCGACTTCGCCGCCTACGGCATCGACATCAAGTTCGATGAAGAAACCTTGAAGCTGCTGGCCATATCCGCCTACGAAGAAAACACGGGCGCCCGGGGGCTGGTCAGCGCCGTGGAGGGCGCCCTGCTGCCCTTCGAACGCAAACTGCCCTCGACCGGCATTCGGCAATTCCCGGTCACCGCGCGCGTCATCCGCGAACCCGACGAAACGCTGGCCGATATGATTACAGCGGCCGATGACGGCAAAGAGCGGCAGGATACTTTCGAAGAGCTGAGCCGCCGCGAACGGGCCTTCATCAAGGACTACCTGCGGTTAAACACGGGCCGGTTGGCGGAAAATTACAGCCTGACCATGACCGCCATGCGCATCGACCTCGTGGCAAACTGCTATTCGCGACACATCGTTGACGTGGGAACGGCCATCCGCCAGATCCGCTCCTACTACGACGAGGTCAAGAAAATCGAACTCTACTTCTTCAAGAACCACGATATAAACATGGTGCTGGAGGAGGATGCCATCGATTTTATCATTGAAAAGTTCGTGGCATCTGATATGCACCTGGATGATATCTATAAAAAACTCAATGCCGACTTCGAACACGGATTGAAGCTGGTACGGGAAAAAACCGGCAAAAACAGGTTTTTCATCAACCGCGACGCGCTGCTGAATCCGGAAACCTTTATCCGCAACAGTCTGGCGACCGCGGTGACCCTACCATAGATAGTTTCCGTCCAGAAAGGGCCCTTTTCCGCAATTTCGGCGTCAATCCGCGGAATCGCTTGTGCGGCATACAGCAGTATGCCTCCGCGCAATTCCTTGATTTCCTTGAACTTGCAGAAAATTTGCTCATTTCTGGATCGGAAACTCATCAGTGCCTGAAAAAAGAACACGGATGGGCACGAGATAACGATTTCACCGCGGAGACGCCGAGCCCGTTGAGGGCTTGCTTAATTTTTCTCTGCGATCTTTGCGTCTCGAGCGCAGCGGGCGGTGTGTACGCACTTACCTGCCGGCACAGTATTGCCCGGACCATCGGCATGGCTGAAGGTCTGACGGGTCAATTTAACCGTGAACGGATACCCCTGAAACCATGATCGGTATATCAAAACTCTACTGCGGGACCGTCGAGCCTTCGGATGCCCTGCGGTACGGACGCCACTCCGCGCGCCTGCCCTCCCACCTGCTGCAGTTCTCGGCCGACAAGCAGCCGGTGGTGGTCTGGAACGTGACCCGTCGCTGCAATTTAAAATGCGTGCACTGCTATGCGCATGCCGAGGACCGGTCGTTCGCCAACGAACTCACCACCGCCCAGGGCCGTGAGCTGATCGACGACCTGGCCGGCTTCGGCGTGCCGGTGCTGCTGTTTTCCGGCGGCGAGCCGCTGGTCCGCAGGGACCTGCCCGAGCTGGCCGGTTACGCCGTCAAAAAAGGGATGCGGGCGGTCATTTCCACCAACGGCACCCTGATCACCGCCGCGCTGGCGCGGACGCTCAAGGAGATCGGCCTTTCCTACGTGGGGATCAGCCTGGACGGCATGCAGGCCATCAACGACCGCTTCCGCGGCGTCGCCGGCGCTTACGCCGCGGCGCTGGAAGGCATCCGCAACTGCCAGGCGGCCGGCATCAAGGTCGGCCTGCGGTTTACAGTCAACAAGTTCAACGTCGACGAGATCCCGGCCATCTTCGATCTGCTGGAAGAGATGGACATCCCGCGGGTCTGCTTCTACCACCTGGTCTATGCCGGCCGCGGCTCGAAGCTGGTGGCCGACGACCTGAGCCACGCCGAGACCCGTCGGGCGGTCGATCTGATCATCGACCGCACCCGCCTGCTGCACGAGAAGGGCAAGCCGAAAGAAGTCCTGACGGTGGACAATCACGCCGACGGCCCTTACTTGTACCTGCGCCTTTTAAAAGAGGACCCCGCCCGGGCGGCCGAGGTGTTAGAGCTGCTCGAGATGAACGAGGGCAACAGTTCGGGCCGCGGCATCGGCTGCGTGAGCTGGGACGGCGAGGTCTATGCCGACCAGTTCTGGCGCCACCACAGCTTTGGCAACGTCACCCGCCGGCCGTTTTCCGAGATCTGGACCGACACCTCCGAACCGCTGATGAGACGCCTGAAAGAGAAGAAAAACCATGTCACGGGCCGCTGCGCCGGCTGCCGCTGGCTGGACGTCTGCGGCGGAAATTTCAGGGTGCGGGCCGAGGCGGTCAGCGGCGATGTGTGGGCCCCTGACCCCGCCTGTTACCTGACCGATGAGGAAATCAGCGATGCGGCCGCGGCCGGCGGCGGTTGTGCCGGGTGAACCCGTTGAGCCGGTTTAGCCGGTTGAGCCGGTTAGGTCCGTTGAGCCGGTTTAGCCGGTTGAGCCGGTTAGGTCCGTTGAGCCGGTTTAGCCCGTTTGGCCGGTTGAGCCCGTTGGCCGGTTGAGTCGGTTGAGCCCGTTGGCCGGTTAATGTCGGTGTCCGCTGTGATACCTCGCCGCCGGTCGAATAATTAACGGGCTAAACGGGCTCAAACCGGCTAACGGCCTAAACGCGACAAAGGAGCCCCTATGCTCTTCCCCGACTATCGGCCGCGGCGGCTGCGGCAAAGCGCTGCGTTCCGGCGCATGATCCGCGAGACCCGGCTGGCGACCGACGATCTGATTCTGCCGCTTTTCGCGGTGAGCGGCAAGGACGTTAAAGACCCGATCCCGTCGATGCCGGACCAGTACCACCTGTCCACCGACCGGCTGGTGCAGACCGCCCGGCAGGCCGCCGAACTCGGCATCCCGGCCATACTGCTGTTCGGGGTGCCCGAAAAGAAGGACGAGCTGGCCACCGGCGCCTACGCCCGCGACGGCATCGTCCAGCGCGCCGTCAAGGCCGTCAAGGATGCCCTGCCGGACCTGGCGGTCATCACCGATGTGTGCCTGTGCCAGTACACCAGCCACGGCCACTGCGGGGTCGTCGAGGGCCGGCAGGTCGCCAACGACGCCACGCTCGACCTGCTGGCGCGCACCGCCCTGTCGCACGCCGCGGCCGGGGCCGACATGGTGGCCCCCTCGGACATGATGGACGGCCGCGTGGCGGAGATCCGCGAGGCCCTGGACGAGAACAGCTACAGCCACGTTCCGATCATGTCCTATGCCGCCAAGTACTGCTCCGCCTACTACGGACCCTTTCGGGAAGCCGCCGACTCGGCCCCCAAGTTCGGCGACCGGCGGACGTACCAGATGGACCCGGCCAACGCGGTCGAGGCCATCCGCGAGGTCACGATGGACGTGGAGGAAGGCGCCGACATCATCATGGTCAAGCCGGCCCTGGCCTACCTGGACATCATCTGCCGCGTGCGCCAGGAGATCGACCTGCCGGTCGCCGCCTACAATGTCAGCGGCGAGTACGCCATGATCAAGGCCGCCGCGCAGATGGGCTGGCTGGACGGCCGCAACGTGATGATGGAAACCCTGACCGCCATCAAACGCGCCGGCGCGGACATGATCCTGACCTACTTCGCCCTGGAGGCGGCCGAAGAACTGAGAAAGGTTTAGTCCGTTTAGCCAGTTAGGTCGGTTTGGTCAGTTGAGTCGGTTGGAACGTTTGGAGCGTTGGGAACGTTGGGAGCATTTGAACGTTTAGAGCGCTTAGATCGTTTGGAACGATGACTGTGAGCGGGGTGACTGAACTGATGTCTGGCCTTACTGAAGCTAAAAAGTCACCTCTTGGATCGTAGGTTGGGGTGAGTGAAACGAACCCCAACAAAAATAAGGAGTTTTTCGCCGATGTTGGGTTTCGCTGCGCTCAACCCAACCTACGGTTCACAGCCTCTCCGAACCCGCAACCTGCAACCCGTAACCTGCAACCCGTAACCCGCAACGGACCTCCATGCATCCACACCCCCCTGAAACTCAGCCCGGACACCAGCCGCCGGATTCCGCTGCCCCGACGCTGCGGCTGGTGGCCTGGGAAACCACGCGCAACTGCAACCTGAACTGCGTGCACTGCCGCGCGGCCGCCACGCGCGGGCCGTACAGCGGCGAGCTGGAAACGCCGGCCGCCCTGCAGCTGCTGGACCAGATCGCCGCGGTCGGTCGGCCGATCGTTATTCTGACCGGCGGAGAGCCCCTGCTGCGCCCGGACATCTTCACGATCGCCCGCCACGGCACCGACCGCGGGCTGCGCATGGTCATGGCGCCCAACGGCACCCTGATCACGGCCGAGGCCGCCCGCCGGATGGTCGCATCCGGGATCAAGCGCATCAGCATCAGCCTGGATGGCGCCAGCCGCGAAAATCACGACCGCTTCCGGGGCGTCGCGGGCGCCTTCGACAGCGCGCTGCGCGGCATCGAGATGGCCAAGGCGGCCGGGCTCGAGTTCCAGATCAACACCACCATCACGCGCGCGAACCTGGCCGAGATTCCCCGCATCCAGCAACTGGCGGTGGAACTCGGCGCCGTGGCCCACCACATTTTCCTGCTGGTTCCCACCGGCCGCGGCAAGTACATCGTCGACCAGGAGATCACGGCCGAGGAATACGAAAAAACCCTCAACTGGTTCTACGATCAGCAGGACAAGACCCCGCTGCAGCTCAAGGCGACCTGTGCACCGCACTACTACCGGATCCTGCGCCAGCGGGCGCGGGCCGAAGGCAAGACCGTGACGCCCAAGACCCACGGGCTGGACGCGATGACGCGCGGCTGCCTGGGCGGCGTCGGGTTCTGCTTCATTTCACACCGCGGCATCGTCCAACCCTGCGGGTTCCTGAATGCCGAGGCCGGCGACGTCACGCGCACATCTTTTGCCGATATCTGGAATCAATCGGAAACCTTTCGGTCCCTGCGCCGCTATGACGAGCTGAAAGGCAAATGCGGCATCTGCGAGTACAAGAAATTTTGCGGCGGCTGCCGGGCGCGGGCCTTCGAGGCCACCGGGGACATGCTGGCCGAGGAGCCGCTGTGCAGCTATCAGCCAAGCGGCGCTGACCGGCGCCGCCTGTCATAGGCTTTAAGATAAAGGTTTTCGCGGCGTTATCGGTCGTTGGCGTATGACCTATACAGCCGCCTCCCTCTGGCCTTGCCAAAACCTTTATCTTAAAGCCTATGAAATATAAAAGGTTTTCGCGGCGTTATCGGTCGTTGGCGTATGACCTATACAGCCGCCTCCCTCTGGCCTTGCCAAAACCTTTATCTTAAAGCCTATGAAATATAAAAGGTTTTCGCGGCGTTATCGGTCGTTGGCGTATGACCTATACAGCCGCCTCCCTCTGGCCTTGCCAAAACCTTTATCTTAAAGCCTATGAAATATAAAAGGTTTTCGCCGTTATCGGTGTTGGCTATGACTATACAGCTGTCCAGTTAAATTTATCTAAAGCCAAAATTATTTGCGGCTGGTATCGGTCGTTGGCGTATGATAAACTAAAAGGTTTAAGGGTTAAGGGTTCAAGGATAGGTTATGCTGAATACCGGAACTTCATTCACCATTCCACCTGAAGGAAATAAGGATATGAAAATAAGGGACTTGATGATTCCGGATCCCATCACGATCAGCGCGACCGCCTCGATCACCGCCGCCCTGGAGTTGATGAAACTGAACTCCATCCGGCACCTGCCGGTGGTCTCCGGCGGCAACATCCTGTGCGGATTCGTGACCCTGGCCGATCTGAAGCAGGGGTTGATACCGTCGATGGTGGGCGATGTGAGCCTGTCCGATCTGATGATCAGCGATCCGATCGTGGTCGGGCCCGAGGAAGACATCGAAATTGCGGCGCAGTTGATCTACAAGCACAAGATCGGCGGCATGCCGGTCGTCGAAGGGCGGCGCGTGGTCGGCATCATCACCGAATCGGACATCCTGCGGGCCTTCATCGACATGATGGGCATTCTGACCGCCAGCTCGCGCATCGACGTGGTGATGAAAAACGAACCGGGCGCGTTGAAGGACGCGCTGCAGATCATCAACGACGGCGGCGGCGACATCATCAACGTCGGCATCACCTCCCACCAGACCGGCAACCGCATCTACACCTTCCGCCTGGCGGCCTGCCAGACCGCCGGCATCAAAAAATCCCTCGAAGACAGCGGCTTCACCGTTTCTTACGCCAGCAATTGACCGGCCGGCGGAGAAGCGATCAATCGTCGGCTGCCGCGATGGCGTTGAGCTTCATCGTGATCGGGCGGTCCTCCTCGATCTGGCCTGAAAAGCGGATGGGTCCCGGCCGGCGATACTCATCGTCGCCGGGCGTGGCGGCCAGCCAGTTTTCCCGCAGGCTTTTCACCACTTTGAAGGCATTCGAGGTCAGGTCGACGACGCTTTTTTCAATCACCAGCGCCAGCCGTCCCTGGCGCTCCTCAAGGTGCATCAGGGGCGCAATCGGGATGCCGATGGGCTCCCAGCGGGCAAAGTCGTGCTCCAGGTTTTTTATGGCCGCCATCTGCCCGGTCGCCCCGTTGGCGATCAGGCTGTATACCGTCAGGCCCAGATTATAGGTGTAATTGCAGTCGAACCGCGTGGGATCGCTGCCGCGACCATCGTAGCCGTAAAAATGGGTCTGGGTCTTGAAATCCGGGACCGATTTGCGGTAGATCTTTTCGACCGGCGGCGGCAGCGTCCCTTTGGGCGTCAGCGCGTTGGCGCGCGCCAGGGCCTGTTCCAGCGTCTTGAGGGAGATGATGGCGGATTTTCGCAGCAAAAAGGCCCCCTGGCCGTAATTTTCGAACAGCACCGGTCCGTAAACGTCCGGATCGAGACCGCCCTTTTTCAGCGTCTTCTGAAAGTATTCGCGCTTGATCCCGCGCCGGTAGACGCCCTCTTCCTTCAAAATGTTCAGATAGTCTTTTACCAGCCCCATGATGACCTTGTCGGTTTCGACCTGCGAGAACTGAAAATTTCCGTGGGCGTCCCTTTCGATCAAAAGGCCGTCCCTGAAAAACTCGGGAATGTCGTTGAACAGATCGTCGTCGCGGGTGTTCCAGACGGTGAACGAGCTGTCTTCGCGCGAACGTTTGGCCAGCCGGCGCAGGTATTCGAGCTTGTCCTCGTGCAGCGGAAAATCGGCGTGAAAACTGTTGTCGTGGGTCGCGTTGTACTCGGCGATGATGGTGTTGAGCTTGATGATGAAGACCTGAATCTCGTTGACGAACTCCAGCACGCCTTCCGGAATGACGATGATGCCGTAATTTTTGCCGACCGCCGCCCGGCGCACGATCGCGTTGCAGATGACCCGCGACAGGTGCCGCAGGGTCATCCCGTAGGCGGTGTAATCGATGGTGTTGGCGGCGGTGGCCTTGTCGATGCGGCCCTGGTCGACGAAATCGGCCAGGTCCTCGCCGATCAGGGTGATGTTGGCGTGGGTCTGCAGGGCGACCTCGAGCGCCAGGTGGCTGGCGACGCGCCCCATGACCTTGCAGATGTGCCAGTACTTGACATCCGAGCTGCAATCGTTGGACAGGCTGCTGACGGCACTGGCAAAGGCCCTGGCGGCCGAGTGGAACCCGAACGACATGGCGCACAGCACGCGGCCGTCCGCATCCCGGACCTGAATGTCCCCGTCGATGGTTTTGGGCACACCGATCACCTGGACGCCGTCTTTGAGGAGTTCCTGCGCGAGAAAGGCGGCATTGGTGTTGGAATCGTCGCCGCCGACGATCACCAGCGCATCCAGCGCCAGGGCCTGGCAGGTTTCGCGGGACAGGGCCATTTTCTGGGGGGTGTCGATTTTCGTGCGGCCGGTTTTGATCATGGTGAATCCGCCCAGGTTGCGGTAGGCGTCGACCAGCGCGGCGGTCAGCTCGACGGCTTCATTTTCGATGATGCCGTCGGGGCCGAGGATGAAGCCGAATATCTTGGTCTCCGCATTCGCCTTTTTGGCCGCGTCCCACAGCCCGGCGATCACGTTGTGCCCGCCCGGCGCCGGCCCGCCCGAAAACACGATCCCGATGTTCCGCCGGCGGCGAAAAGCCTCGGTAAGAGCGTCATCGGCCTGATCGAGGCCGACGATGGCCTGCACGGCGTTGTCGATGATGTCCGGCAGCTGCCGGCGGGCCTCCGTGTTGATCTCGAACCGGTAGCGGTCGTCGGTTTTCAAGGCCGTGAACGGGTGGGTGTAGACGTCACAGACCGCCGGCTGGCTGCGCCGCCTTTCGATCAGTTCGCGCGAGACCGACCCGGTGACTTCCCGGACTTCCGGAATCCTCAGCAGTTTTTCGGCCGTGATTACTTTGGCACCGGGCATGACCATCCCTCCCTTCAAATGTTTGCTGGTTATGAGCCATCGACACGAATGTCATCCATAGCCGCCCGCACGCCGGATTGTCAAGATTTTACGCTCTCCGGGCGTCTTGTCCGGCGGCGGGCGAGAAATATCGATGACCATCCCTAAAATGACCATCCCTAAATGGTCTTTCTCCCGCTGAGCGGCCGCTCGCAGAGGATTTCCGGCTGCGGCGTCCATACAGTCCGTATCGCCCTCCCGCCCGGGCCGAAAACGCGGCCTTGCCCGGCGAACAAATCCACAGCCATGAATGGGACGCTCGGAAGGTGCCTAAAGAAAAGATCCGCGGATGGGCACATGCAGGCTCCTTTTTCTTCGCTCCGTTCGCCGGACGCCGCCGCAGGTGCCGCCGCCAAACAATGCTTTACATTCCCGGCTTTTATGATATAGACGAAAAGAAATTATTTTCTGAGGCGCATTTCGACACGCGTCAAACGATCGGCGGCCCCATGAAGACCCCCCAGAAAAAAAGACCGGAACCCGTCGAAGTCATCTGCCCGAAATGCAGATACACGGAGATTGTCGACATTCAAAACGAAGACGTCCCCCGCTGCCCCCAATGCAATACCCGCATGGTGTTCCGGGAATTGCTGAAAGAGGGAAAATCTTATTGAAGCCTATAGATAGTCCGTTAGGGCACGGCCCTTATTTTTAACTCACCCGAAGGAGGCAAAACTATGAAAAAAGGCTTATGGACTGGTTTGGCCACGCTGCTGGTACTGGCGCTCGTTTCCGCGACCGGCGCCCTCGCCGATGACATCGACCTGGCCCGCAAATCGACCCTGAACGACATCGTCGAACGCGGGGAGCTGCGCGTCGGTTTCGAAGCCGGCTACCTGCCCTTTGAAATGGCCGACAAGCAGGGCAATTTCATCGGGTTCGACATCGACATCTCCAAGGAAATGGCCAAGGCCATGGGCGTCAAGTTCGTGCCGGTCAACACGGCCTGGGACGGCATCATCCCGGCCCTGGTCACCAAGAAATTCGACATCCTGATCAGCGGCATGACCATCACCCAGGAACGAAACCTGAAGATCAACTTCGCGGACCCGTACATCGTCGTCGGCCAGACCATTTTGCTCAACAAGAAATGGGAAGACCAGGTCAAATCCTACAAGGACCTCAACGACCCCAAGTTCACCGTCACCTCCAAGCTGGGGACCACCGGCGAGCAGGCGATCAAGCGCCTGATCCCCAAGGCCAATTACAAGTCCTTCGAGGTGGAGTCCGAGGCGGCGCTGGAGGTGCTGACCGGCAAGGCCGATGCCTCGATTTACGACCTGCCCTTCTGCGCGACCTTCATGGCCCAGCAGGGAGAGGGCAAGCTGATCTTCCTGGACGAACCGTTCACCTACGAGCCGCTGGCCTGGGCCGTGAGAAAGGGCGATCCCGACTTTTTAAACTGGCTGAACAACTTCCTGCGGCAGATGAAGAACGACGGCCGCTACGACCAGATCTACAACAAGTGGATCAAGAGCACCGACTGGATCAAGCAGATCAAGTAATCCGCCGACCCGCCACTTGTTACTGAACAGCGGCTCGGGCCTTCACCCGCAGGCCTGAGCCGCAAAGGTCGCCTGCCGGCCGATCCCGACCCCGGACCCGGCTGAGCCGGGCATCGAAAAAGAAGAGTCCGCGATGGGAAGAGAAGCCAAAGTTCGGCGCGCCATGCCGAAAAAAACCTACTATTTCTGGGTCGGGGTCTTTTTAGCCGTCATTTTCTCCATCATCTTCCTGATTTACTTCGCCACCATGCGGATCGACTACGTCTGGGCCTGGCACAAGATCCCCTCGGCGTTCCTGTATCACCGGCAGGTGGAGGTCAGATCCGATATCCAGGGCACCGTCGCCGGCATCACGCCCATAAACGATCGATCCCGCATCCTGGTGAAAGGCGACGGCGAGGAAAAGACCGTCACCGTCCCGACCCGCGACGTGCGCGTGGCGGTCAACGACTTCGTCTATCCCGGCGACACGCTGGCCAGCTATGGCAGGTGGGAGCCCGGAATCATGCTGCAGGGGCTGTGGATCACCCTCAAGGTCAGCCTGTTCGCGATCATCTTCGGCATCATCATCGGCATCGTCGGCGGACTGTCGCGGATATCGGACAACCCGGCCGCCAAGTGGCTGGCGATCACCTACGTCGAACTGATCCGCGGCTCTCCCCTCCTGGTCCAGATTTTCATCTGGTATTTTGTCGTGGGCACCATGGTCAACCAGACGCTGCTCGCCTACGGCATCCATGAAGTTCCGGGACTTTGGTACGGCATCGCGGCCCTGGCCTGTTTCACCGGCGCCTACGTGACCGAAATCGTGCGGGCCGGCATCCAGTCGATCGGACGCGGGCAGATGGAAGCCGCCCGCTCCCTGGGCATGAGCTACGCCCAGTCCATGCGCCACATCGTCATGCCCCAGGCCATGCGGCGGATCCTGCCCCCCCTGGCCGGCCAGTTCATCAGCCTGATCAAGGACTCGTCGCTGCTGGGCATCATCGCGGTGCGGGAACTGACCAAGGCCACGCGCGAGGTCATCACGACCCAGCTCAACCCCTTCGAGATGTTCTTCGTCTGCGCGGGCCTGTACCTGGTGATGACCTTCGCGCTGTCCATGTTCGTGCAGTACCTGGAGAGGAGGACCATGACGACGTGATCGAAGCCCGCAACGTATACAAGACCTTCTATGTCCCGCACGAGGTCGAGGCCCTGGTCGACGTCTCGACGCGCATCGCGGCCGGCGAGGTCGTGGTCGTGATCGGTCCGTCGGGATCCGGCAAGAGCACCTTCCTCAGGTGCCTCAACCACCTGGAGACCGCCACCAGCGGGCACATCATCATCGACGGCATCGACATCCTCAATCCCAGGACCGACATCAACAAGGTGCGGGCGGAGGTCGGGATGGTCTTTCAGTCCTTCAACCTTTTTCCCCACAAAACGGTGGTGGAAAACGTCACCCTGGCCCAGCGCGTGGTGCGCAAGCGCTCGAAAAAGGAAGCCGCCGACACGGCCATGGCCCTGCTGGCGAAGGTCGGCATTCAGGAAAAAGCCACCGTCTACCCGGACCAGCTCTCCGGCGGTCAGCAGCAGCGCGTGGCCATCGCCCGCGCCCTGGCCATGAACCCCAAGGTGATGCTGTTCGACGAGCCGACCTCGGCCCTGGACCCCGAGATGATCGGCGAGGTCCTGGACGTGATGAAGACGCTCGCCAAGGAAGGCATGACCATGGTGTGCGTCACCCACGAGATGGGGTTCGCCAGGGAGGTGGCGGAACGCGTGATTTTCATGGATGCGGGCCGCATCGTCGAGGTCGGCACGCCCGAGCACTTTTTCAAAAGCCCCACCCACGACCGGACGAAGATGTTTCTGAGTCAGATTTTGTAACCCCACATATTGTATTTTACCCGTCTAAATCACCCCTTCCGTTGTGCTTTTCCCTTTACATCGGCCCCCTGTCCTGCTATTGTCTTCCAGATTGATTAAACGGCGTTCCCCCGGCGCCCGGTCTCCAGGGAAATAGGTGTTAATGAAGCTTAAAAGGCTTGAAATTACAGGATTTAAATCCTTTTGCGATAAGGCCGACATCCAGTTTCCGCAAGGCGTGTCGGCCATTGTCGGCCCCAACGGCTGCGGCAAGAGCAACATCGTCGACGCGCTGCGGTGGGTCATGGGCGAGCAGAGCGTCAAACAGTTGCGCGGCAAGGCGATGGAGGATGTCATCTTCGCCGGATCGACCGGAAAGCCGCCGCTCAACATGGCCGAAGTGACGCTGACCCTGGCCAACGACAACGGTTCGGCGCCCGAAGAGCTGAAAGACTTTACCGAGATCATGCTCACGCGGCGCCTCTTCCGGTCCGGCGAAAGCGCCTACCTCATGAACAAGCAGCCCTGCCGGCTGAAAGACATCCACAATGTCTTTCTCGGCAGCGGACTGGGCGCCAAATCCTACGCCATCATCCAGCAGGGCAACATCGGCGCCATCATCGATGCCGGCCCGGAGGAACGCCGCTACTTCATCGAAGAGGCCGCCGGCACCACGCGCTACAAAAACCGCAAGACCGAGGCGCTGCGCAAGGTCGAGGCGACCCGTCAGAACCTGCTGCGCGTGTCGGACATCGTCAGTGAAATTCAGCGCCAGATGGGCGGTCTGAAACGCCAGGCCCGCAAGGCCGAACACTTCAAGCAGTACCAGCGCCGCGCCGATGCACTCGATGTCCGCCTGTCGCTGTTGAACTACGAGCGGATGAGCCGCCGCTACGACGAAACCGACCGGCTGCTCCGGGAATTCAAGGACGCCGACCTCGGCAACACCTCCCAACTCAAGAAACTCGATGCCGCGATCGAGGAAATCAAACTGCAGCGTTTCCAGAAAAATCAGGAAATTTCGGATCAGAAATCGCGCAAATTCGACCTGCAGCGAAAAGTCGACCGCACGGAAATCGATCTGGGTCATGAGCGCCAGGAAATCGAGCGCCTGGCGGCCGAGTCCAGGGAACTCGAGGCCGCGCGTGCGGACCTGGAGGACAAGAACCAAAAAATCGATTCTGAAATCGAAGAGGCCCGGGAGGACATCACCCGCCTGCAGGCCGAAACCGACGCCGCACGCCAGGGCCTCCACCGTGAGCAGGCGGCCGCCGCCGACATCAAGGCCCGCATCGACGGCATGAATTCCGCGCTCGAAGTTAGCAAGGCCGCCTTGATGGAGCGCTTGACCGAGGAGGCGCGCTATCGCAATATTTTTCAGAATGCCGCCAACAACAAGGAGAACCTGCAGCGCCGGCTGAAGCGCGCCGGGGAGGAGGCCGCCCTCGCCCGCCAGCGGGTCGCCCGGGGGCGCAGCGCGGAAGAAAAAGGGCGAGCCGAGCTGGAGCGGCTGACGGGGGAAGCCGCCGCTCTCAAGGAAGACCTGGAGCGGGTCCGGCAGTTGAACGACGAAAAACGGGCGGTCCTGGCCCGCCAGGTCAAACAGGTCCAGACCCTCGAACTGGAACGCACCACCGCGCGCTCGACCTATGCGACCCTGAAGAAAATGGAGGAAAATTTCGAGTGGTATCGCGATGGCGTCAAGGCGATCATGCGGGCCCCCGAATTCGGCGGCGGCCGGGGCGGCGCCCCTGACGGCGAGCCGGCCGACGGCGCGGCCGGGAACAGGGAAGTCGTCGGCTTGCTGGCGGATATTCTCGAGCCGACACCCGAATACCAGGCGGCGGTCGAGGCCGTCCTGGGCGAAGCGCTGCAGTATGTTCTGGTCGACGCCCCCGCCACCGGGCTGCGCGCCATCGAATATCTTCAGTCCCACGGCGCCGGCCGCAGCGGGTTCATACCGGTCGCCGCCCTGGGGCACATCGAGGAGGATCGACGCCCGCTGCCCGCAGAATCGAACCGGTTGATCGACCATGTGGCGGTCAAACCCGGCTTCGAGGCCATCGCCAAAGCCCTTCTGGGACACGTGATCGTCTCGGAAGACCTGCCGACCGGCCTGGCGCTGATCGGCGGCGACCGCCACCCGGCGACGATCGTCACCCGCCAGGGCGATGTGATCTCGCGGCAGGGCATCATGATCGGCGGCAGCACGGACAAGCTGCCCGGCATCCTGGCCAAAAAGCGGGAAGTCAAAGCGCTGGAGCGGCAAATCCGCGACTGCGAGCAGTCACTCGCCCGGGCCCGCGACCAGCAGGCGGCGGCCGAAACGGACGTCCGCAAAATCGAGACCGACCTGCAGCAGCTCTACGAGCAGAAGCGCACCATCGATGCCGCCCTCGTCGAGGCCGAGAAAGCGCTTTACCGCGCCTCCGAGGAGGTGAAGCACGCCACGCGGCACCTCGAGATCGTCGAGCTGGAACACGATCAGCTCATGGGCGAGGAAAGCGACATCGACGATGAAATGGCCCGCTACGACGCCGCCCTGGCCGAATTGACGTCCGCGATCGCCGCCGCCCGCGAAGATGTCGCCGAAAAAACGCGGCAGGCCGAGGCCGTGTCCGGGCAGCTCAACGCTTTCAACCAGAAGAGCATCGACCTGAAACTCACCCTGACGGCGCTGAACGCCCGGCTCGAAAACAGCAACAGCACCCTAAGGCGCCTGCAGGAATTCCGGCAGGACGGCGCCGCCCGCCTCGTCAGCCTGGCCGAAGACATCACGCTCAAGAGCCGCAAGGCCGCCGCCGCCGGAAAGGCCGTCACCGTCCACGAGGCTGCCCTGGCGGCCATGTACGAGGAACTCAAGCAGGTCGAGAAGGCCCTGGAGGTCAACGAGACCGCCTACGCCGCCATCGATGCGCAGCTGAAGGAAAACGACGGCATCATCGCCGAACTCAAGAGCGAGCGCGAAACGATCCAGGAAAAAACCCGCCTGCTGGAGATCGAACAGACCCAGCGCCAGGTGCACCGCGACAACATCGTTCAGCGGCTCGAAGAACACTACCGCAAGGCTTTTGACGAATACGGACCGCAGCTCGCAGAACTGCGCGAAGAACTCCAGTCCGCACCGGGTGCCGAAATCCCGACCGCCGGCGACGAGGCGGAACTCAACCGTCTGCGCGAAAAAATCAGCCGCATCGGCGATGTCAACCTGGCGGCCATCAACGAATACGAAGAGTTGAAATCGCGCCACGACTTTCTGTGCGAGCAGCGCGAAGACCTCCAGAAGGCGATCGAAGATCTGCACAAGGTCATCCGCAAGATCAACCGCATCACCCAGCAGCGGTTCATGGAAACCTTCGAGCAGGTCAACGAGAAGCTGGGGGAGGTTTTTCCGCGGCTCTTCGAGGGCGGCAGCGGCAAACTGGTGTTGACCGAACCGGACAACCCGCTCGAAACCGGGGTCGAGTTCATGATCCACCCGCCGGGCAAGAAGCTGACCCGCATGAGCCTGCTGTCCGGCGGCGAGAAGGCCCTTTCGGCCATCGCCTTCATCTTTTCGCTCTTTCTGATCCGGCCGGCTTCTTTCTGCCTGATGGACGAAATCGACGCCCCGCTGGATGAAGCCAATGTCTTTCGCTTCAACAACCTGCTGAAACTGATCGGCGAGAAATCCCAGATCGTGATGGTCACCCACAACAAGAAGAGCATGGAGTTCGCCGACATGCTCTTCGGCATAACGATGGAGGCCAAAGGGGTTTCCAAAGTGGTGTCGGTGAACCTGGAGCGCTGAAAAGAAAGCGGAGAGGACGGCTGCCGTGAGCTGGTTTCGCAAAAAAAATCCGCCGCAAAACGATGCGGCCCCGAACGCATCCGACCCATCACCGGTTGAGCCGCTGCCAAGCGCTGCGACGGCCGCCGATGCCGCAGCGCCCGGCGCCCGCGAAACCCCGGAGCGATCGGCACCCGGCAACGCGGAAGGCGTGCGCGAGCCGGAGACGAAAACTGCCGGCCGCGGCGAAGACGGCGGCGGCATCTTTAAACGGCTGCGCCGCGGCCTGGCCCGAACGCGGCAATTGCTGACCACCGATCTCGACGAGCTTTTCGCGGAGAACACGGGGGTCGGCGACGAGATGCTCGAGGACCTCGAAGAAATCCTGGTCACGGCCGACATCGGCGTTCAAACCGCCGCCGCCCTCATCGAGCACGTCGGCCGCAAGGCCGCGCGCATCGGTGATGCGGCCGCGCTCAGAAAGGTGCTGCAGGAAGAAATCCTCGCCCTGCTGGCCAAAGAGCCGCCGGCACCCGCCGGCACCCTTTCGAGGCCGCACGTCATCATGGTCGTCGGCGTCAACGGTGTCGGCAAGACCACCACCATCGGCAAGCTGGCCGCGCGGTTCGCGCGCGAGAAGAAAAAGGTCCTGATCGCCGCCGCCGACACGTTTCGCGCGGCCGCCGTCGAGCAGCTCGCCATCTGGGCCGAGAGATCGGGGGCGGATTTCGTGCGCCACAAAGACGGCGCCGACCCGGCCGCCGTGGCCTACGACGGGGTCGAAGCGGCGACGGCGCGCGCGGCCGACGTCGTCCTGGTGGACACAGCCGGCCGGCTGCACACCAAGGTCAACCTGATGGAAGAACTCAAAAAAATAAAACGCTCGATCGCCAAGATCATGCCCGCCGCCCCGCACGAGGTGCTGCTGGTGCTGGATGCCACCACCGGTCAGAACGCCCTGTCTCAGGCCCGGCTGTTCGACGAGGCCCTGGGGGTGACCGGCATCGCCCTGACGAAACTGGACGGCACCGCCAAGGGCGGCATCGTCATCGGCATCCACGACCAGTTGAACATTCCGCTGTGCTATGTCGGTGTCGGCGAGACGCTCGAGGACCTGCAGGTCTTCGAGCCGAGGCGCTTCGTCGAGGCGCTTTTTTGATACTTGAAACTCGAAACTTGAAACTCGGAACCCATCCTTTAATTACCGGTGGCGATTCGACAAAAAGGGCAGGCACACAGGCCTGCCCCTACGGTTTTGAACCCTTAACCCTTATATGAACCTCAACGGTTTTATACCGAATGAAAAGCCACCTTTAAATATTCCTTCCGGATATCGAGGGATTCGGAACTGTCAAATCCCAAGCACCAAATTCCAAATAAATCCCAAATCTGAATATCCAAAGAACCCAAACAAGTTTGTGGTTTTGAATTTTGGTCATTGTGATTTATTTGGTATGTGTCATTTGAATTTTGGATTTTTTTACTGAAGCATAAACGTTCCTTCTTTGCTCAAGCTGGATGATAGCAGCCAGCGGCGTCGCGAACGTCCCGAACGTTCAACCACTACTTGCAATCGCGTTGTAAAACAAAAAAAACACCTCTGCGCCCTTTGCGTCCCTGCGGTGAATTTTACGTCAGTGTTTCACCCGGAAATCGGCCATTTCGCCGGTGTACGTCTCCCACTCGATGGCCACCTCGTCCACGACCGCCCGAGAGGGTCCCGTCCGGCACCAGTCCAGCATCTTTTCGACATCGGGCCGCTCGCCTTCGATGACCGCTTCGACCGTGCCGTCGCGCCTGTTCCGCACCCAGCCGCGGACGCCGTACTTCTGGGCGGCTCGCTGCGTCTCCACCCTGAAGAACACCCCTTGGACGATTCCGGAAATAACGATATGAACCCTGGCCTGTTTCTCCATGATCACATCTCTTGAATTTTTTGTAAAGTACCGTTATATTTACGATTTACTTTATTGACACGATGATCTGTATTTTGTACAATACGTACTTATATTACAGAATAAACGATTTGTACAAAAGGTGATACGTCATGTTAAACGAAATATCGGCTGCTGATGCAAGAAAAAAATTTGCAAATATTATCAACAGGGTCGCATACGGAAAAGAATCCTTCGTATTGACGAGACGGGGCGAAGCGCTTGCTGCTATTGTTTCTATGGAGGATTTAAAGCTCCTGCAGGAAGTTGAAGAACAAATGGATATTGATGATGCCTGGAAGGCTCGAAACGAGTCAGGCGAAAATATTTCGTGGGAAAAGCTTCAAGAGGAGCTTGAACTTTGAAATATAGAGTCGAATTTAAAAGTTCGGCAGCTAAAGCACTCAAGAAAATTCCAAAATCAGACCAAAGGCGAATACGCGATAGAATCGATAGCCTTTCTAAAAATTTGCCGGATACCGCCATCACAAAAATGAAAGGCGACAATCCCTTTCAGAGGATCAGGGTTGGGGATTATCGGATTATTTATGAGATCCACGGCGATATTCTGGTAATTATGGTTTTAAAAATTGGCCACCGAAAAGAAGTTTACAGGAGACTCTCCTAACCGATCAGCCGGCGCAACTCCTCCTCGTCGATGACGGGCACGCCCAGCTCTTCGGCGCGCTGCAGCTTGGAACCCGGAGCGCTGCCGGCAACCAGGTAATCGGTGTTGCGGCTGATCGCGCCGCTGACCTTGCCGCCCGCCGCCGCGATCATCTCCTTGGCCTCGCGCCGGGTCAGGCCGGCGAGCGTGCCGGTCAAAACGAAAGAGAGGCCGGCCAGGGCGGCCGTCCGCCCCCGGTCTTCGGCCCGGATGACCACACCGTTTTGCCGGAGCCGCCCCAGCAAATCCCGGTTTTCCGGGCGACTGAAAAAAGTCACGACACTGTCGGCCACGATCGGGCCGATTCCTGCGATGGCTTTAAGGTCTTCGCCGGTAGCCTGCGACACATCTTCGAGCGTCGGGAAGTGTTGGGCCAGTATCCTGGCGATGTGCTCGCCGACATGGCCGATCCCGAGCGCGTATAAAAACCGTTCCAGTGAAATCCGGCGGCTGCTGTCGATGCGCTCGATCAGGTTGCGGGCCGACTTGTCCGCCATGCGCTCCAGGCCTTCGAGCGTCTGTCGATCCAGGGCGAAAACATCCGCAAAGGAGGCCAGGATCTTTTTTTCGACCATCTGGTCGATTATTTTGTCCCCCAGCCCGTCGATGTCGAAGGCCCCCTTGGAAGCAAAGTGCCGCAGGCGCTCCTTGATCTGGGCCGGGCAGGTGGCGTTGACGCAGCGGGTGGCGGCCTCATTCTCCTCGCGAACGACCGCCGAACCGCAGGCCGGACAGGTCTTCGGCATGTCGAACCGTTTTTCCGTGCCGCTGCGCCGGGACCCGATCACCTTGACGACTTCGGGGATGACGTCGCCGGCGCGCTGGACCAGTACCTGGTCGCCGATCCTGACATCCTTTTTCCGAACCTCGTCCTCGTTGTGCAGGGTGGCACGGCTGACCGTGACGCCGCCGACCCGCACCGGCTTGAGGTGCGCCACCGGCGTCAGTTTTCCCGTGCGCCCGACCTGGACCTCGATGGCTTCGACGGCTGTGGTGGCCTGGACGGCCGGGAATTTGTACGCCATCGCCCAGCGCGGGCTCCGGGACGTACTGCCCAACCGCAGCTGATCGGAAAGGCGGTCGACCTTGATGACCAGGCCGTCTATTTCATACGGCAGGTCGTGACGGTTTTCCTGCAGCTCGCCGTAAAACTCGAGCACCCGATCGATGGGGATGGCGCAGCGCGTGAGCGGATTGATCCTGAAACCCAGCCGTTCGAGGCGCCGAAGAAGATCGGCGTGGGTTTCCACGGCCGGCTCCATTGTCATCCGGCCGACACCGTAGACGTAGATTCGCAGCGGCCGGCGGGCGGTAATTCTCGAGTCGAGCTGACGCAGGGACCCCGCCGCCGCATTGCGCGGATTGGCGAAAAGCGGCAGCCCGTGCTCCAGCCGTTCGGCGTTCAGCCGCCTGAACCCTTCGCGCTCCAGAAAGATTTCGCCCCTGACCTCCAGCAGCCGCGGAGCCCGGCCGCCCGGAACCTCGCGCAGCACGAGCGGCACGGCCGCAACCGTTTTAACGTTGGCGGTGATCTGCTCGCCGGTGACGCCGTCGCCGCGGGTGGCGGCCGTCGTCAGGCGGCCCTGCTCGTAAACCAGGTTGACCGCCACGCCGTCCATCTTGGGCTCGGCCGTATAAAAGACCGGCTGTTCGCCGATCTGCCGGCGCACCCGCTCGTCGAAGGCGCGAATATCGGCGTCATCGAAACCGTTGTCGAGGCTGAGCATCGGCGCGCCATGCCGCACGCTGTCGAACTTCGTCAGCGGCGCCGCCCCGACCCTGGCGGTCGGCGAATCCGGGCTGGCCAGATCGGGATAGTCGGTTTCGAGCCGGATCAGCTCCCGCATCAGGGCATCGTACTCGGCGTCCGAAATCTCCGGGTCGTCGAGAACATGGTAGCGGTGGTTGTGGTGGTGGAGCGCCGCTCTCAGCTCGGCGACTCTTTGGATGACGTGCGCATCGGCGGCAGGTGGCATAAGCGTTTGATCACCTCGCAGGCCCGGGAGCGTCCCGTGGAGAAAGCCTCGGTCTTGAACCCCGGCTGCCAGTGCAGCGACGACAGTTCATCGGAGACCACCAGGAGGCCGCCGAGATCGACCCCCCGAAAGCGGGCGGCCGAAAAAAGGGCCGATGTTTCCATGTCGACCGCCAGGGCGCCTTCGGCCTGAAACCGCCTTATTTTGGCGGGGGTCTCCCTGAAAATGGCGTCGGTGGTCCACACCGTTCCGGCGTGCTGGCGGCAGGGATCGTGGGCCAGCAGCTCTTTGATCCGATCGACGGCCGACGGCGCCGGATATGAGACCGGCGGCAACAGGCCGGGCTCGCGGTAGTGAACCGAGGTGCCTTCGTCGATCAAGGCCGCGGTCGGCACCAGGAGATCACCGGTCTTTACCGCGGCGGACACGGCGCCGCACCAGCCGAGAAAAAAGAAATGGCGAACGCCCCAGGCCGCCAGAGTCTCCAGAAGCATGACCGCGTATGGCGCGCCCACCATGGGGCCGACGAGCGCGAACGGCCCGGCCTCCCCGATCCGGTGAACGTGCATCCGGCTCGTGAACAGCCGATAAGGAGCCGGCGCCGCCGGCCCCAGGGAGCACAGCAGCTGATCGAGGTCGACGGTGGTCGCCACCAGGATCGCCAGGCGGCCCGGGTCAGGCGTCCGGCGGCCCCTGACGGGTTTGACGACGGCATCATCCCTGCAACCACCCGCGGCGAATGCCGGTGGTGTCGGCGGTCGATTATGCCGGGCTTCAGATGGTGTCATTGACGATAGAACGGATGCACACTGAAAATAGGACCTTCAGGCGGGCTTGGCCAGGGCGGACAATTTCTCCTTGACCTCATCGATGATGTCGTAGAGCCACATGACATCCTCGACGCTCAGGCGCCCGGCCTTGGCCGGCGCCCGTTCGCTGCCGTCTTTCTTCGTGAGAATCCGCGGACCGATCTGTACCTTCGGTTCCCCGTCGCCGTACCGGTTGATCGACACCAGCAAGCCGGTTTCCTGGCACTTCCACTGCTGTAGCACTTTGTCCTTATCCGGATCGTAGACCATGCTTGTCCCTTCTTATGCTAACGGGTCCTACGTTGATATCTTGGAAAAATCGGCGAATCTTTCGAACAATCCCGCAATGCCGCCCAGCAGTGCCAGGCGATTTTCGCGCAGTCGTTTCTCATCGCTCATCACCATCACGCCGTCGAAAAAGTCGTCGACCCGGGCGCGCAGGGTCGCGATTTCGCGCAGGGCCAGGTCGAAACGGCCGCGGTCGACGGCCGCCGCCGCCTTGCTTTCGACATCCTGGAAGGCGGCGAACAGGGCCCCTTCGCTGTCGTGCTCGAAGAGGGCGGCATCGACCTTGTGCGGCCCGCGGCCGGCCGTGCCGGCCTTCCGGATGATGTTGCCGACCCGTTTGAACGCCGCCGCCAGGGGTTCGAAATCGGGCTGGGCCTTCAAGGCCTCGAGCGCGCGCACGCGGTTCCAGATGTCGGGCACGCTGTCGCCGGCAATATCGATCACGGCCGCGATCACGTCTTTCGAAAATCCTTCTTCGCCCAGCAGGTGGGCCATGCGGTTTTTGATGAAACCCAGTACGGCGGCAGGCAGGTCGCCGGGTTCGTCTGGACTCTTCTTTTCGAAAAGTCCCAGGCTCTTTTCGATCAGGGCCGACAGGGAGAAGGAAAACCCCTTGTCCAGCATGATCTGAACGATGCCGATGCCTTGCCGGCGCAGGGCATAGGGGTCCGAGGCGCCGGTCGGCACCAGGCCCACACTGAAACAGCCGCAAATAGAATCGATCTTGTCGGCGATGGCCACCAGCGCCCCGGCCGTCGTCTCGGGCAGCGGCGCGCCCGAGTAGACCGGGCGATAGTGCTCTTCGACGGCGGCGGCGACCTCGGCCGGTTCGCCGGCCAGCGCGGCGTAAACCCGTCCCATCACGCCCTGGAGTTTGGGGAACTCACCGACGACGTGGCTCACCAGATCGGACTTGCACAGGTGCGCCGCGCGTTTGGCATGACGTGCCGTTTCGGCGAAATCCCGGCGGCCGGCACCGGCGGCCTGCGCCAGGTAGTCGGTCAGAAGGCTCACGCGCTCCGTCTTGGCGTGCATGGTGCCCAGCTGGGCCTGGAACAACACCCCCTTGAGCTGTTCGACGCGCCGATCGTTGGACACCTCCAGATCGCCGCGGTAGAAAAACTGGGCGTCCGCCAGGCGGGCGCGGATCACGCGCTCGTGACCACGGGCGACCAGCGCCATG
This sequence comes from uncultured delta proteobacterium, assembly GCA_963728055.1. GTDB lineage: Bacteria > Desulfobacterota > Desulfobacteria > Desulfobacterales > SG8-13 > JARFQH01. The sequence goes on along the minus strand of CAVSIM010000017.1, from coordinate 25,434 downwards.
TCGCGGGCCTTGGTGTTGTTGACGGAGATGAAACAGGGCATCAGGCGGTTCTTGTCGTCGACGACCGCAAAGTATTTCTGATGCTCGCGCATCGAGTTGATCAGCACCTCGTCCGGAACCTCGAGAAATTCCTCGTCGAAGTTGCCGGCCACGGCCACCGGATACTCGACCAGGTTGGTGTTGATGTCCTCCAACTCGGGATCGGGCAGAATGCGTCCGCCGAGTTTTTTCGCCACGCCGGCGATCTCGCGCTGCAGGACTTTTTTACGCTCGGAGATATCCACCAGGACGTTGGCGGCCTTTAACATGTCGCCGTACTCCTCGCTGCAACGTATTTTCAGGCGGCCGGGCGACATGAAGTAATGGCCGCGGGTGGTGCGGCCGCTCTTCAGGTTGCCGAGCTGAAAGGGGATGACGGACTTGCCCAGCAGCGCCGCAATCGAAAAAATGGGGCGCGCAAATTCGAGGTCGAGATCGGCCCAGTGCATTTTCTTCGGAAAGGGGATCGCGAGAATCACTTCCGGCAGGATCTCCCGCAGCAGGGTGCGGGTCGGCTGAGCACGTTCGACGATGTCGGCGGCCAGGTAGTCGCCTTTAGGCGTGCGGGTGGTGCGCAGTTTCTCGACCGCAACCCCGGCTTTTTCGGCAAACTTGCGCGCGGCAACCGTGGGGCGCCCCTTCTGATCGAAGCCGATGGCGGCCGGCGGCCCGATGAGTTCGGTTTTCATCGATTTTTGCCGCGGGGCGACCCGATCGACGATAACCGCCAGCCGGCGGGGCGTGCCGTAAGTTCGCAGGGCGCCGTGTTCGATGCGGGCCTCGGCGAGCCTGTGGCCGAGCCGGGAGGCCAGCGCCTCCAGGGCCGGGGCGATGTAGCCGGCCGGAATTTCTTCCGAACCGATTTCAAGCAGTAGCATATCCATGGTAACCTCTGGTCCGATCGAGTGATCCGAAGTACTTCTTTTATCTGGATAGTGCCCATCCGATACATATTTAGGCACTGTTGAATGTCCAATTCATAAATGCGGATTTTTTTCGCTGGGCAAGGCCGCACAAGGATTTACGGCGAGGCGTACTTTAGTACGCCGCAGCCGGAAATCCGCGGGGAACGCAGCCCAGCGGAAAAAAGGTCATTTATGGATGGACATTGGCCAGCAGCGGAAATCCTTTCTCCCGGCGCTGGTTGACGTAGGCTTCGGCACTGCCCCGCGCCAGGTTGCGAATGCGGGCGATGTAGCCGGTGCGCTCCGTGACGCTGATCGCCCCGCGCGCATCGAGGAGGTTGAAGGTGTGGGAACATTTCAGGCAGTATTCGTAAGCCGGCAGAACCAGGCCGGCCGCGACCTGCGCCAGCGATTCGGCCTCGTACTTGGCGAACAGGTCGAACAGGGCCGGCACGTCGGCTTTTTCGAAATTATAGGTCGACTGCTCGACTTCCTGCTGATGGTGGACATCGCCATAGAGTATCCGGTCGTTCCACTTCAGGTCGTAGACGTTGTCGACCCCCTGCAGATACATCGCGATGCGTTCCAGGCCGTAGGTCAGCTCCACGGACACCGGTTTCAACTCGATGCTGCCGGCGAGCTGAAAGTAGGTGAACTGGGTGACTTCCATGCCGTCCAGCCACACTTCCCACCCCAGGCCGGAAGCGCCCAGGGTCGGCGATTCCCAATCATCCTCCACGAAACGGATGTCGTGGTCGAGCGGGTCGACTCCCAGGACCTCGAGGCTCTCCAGATACTGCTGCTGGACGTCGAACGGCGAGGGTTTCAGGATCACCTGGTACTGGTAGTAATGCTGCAGACGGTTCGGGTTGTCCCCGTAGCGGCCGTCGGTCGGCCGGCGGGAAGGCTGCACGTAGGCCACCTTCCAGGGTTCGGGACCCAGGGCCTTGAGCAGGGTCGTGGGGTGAAACGTCCCGGCCCCGACCTCCATGTCGTAGGGCTGGGCCATCACACATCCCTTGCGGGCCCAGAACCGGTTCAGCGCGAAGATGACGTCTTGAAAATTCATCGGTTGTCTCTCGTGATGGGAGTTGCGGGTTACGGGTTACGGGTTACGGGTTGCGGGTTGCACGGCTATTGGGTTTGTTGGGTTTATTGGGTTTATTGGGTCTATTGGGTTTATTGGGTCTATTGGGTTTATTGGGTCTATTGGGTCTATTGGGTTTATTGGGTTTATTGGGTCTATTGGGTCTATTGGGTCTATTGGGTCTGTTGGGTTTGTTGGGTTTGTTGGGTGGGGGCGAAAGATTTTTCGCCCCTACGGTGATTTTAATCCGGACCTTGTGCCCGCCGGCTCGCCGTACCCGGATCCCCGCTGGCGGCCGCCAGGCCCTGGCGGTCGATGCCGAAAGGCAGCAAACGCGCCTCCGGTCTTTCCGAAAGTACGTCCTGCCACACGGGTCCGAGCCGCCGGATATCTTCCGCGCGACCCAGGGCCCAGAGACATCCGCCGCCGCCGGCGCCGGTGAATCGCGCCCCGCAGCCGCAGCGCACGGCCGCCGCCACCAGGTTGGTGCCCATGTCGTCGAGCACATCCGGTGTCATTTCGAGGCGCAGGGCCGTTTCACGGTTCATGGCCGCGGCTGCCCCTATATAGTTGCAACGGCCAAGAGCGTCAATAAACTTTTTGGTCAACCGGACGATTTCAACCCACTGCCGGCGGTGTCCGCCGCCGAGAAACTGGCGCACCCACTGCCCGTTGACGTCTTTGGACTCATGCGGCACGCCGCAGTAGGCCAGCAGCAGGTGGCGGTTTAAAACAGGGTACCGGGCCTTTTTGAACAGCGCCTGTTGCCCGAGTTCAAAGCCCCGCCACCCCGGCCGCCAGGACCAGGCGTTGACACCGCCCATCGCCGCGGCCAGTTGATCCTGGCGTCCGCAGGGCACCCCGGCCACGCTCTCCTCGATCCGGTGGGCCAGCAGGGCGATTCGCCGCCGATTGGCGGGTGTCAGCGCAATATCGTCGATGGCCATCAAGAAAGCGGCCGCCAGGGCCACGGCCGCCGCCGAAGAACCTCCCAGGGCACTGCGCGGGGGCGAGGCCGACTCGATGATCACCTGCACGCCATCGGCCGCGAAATAGGCCGCCGTGGCGAACATGAGGCCCAACGGATGATCGAAGGGGGCCGCATCCGATGGAAAGTCGGCGCTTTCGAACCCGCGCGAGGAGATTTTGACCCGCCCGGGCCGGTGCGGCAGAAGCCGGACCGTCGTCCGCAAGTCGATGGCCAGATTGAACGTGCAGGGGGCGAGGTGCCGCAGCGGGTTATAAAAAACGGCCAGATCGAGCGTTCCGCCCATGTCTATCCGGCACGGCGCCGAGGCCGCCACCGCATGGAGCGTCAGTATGTCTCTAAGGGTGCCTTTCATCGGTGACGGCTCACTTCCGGGCAGCAGTGATGGGGTGCCGGTTTCCTGACCTGCCGCAGGAACGTCAGGCTGCGGGGCTCCCGGCCCATCTGGTAGGGAACGAAAGCTTCCATGACCGCCAGGCTTTCGGCGATCGCCGCCGGGGAGAACCGCAGGCGCCCGGCCTTGGACAAGTCCATCGTTTCGAGCCACTGCAGCTGTTTGAGCGTACCCCTCGACAGGGTCAGCCGACCCGGGCCGGCCGCGCGGCAGTCCGCGCAGACGATGCCGCCGCGCGCCGGTTCGAACGTCAGGTCCGCCTCCCCGATCCGGTCCGCCGCGCGGCGGCAGCGGCTGCAGACCCGCAGGTTCGGGCCGTGGCCGGAGAGCACCAGAAAACGAACCTGGAAGAAAACGCTCAGGACGGCGGCCGGCGTCCGCCCGCGGCTCAGTTCGGTCAACACGTGCAGCAGCAGGGTGTACAGGTCCGGTTGGCGCTCGCCCTCCTCCGACCAGCCGTCAATCAGCTCGGCCCAGTAGCTCGCGTAGGCCGTGTGAACGAAAGAGGCCCGAATGCCGGAAAACGGCTGCTTCAGGCTGGCTTCCTGCAAGACCGGCAGGCCGCCGCGTCGTCCCGAGCTGCACAGGATGTCGAGCGCCGCGAAAAGCTCCAGGATGCCCCCGAAGCGCCGGGTGCTTTTTCGGGCGGATTTCGCAATCGCACTCAGCTTGCCTTTTTCCCATGTCAGGAAAGACAGGATCAGATCGAAATCGCCGTACTCGATCCGTCGCAGCACGATGGCGGGGGTTGACAGGCTCGACATGCCGTTTTCAGGGAAGTTGAAGGGTCACGACCTGACCGCTCTTGCCCGACAAGGCCACCGGCTTGCCGTTCAGGGCGAGCCGGATGCCGCCCGCATTGCCGATCAGGAGGTTGAAATTGCGGGTGCCCTCCAGTTCGATATGGTCGCCCGGATTGAGCCGGTACTGCTTGGCGCGCTGGTCGTCGACGATGGCCTTGAGCCAGGTCTCCTCGATGGTGTCGATGGTCAGACGCAGCCGGCCGGCGGCCTCCGGGGCCGTCGCCGCCGGTGGGGCCGGAAATTCGGCACCACCGTCTTTTTCCTCGGCCGGCACCGGCGGCATTTCGCCCGCCGGGGCCGCCGCCGGCGCCGTTTCTTCCGCGGAAGGTGCTGAAACGGCCACCGGCTTTTCGGCCGCCGGGGCCGGCGCCGGCGCCGTCGCCGGCGATTCGATCGTCCCTTCAATCGTCCCGCTGACCGCCGCTTTCGAGGCGCTGCGCTCGCGCCAGGCCGACACCGCATAAACGGTCACGGCAATCAGACACAGCACGGCCGCCAGCGATAACAGCAGGCGCCGCCAGAAGCCACCGCCCGTGCGGTGCAGGGCGGCTTCGGACAGCGCGATCTTGCGTTTCACCGCCAACCGGGATTTGTAGCGCTGCACGGCTTCCTCGCCGTCCGCACCGATGGCCTTGGCGTAGGATCTCAGGAAGCCCTTGACATACACCTCGTCGGGCAGGTGCCGGTGGTCCTCCTCCTCGATCTGGTGCAGGGTTTCCAGCCTGATGCGGGTTTCCTTGGAAACCTCGTTGAGACTTATGCCCTTTTCGATCCGGATCGACTGAAGGTAGCGTCCGAAGGAAAGGGCGGTGTTGCCGGATTCAGCTGTCATCTTTGCGCGTCCGTTTCCTGCATCGTACCGGCCGGATGGCTGGCTGGCCCGGCCGGTGGATATCAGTTGATGATTTTGATGTGGGCCCGGTCTCTTAAATCCTGCACCCAGGATTGATATTTCTGATCGACGATCTGGTTGAACAGCTTGTCTTCGATTTCCTTCGCGGCTTCCGCCGGGGTCTTGCCGGCGGTGTCGACGACCTCCTCCACCATCAGGACCTGGTAGCCGAAGGGCGCTTCGAGGACCCGCGTCAATTCCCCGGCGCGCATGCCGGCGATGGTTTCCCTGAGCTGCGGGGAGAGATCGTCCAGCTTGAAAAAGCCCAGATCGTCGCTTTCGACAGGCACATCCGGGTCGAGCGCGGTGTTGGTGATCTCCGCCAGCGGCCGGCCCGCGGCCAGCTGGGCCCGCACGGCCTCCAGTTTGCCCCGCGCCGCCTGACGGTCGGCATCGGAGGCGAAGGCGGCCACCCGGAGAAAGACATTTCGCAGGCGATATTTCTTTTCACCGGCATACTGGTCTTTGTTCCGGTCGTAGTAGGCCTGGATATCCTGCTCGGTAATCACGATCTTGGAGCGCACCTCGCGGTTGGCGAGCTTGGCCCGCAGGATCTGCTGCCGGGTTTGGCGGCGGAACTCGTCGTAGGCCAATCCCTGGGCGCTCAAGGCGTTGCGCAGGTCTTCGTCGGTCAGCGAGCGCGATTCCTTGATGCGCTCGATGGCGCCGTCGACCTCTTTTTCGGTGACCGAAATTTTCTGGCGTTTCAGCTCCTGATCGGCGAGTTTCTCGTTGATCATCTCGTTCAGGATCTTGCCGCGCACCTCGAACGTCAGCTGGCGCTCGACGTCCGGCGCATAGCGGGCATTGCGCACCTGGTCGATGTAGGGCTGCATCGCCTGGTCCAATTCGTAGAGCGATATGACCTCGTCGTTGACAATGGCGACGATCCGGTCGACGATTTCGCCATAACCGGGCGCGGCGGGCTGCAGCAGCGCCCACAGGCACGCCAGACCGATCGCCAGCGCTGCGCCGCGGCCCGCGCCGGGCAAAAAAGATCGCAAAGTGAACCGGTAAAAACGCTTCATTGCTGAATCTGTCTCTGGTGAACACCGAGGTGACGCCGGCGGGTTGCGCGGTGGGCCCGGATAAAGTGCTGTCGAGTCCGACTTGCCGTCTCCGACCGGCGCGGTCGTGCCATCCGGCGCCGAAACGGCCAACCACGCGCCGTCGGGACTTCTTCCGGCGGCAAGCGGGCGCCGGGAACGTCCACGCGATCTTCACCGATCGTCGCGGCCGGACGCCATCAGCTCGGTGCGGCGAGAATTGTGTTCCACTGGTCTTTGTTGATGTCGATCGTATAGCGCCGGCGAAGATTTTCGATCCAGTCGCGATAGGCGGTTTCCATCTTGGCCCGTCGCAGCTGCTTCACGATAATCTCTTCGACCGCCGCCGGGTTGCGCGTATCGCCCGATTGGGCAGCGTCGCTATTGTAGTTCTCCTCGTAAAATTTTGCAACCTCGTCGGGCTGGATGACGGTGTCGTCCTGCAGCTCCTTTTGAACCAGTTTTTCCATCAGCAGCCGCGTCCTCAGGCCGTTTTTCCAGGATTTGTAGGAGACCGCGTACTCGATCAGCGTTTCCTCGAAGGCGTCGTCCGGAAAATCGGCCTTGATTTTTTCGATCGCCTGTTCCAGCTCTTCATCGGTCACCGCGATGCCCAGTTCACCGGCATGCTGCAGCAGGACCAACTCTTCGGTCATCTGGTTGAGCAGCCGGAGCCGGGCATCGGCGGTGTCCTCCGGGTTTTGCAGGCTGTTGTGGGAATAGGCCGTTTTGGCGATCTCGAAGGCCCGGTTGAAATCGGCCACGGTCACCATGCGGTCGCCGATCCGGATCAGGTATTCGTCCCCGGTGCCGGTGTCGGTGCCCGGACAGCCGGCCAGGGTCATGAGAAGGGCCGCGAAACTCCAGCAAAGGCAGCGTTTCAGCATCTTTTTAAAATACGTGCGAAAGTCGATCGGCCCCGGCCGCAAGTCCCGGCTCAAAGACCGCGCCGCGCGGGAACCGTCCCACGGAAAGGTGCCGATATAACACCATTAAATTAAACGTTATTTTTAACATGCCGCGCGATTTCTTTCAAGATGTTTTTCGCCTGCCCCAGCCACCCGTTTTTTTCCCGGCCGCGCAGCCGCGTTTTCAGCACACAGTCCGGCGTCAGGCTGTAGGTGTCGGGCGCCGAGGCGACCAGCGCGGCCAGGCCGCGGGGATCGTTCTGATGGGCCTCGGAAAACACGATCGTGAGTCCGGAGCCGACCAGATCCAGGCGCTTGACGCCGGCCTTGATGGCGAAAACCCGCAGCATGATCTTGAGCAGCAGGTTCAGCACCTCTTCGGGCAGCGGCCCGTAGCGGTCGGTCAACTCGGTCTTGAAATCCGAGATTTCCGCGACCTCCGTCAGGCGCGACAAGCGCCGGTAAGCGGACAGCCGCTGGTCGATGTCCGGAATGTAGGACTCCGGAATGAAGGCCGAGAGCTGGATGTTGATCTCGGGCGACAGCGGCTCCTGCACCGGCTCGCCTTTCATTTCGGCCACCGCGTTTTCCATGAGTTCCAGAAACATCTCGTAGCCCACGGCCGCGATGTGGCCGGATTGGGACGCGCCGAGGATCGTCCCGCCGCCGCGGATCTGCAGGTCGCTCATGGCGATCTGGAACCCCGCCCCCAGGTCGCTGTGCTCCATCAGCACCTTCAAGCGCTTCTGGGCGTCCTTGCCGAGCAACGATTCGTCGGGAATGAAGAGGTAGGCATAGGCCTGGTCCTCGGACCGGCCCACCCGCCCCCGCAGCTGGTACATCTGGGCCAGGCCGAACTTGTCGGCGCGGTTCACCAGGATGGTGTTGGCGGCCGGAATGTCGAGGCCCGATTCGACGATGGTGGTGCAGACCAGCATGTCGATCTCGCGCGAAAAAAACCGCAGCATGATCCGCTCCAGCTCCTCTTCGCCGAGGCGGCCGTGCGCCACGTCGAGCCGCACCTCGGGCACCAGGCCTTTGATTTTTTTGGCGACTTTTTCGATGCTGGCGATGTTGTTGTGGATAAAGAATATCTGCCCTTTTCTTTGCAGTTCCTTGCGGATGGCTTCGGCCACCACGGCCTCGTCGAAGGCGGAAACGTAGGTCATGATCGCCTGGCGGTATTCGGGCGGCGTGGAGATGAGGCTGATGTCGCGGGTGCCCAGCAGCGACATGTGCAGGGTGCGCGGGATCGGGGTGGCGGTCAGGGTCAGCACGTCGACGTTGCGCCGCAGGGCCTTGAGTTTTTCCTTGTGCTTGACCCCGAAGCGCTGCTCCTCGTCCAGGACCAGCAGCCCGAGGTCCTTGAAGGCCACGTCTTTCGAGAGCAGCCGGTGGGTGCCGATCACGATGTCGATCTTGCCGGCCTCGAGGTCCCGCAGGATCTCGCGCTGCTCGCGCGGGCTGCGAAAGCGGCTCAGGCCGGCGATGCGCACGGGAAACGGCCCGAAACGGTCCGTGAACGTGGCGAAATGCTGCTCCGCCAGCACGGTCGTCGGCACCAGCACCGCCACCTGTTTGCCGTTGTAGACGGCCACGAAGGAGGCCCGCAGCGCCACTTCGGTTTTTCCGTAGCCGACATCGCCGCAGATCAACCGGTCCATCGGCACCGGATCGGCCATGTCGTTCAGGACGTCGTCGATCGCCTTGAGCTGGTCGGCGGTTTCCTCGAACGTGAAGCCGGCCTCGAACTCCCGCAGCTCGTCTTCGAAACGCTCGAAGGCCACGCCCTTGCTCACCCTGCGGGCCGCGTAAAGCTTCAGCAGCTCGCCGGCCATCTTTTCGGCCGATTTCTTGACCCGCGCCTTGACCCGCGCCCAGGACCGTCCGCCCATCTTGTCGAGCACCGGCACCACGCCGTCCACGCCCAGGTACTTTTGAACCATGTTCATGCGGTCCACCGGCAGGTAGAGCTTGTCGTCGCCGCGGTAGGCCATCAGCAGAAAATCGTTGGTCGTACCGTCCAGTTTCAGCTTGACCAGGCCGCCGTAGCGCCCGATCCCGTGCTCGGTGTGCACGATGAGATCGCCGATTTTAAGGTCCTCGACATCGATCAGCTCCGCCGGGGACGGCCGCTTGGAGGTCGCCCGCCGCCGGCGCCGCGATCCGAAAATCTCCTCCTCGGTGATGACGGCCAGCCGTTCGTCGGGCCAGGAAAACCCGCCGGACACCCGGCCGAGAACCGCAAAGACCCGCCCGGAACCCGCGGTGGTTTCGGCCGGCGAGTCGGCGAATTCGGGCTTCAGGCCGTAAGGAATAAGGATCGATTGCAGGCGCTCGGCACGGGCGCGGGATCGGCACACCAGAAACGTCCGGCTGCCGGACTGCCGCTGGGCGCTGATCCAGTCGGCCAGCGGCAGGAACAGCTGTTCTTTTTCGGTCGGATGCCTGAGCGCCGTCGTGATGGCCGAGTTGTCGGCGACGTCAAAGGCGGCGATCGGCCGCGGTTCCGCGGCCGGGCCTTCTGACCCCATAACGGCGAACATCCTCAGCCGCAGCGGCTTTCTCCGGTTCAGCATCTGCTGCGCCTGTTCCCATGACAGGAACATCCGCTCGGGCTCCACGCACAGGCGCCCGCTGTTCTCGGCTTCAAGGGAGTTGTTGCGCGCCCGTTCCAGGGTCCCCAGGGCCTGACGTTCGATCTCTTCGGTGTCCGCCAGGACGAACAGCGCCCGCGGGGGCGCATAATCGAAAAGGGTGCTCAATTCGGGGAAGATCAGCGGCAGCAGCCCCTCGGCTCCCGGAAAGACCCCCTCGTTCTTGATGCGCTCGACGATCTTGCGCACGCGGGTGACCGGCAGCTCGAGCCGGGCGGCTTCCCGGCGGACGCGGGCGATCACCGCCAGGCGGTTTTCGGCCGACAGTATCGCCTCCCGGGCCGGCAAAATGACCGCTTCGGGCAGGTCTTTTATTTTTCTCTGGCTCGCGGCCGAAAAAAGCCGGATGGTCTCGACCGTGTCGCCGAAAAACTCGATCCGCAAGGGTTCCGGAAAACCGGGGCTGAAAACATCCAGGATCATCCCGCGCACGCAGAAATCGCCCGGTTCTTCCACGATGGCCGTGCGGTTGTAGCCGCCGGCCACGAGTTTGGCGATGAGCCGGTCGCGGTCGCACCCCTCCCCGGCCATGACCAACTCGGCATAATCGATGAGTTCGGACCGGGGAATGACTTTTTGCAGCAGGGCGTCGATCGAGGTGATGACCAGGGGCGGTGCGTCACGCTCCACCAGGCGGTACAGGACCTCGATGCGCCGGGCGGCCGTCTCGTTGTGATAGGCCATGAACTTGAAGGGCGAAACGGCGTAGGCCGGAAATACCGCGACCGGCGCCGCGGAGGGCGGCAGAAAGAACTGCAGGTCTTCCGCCAGGCTCTCGGTCGCCTTGTGCGAGCCGGTCACGATGAAAATCGGCAGGCTCAGCTCGGCCCGCAGCCGCGATACCAGGTAAGCGGTGCTGGCGCCGTCCAAACCGGTGCAGTCGATCCCGGCCCTGCGGTCGGGCAGCCGTTCGATCAATTCCCGCACCGACATTTTTGCTTGATTTTGTGTCATAAAAAACGTATCAAAGCCCTTGTTTTTCTCGACACGATGGCACGGCGGCCCTTCCGGCTGCGCCACCGTGATCGATGGAATTGACGTTTTAAAGACGCCACCTTAGCTCAGCTGGTAGAGCAACGCACTCGTAATGCGTAGGTCTGCGGTTCGATTCCGCAAGGTGGCTCCAATAGTTACAAGGGGTTAGCTGATTCAGCAACCCCTTTTTTGTTTTCAAAATCGGCCGCTGTGCCCGAAATTGTGCCCGTCTGCGAATCAAGATAGGCTTGCTGCTTCCGCGCGGCAAGCTGCAAATCTTTGTCATCAACGATGGTGTAGCGGTCGAAAACCGACCTTGTTTTATGGCCCGATACCATCATCGCCACCCTTTCCGGCATTCCCGCCCGAACTATATTTCTGATTGCCGTGCGCCTGAAATCTCGGTATCCCGCCAGCCCGTCTTGACCGCGAATGTGAAAAGACAGAAATGAAGGGGGTTCAGTCGATAAATAAAGATCGACCCCATGTTTCCAGTAACAAATGTTACTGCAGCGCCCAAACCTGGCAAGGCCACCCATGCAAGCAGCCCGCCGGGTGGCGCACCCCGCATTTCGGCATCGGTCGGTGTCAGCTCCACGGCAGCCTGTCTCCGGGACCGCCACGGGAAAACAAGAACGCTCTGAAGCATGGCCATGGCACACCACGGTTTCCTACTGATAGTGCCATCTTAGGCCGCGTACCAGAGCACCACAAAGAAGTGACATGTGGTACCGGCTATAACAAACAGATGCCAGATGAGGTGGCCATACTTTAGCCGCGAATCGGTTGCGAAAAAGGCGACACCGGATGTGTAGGATAAGCCTCCCGCAATCAATAAGAACAAGCCCACCGTTGGCATCCTGGCAAACAAAGGCTTGACCGCAATCACGAGAAGCCACCCCATCAGCAGATAGAGGCCGGTGGAAATAATGGGATGGGTGGTTTTATAGAATGCCTTCAGCACTACCCCGGTTATGGCAAGACCCCAAATAATCCCGAAGAGCACCCAACCGAACGCGCCGCGAAGCACCCCAAGCGTTAACGGCGTGTACGTGCCGGCGATAAGAATAAAGATCGCAGAATGCTCGATTATCCGAAAACAGCGCTTGGCCTTGCCTATAGGCCATGCATGGTAGAGCGTGGAAGCAAGATAGAGAAGGATCACGGACGTGGAGAAAACGCTCGTGCCGACAATGAATCCGGCATCCCCTTGCCGCACGGCGTGCATGATGAGAAATGGCGTTCCGACGAGTGCGGCAAGGAGCCCTATACCGTGGCTGATGCTGTTCGTGATTTCTTCCCCTTGCGACTGACCACGCTTGGGGTTTGCCGGCAATTTGTGCACGACAGCTCCTTTTGAGACACTTATGTTTGGCATTTTTGAGATATTATGATTCCATCTTAAAATCAATATACCCCTTTTCCACATCCGTGCGGACAAGCTGCACCTTGAGACGTTGGCCCACATCGACGCCTTCAGCCCCGTAGAGCAGGCGGCCTTCGATTGGCGGCTTAAAGATCCGGACCCATGTCCCCTTGTCGGCTGCGCCCGTGCAGATGGCGTCAAACTTGTCCCCAATCCTTGAGGAGAGCAGCATGGCCGCCGCCGATTTGGTCACGAGCCGCTCCACCTTGTTGGCAGCATTTTCCTTCTCCGTGCAATGGCGGGCCAGTTCCGTCAGTTCGTCCCGGCTGTAGGACAAGGGTGATCCCTCTAACGCGGCCTTCAGGATGCGCTGGGTGATCAGGTCCGGAAACCGCCGGTTGGGAGCCGTTGAGTGTGTGTAATCCTTGACGGCCAAGCCGAAGTGGCCGGGAGCCGTCTCGTCCGGGGCTTCGACGACGTACTCACCCGGCCCGAGCAGTTTGATGACCGCAAGAGACAGATCGGGAAAGCGGAGTGGGTCGGCGCTTTTCTGCGCGGCCAGAAACCCTTCGAGCGACATCGAATCCGGCTGCGCCGGAAGCTTGAAATTGTGTTGGGCCGCGATCTCGACGATCCGGTCCCAGCGCTTGGGAGAGTGTACCATGCGCCGCAGGGAAGCGACTTTCTTACCATGCAGAAAACGCGCGGTCACGCCGTTGGCCGCAATCATGAAGTCCTCGATGATCTCCTTGGCCCGGTTGCGTTCATCCGCCCGCAGATCCTGAATCTCGTCTCCGGCAAAGACGGGTCGGGCGTCCAGCGTCTGCAGATCCAGGGCTCCGTGCTTATGCCGCAGGGCTTTTAACTGCTGAGCCACCCTGTCCTGGAGGCGGAGATTCTCGGCCAGCCCCGGGACCGCCGCCACAGGTGCCGGCATGGACCCTTTGCCGTCCAGCCACGCCGCTACGCTGTTATAAGCGAGCTTGGCCTGGCTGCGCACCCGGGCGCGATAGATAGTCGAGTCTATCATCGCTCCCCCGTCGCCGATTACCATTTCAATGATCATGGCCGGGCGGTCTTCATAATAGTTGAGAGAGGTGAGATCCGTGGAGAGTTTCTCCGGCAGCATGGGAAAGATCCTGCCGGCGGTGTAGACCGAGGTCGTGTTGTGGTGGGCGTGCGCATCGATGGCCGAGTTCTTCCTGACAAGGGCCGCCACGTCAGCGATGGCCACCAAAACTTTCACCTGTTTATCCGTCAGGATCTCCGCCACCGTCAATTGGTCCAGGTCCAGGGAATCATCGTTGTCAATTGATACCCAGAGCAGGTGGCGCAGGTCTATCCCGGGAGATTCCGCCACGCGATCTATTTGCTGCACCGCATCCAGCTCTCTGAGGACGTCCGTTGAGAAATCGGGCAGAAACCCGTATGCCTGCATTGCCCGGCGGGCGATTTGTTCCAGAACACCTTTTCGTCTTGCATCCGGATGCGTTACCATAGAGCACCTTTCCTTTCTAGTATGCCCATTGCTTAAGCGCGGCCGCGTTCTTGCCCTCGGTATTAAGCTTACGCATGTTCGGAACTTTGAAATTGTCTTTTTGGATTTAGAATATTGACTAAAGATTACGAGTTCACAGAATTTAGATTATAATATCTTCTCGCCTAAAATCAAAAAGCCCTGTCCTTTAAATTGAGACAGGGCTTAAATTTCCAATTATGTTTTATATGCTATAAAAAACCAACTCATTAAAGGGTTATCAGGCGGCTTCTAAACTTAAGGACTTGGTTTCCACCCGGCCGGCCTTGATAGCGACTTTCACAGCATCTTCCATTGGATCTTTGAAAGGCACTTCAATTCGGAGCAATCCGTTTTCGTAAGTCGCTTCAGCTTTGTCAGGTTTCACCGGCCAACCCAAAGCCAGTGCTGAAACGTACTCAATGTCCCTTGCTGGCGCCAATAAATAAACACTGTCTTTGAGGATTTTTACATCAACGGTCTCCGTTGGTGCTCCCGGGATTGCGAACTCCACTATCAGCTTGTGCTGCTCCCCGTCTGCATACGCTACTGTAACGGGTGCAACCTTCATTCTTTCTACCTGCATCTTTACAACCTCCCATATGTCTTGTTTCCGATTAGTCGGGCCTATTGCCAATTAATTCATCGACTTTATGGAAACATCAATTGTAATTTGATAATAGGCACGATTGTAGATAAGTAAAGTTATTTCTATGTAAAAGATATGTAAAACTGCTTTTAAGAATCTCTACGATTCGAACATAGGTGTAACTATGCCAATTCCTTTTACGGCGCTCATTACGGAAATGGCGGGGGTGATCACATACCATCGCCGTAAAGAAGGCATGCAGCAAAGAGCCCTAATGTGACAATACCTGAACCAGATCGGCCCTTTAAGGATTGGTTGGTTTCCCCTCGAATCAAGGCGGTCAGAGCGAGAACGCCGCCTTCTCCACTGTTGTCAAAGGATGAATCGGTCAGGTCAAGAACGCCGCCAAATCACGTTGTCAAACGATGAATACCGGATCATAGAGGAAGAAAATCAGGTCCTCAAGCAAAAGATCGAGGCGCAAGAAGAGACCATCTCGCGCCTGCGAGACCTCCTCAAAAATCCCGGCGTCGATCCAAATAAGTCGCTCGACGTATTGCAAGATCTGATCAATAAGCAAAACGCCGAATTTCAGAAGCTGATGAAAAAATTCTCAGAACCGGACTAATAGCTAGCATCGTCACGCATGCAAAATTCGGCTGCAGCCTCAACTGAGAAAACCGGCTGCTGACTTTCCAATGGGTTTACCCACGTGTAATAAGCGAACGATTCATTAACGCTCGTGATAGTAATTGCACGGACCCAAAGGTCCCTGTTTCAATCGTAATACGAGACATCAACAGGACAGAATATCAAAGATACCCAATAATCCGAATGAGAATTTTCCGTATCGCTTACATCCGGCAATGCGCTGCATCTTATCGTGCGGAATCATTCTGCTGGACCTGATTGACGAATTTAGCCAACTTTCGCACAACTTCCAGGTCTTCGGAAAGTTCCAGCGCCTTTTCTGCCCTAGCGAGTGCCAAGCCGGAATGGAGTATTGCGACTGTTCGCATCTTAGCATCTCCGGTCGACGATAGAGATTCAAGAGATTTTTGTAACCTCCCCGGCAACTTCAACCATTCCGGCTCCGTCACGGGCAATCGCGGTGAAAGCATCATCAAACATGTCCCGCAAGGATATTTGGGGTACCCCCACGCGATTACATTCAGAATTTTTTTTGCCATCTTCTTTAATAGGGTCACTCCAAAGGGCAAAAACCCGTACAAACGAATTGACCGATTTTAGGAATGTCCACCATTTTTGCAAGGAACACTGTTCCTTTGGATGTCGATGCACACCCCATAAAGGTGGCGATGAGCAAAATCAGGACCAATTAACCGAAAACCCTACTCCTCTGTTTCATAGCAGTTACTCCTTTCTGTAAACACCTTACCTTACCCGGCAAGGGTTCAAATGGTTACACTTCATTTCCCAATACGAATTGCTGAGATGTCTCCTATGAGGCCAAAGACACTCAAGAGCCAGATAATAACCCCAATAACCACTACCGCATTCAAGATTTTCTTTATTGTAGCTTGCATCGGTATGTAGCTATTGATCAACCATAGGACCACCCCAACGATTACCAAAACAATCACTAATTGAATTAGCGGCATGGATTATCTCCTTTCATGTGTTATTTTGGCACCGTTAAAAATGATTGTGTTTACTTTCCAACGACCTTCTTGATCTCGCCGATCTTTTCTTGAACTTTACTGTTTATTAGCTCAAGTTATTAGTTCAAGCTTCGTGCCAGATCTCCAACACTCACCATCACGTCACCTATCATTTTGATTTTAATGAATAATGAGTTAAAAAGGAACTTAAAGGGCTGTCAATAACGGCCATATAAAAAGGGTCATATTTAACCGTTTGCCAAATATGACCCTTTTCCGGTCTCCGCAGTGTTATAGGCGGCAAATAAAAAGGGCAGATTGAAATAGGAAGGGGAATTTATGGTTTGCGGATTTTGAGTTTGCGCATGCGGGCGCGCAGGGTGCTGCGGTTGAGGCCAAGGATTTCAGCCGCACTGTTTTTGCCGCCGACTTTCCAATGGCTCTGTTCAAGTACCTTGGCAATATGGTCGCGCTCGACTGCTTCCAAAGTTTTTTGGCGTGTACTCAAATCCTTGAGAGGCTTCTTGAGTTCATCCACCAGGCGCAGCTTAGGGCCCGAGGAGTTGATCACCGCCCGTTCAAGGACGTTTTCCAACTCGCGAACATTACCCGGCCAGTGATAATTTTGTATGGCATTCATTGCGCTCGCCGGAATGATGTCAATGGTCTTACCCAAACGCCTGGTAATTTTTTGGACGTAAAAATTGACAAGCAGCGGGATGTCTTCCATGCGACCCCGGAGCGGCGGCATGGTGATCGGAAAAATATTCAGCCGGTACCAGAGGTCCTCCCGGAAGCGGCCCTTGGAAACTTCCTCTTCCAGGTCGCGATTGGTAGCGGCAATAATTCGGACATCGACTTTTATCGTTTTAGAGCTGCCCAAGCGTTCAAACTCTCCGGTCTGTATTACCTGGAGCAACTTGGGCTGCAATTCCAACGGCAGTTCGCCGATCTCATCCAAAAACAGAGTAGCGCCGTTGGCAGTCTCAAATCGCCCCAGTCGCCTGGAATGAGCACCGGTGAAAGCACCTTTCTCATGGCCGAAGAGTTCGCTTTCAATAAGGTTTGAAGGCAGCGCGGCACAATTCATTTTAACCAATGCGCGATCCTTACGCAGGCTCAAGTGGTGAATCGCTCGTGCCACCAGTTCTTTGCCGGTTCCGGTTTCGCCGAGAACAAGGACATTCGTATCAGTGCCGGCAATTTGTTCAACCTTGTAAAACACGTAATTGATGGCATCACTTTTGCCGATTATGTTCTCATGGTTGTACTCCAGTTTTATTTCTTCCTGAAGATAAGCCCTCTCAGCTTCGAGTTGTTCTTTTAACTTTTTTGTTTCATGAAGGGCGGTTTCGGCCAGATCTTTGCTTTCTTCCGCCTCTGTTCTTGCGAGGATAAGTTCGGCCGTTCGTTTTTCTACAATCTCTTCAAGATTTTTTTTGTAATGTTCACGCTCAGTCACATCCTCGATGGCCAAAAGGATCAGCTGGGTTTGGTTTACCTCTCTGTAGATCCGTCTGGCATTCAGATGCATTATCTTTCGGCCGATGGTCTCAAAGTGATGTTCCACTTCGAAGTCATGGAATATGGTATTCTGAGGAAGGATTTCTTCCAGTAATTCTCTGAGCTTGGGGATGTCCCATTGCCGGTTGCCAAGATCGTAAATTAAGATTCCCTCGGTCTCATCAGGCTTGACGTTGAAGGTCTGGTAAAAGGAATGATTGGCTTTTACAACCTTCAAGTCAGAATCAAGCACCACTAAAGGTTCACGGATCGAACTCAGGATATTGTCAAAGACTTCAATAAAGGATTGCAGCTTTCCTTTATCGCCCCCAAACTTCTTAAATTTTTGTTCAATTTTTCCAGAGGGTTGCTTGCTGTTCATTGGGAAAGTCGGCACTGTAATATGATCGTTTTGCGAATTTGCTAAAAAAGATAACAAGAAGATCCAAAACCGCACCATGTTCCTTGATTGGCTTATATGAACCATACAATGTGTATCAAGAACGATCAATAAATAATTTTGTTCATATTTAAGGTATGTTATGAGGATTCCGTCGGGTTGTTTGCATCGGTAAGGCCTGGGGACGACTCTTGCTCGTTAGGCGGGTCGGTTTCTCCCGATTCGAGACGCAGTAACTGCGCATCGATATCCGCAAGCAACTTCTCCTCCGGTACGTTATCTCAGTCCATCATCGGGTAGGGCATCACGAACGGTGTAAAGATGACAATGATGGCCACCAACACCATGCCCTCATAGGCCTGCGCATTGGAAGGAGCCCGCAACCGGGCGAAGACGGCCCCAAAGGCTGCGAGCTCGCCGATCACAATGCCATAAAGAAATACGATCCAGGTAGTTAAGCACGGAGAGGGTATCGTCAATTGGCCATCATGTCCGGTTCCCATCGAAATACATGACCAGCTCATTGTCTCCGTAGCCGGGGTCTTTTTTTATTTCAAAACCAAGCTTTTTTCCCAGCGCGAGCATGTTCTTGTTCTCATGCAGCACGATGCCGCTTACCGTTTCAAAACCTTGCTTTTTGGCAATTGACAGGCAGTTTTCAAGCAGGCTCGAACCAATGCCCTTGCCTTGCCAGGCATCACCCACCAGGACGGCGAATTCACCCGTCTTTCCATCCGGATCTCCGATGATTCTGGCGACCCCGAGCATGCTGTCGGTTTCCGATTCTTCATCGATGGCAACCAGCGCAACCTCCCGGTCGTAATCGATCTGGGTGAAGCGGGCCAGCATCTCGGGCTTTAATTCCTTTAACGACCCGAAGAAACGATAATAAATCGTCGTGGGCGAAAGCGTTTTGAACAGCGCCGTAAAAAGTGGGGCGTCCTCGGGTTTTACGGGCCGGATAAAAATTCGGCGCCCATCAACGCTGACCATATGGGACTCTTCCTTTTGCGGATACGGGCTGATCACCAAATGCAGGGAGGAAGGAACCTCAAGCGGCGAAACGAGTATTCGGGCATCGACCGCGACGGGATTGCCGTCTTTGATCAGAACGGGATTCATGTCCAGTTCGGCAATTTCGGGGAAATCGATCAGGAGTTGAGAGAGTCGGATAATCATCTCTTCGAGTCGTTCCATGTCGGCGGCGGGGCGGTTTCGGTATCCTTTCAACAGGGAGTAAGCTTTGGTTTCCTGCATGAGCCGCCGGGCCAGCAATCGGTTCATGGGGGGAAGTCCCAGGGACCGGTCTTTTAACACTTCCGTGTAAATTCCGCCCATTCCGAACAGAATCACCGGCCCGAAATTGGGATCCCGCTTGGCACCCAGCAGAATTTCATAGTCCGGGTTTGAAAAATACGGCTGAATCGTTACCCCCTCAATCCGGGCATCGGGTTTGTACCGGCGGGCCGAGGACATGATTTGGCGGTAGGCTTCGCAGACATCCGCATCGCACCGTAAGTCCAGACGAATGCCGTCGGCATCGGTCTTATGGGTGATGTCCGGAGAGTGCACCTTCATGACCAGCGGGTATCCCACTTCCCGGCCGATATGCGAGGCTTGCGCCTCGGACTCCGCTATTTCCGTCTTGATCACGGGCAGTCCATACGCCATGAGCATTTCCTTGGAATCCGATTCCGGCATGAATCCACCTGAAGGCGCGCTCGAAGCCAGCTTGCGGGCTTTTTCCTGATCGAACACCATGTACCCTGTCAATTTCGGCGGAATTTCCAGCAGCATTTCAAGATTTCTGGCATATTCAACCATATAAAGAAAAGCTCGGACCGCCCGTTCCGGCGTCTCATACGTGGGAATTCCCGCTTCGTTTAAGATCTCAACCGCCTTTCCGATGCTTTTGCCGCCCATCCAGCAGGTAAATACCGGGTACTGGCGATCTTTCACAGCAGAAGCCAGCGTCTCGGCCACGGAGAGTGGGTCGGTAAGGGCCTGGGGCGCGAGAATGACCAGCACGCCGTCCAGGTTTTTCGAGTTGAAGCAGGCCTCCAGGGCGCGGCCAAACCGCTCCGCTGACGCATCACCGAGGATGTCGATCGGGTTGCCCCGACTCCAGAAGGGCGGCAGGAACGCATCGAGCGCTTGCATCGTTTCAGGGTCAAGGGGTGCAGGCTCTTGTCCATGCCTGGCAAGCGTGTCCGCCGCCATTACTCCCGGCCCGCCGCCGTTGGTGAGGATAGCCAGCCGGGAGCCGCTCGGCCGCGGTTGCTTTGCCATCAGCTCCGCGCAGTCGAAGAGTTCTTCGATCGTGTCCACACGCACGATGCCGGCGCGCTTGAAGGCGGCATCATATACGGCATCTTCTCCAGCCATAGCGCCCGTGTGAGAGGCAGCGGCCTTTGCACCGGCGGGACTTCTCCCGGATTTAAGGACGATGATGGGTTTGATCCGGGACACTGAACGCGCGGCACTCATGAATTTGCGAAAATTCGTCAGGTTTTCGATGTACAATAGAATGCTTTTCGCCGAGGAATCGTTTCCGAGGTAATCGATCATATCGCCGAAATCAACGTCCAGCATGGAGCCGATGCTGACAAAATGGCTGAAACCGATGCGATCCCTCAAGGCCAGATCGAGAATCGCCGTGCAAATGGCCCCGCTCTGGGAAACAAATGCCAGATTTCCGGCCACGGGCATTTCGGCCGCAAAGCTGGCGTTGAGGTTAGTGCCGGGCCGAATAATGCCCATGCAATTCGGTCCCACGATACGAAGCCGGCCGTCACAGGCTATCCGCCGAATCTTTTCCTCTATCTCCCGGCCCTGTGCACCGACCTCCTTTCCCCCCGCCGAAATGATAACGGCGCCGCCGACCTTTTTGTCGACGCATTCGCTCACGATAGCGGCAACGCTATCAATCGGCGTGGCGACAATCGCAAGATCCACTTCCGTATCGATAGCAGAAACCGATCCGAAGGATTCATGCCCGTGAATGGTTGTATATTTGGGATTCACCGGCAGCAACTTTCCGGAAAACCCGCCGTCAATAAGATTTCTCATCAACGCAGTGCCGATGGTTCCCGCTTTTTCGCTGGCACCCACCACCGCAATATGACGCGGGTTAAAGATGCGGTTCAGATTGTATTGACTCATCACGCCCCTCGTTTTCTTTATTCGAATTCTACTGCATATCCCATCTATTGATATCGTTATACACAGCGTCACAATTAATTTCGTATTGGCCCTCTGTATCGTCGAATTTAAAGCTAGCTTTTTGGATCATACTCGCAGAAGCTGTGTATTATGCGCAGGGATTTATGTCGTTCTGTATAGCTTAACCGGACAGGCACGCACTCAGGTACTGCGCCAATTGTTCGCCATAATCCTCCCCAAAGGCAATTCTGCCCCAAGCTACGGATTGCGCGCCAGGTTGATCAGGTACTGCAAAAGCCGTTTGCCGGGTCTGAATTCGGACAATATTATTTCGCATTGCCCCCACCCGGCCAAACGGCTGTCTTCAACCCTTTTGTTATTAAGATGCACCGGGTTTTAACCAAAGCCGAGCCCTGTATCGAAAGCTTGAGAAAAACACGGAACCTCAAAGCGGGCCCTCGGAAAACACAGCTTTAAGTCAACAGTGGTCGCCTGGCTCCATCCGGGAGAGAATAAACCCGTCTATTTCACAATCAGATCATTCTTTACGGATTTGACCCCTTTGACGCTGCGTGCAATTTCACCCGCTTTGCCGACGGCCTTTTGAGAACCAACGAAGCCGCTCAGTTGAACAGTGCCCTTGTAGGTCTCGACACTGATCTCAAATGATTTGAGAAAATCATCGGCCGCAAGCAAAGATTTGACCTTGGTCGTAATGACCGCGTCGTCAACGTATTCCCCGGTGCCTTCCTGTTTGGATGTCGATGCACACCCCACAAAGGTGGCGATGAGCAATATCAGGACCAAATTGCCGAAAACCCTACTCCTCTTTTTCATAGCAGTTACTCCTTTCTGTAAACACCTCACCTTGTCCGGCAAGGGTTCAAATTGTTATGCTCGCCTTCGTCCCTGAATGCCACGGTCAGGCACCACAGAGCAGTAAAACCAATGTCTTCAGGATTTGCCGAATTCGGCCACAGCCTTTTTGTAAGCATTACCCAAATCATCCATGGCCGCATCGATACCTGATTTTAGTTGCTCCCACGCTTTTCCGCTGGAAGAACTCAGCTCCTTCAACTTTGTAGACACCTCATCCCGTTTTTTACGCAATTCCGTCAACTGTTGTTCAGCTTTCGCCTTCGCATCCCCTCCCAGCTTTTCCGCCTCTGACTGCAGTTGATCAATTTCCTTCTCGTATTCGGCGAGTCTGGTATCCGTCTGTTCGCGAAAGGCCTGCATCTGCTCCTGGGTGTAAGCCTTGGTTGCGTCATAAGCTTCCTTGGTTTCCTTTTTGACATCTTCCTTGGACACGGTTGCTGGCTCGCTCTGGTTTTTTTCCTTCTCACCGCAACCCGGCAAGGCTCCCAGGGCCAGCAACAGCAACATTGTCAGTAACCCTCTTACAAACAATCCACTTTTCATTTGAAAACCCTCTTTTTGACATCATTTTGTTTGTTTTTTTAACGTGGTTTTTTCAAGGCATCTCTTGTTCTGTTTCTCTATCGATGATTACTTCACCTATTCGCGCTTCGATTCGGACAACATCTTTCTAAGCTCCTCTCCCTGCACACTTTCCTTCTGCGAGAGGAGATGGGCCAAATCATCGAGTACGGGTCGCTGTTCGGAGAGGATTTTTCGCACGCGTTGATGGGCTTCCTCGACAAACCGTGTGACCTCTTCGTCAATTTGGGCGGCCTTCGCTTCGCTGTAATTTTTACCGGGCGAAAAACTATCCGGGAGAAACATCGGTTGGCGCGGACGCTCATAGCTCACCAGTCCCAGGCGATCGCTCATGCCGTATTCCGTGACCATGGAGCGGGCGATGTCTGAGGCCCGCTGTAAGTCGTTCTGGGCGCCGGTTGAGATTTCTTCAAAAACCAGCTCCTCCGCCACCCGGCCGCCTAAAAGAACGGCCAGACGGTCCAGCAGCTCCGAGCGCGTCATCAAATAACGATCCTCAGTCGGTTGCTGCTGGGTATATCCGAGCGCCGCAATTCCCCGGGGGATAATGGAAATCTTGTGCACCGGGTCGGCATGTTCGACAGACTCGGCCACAATCGCATGTCCGGACTCATGAAAGGCGACAATTTCTTTCTCCTTGGCATTCATCACCCGGTTCTTTTTCTGAAGGCCCGCAACCACCCGGTCGATGGCCTCGTCGAAATCCGCCAGTTCCACCTTTTCTTTATTATTTCGGGCCGCCAGCAGCGCGGCTTCATTAATGATGTTGGCCAGGTCGGCTCCCACGAAGCCCGGGGTGCGGCCGGCGATATTTCGCAGATCGACTTCGGGATCCAACACCACATTCTTGGCGTGAATTTTCAAGATGGCTTCCCGGCCGTTGATATCCGGCCGGTCAACCAGAACCTGCCGATCGAACCTTCCCGGGCGCAACAAGGCCGGGTCCAGGATTTCCGGCCGATTGGTGGCGGCCATGATGATGACCCCTTTATTTGTCTCGAACCCATCCATCTCCACCAGGAGTTGGTTAAGTGTCTGCTCGCGTTCGTCATGCCCCCCCATGACATTCATTCCCCGGGCTTTCCCCAGCGCGTCCAGCTCATCTATGAAGATGATGCACGGCGCCTGGCCGGTGGCCTGAGAGAATAGATCGCGAACGCGGGCTGCGCCCACGCCGACGAACATCTCCACAAACTCGGACCCGCTGATGCTGAAGAAGGGCACTTTGGCTTCCCCGGCCACAGCTCTGGCCAAAAGGGTCTTACCTGTACCCGGCGGGCCGACCAGAAGCACTCCCTTGGGAATTCTCCCACCCAGTTTCTGGAATTTCCCCGGATTGCTCAAAAATTCAACGACCTCCTGGAGCTCTTCCTTGGCCTCATCGATGCCGGCTGCATCGGCGAAAGTGACCTTCGTTTCACTTTCGGCAAAAATTTTGGCTTTGCTCTTGCTGAAAGACATCACCCCCATCCCCGGCCCCATCTTTTTCATGGCGTAGCGCCAGATCAGGAAAAAAAATCCGATGGGGATGACCCAGGAGAGAATGCTGCTCAAGAGTTTATTTTCGTACTGTCCGGAATAACTGACTTTGCGGTCATCCAATTCCTGCACCAGGTCGGGGTCATCCACCCGAATGGTGGTGAACTTCTGGACCGGATCTCCCTTTAGCGTTCCGCTGATATTATCAGGGCCAATGGTCAATTTGGCAATGTTGCCCTCGGTGGTGTATTGTTTGAATTGGCTGTAGGGAATCGTCTCCACTTTCCCAGAAAAAAGGTATTGTTGCAGGTAGGTAAATAGGAGGAAGGCCATCAGGAAATACCAGATGCTGAAATGAGCCTTAGGGGGCAAGGCGTCCTTTTTTTTCCGGGGGTCCTGGACACCAAAGAGGGAACGAAGCTTGTTCATCAGGTTGCTAATAGGATCTTTATTTTCATTGGGCGCCATTTTCATTTTCCCATATTTTTCTGCGAAGACATGCCATGCCTGTTTGAAATTCAAGGCACCTCAATGAGGCTCCCGAGTGATCCACTGCCGGCAAAAATGTATACTTTTTGAAGTTTGATTGAGCGTCCGACTGTTATTCAAAGCCTTTTGACGACAATCAGAAAAGCTTGCTTGTCAGGTCGTGCAGGGCCTTCACAATATCCAGGATCGCCTCGTGCATGCCCTCCGCGCCGGAGCCTATGTCCGATGCTTCTTTCTTCTGGATCCTGTCCTGAACCTCGGCTTTGATTTTTTCCAGGTCTTGAGCGTGTTTTTCAAACTGCAGACGATGCTCTTCTTTCATGTCTTTGAGAACGTCGGAATTAATCTGTCGGATGAGTTCATCGGCCTCAGCCAGCAATTGCTCGATATTCTTGGAGTCTAAGTTCTTTGGCATAATGTTTCCTTTCCTTGACCTTTCGACGGGTTCATCTCACTGCCGATGTCATTTCACGTTTGAAAGCGTTTTAAAGAATGTATAATTCGCAAATTTTCCGGTAGTGGTATCCGTAGATTGTAAGGGTGACAGCTAATGGCACCTGCCGTGGCCTGCGGATCAACGTCCAGAGCAACAGATGCCAGTACTGGAAGCGTTCCTTACCAAAAATGCCGAGATTGAAGCCGGAGTGAACGAACGCCAGAAACCGCTTAAAATCCGATGGTACGGTAATGTCGGGTGGCCTTAGCTCTATCAGAAAATTTCTAACCCTCCGGTAGAAGTTACGGGGGGAATAGATCTGTTTCATAATCGATCGATACCCATCCAAAAGCTTGTCCAGGCCCATTTTGGGGACGATATTGGTCGTTCCATCGACATTGTCTCCGGAAAACGCTAACGAACGACCCGACTTTTCACTTTTGAAGTCGGTCAAAGAGCCGCGTTCCCGGGGGCGCCTGGAGCATTCCGACCATCGCGGTTACAATCCCGCTTTTCTGAATGAAATCGATCTGCCGCTGGAAAATAGACGGCGTATCGCTGTCAAAGCCAACGATAAAACCGCCCATCACCTGTAATCCGGCGCGGTGGATCGTTTTGACGTTTTGCAAGGAGATCGCGGTTTTTGTTCTGAGTTTTACGACATTCCGTAAGACATGACCTCATCGGGCGACTCGATACCGATAAATACGGAATCAA
>CAVSIM010000016.1:0-187336 GCA_963728055.1 uncultured delta proteobacterium | reverse complement strand
CATAGGATTAGGTCGAGTTCGAAGATGTCGCCGCGCTTGTATTTTTCCAACCGTTTATCGGGAAAAAACGATACGATGCATGTCAGCTCTTCGCTGTCTATTTGCTCGATTATCCCGACATCCCCATTAAACACCCCCAAATCATAGTGGTTTCTGTGGTGAATGACCCGATCTCCGACCCTGAAAATTCATTCGCCCAACTGCAGCACGCTTTTTCCGCGTTTCTGCGGATTGGCGAATTCCTGGATCATCCTGTTCCAACTGATCGTGCACAAGCTTCCGAATGGAGTGGCTGCATCATTATCATCCGAATACAGGCTATCAAAAACCTCGTTGAAAGTGTTGTATGCCGGAACTGTCAAACAAGGCTTGCATCCCAGTCACCCGTGCATTTTCAGTAAATCAGCCTCTCTGATCCAGCGCTCAAAATCATTCTCGATCTTGACTATGCTATAATCTGACTCGGATTTTTGAAATTTCTTAATCTTTTCGAAGACGCTGCTTAGAACATCTCCATAAAGGCATGAACATGACCGGCACTTTTCATGCTTCAAAATGTCTATAAACTCAGCGTGAATCGCCTTAATTGCTCTGAATTTTTGTGCATTTCGTAAAGATGATGTTGTTTTCATGATCTCTGATTCCAAGTGAGGTTTTGCCGGGCCGATATGGGAAGGTTTAGTTACAAAAACATACCACCTGAAGCTTCGATTCTTTGGCCATTGACCCACCGATTTTCCCCGGTTAGAAATGATGCAATCATACCACCGATGTCGTCAGGCTTACCCACGCGACCCAAGGCGGTTTGAGATGCTATAAAATTATTGAGTTGCTTATCGTCACGCACCCTACCACCGCCAAAATCTGTTTCGATTGCGCCTGGCGCTACCGCATTGACGGTAATCTTGCGAGACCCCAACTCTTTTGCCATATATCTTGTCAGCACTTCCACAGCGCCTTTCATGGCCGCATAAGCCGAAAAACCTGGCAGGGTGAAGCGAGCCAACCCAGAAGACAAGTTCACTATCCGACCTCCATCGGCTATTATCGGTAAAAGTGTTTGAGTCAAAAAAAACACTCCCTTAAAGTGAATATTCATCAGTTGGTCGAATTGTTCCTCTGTAGTTTCGGCAAAAAGGACATTGACGCCAATTCCAGCATTATTTACCAAAAAATCAAAGGAGTCGCGCTGCCAGTGCTGTTCTAATTCATTTTTCACCCTCTTAGAAAAATCCTTAAAACTTTTAATATCACCAGTATCCAATTGCAGGGCCACACCCACCTGTCCGGTTTGTTGAATTTCTGCAATAACCCGTTCAGCTTCCGCCCGTTTGCTTAAATAGGTGATAATACAATGAACACCCTTTCCCGCCAGTTTAATGGCGGTGCTCTTTCCAAGGCCACGGCTTCCGCCGGTAATGAGCGCAATTTTATTATTCATAGCATCTCCTAAATGGGTCATGCGTGATTTGATTAAAATTTGTATTTGTTACTATCTTTATAAAATAAATATCCAAGGGTGATGTTGAAAACGCATCTTTTGACAATCAGTTTCGTTAATTGGAATAATTTGAGGTTCGAAAATCAAGAAACCTGGGCACTGATAGAAACGACGGTTAATCCTTAGGGCCTGATTATTAGGTTGTCTATTTTTATCTTGGTACCTATTTTCGCCGATATAATCCAATCAGTTCTGCCTTATGAAGAATATGTCCCTGCATAGCTTTTTCAAGTTTTGCTTTTGTTGGGCGGTTGAGGTCTGGGAGGATAATATTCAATGCATAAAGCTTGTGAAAATATCGGTGTTGACCAATCGGCGGGCAGGGTCCACCGTAGCCTGTTTTTGTCCAGTCATTGAGACCTTGCAGTGTTCCGTTAGGGAGATCCTTGTCCTTTACACCTTCAGGCAAAGAGCTAACCGTTGCTGGAATATTATAAAGAACCCAATGAACCCAAGTCATTTTAGGATTGGCAGGGTCAGGAGCATCAGGGTCATCTACAATCAATACAAAGCTCTTGGTTCCTTCTGGAACACCAGACCATTCCAATGCAGGGGAAATATTCCCTCCATCACATGTAAACTTCTTATTCATACTCTTCTGATCTGAAAAATTCGGGGATGTTAATTGCATGACTTTATTCGCCTCCTCAGCATTTACGGAGAAAGTTATAGAAAGCAGGACAAATTGTGAAATAATAAAACACCAACTTTTCATAATCCCTCTCTTAAAATAACAGGTATTACAAGATTAATCATTCATTCTTTCTATTTGGAGATACATTTCTCCAGTGTTTCATGGTTACCATTACTTCTGATTTGGTTGAGGTTAAGGTCAGCTTTATTCATCAGCTCGAAACTTCTGAAGATGGGAGTTACCGCAACCTTTCAGCTCAACGATCAATCTCACCCGCCGCTTTGGGGCTTCTGCGGAACACCTTACAGGTGGAGCTCCTTTTTATGTGCATTGGTGCTGCTTTTTCGCGACAACTAAAAAATGCTTTGGTAATTCATCATAAATGTATACACCGCGAAAGCCGGATTTCATAAGTTCCTCCTTGACCTGTTCAGGTGCACATCTGATTTTTTCAGGAGGTCCTTCGTCCATATCTATCTTTTTCCAATCAACAATAAAAATTTCTCCACCGGGTTTTAATATTCTATAAGATTCTTCAACTGTCAGAGATGGGTTGTCTAATTCATGATGCAAGGTTATCATAAACACTAAGTCAGCAATTCTATCATCAAGTGGCACAGAGTGCTCTTCAGATTTCACCGGAATTATGCTGGGGTACTTTGGAGAGACATTTTCCTTTACCCAGTTGATCATTACTTCGGATAGATCACAAGCATAAATTGTCGAAGGCTTGAAGTGCTGAAGAAAAGCAATACTGAAAAATGCTGTTCCGGCACCTATTTCAACCAATATGTCTGGTTTTTCCAGATTCAATTTACCCCAAACATATTCAGGAGGGATATCCAACAATCTTTGTGGATTATTCAATTTCTGCAATTTTTTGGGATCAAATTTTTTTTCGTCCATATGAAAACCTTGAATTATTTGTAACAATTGTATTTGTTAAATATTATGGTTAACCTTCATTACCGAAGCAAGCTTCGCGGAATTAGACTCGAAGAG
Source organism: uncultured delta proteobacterium (assembly GCA_963728055.1). Taxonomy (GTDB): domain Bacteria; phylum Desulfobacterota; class Desulfobacteria; order Desulfobacterales; family SG8-13; genus JARFQH01. The sequence goes on along the minus strand of CAVSIM010000016.1, from coordinate 184,199 downwards.
ATTAAATCCTTATAAGATGGAAAAAAAAGTCATCAGGCGGCATGACGGCGATATCGCTCACTGGATTTTTCCAAGCATTATAGCCCGCTCGTCTTAACGCTTCCACAGCTCCTTCAGTGTACCCTTCAACATCGAGTTGCTGCCACAAGGCAGCGGCTTTTTCCACTGTTACAAGTGGAGGCGCTGTTAGAAATTCTTTCGAGAAATGATTATATCCGTCATCGCCCCGTTTGCAAGTACCATATGTCTCCTGCAATTCATCAACACGTTGGTTGAATTCTGCCCAGAAAATGCGGTCGGTGCGAATAGCTCCTGTCATGTCAGCTAGAAATTCAGCCTCCTCATCCTCATCATTAATCGTTAACCAGGGACCAATACCCAAGGGCCGCAGGTTATCCAGGCTGAAACCGAATTCACTCGGCCTTATAGCGTTTGAGTCTTTTTTATAGACGGCATATCGCGCGTAAATGCCAAAAGGATGATTGAAACCTGAAATTAGGATACCGCCATCTCCAAGAAATGTCCCTATCTTGGACAGCATCTTTTCCCTGACACTTTTTTCAAAGTAAAGCAAAACGTTCATACACCTGATAGCCTGTGCGGGCGGCAAGTTGAGATCGTCAATATCTGATTCAATGAATTTAAGATTTTCCGCTTCGAAGTCTCGGACATGATTATAAATGAGCCTGTTACCTCCCTTCACAACGGTTTCGCTGCTTTGATCATCTAATCCTTTCAGCTCGGTGGAAAGGTCCTCAAAAAGGGATTCAAATCGATCCCTGGCAGCCTTGGGATTCTCATGCAATGGTTTCGTTGGCGACTGAAAATACTGAAATTTTCCTGAACCGTCAAAACAAGCGTAATTGCCTTCTGCATCGTAAAGAACATGGCTGGCAAATGAACGGTCCACCCCGAAAACCAACCAGCCGGGGATACATTTGGCAGTGTCTACTGTTGTCAGTGGAGGAAAGCCGCACCCCAGATCGATAAATACCGGTTGCCCATTGCCTGAAGGCCACGTTTGTGATGTGACATAGGCGTCAAGTTTTCTGTGGCGGCCTGGCGCAGTAACAGGCGGAATTCGACCGCCCCACGCTGAAGGCAACATGCCAGGCGTAACAGTGGATAGGAGCCAAATCATAAGTGGATTGAACTCTGTTGCGGGGCACGATGAACGCTTCATAAGGGCAAGCATGCGCAGAATGACGCCTCTTGCCTCCGTTGATAGCTGCGGGAAAGAGATATTATCTGCGAGTGAGTTTGGCAAACGTGTGCCCAATGTCTTTTCCACTAAGGAATTGAAAGATATATATTCCATTGATGGTACTGTTCCTGTCAGATCAATTAAATTATGCTTTCATGATCTCAACCATCCACCCGTTCCTTCAGTTCCTTGCCCACTTTGAAAAAGGGCAATTTTTTTGGTTTGATTTTAACCTTCTCTCCAGTTTTGGGGTTTCGACCGGTGTATGATCTGTAATTTTTAATGAAAAAGGAACAAAGGCCTCGGATTTCAACTCGATCTCCTTGTGCCAGTGCATCGGCTATTTCATTAAAAAACTGGTTCACGACCGCCTCGGCTTCCGATTTGGACAGGTGGTTTGAATCTTTCAGCTTTTGGGTAAGGTCAATCTTGTTCATACGTTCACCGTTCCTGAAATCTGGTAGGATTTGGAAATGTAAGGATGGAGATTTGTGGGAAGGATAAAACTTTAATGAAAATTATGTCAAGAAATTAGTTGGTTATACTCAAAGAAGAAGATGTTAAAATCGATGGGGTTGGTTAGGGATCTGAAGATTGGCACGTTTATGTCGCAATACCTTGGTGTTGCGTCAAATTTTCCTTCGCTTTATAACAATTCATGCGATAGGCCGATTCCGGACTCCTCCATAATATATGAATTTTTCAGGATACCATCCCGCAGTCTTTATTTTTCTAAAATGAAACTGAGCCATCAACAAAAAATCTGATTTCAACGAAGTTACATAGAGTAGACTCTGAACACAATTGTTAAACGAGGAAACCTAATGAAAATTGCCATATTGGGGACAGGCGCAGTTGGAGGATATTTGGGTGGAAGGCTGGCCCAGGCAGGAAAAGATGTCACCTTCATTGCACGCGGCAAGCATTTGGATGCAATTGTCACCGAGGGACTGCAGGTCCAGAGCATCAATGGGGATTTTATAATCCATCCGGTGACAGCAACAGATCGACCAGAAAATATAGGCAATGTAGACCTCGTGCTGTGCTGTGTAAAATCCTGGCAGGTACCAGAAGTCACAGGAGCTATCAGAATTCTGGTTGGCCCGGAAACCTTGGTTATTCCTATTCAAAATGGCGTGGAAGCGCACACAATTTTGTCTCAGGAATTAGGGGCTAAACACGTTCTTCCTGGTTTGTGCAGGTTGATCAGCATGGTTGAAGCCCCAGGTCACATTCGGCATGCAGGTGCCGACCCATATTTTACATTCGGGGAATTGGATGGTCGTTTTACCGAGCGAACTGGAAAAGTTGCTGAGGTATTTGCCGGTGCAAAGGGGTTAACGATTGAAGTCTCGCGAAATATAATTCCGGAATTATGGAAAAAATTTATGTTGATCGCTCCTTGGGGTGGTGTCGGTGCCATCACTCGTTCACCTATTGGCATTTTCAGGAGTCTGCCGGAAACCCGTAAAATTCTGATTAAATCGATTCACGAGGTATTTGACGTCGCGCATGCCAACGGCGTGAAGATTGATGCAGGTGCTGTGGATGCTACCATCGCTTTCATAGACCAACTGCCACCGGGTGGAACCGCTTCGATGCAGCGAGATATCATGGAAGGTCGTCCATCTGAGCTGAACGAACAGTGTGGTGCAGTCGTAAAATATGGAAAGCAAGGCGGAATTCAAACACCGGTAAACCGAATGATTTACCACAGCCTTCTTCCACTTGAACGCAAGGCCAGAGGAGAGATCTCCTTCTAAATGTTAACTGGTAATTTGATTATTCAAGTTTTCAATCCTTGCAGAATTAGTTTTTTATAATGTCGCAATACTGAGAGCTTAAATTTCGCACTTATTCCGATTGACCTTTCACCTATAATCCCTTTTTTGCCTTGAGAAACAAATTAACCATGTCGCAATACGCTCCTAACCGACGATTTCGGCACTCATGATCGCAGTGATTATTCTTTTAAACCCTTCAGCACCCAAGGTGAACTTCCGAAAGTTTTCGCTTAATTGTTGATAAGATTGCAGTGGTTGAGATATGGAAGCTGATGCCGACATGCACCGATTTCTTCAGCAGGGCAGCGACGGTTAACCTTGGCTGACTTTGAGGCAACATAATTACATCAATGAAGGGGAAATGGGATGAAAACAAATATTTACCAACGGATTCTGCTGTACACAACGCTATGTGCATCGATCATCATGGCACCAATGCAATCCGCACTGGCCTGCACCCGTATCTTGTGGAACGACAACAAGCTGGCTGTGGTTGTGGGCCGAACAATGGACTGGCCTGAGTCAACCCAGCCAGTGATAACCGTGTTTCCCAAGGACATGCAACGTGACGGCGGCCAGCTCGGGCCACAAACAGTCGTCGCTGAAAACCCGGCACGCTGGACATCCAGGTATGGCAGCATGGTTACGACCATTTATGGTGTCGGCACTGCAGACGGCGTTAACGAGAAGGGTTTCGCAATGCACATGCTTTATCTAACCGCAACCGATTTTGGTCCACGCGACGAGAGTAAGCAGGGGGTGCATGCTGGCCTGTGGGGGCAGTATCTCCTCGACAATGCCGCGACCGTTGCCAAAGCTTTGGAACTAATGAAGGGTATACAGCCGGTGATGGTTTCGGTAGACGGTATGAAGGCCACCGTCCATCTCGCCATTGAGGATGCAACGGGTGATTCGGCCATCATTGAATACATCGGCGGAAAACCTGTGGTGCATCATGGCCGCCAGTATCGGGTGATGACAAACGATCCTGCATATGACGAACAATTGGCTAATCTTGCCCGCTATGACTTTACAAATGCAACGCGTCAAACACCATTGCCAGGCAATGTCGATCCGCGAGACCGTTTCGTACGCTCGTCTTATTATCTGCAAATGTTGCCTGAGCCTAAAACGGAGCGAGAGGCCATCGCGGGCATCCTTGCCATCGCACGCAATGCTTCAGTACCGTTCGGTGCTCCCAACAATGCACCGGGCACCCTTTACAACACTGAGTATCGCACGGCGATCGACCTCACCAACCGTCGCTATTTCTTTGAGCTGACAACGACCCCTAACGTGATCTGGATGGACTTGTCAAAGTTCAACCTCAAGGCTGGGGCTTCGGTGATGATTCTTAATCCGGATAATATCCAGCTTGCCGGAGACGTGTCAGCGAAGTTCCAGATTGCCGAGAAAACACCGTTTTGATCTTCGGACTTATAAGCCGAGGTTGATATGGAAAGTGAAATTGATCCTGAACCGACCACAATCCCATTTATTGTGGTCGGTCGAAAAAACCGCTGATGTAAAGGTTACATAGCATCTTAACGTATCTGTAATTTTACCAAAACTGCGATACTCTAAATCTATCGTAACCTTACATTAAACCGAGAACAGGTAAGCAATCTCCGGATTCAAGTAATTTTGAATTAGGTAGTTACAATCTTTATGTATCTGAATTTTTTCGTTAATGTATATATCAATATATCAGCACGGTATTTGAATTTTTGTTAAAAGAGAGAAGGCCATGAATAGCCCGATAACCCCTGATTTCGACTGGTCAATTCTGTATGAAAATTATGATCGTACGTGCAAAAGGTTTGACCGAGATGCCCCATCTCTCTCAAGTTTTTCCCCGAAACCACTTAATGACAGATGCCTATACTACGATCTTATAGTCAGGATTGCACGAGAAAGGAAAGAAAAAGGTTTCATAACATTAGGGACTTACGAAGGTATTCTTTACTGGAAATTGTATTCGCAGCCAGCTGCAGTGGAAAAGATCTGTAGGCGAATTAGAGATGATATTGCCCGACAGAAAAATATTGAAAAAACGCTTAAGAACCTTGGAAACCAGCTCCCGCATGCAGTCTCCGAGGAATTAGAAGAGGTTGATCGAATATTTCAAGTGTTGCAGCATCACCGGCGTGGCCTCTACGGCCTTTCAAATTCTTGTGCACTGCCCACAAGGTCTACATTCCTTCATTTCTTGTATCCAAGCACTGTCCCAATTTTTGACAAACAGGTTCTAATTGCTGTAGGGGTAAAAGAGAAAGACGCAAACAAGAATCACCATGTGTTGCTTGATTACATACAGTTTGCATGGGATATTTCCAAAAGTCCATACATACCTCAAGATTGGCAAGAAACGCCACTAAGGCTTGTTGATATGGCTTTATGGGTGATTCGAGACAAACAAAATCGTCTTAAGAAATCGTCGAACCAGATTGTCCAAACTGTTGGCTTCCAGTCAACAAAATGTTAAAATTACTGTGGTGTTGTATATGCATAAAATCGACCCCTCTGAAATTTCCAGATACTGTAAACGTATCAGTAGTCTGACCTGTAATAAACGTCGATAATACACTCTGGACGCGATTTATAGATATTATTGGAACATGTCACAACATCAATATATTGCGACATTATCTAAGGAAATCCTATCAACAAGATGAAAGATATTAATGTTTCTATCTGGGAGTGGGAGAAAATCCCTCGTTTTTTGGCGAAGATTTTAGTGGGTGCGAAAGGTCATGATTGGTGACATTTTAATTCGGCGGCCGCTTGTTCGAATTTATTTGGTCAAGTTTTCAAGACCGCCTTAAATCCATCGCCTTTTGGCGACAGTACTTGAGTTATCAATCATAAAATTGGTTTGTCAAAAAAATTAAGTTTGCACCTATTCAGCTTTTTTGTATATTCCAGCTTTTTTTTTGACAAAGCAATATTAAAGTCATATTTTTAAAAGTAGTGGAATCGCTACTGAAGAATACCACAAATCTTAAATGATATAATTGTACTGCCCCTGGGCCGAGCCTTTCCTCTACATCAATTCAAAAAATATCCCTATATCCAATTGGTTGAGCATCGTGCTCGACGTACCTTTTCCAACCATACATTATAAATGTCACATTTTTTCCGTGGTCTGGATAGGACCACAAAGGTCGGACGTATTTTACAAAAAACTGTTTAGTGCGTTAAATTGAGGTGGGATTTTTCAAATAATGGAAAAACTAAAATGGAATGTGAATTCTTAAAGGCCAAATCAAAACTAACCCGCGTAGATAAGGAGATAGGAATATGCCGACTTACATCACATTAGTCAATTACACTCAAAAAGGCATCGAAAGCATCAAAGAAAGCCCTTCGAGACTGGACAAAGTTAAAAATGCCATGAAAGCCGCTGGAGGCGAATTCAAAGCGTTTTATCTTACAATGGGCCATTATGACATGGTTGTTATCAGCGAAGCACCCAATGATGCAGTATACGCCGCCACCATGCTTGCAATTGGTGCCGCAGGGGCCGTACGATCTGAAACCCTTAAGGCATTTACAGAAAATGAATATAGAGAGATTATAACCTCGTTACCCTGAGAAGCATAAGTTAATCAACACAAGGATAAGAAAAATGAGAAACTACAAAGCATATTATTATTCTTACGTTTCCGCACTAATGGTCTTTACGGCCTTTCTTATGATATCACCTTCAACGTTTGCGAGCACAGATAAGGGGTGGCACTTTAACGGTACTGTGATCGAAGCTTGCAGCTGTCCGATGTTCTGTCAGTGCTATTTCAACACCAAACCTGCTTTACACAAAACTGAGCACGGTGCAGAACACTTCTGCAAATTCAACATGGCCTATAAAATTAACAAGGGGTATTATGGAGACACCGATCTTGCTGGCGTGAAGTTCTGGGTCGCTGGAGATTTAGGCCACAGTTGGGAGAAAGGAAACACCGAATGGGCTATCGTTACCTTCCAGGCAGGCACCACCGATGAACAGAAGGCCGGTGTAGCAACCGCTTTGGGTCACATCTTTCCAGTAAAGTGGAAAGCATTTGAGGTTGCTGAAGACGCAGAGATCGAATGGACGGCAACCGAAGAACGCGCTGAAGCCAAGCTTGCTAAGGGCTTAAAGGCGCATATAATCTTGAATAAATGGATGGGCATGGGTGGAGAAAACGGCATGCTTTCTAACATCGCCTATTTTGGGGCACCAAGAAATAATGGTTTCAAAATGATGCCAACCGAGATTGAGTCTTGGAAGGTTGGCGACAAAGCCTTTCAATTCAGTGGATCGACAGGCTTTATGATCACTGTTGACATGAAGTCCGACGACCTGGCGATGTAGGAAAAAAGTGGTCCCCCGCTCATGTGAGCGGTGGACCACTTTGTTACTTCTTAAAATAATAATGGTGACTACTCATTACGATCACAGATTCTACATAAAATAGTATATGTGGTCTGATTTTGTGGACCCAGCTTAGCGGTTTCTTAATCATCGGGATTCCCCTGCTTCAATCTGCTTGATTGTGTTACAGATAGCTGTAACTTATATAAAACTAAATTCGGCCCATTAAATATCAGATAGTTTCACTGCTTATAAATGGGTGTAATTATGAAACAAACTGCTTTGATTACAGGCGCTTCAGCAGGTATTGGCTATGAATTAAGCAAAATTTTTGCAAAAAACGGTTATAACCTGGTATTAGTTTCAAGAAACAAGCAAAGACTTGAAGGTATCGCCGAAGAAATTAAAAATCAGCATGAAATTATTGTAAAGGTGATAGCAAAAGACCTATTTAAATCTTCTGCCCCTCAAGAGCTTTATGATGATATAGTTTCCGATGGAATTGAAATCAACGTGCTAGTTAACAATGCTGCGATCGCAACTAACGGCAAATTTACTGATTTTAACCCAGATAAACACACGGACCTGCTACAACTAAATATCATCTCATTGACACTGCTTTGCAATCTGTTTGGCACAGATATGGTTAAAAGGCGTTCCGGCAGCATTCTCAATGTTGCATCAACAGCAGCATTTCAGTCCGGTCCTTACATGAGCACATATTATGCTTCAAAGGCCTATGTTCTAATGTTTTCCGAGGCTCTACATAATGAACTTGCGCAAGATGGCGTCAATGTTACTGTTCTGTGCCCTGGCCCTACCCATACTGAATTCTTTGAACATAATGAAATGATTAATACCAAATTAGCTAAAAGTCCCCATATCATGAATGCAGCCGATGTTGCGCAGGCCGGTTTTTCTGGTTTAATGAAAAACAAAAAAATAGTCATTCCTGGTTTAATAAACAAGATTTTAGCTTTTACAGTTCGTTTTACTCCACGCTCTGTTATGACTTTGATTGCTCGTTCTTTAAACCAAAAGGAATCAGTCACTGAGTTCCGCAAGAAAACCTGACCTTTGTGTTATTGATACGTGCTTCTATAAAAAAAATATTTTCTAATCAAAAACCAAGAAGTTTTTCAATGTATCTTTACCGAGAGCAATCAAATCTGGAGTTGCATTATCTCCAATAAAGCCGAGTATGGATAAAATTTGTACTTGCTGCTGTGGCAACAAAACTATCATTCCGAGGACTTGTTTGTAATAGCCTAATTATATTATTACCGTCTATAGGGGTGACGCCGCCAAGGGATTCACCCCTTTCTGTTTTAACCATACAAATTCTCAATCCATCTGATCGCCTCTGTGTCGCTAATAGTGCCCAGATACCTTTGGGTGGTTGAAAGGTTGGTGTGTCGGAGGATGACCTTGCTCACGATTTCAATTGGCACACCGGACCTGGATGTATAGGTTGCCGAATGCCGCCTCCGGTTATGCGTCCGCAGGTGATTTCCAACCAGCTTTCCGGATTTTACCACCATCATACGGGCTGCCTCATAGGAAATCGGAAAAATCCGATCAAGTGGATTAATGCATTTTTTCGTCGCATAATCACGAAGCCGGTCGGCTACCTTCTGCGGGATGAACACGATTTCGTGTTCCTTACCGCTTTTTGGCTTTCGAAGGATCAGCTTGCGGTCCTGTATGTCATTTAACCTCAGTTTCAGAACCTCACCAATCCGCATTCCGCCTCGGGCCATCAGTTCGAGAATCAACCGATTCCGGACTTTAACCGTTCGGAAAATATTTCGTCAATGGTTTCCTTTTCGATGATTTCCCATCTGGAAACCACTCTTTCCCGGTACAGTTTTCGGTTCATGGGTGTATCGCACGGATTAACCATGGCGGAATCGATGTTAATTTGGAAAATAATTGAAAAAGGCTGACAGGTGGGAATAACAGACTCGCTTAGTGTAGGGCTTGTTACCGTTGGTAAAGCTGTTCAGAAAGGAAAAGACCTCATAGGGGTAAATTGATCAATCTCACAATCACCGAAATCCTGGCAGAACCGATCAATGATGGACTGATACGACCGCACGGTATTTTTTTTTCCAGTGGGCCTTGTGGTAATCGATCCAGATTGTGGCGGCTTTGGACACTTCCATGGCTGACCTCCTTTATGTAATATGGGTTTGACATTGGAGCGATGCCCGATGTAAGGCTAACATATCCAGATAATACATTCAATTTCAACGTAAATTCTGTTAGTTACGCTTATGGCAAGGTATATTTATCGTAGGTCAACATTTTGATATTGACACACTTTTTCGTTTTAGATTAATAGTGTTTTAGGGAAATACAATTAGATATCACCGATTGATCTGCGCACCTGTGATCATATATAGCTGATTTCCAATCTCCTTTCCCCTTTTTCTCACTCCTTAGCTATTTCCCGTTTTTAATTTCCATTTTTAAATCACTCCCTTTTATTCGTTTATTGTCATTTTACGGGTCTTATAAATGAGAGGAGGTGTTTTCCAATTATTTAATTTTAACCATCAAATAAATTCACTTTATAAAGGAGGTAAGAAATGTTTAAGTATAAAAGTTTTGCAATGATTACTATTATATTTTTCGTATTTGGAATAACCACCATTGACTGTGCAGTAGCTGGAGAAAAATTTAAAGCACACGGCTCAAGTTATATGGTGAAATGGGAACCAGTAGAGGTGGGGGACGAGGAAGGACATGTTATCGCCCTTAATGAGAGTCAACAGTTCTACTTTAATGAAACTACAGGTGTAAAACATCCTTCTACAAGCATGGGCACAATTGATATGAATATCAAAACCGGTCAAGGGTCCGGCAAGGGATACGGAATAGATATAGACAAAGATGGCGATAAGCAGTTTAGAACTTGGGAAGGAAAAACAGTCGGAAAGGGCCACTGGAAGGGGACATTTTCCTATATTAAAGGAACCGGCAAATATGAAGGAATTAAAGGGGGAGGAACTTGGGATCAATACTCAGTTGCCCCAAAGCAATCGTACTTGGAATTAGAGGGGGAAATGGAAATACCCAAAAAATAACTGTGCACCTGAAAATGATATGATCGTCATGGTTATAAATCCCGGCTAATTGAAACAGGTCTAAAACCATCCTGAATCGTTGTGATACTAGAACCGTATTTGTTATAAATACAATAAGATGAAGGGTGAATATATTGGCAAGCTAACCCAAGGTTTGACAAGATTCAATTACCTAAGGTACTCTCAATCTATCTTTAATTGGATCAAAGTTAAAAAAATGTATTAAAATCTGCAGTTTTAAAATTTTATTTAACAACAGGAATAGCAGATGACCCAAACTTCCAATCCGAGCTTTTTAAATATCTTGGTTCTTTGTTTTTATTGACATGAGTGCGACTACAAAATACAAAAATTCACATTGTAATATTTGTTCTAGTTTTTAATAAAATCTCATAATCTATAAACAGATTTTAGCTTAACAAATTTAGGATTAAATCAGGCATCTGATTAGTAAAGATTTTATACCCATTTTTTACAATTAAAGGAGAATAATGAAGGTTATCCTTAAAATGCCTTTCTTTTGCCCCTCGGTTTCTTTTTCTATTTTTTCACCGAGGGGTATTTTTATTTTAATACTTAATTTACTCACTAATTCTACGTAACTTATCATTAAAGTGACGAGATCTATGGATGAAAACTTGTTGGGGGTAGTGGTGATAATTCATGATGCATTATTCAGATAAAAAATAGGAGGTTGAAAATATGATCCCTAAAAATTTGGACAAATTCCCAATGTTTCTGTTAAGTATAATTACTTTAACACTGACCATTTTTCTTACTTCCGTGCCATACATAAATCTTGCCTATGGTGGTGTTGATGAGCTACGTGGACGATGGGACATTGTTGCAAAAGGGCTTGGGCCAAGTGAATATAATTTTACTATTTATGTTAATGACCTTTCAATTGATCCTAATAACTCTAACAATTTATTAGCCGCCGGTTGTATGCAATCAAATGTATCGGGGGATCTGGCCCCTATGTCTTTAAGGGCTGAACAGACTGACAATGGCTATGATATTAGTTTTTTAAGTACCGCTATCCTTTCCGAAGACCAACCACCATTCATTATTCAGTTTTTTGGTCCGGTAATAATCAATGGAAACGGTGTCACAGATGACAAAGCGGGTGGTGATGCATCTAAAATTCGTACAGAAGGTTTTGAGGGAGGATCATGGATTGCAACCCATCATGATCGCAGACGCAAAAAATGTCCTCCTGCTCAAATTCCCCCTTTGAGTTTTTCAGTAGATGTGAGGGCTCACATCGATGTTAATAATCCAAATAGTTTATTCACGGGGTTTGACTGTGGAACCGATATTGTTTCATTTGGCGTACGAGTAGACATGCCGAATGGAGCAAGCCTTGTGCTAAAAACTTATACTGATATTTTTAGCCCCGATGTTGATTTCGTATCAAGCTTTAGATTCACGGATGGAATCCAGGGTGTCTATCCAATAGCTGGAAAACCATATACCTTCACGTTGTTGGACGCAGTGGGTAACACAATTCCAGGTACAACCAAAACCGATGTCTGGACCGGTCCTTGCGTCGATCCAACAGAGGGTCTTGCTGCACAAATAAAAGATATTGAAAACAATGGTCAAAACATAGATCTGTTATGGCAGCCCGTCGTAGGGCCTGGATTCTATCCACTAGAAGGTATTGGATTTTACCAAGTTGAAGTATTTGCCTACATAGATGGACAACCCACGGGTCCCACAATTTACGGGGCAAATTGGGTTGGATTAAACAATCATGTGATTCCTTGGGACTTTATTGCCGGTGAGGGTGGTGATCCCGACGGATTCGATTTGGGCGTCGGCCTTAAAGAATTAAATGCTGGAAATTATATGATTCGTATTGTTAACCATGGCTTTCCCCCTGACACTAATAGTCAAGGGCAGGGATTTGAATGCATAGTGACGGATGGTTCTCAAAATATATTATTTGAGAAGCAGGAAAGTGGCCAGATTACTCTTTACTGATCAATAACTATTTCCTCAAAGAATCCACAAATCACAGAACTGCGCTCAGTTTTAAGGCGCAGTTCTGTATTTCAGTCATTATAGTGAGAAGAGGAATACAAAATCCAAGAATTTAGATTTGCAAAGAAAACATCACCGGAATCAGGAATGTCACTAGCTATGTGAACTGTTATTAAATAAACGTAACCGTTCACAGGGTTGCAAAATCCGATGCGCTTCAAACCACCTCGTTGTAAGCGTTTACAGGGTGCCGCAGACTCAAGGCGTCGGGTGCGCAGACGACTTTTGTACTTCAAGTACCCGACAACAAAGTAGATGCGGTGCTCTGTGAATGCTTACAAATAAACATCCTAAATATTATTACTATTTACAGATACGTAATGGGTATCCCACGAAATCCCTTGGTCCCGAAACCTGCGGTATCTCCAACAACCTTGCAGATATCAGTTTCAAAAATACCAACGATGTTCGATTATAATCACAGCCGAAAGGGTGGATCTGATTACCATGACCCACCCTTTCCTGCTTTTAGCTGTATATGGTTTCAATCCATTTCAATGCCTCAGAATCGCTGATCCTTCCCAAATAAATTTGGGTAGTTGATAAATTTGAATGTCGGAGAATGATCTTGCTGATAATTTCAAGCGGCACCCCTGAGCGAGAGGCATACGTGGCCGCATGGCGTCGCAGATCATGTGGCCTCAGGTGGATGCCAACCAACCGGCCTGCTTTCAATACAACCGACCTGGCTGCCTCATAGCAAATCGGAAAGATCCTTTCGTGCAGTCTGATATTTTTGATTTTAATATAGTCTTTGAGACGATCAGCCACCTTTTGCGGTATGAATATCATTTCCTGTTCTCGCCCGCTTTTAGGCTCTCTCAACAGGATTTTCCTTTCGGCGATGTCATTGGGAACTATGGTTAAAACCTCTCCATTCGCATTGCACCGCGTGCCATCAGTTCAAGAATCAACCGGTTCCTGGGCATTCTGGTCCGGAAAATGATTTCATCCACGGTTTCCTTTTCGAGGATATCGAATTGAGTTTTTACCTTCATGCGGAACAACTTGCGCAGCATCGGCGAATCGCAAGGGTTGTTAATATCAGGATCGAGATTGTTTTTGGCGAAATTGAAAAATGCCAACAGGCTGGTAAATCGAGCACGTTTTGTTTGGGGTTTGCGACCTTCGGTGAGCTAGTTCATGAAGTCCAGAATGTTGTCCACGGATAGATCGTTAAGGTCGTAATCACCGAATTTACGACAGAATCTATCCTTGACGAACGAGTGGGCTCTGACCGTATTTTTTTTTGGAATGGATCTGATGATAGTCGAGCCAGATTTTTCCTGCTTTGGACACTTTCATGGAATACCTCCTTGGCTAAAATATTTGACAACGGCCCAATGCCAAGGTAGTTTTATGATGTCCAAATCGTATATGCAATGATTTCGTTGTGTTTGATAACCAAGAGTCTCTCAATACATCACGGCCTTAGAAGTTTCTACGATATATAATGAAACACTTATTAGATATCAAAACGTTCGCAGTATGTGAGGCGGGCACAAGATGTGGGATGCTGCCCTGTGGCTACCCTCTGTCATTTTAAAATCAAATCTTAAAACATCTATCCCTCAGCATTTAGGCAACTTAAGCACTTTAAATAAGTTCCAGGTTAAAAATTTGTGGTGACGCTGAATACCCCTCATCGCTCAGACAAATTGAAGAATTATCCGCAAATACGATTAAAAACTCAAACTGAGTGCAAATCCGTCACTTTTTTTAAAACTTCAAATATGATTGATTATTGCGCCAAATATACAAGATCTTGATTAATCGAGAAAATATGCTAAGAAGATGTGAGGTTCCAACCAATTTTAGCCTTTTAATCAAAGGCACCACTTTTTCCGAAACCGTTGCTCATCGAATTGCGGTGAGTAATAATGTTCGTTCAGATCAATGAATGTTTTCAAAGGTGTCGGAGATATAGTAGTGGATTCTTACTTTACCAATATGGAGTCTATCGATTTCATGACAAATAATTTGAAAATTGCTTTAATAATTTTTTGATAGGAGTTTTCGTTAAAATGATTAAATGGATCGGTGGAATAATTGCGGCGATTATAGCAGGTGTTGTAGTATTTCATTTAACTCAAAATACAAATTATAGAATTACCAACAAATTAACTCAGGCAAAAAAAAACATTTCTCAAGAATCAAAAAAAGACTCTGGAATATTTCATATCAATATATCATCAGATTCGCGTCGTGCCGTTAGAAACCATGAACCTGGAAAAATCTCTGTTTTCGTGACTGTTTTTTCAGAAAAAAATGGATCTCCTATTGCTGAAGCAAACGTTAAAATTGAGTCCGATTGTGCATTTTTCGATGGAACAGATAGTAATGTTGGTTGGGGCAAAACAGACTCAAATGGCAAACTAGCTAAGAATCTTTTTTTTGGAAGAAAAGTATGCGGTAAGCCTCAGTATGATTCTAGTGGCGTAGGTAGTTATCCATCCCGAATATATAACACAGAATTAATGGTATTAGTTTCAAAAGACGGTTTTAGAGATTGGCAAAATAAGATGATGTTAAATCTTGAATCGGGAGTGGCAGAAATTATAAAATAGAGGGGTTAGGTCTAAACGTCTGTATATTTAAATGTAACGGCAGGGCCGAAAAATCACTTCCAGAAGAGCGCAAAAAGCGTTCGCCCATTGGCTCCTGTGTTAAAAGTAATAGAAGGGTATACAACATCTTGTGTGCGACCAATTATTGTGAAAAGTACAGATAGGTCGATATATTTGCAACGGAATTGCGATGTATTCAGGTCAAGACTACTCCAACTAATCACCAGAGTAAAACGTTTCAAAAAACCTGTGATAACCTTCTTCAAGCTCAGCCCTATCCCGAAGGTCAATATTTATTTATGTCGCAATATATTGATGTTGCTACATGTTACGATAAGTGAAATTCCGACAGCCTAAAAGCAGTGGTTTCAAACGCGGGACGACTCAGGTCGGCTGATCCCCCTATATGGCGAAGTCGTCATCGCGGACTCGTTCCTTCTGACGTTGATTCTCTGAACGTATAGTTTTATCGAAAACGTGGATTCAGTAATCGACGAGAGGCTTATACCCAGTATTGCAATACATTTTTCGTGTAGGTTCCATCGAATCGTGTCAATGACACAACGAACGATGTCAATTGTTACATCGAACGGTGTCAATATTCCCGCAGGAGTTTCTTCAAATAGGTCTGCCTTTGGCTGGTGTCCTGATTTTTGACCGCCATGGCCAGTGCTTTGCGGGTACCAACCAAAACGACGAACTTTTTGGCTCTGGTCAGACCGGTATATATAAGGTTGCGAAAGAGCATCTTGAAATGCTGGCTGAGGACCGGGATGATGACCGCTCCAAATTCGCTGCCCTGTGATTTGTGGATCGTGATGGCATAGGACAGGTCGAGTTCGGAAATGTCGCCGCGCTTGTATTCCACCAATCGCTTGTCGGGCAAAAACGATACCACGCAGGTCAGCTCTTCGCTGTCGATTTCCTCGATTACCCCGATATCCCCGTTAAACACCCCCAGATCATAGTTGTTTCTGCGGTGAATGACCCGATCTCCGACCCTGAAGATTCTTTCGCCCACCTGCAGCTGGCTTTTTCCGCGTTTCTGCGGATTGGCGAATTCCTGAATCATCCTGTTCAAACTGATCGTGCCCAAACTTCCCCGGGTCATGGGTGTGATGACCTGGATTTCGATGTCGTTTCCAAAATATTTCGGTATCCATTCCAGATAGAGTTTTTTAACCACCGCTGATGCCGACAGGCCATAATGAAGCGTTGACCACGGGTGCACCTTTTTTAATACCGCCATTAATTCGTCAGCCCTGGTTTGTGCCCGGCATATTTTCTCGATATCCACATATTGGAATTTCTTTGGGATCGACAACTCGGTTTCGTAAGGAATCAGCGGTTCAGGTAACAGTGGCCGAACTCGCGGCTTGCCGCCAGAACATGCTTTATCGCGGCCATGATTCTCTGCCGGCTGTCCAAGGCAAGGCCGATGCTTTGAGCCACTTTATCCGCCGAAAAAAAGCCGATGCCGTAAATATCGCCGGCCAGCCGGTAGGGGTCCTCGGAAACGTAAGCGATGGCGTTGTCGCCATATTCCTTAAAGATCCTCACGGCAAAGAGGGTACTGATGCCATGGGATTGCAAAAACATCATCACTTCCCTGATCGCCCGATGTTCGGTCCAGGCATCCCGGATCATTTCCAGTTTTTTTTGAGCGATGCTCCCTTATCTCGGTGAGCCTTCCGATCTCTCCCTCGAATACATCGAGGGTCTTGCTGCCGAAATGTCTGACGATTTTCCCGGCTGTCTTGGGACCCACGCCCTTAATGAGCCCTGACCCTATATATTTTTCAAGCGCCGCGGCGGTGGCCGGCTTTTTCTCGACGGTTTTAACGGCCTTGAATTGACGGCCGAATTTGGGATGATCGGTCCAGGCCCCATGAAATTCCATCGTGGCCCCGGCAAACACCTTGGTCTGGTGAACGATAACGGTTTCCTGCTGATGGGGATTGTTGAACGGCAAGACGCGCAACACCGACCAGCCGTTGTCCGGATTGTGATACGTGACCCGGTCAACGATTCCCCGGATTGTTTCGGCAATAGTTCCCGCCTGCGGGAATGATTGAGATGGCATAGAAAAATTTTAGATCTTTAGCAATTTCATCTTGTTAGGTACCCTGCTAACCGAAAATCAGATTTGATTTCAGCATAAGGTCTTTTCTTTCTACTAAAGATGCGATTTGTTTTTTGATACCAATAGTTTAAGCAATAAAGCCGGCTGAGCAAGGATGCTAGCCGTCCGTGGTGTTACCGATGCTGGATTTGGCCGCGGGATCCGGATTTTCGAGCAAAAAGCCGCAAGAATTCTCGACTTGCACCATGGCATCTGGGAAGGCTCTTTGGAAGTGACGACCTTGTCATCTCCTCCGGTAAAAATACCAGCATTAAGGCGTGCCGCCGCCTGAATACCACGACCGCTCTGTGTACCGGCCATTATGGACGAATTGAACATGAGAACGAAAGAAAGGGGGCTTTGGCCAATATGGCGGCTTTGGATGTAGGCCAAGCCAAAGTCTTTGGATTGTGCAATGCCCCAGAGTACCAAGGGTCACTGTAAGAAATGATTTCACAAGATTGCGCCGGATTCTGGTTCGTCTATAAGGCACATCCAGTGGCGCGAATCGAGATACGTGTCGCTGGAGGTAACTCAGTAGAGCGGCCAAAAAGACAATCTAGATGCGGACGGATTTTTTCTTGAGCCCTGAAGCCTGTCTTCGTATTATATTGACTATTGTTAAACTATCTTTATCCAGTTGAACCCGGAATTGACAAAGTTACTCCATGCGGGTGCGTTGCTCCACGCTGGGGCATTACTCCACACGGGTGCGTTGCTCCATGCGGGAGTGTTGTTCCATACTGGGGTATTGTTCCAAACAGGAGTGTTGTTCCAAGCCGGGGTATTGTTCCAAACATTATTTGACCAAACGTTGTTGCCCCAAGGTGTTGTGTTGTTCCACGCCGTATGGCTCCAGGGTTGGTTTGTCCACTGCAAGTTGCTCCAAGGGGTGCTGTTACTCCAGGGAGTGTTGTTACTCCAGGGAGTGTTGTTGCTCCATGGAATATCGTTCCAAAGGCTATTGCTTATATCCTCAAGCAGTTCAATACTATCCTGTGTTACAATACTCATAACCTCGGGACCGCTTTCAGTAAAGTTGCAGATCATTTGGTCGTTCAGATTATAAAGCCCCTGGTTCATGAGAATATTGGCGTACCAATTAAGGCCGTTCATAATCCGTTCAGGTTTAGTTTCCGAATCAGCCAACAATCTCAGGCAGTTTCCGGCAACACACATCGCGGCGGCTGGAATTGCTGCCGTAATAATTGCGGCGATCGTCCCGGATCCAGAAGCAACCCCATTCCATTTCCTTGTCATTGCCAGAAAAGCACCTGGGAGTGCATAGCCTAACACAGCGGTCAGCTTTCGTATGGCGTCTCCCACTGGGCCAATGATTGAATCCAGAAAGCCATTACCCATTTCCTCGGGTTCGTCGGCCTCCAAGTTGGCTATTAGCTGCTCTACCATGGCAATATCCTCAGGCGTCACATTGTAAGTTTCGCCCCCAATGGTAGTTACCTTTAAAAGGTCGCCCTCACAAACAGAAGAAACAGTTGTATACAATGAATCAAGCAAATTGCTCACCACCGGGTACATCCTATCCCACTTCTCAAGCGAGACCTCGTCCTCAAAGAGTATTCCCTTTTCGTTCTCGATAGACGTCATTTCAGCTCCGATTTCGACCAAGAGAGGCAACAGATAATCTCCACAACTCGTCCCTGAGATATCTTGGCTCATCGTTGTCGTAAACTTTCCTATTAGTGCCCCGCGGACTGAGAGGCTCACCTCCACATCTCTTGATTCAAAGTAGCTTCTGCCTGCGGCTTGAATCATCGGAGGCATAACAACACCAATCCAGTCTTCTTTGAAATAGATCGGCCTTATGCTATAACTTACCGTATCGTCCACACGTACCGAGACGCTAAAAACATCTTCAGGAATATCGGACGTGCCGGGAGAATCGAGGCTGTTGATTTCTAATACGTGGCCGGGACCAACGCTAGCCTGGTTGGACAGCAATGGTTCCGGATCGATGCCAACACTTTCACTGCTCCCACCATCACTGCTGCCGCCACCGCCACCACACCCTGGCAGTGAAACCGAAAATACCGCAGCGACAAGTGCAAAGGTAGAGTAATGGACGAACTCTCTACGAGTGTATTTAGTGGAATTTCCATTTTCCACCAAATTATCACTGTTGTCCTGTTCATGCCGTTCTTCTGGTTTCTTCATTGTTTCCTCCTGAAATATTTGTCGAACGAACGTATCTTTGCACTCTTGAAAACAGCGCCTTGTAGGCTTCACAGTAAGGGTCCTTGCTCTCAACCGTGCCGTATCTTCCAAAGGTTCTGATAATACAACCGCCAAAACACGTACTCAGGAATGGGCAATCTGCACACTCACTGTTCATCACAGACTCGATTCTCTCTCCAAACCTTTTCCTTGCTGCACTGTGAGAAATTTCGTCCAACGACTTGGACTGTAAGTTTCCAAAAGAAAATTCTGGCAGTCTAGTCACCCAGCAGTCACAAAGTCCGACTGAACTGTCCGGCCCTATTGAAAAAAAAGTTTCAGCGCAGTTACCACTCCATATACAATTGCACCTGGATGGCCGTGGCGCAAAGGAAAACACATCTATCAACTCAGAGAACGGATTTATGTGCAGCCGGCGATACCATGCCGAACTTTCATCAATCCAGGCATCAAAAAGATCGACAAGGAATTTGCCTAAATCGAACGGATCTAAAAAAAACGAGTCCGCAGTAACCATATCCGTGTGCAAGTCAAAAGGAAAGTTTAGTTGCATATTGGATATTCCCATGCGGGTACTATAAAATTCGAGGAAATTCTTTGGTACTATTTTTAAAGAATCTTTATTGAGAACAGATATCACGCTGACATCGATACCATCGGCCCTTGCACGATCGCAGTATTTCAGCCAAATATCATTGAATTGATCTTCCCTGACCCCTGGGAATCCGCGATATAGGCTTGGATAGTCTATAGAAGAGCCAATCGCGTTTTGAAATATCTTTTCTATGATGGGTTTCCACTTGGTCGTGTAAGAAATCAGGTTGCTTTGGAGCCTGTGCCTGACGCGTATGGCGCTCCCAGAGAACACCTGGCAAACTATTTCGTCCATCTTTTCAAACCAGGCAGGTCCTAGCGTAAGCACTTCTCCGCCTTGCCAATAGAAGACGACCTTACCGATATTATGCTTGCCTGAATATTCGTATATTTTTTGCATGACGACCAGCAGCTCTCCAGGCGACATCACGCGGTCCGAATGCTTTTCAAAGCAATGATGGCAAGAAAGGTTGCACTTCGTGGTTGGCACCATTATGAGATTTAGGTCAGAATTCATAGTTTATGGCTGTGAATGGGCCTGTCGATGGCTTGAAAGACATCTCGTTTTTTCTGTTTAGGCAAAGCGACATAGCTCTCTTTAAGTGGTATCGCATGCGAACACATGAATTCATACAAAGATATAAATGCCGAGCAATCATGAGAAGTATCAATTGCACAAAGATAGCCTGCGCAGAATTTATAGGCGCGGCACTCGAAACATCTGGAATTTTCCGTACCGGTTTGATTTTTTTTCGAACTCAACACGCTGAAAAATTTAGAAGATCGCACCACATGGATTGTATCGGAAATATCACCGAAGAAAAGGTTATAGGCAGACCAACGAGCGGCCAGTGTTATCTTCCCGTCATTTGTGATGAAATAATCCTGCCCGACGTTTTCACTAAAAGTATCCCACATTGTAGGGGTCCTGTGAGCCGGCGAATCCATTGCGGAAAGTAGCATATTAAAAAACGGTTGGACGGAAGTTTTGACGAACGGGGAGAAGAGCAGACGTTCGGCCAGATCCAGTAGTGTCTTTTTGTCCTGATTCATGAAAACGGTTGGACAAACCGCGATCGGGAGATTCAGACTCGCTAAAAACTGAATGATGCGCGGCAGTGAGCCCTCACAGCGGTTAAGGACCAATGTTGGACGAATTACTAAAAACTGGGAACGTCTCCTATGAATCTCCGCTATTTGATCGTCTGAAACAAGCACCCGAATCTTCGGCCCGTGCCATCGAGCGTTGCATAAATTCGCCAGCATGGATGGGCCGTGCAATTCAAGAACTATTTCCGTGCTGCGTAAGATTTGGTGGTGTTTCAGCAGAGAAGCGAGAAGGTCAGGCGTGTCACCCTTCGAGAAAACATCGCTTTGAACTCGAAGAATAATCCGTCTGGAGGAACAATCCCAACTAAGGCCTTCAGGAATGCTAACTTGATTGATCATTCAATTATTTCTATTTTTAAAAAAGCTTTAAGGCATGAAAAATATTTACTGATTTATTTTAATAAGTTATCATCGACGATGACCGCATCCGGTGAAAAATTACCGGCTTCTTTTGTAACATTAAAATACATTAAACTACGAAAACCGGTTTTTAACGACAATGTCTATACATAACCTTTTTTTTAATTGCCACTTATGCAAAATAAAAAGCCTTCATTGGAGGATTGGCCCAATGAAGGCTAATTTAATTTACAAAAAGGTTCTATTCATTTATCAAGTCAATTAACGTAAAGCTGAAAATAAATTTATGGGAAATTAAGGAAATTTTGTGACATAAACAAATAAATGAGATTCTGTCAACTAGCATTTTTCACACGATTAACAATCGGAATTACGTGTCCCTCGAGTCTCCAGATGGAAAATCGATGAGCCAGCTGTAATTGAAGACACGCCATCTAAATTATCCTATTATTTTGTAAAAATACCGGTAGATCAAGCTGTATCTTCGCGGCTTACGCACTTCGCCATCATTTAGAGACAGGTCGCAACTGGCATGGATTATCTTGGAAGACTCGTAACAATCACAACCGATGCTGCTGACCTTGATTTCCTCGAAGCCAAGGACATTGCCAAACGGACAGCCAGAGAGCACAGCGGCGACCCGATGCTGTTGTCCTGGTACCAGGGCAAAACTGGTGAAGGCTACCCTAACCTCGAATGTGGAAAGAGCGACAAGCCGGCCTGGATTGTTTACGCGGAATCAAGGGGTGGCGATTTGACGGTCGACATCAATGCGGGGGAGTATGTATTCGTCTTTCTCTCTTTAGATCCTGCAAAAAAATAACATATGAATTCTGAACGATGCCGCGCCTGCCCCGTGGCATGAAAAACGACGGAATATTAAGATATTCCGACACGTTAAACCACAGCCAGGGAATATATCAAGTGTAAAAGGGATCGTTGATTTCAAGCGCACCCTCGAGTGAAGAACCATCCAGACAAGTCTTTTTTACGCGAAGTCCCGCCACCCAGGCGGGACTTCGCGTAAAAAAGCCGTTTATGGAGCGGACACACGGGCGTTGCAATTGCGAGCGGCCGATAGAAAGGTCGGTGGACTCTTGACCATAGCTTTTTTCTACCAGCCGAAGGTCAAGTATTTATGCATCGAGTCCGCCGCCTTGCGCCCGGCACCCATGGCCAGGATGACGGTGGCCGCCCCGGTGACGATGTCGCCGCCGGCCCAGACCCCTTTTTTGGTCGTCTTGCCGGTTTCGAGATCGGTGATGATGTAGCCCCATTTGTTGAGCTTCATGTCGGGCGTCGAACTGGTCAGCAGCGGGTTGGCGCCGGAGCCGACCGCAACGATGCACAGGTCGCAGTCGAACTGGAACTCCGAGCCCTTGATCGGCACGGGCCGGCGGCGCCCGGAATCGTCCGGCTCGCCGAGTTCCATCTTCAGGCATTCCATGGCCACCAGCCGCCCCTGATCGTTGCCGATGTAGCGGGTCGGATTGGTCAGCAGCATGAACTCGATCCCCTCTTCCCCGGCATGGTGGATTTCGGCCGCCCGCGCCGGCATCTCCTCGCGTGACCGGCGGTAGACGATCCGCACCTTCTCCGCGCCGAGTCGCATGGCCGTTCGCGCCGAATCCATGGCGACATTGCCGGCGCCCAGCACCACCACGTTTTTGCCGCGCGGTACCGGCGTGTCGACCTCGGGGTAGAGATAGGCTTTCATGAGATTGGCCCGGGTCAGATACTCGTTGGCCGACAGGATGCCGATCAGGTTTTCGCCGGGAATGTTCATGAAACGCGGCAAACCGGCCCCGACGCCGACGTAAACCGCATCGAAGCCCTCTTCTCCCAACAGTTCGTCGAGTGATACCGTGCGCCCCACCACCGCGTTGCAGTCGACCTTGACCCCCAGCCGTTCCAGAAAGTTGATCTCCTGGGCCACGATCGCCTTGGGCAGACGGAATTCCGGAATACCGTAAACCAGAACGCCGCCCGGCTTGTGAAAGGCCTCGAACACGGTCACTTCGTGCCCCTTGACGATCAAATCGCCGGCGACCGTCAGTCCAGATGGTCCCGAGCCCACCACGGCCACCCGCTTGCCGGTCGGTTCGGCCTTGGGCGGCAGGGCACCGGTGCCGTGCTCCCTTTCGTAATCCGCGGCGAAGCGCTCCAGGTTGCCGATCGCCACCGGCTTGTCCTTTTTCCCGACGATGCATTTGCCCTCGCACTGGATCTCCTGCGGGCAGACCCGGCCGCAAACCGCCGGCAGGCTGTTTTTGCCCCACAGGTTGCGAATGGCCGCCGTAAATTCCCCCTCCCGGATCAGACTGATGAAACCCGGAATATCGACGCTGACCGGGCAGCCCTCGACACAGCCCGGTTTCTTGCATTGCAGGCAGCGACTGGCCTCGGCCATCGCCATTTCCCGCGTGTACCCCGTGGGGACTTCCTTGAAATTCCTGGCCCGGATGTGAGGCTCCTGTTCGGGCATCTGAATCCGTTCTATTTTTTCAGCCTTAGCCGCTTTCTCCGCCATAATTTTCCTCCAGAGTGACCTTCAGTGTTACCGGTGAAACCGTCATTCCCCCGCTGCCTGGCGACATCCGTCCCATCAGCGGGCATAGTCCGGTTTCAGCATGCAATAGTCTTTGAAACAGCGCTTCTCATCCTCGCAGTAGGCCTGCAGCCGAAGCATCAATTCATCGTAGTCGACCTTGTGGCCGTCGAATTCGGGGCCGTCGACGCAGGCGAACTTGGTTTTGCCGCCCACCGTGACGCGGCATCCGCCGCACATACCGGTCCCATCGACCATGATCGGGTTCAGGCTGACGACGGTCTTGACCCCGTACTGGGCCGTCAGCTTGGAGACGAACTTCATCATCGGCACCGGGCCGATGGCCACCACCAATTGGGTGTCACCCTTGTCCAGCACCTCCTTGAGGGCTTCGGTGACAAAGCCCTTGCGGCCGTAAGAGCCGTCGTCGGTGCAGATCAGCAGGTCGTGCGATGCCCGGCGCATGTGATCCTCCATGATCAGCAGGTCCTTGCTGCGGGCGCCGACGATGGCGGTGACATGGTTTCCTGCTTCTTTGAGGGCGCGGGTGATCGGATGCAAAACGGCGATGCCGGTGCCGCCGCCGACGCAGACCACGTTGCCCACCTTTTCGATGTCGGTCGCCTTGCCGAGTGGACCGATCACGTCCTGATAGGCATCGCCGACCTGCAGGCTCTTGAAAAGCGCGGTCGATTTACCGACAACCATGTAGATAATGGTAATCGTCCCTTTTTGCGGATCGGTCTCCGCCATGGTCAGAGGAATGCGCTCACCCTCTTCGCCGGCTTTGAGAATCACGAACTGACCCGGCCGGGCCTTGCGGGCAATCCGCGGGGCCTCGATTTCATTCAACACGACGGTCCCTTCAGCCATTTCTTCACGTTTCACTATTTTAAACATTTCTCAACCCTCTTTCTATTGTCTGGTTGCATCTCCGTACCCCCTGAAATATCGGCGATTTCTTTGCTCTCCCTATAATAAGCATATGCTCATAACATAACGGTCTTCCAAATACACCTTTTTTTTTCGGGAGATTGAAATTTTCTCCCCTTGTGTGCTAACCGTTCTTTTGCATGTCCCGATGGAGTCGAGGGGCAGAAAGTTAATGTTGATTTAAGCGCTGGCACCGGTCTCCGGTGTTTTCATCCTCGCTTTGATTTCTTGTCCGAGAGGGTCGATACCTGAACCGCCACCATCTTTCACTTTGAAAAATACCGTCGACACTCCAGGCGGTTTTCCGGGAACCTGCAAATGAAGTTATTCGACAGCCACTGCCACCTCGACGACCGCTGTTACGACCCCGACCGGCAGGCGGTCCTGCGGCGGGCGGCAGATGCCGGGGTCGCCGCCCTGATGATTGTCGGCACCGACCTGGCCAGCTCCGGCAAGGCGGCCCGCCTGGCCGGGGAGCACGGCAGCTGCTGGGCCTCGGTCGGCATGCACCCGCACGACGCCAAGGATTGCAGCGATGCGGTCATAGCCGGCCTGCGCCAACTGGCTCAGTCCGCAAAGGTGCGCGCCTGGGGCGAAATCGGCCTCGATTTCAACCGTATGTACTCGCCGCAGGCCGACCAGGAACGCTGGTTCGTGCGCCAGCTCGACACGGCGCGCGAGATGGACCTGCCGCTGATATTTCACGAGCGCGACAGCAACGGCCGGTTCATCGAACTTCTGAACGCCCACGGCGCGGGTCCTCTGCGAGGCGTGATCCACTGCTTCGGCGGCAGCCGCGCGGATCTGGTCCGCTACCTGGATTTAGGGCTATTTGTGGGCATTACCGGCATTCTGACGATCCGGCAGCGCGGCGCAGCCCTGCGCGAACTCGTACCCACCATACCGGTCGACCGCCTGCTGATCGAAACCGACGCCCCTTACCTCACCCCGACGCCCGAAAGAAACCACCACCGCCGCAACGAACCGGCTTTCGTGCGCTCCGTGCTTCTGAAGCTGGCCGAGGTCCGGCAGGAGGACCCTGCCACGTTGTCGGAAACCATCTGGAACAACACCTGCCGATTGTATGGCGTTGACCCCTGACGGTCCTCTGCCGCAACCTGTAAAGCCCTCATTTGGCCATCATGTACTGCACCGCTTTTTCGAGCCCGTCGATCGACAGCTCGAACATGGGAAAAATCCGGCCGATCGTGTTCACCGTTTGAGTGTATTTCCACATATCTGCCGGCATCGGGTTGAGCCACACCGCGTGCGAAAAGGTGTCGGCCAGAAATTTGAGGCACTGAATGCTGGGCGTTCCGCTCCGGTCCTCGATGTGGATCGACCCGTCGGCGACCATCAGTTCGTAGGGGGCCATGCTGGCGTCGCCGACGATGAAAAGCCGCGTGTGCGGATCGGCCGCGGCAAATTCCGCGATCGGTTTCGGCTTGCGATACCGCGCCGGATCGGCCCAGAGGGTGCTGTAGATCGTGTTGTGGAAAAAATAAGTCTTCAGGTCTTTGAACTGGGACCGGGCGTAATCGAAAACCGTCTGGACGACCGAAATGTAGGGATCCATCGAATACCCGCCGTTGTCGACCGCGAGAATCACTTTCAGGCGATCCTTCAGGCTGCGCTCGAAAACAATTTCGATTTCGCCCGCATTTTTCATCGTTTGGTACAGCGTCTCGTCGATGTTGACCCGGTCCTTGGGGCCGGCCGGGATCAAATTGCGCAGCCGCTTCAGGGCCTCTCCGACCATCGGCCGCGTCAACGGGCCGGTCAGGGCGTAATCGCGGTAGCGGCGGTCCATGGCGACTTTCACGGCCGACTTGTTGCGCGAAACGCCGCCCACGCGCATACCGCCGGGATGATAGCCCGAGTGGCCAACGGGCGAGGTGCCCCCGGTGCCGATCCACTTGCTGCCGCCGTGGTGCTCGCCGGTCTGCTCCTTGAGCCGCTCCTTGAAATAGTCGATCAGCTCGTCCGGCGTCAGACGGCTCAGCTCCGACTCGTCGATGCCCAGGGCCTGCGCCAGGGCGCGCGGATCCTTCAACCACTGGTCGAGCAGCGCCCGGGCGATGTCGTCCAGTTCGATGCCGGAGACATCCGGCAGCTCGGCGCCCTCGAAGTGGTGCGCAAAGGCCTGGTCATACAGGTCGAAATAACGCTCGCTCTTGACCAGGATCGAGCGCGAGGCCGTGTAAAATTCGTTGAGGGAATTCACCAGCCCGGTCCGCAGGGCACGGTGGAGCGTCAGGAACGAGGTCGGGCTGACCGGGATCCCGATGTTCTTGAGGGTATAAAAAAAGTCGATGAACATGTGTCAGAACAGCCTCTTGCGGCGGAGCACCTCGTTTGTCCGCTGCAGGTCCTGGCTTTTTTTGAACAAAACCCCCAAATACGGGATGTCGCCGCCGGCCAACTTCCGGGGGGTGAAATCGGGGTCGGCGTTGAGCGCCCGCACCCAGTTGATCAGCTCGCGGGTGGCCGGTTTCTTTTCGATCCCCTCCAAGTCGCGCAGCCGGTAAAAGGCCGTGATGGCATTTTCCATCAGCTCGTCGTCCAGGTTCGGGAAATGAACGGCGATGATCTTGCGCATCATCTTGGGCTCCGGAAAGGCGATGTGGTGAAAGTTGCAGCGGCCCAGAAAGGGGTCCGACAAATCTTTTTTGGCGTTGGAGGTGATGATGATAACCGGACGGGTGCGGGCCTGAACGGTCTTGTCGATTTCGATGATGTCGAATTCCATCTGATCGAGCACATCGAGCATGTCATCCTGAAAATCGGTATCGGCCTTGTCGATTTCGTCGATCAGCAGGACCATGCGCCGGTCGGCGGTGAAGGCCTGGCCGATTTTCCCCATCCGGATGTAGTCTTCGATATCGCTCACGTTGCGGCTCGAATCTCCGAAGCGGCTGTCGTTGAGCCGCGTCAGCGTGTCGTACTGGTAGAGCGCATCGATGAGTTTCATGCTCGACTTGACGTTGAGGACCACCAGCGGCATCTTCAGGCTTTCGGCGATGGCGTGGGCCAGCATCGTCTTGCCGGTGCCCGGCTCCCCTTTGAGCAGCAGCGGCATTTCGAGCGCCATGGAAATATTGATGATACTGGCCAGCTCGTCGTCGAGAACGTAGCGGGTGGCGCCCGCGAAATGGGCCGAATCTCTTTTTTCAGACATGGAATACCTCACGTGAGAAAATCAAACGTTGCCTTTAAATTTGCCTTTAATCGAAAGACGCCCGCACCCGCTGCGAAACCGCGCGGGTGAGCCGCAGCACCTTTTCCGCCACATCGACCGGCAGGCTCCCGGCCCCGCAGCTGGGCGTGATCAGGGATTGTGAATAAATACGACGGCGGTCGATTCCCAGTTCCTCGATCCGCTCCACCTCCCGGAACCATTTGTGCGTGAGAGCGGCCGCGCTCTCGCGGGCGATGTCGTTCTGATCCGCGGTGGGAACGATCCCCCAGGCCAGAATTTTCCCGCCCGCGAAGAAGCGGCGGATCAACTCGGGGTACAAAATGAACCGGTCAAAGAACGCATAGGCATCGAAATTGACGATGTCGGCGGATGACTCCAGGATCAGGGACCAGTCGGTATTGGCGCAGACGTGGACCCCGGCGATGCCGCCGGCCCCGTGCACCGCGGCGATGACCTCGGCCAGGCATGCGGCGACATCCTCCCGGGAAACACTGATGAATTCGGACGTGCCGAAACCTGCAAGAGCGGGCTCATCGAAAAAAATGATGACCGGCCGCCCGGCCTCACCCAGGCGGCGGACTTGCCAGACGGCCTTTTGGGCCAGCAGCTTCACGGCCGCATCGCGCAGCTGGGAATTGTAGAATATGGCCTGCCGTTTTTCGTCGTGGACACCGGTGCAGAAGGTGAAGGGGCCGGTCACCTGTCCCTTGACGGCCAGCGGCGCCTGCGCGCGGGCCGCCAGGTGGTCCATCAGCACGGCGAATCCGGGGGCATCGCCCGCGCCCAGGGCGAAGCGGGTCCGGTCGATATCGGCCCCGCCGTCGGTCACCGCCATGTACTCCTCGTAAAATGCCAGGACCTCGGCGTCGAAATCCGGTGCCGTCGTGTCGATAAAAAAACGGTTTCCATCGGTACAGACGCCCGGAAAACCCGGCAGAAACTGTTGCAGCATGCCTTCCCGGGCGAAAACCGGCAACTGGACCCACAACGGTATTTCCGGCGTATACCGGAAAACCAGTTCGCCGGCGGCGGCATGATCCTTTAACGGGAGACTGCCGATCAGAAGCGATCGGCATTCCGCTTCGAAATGAGGTGACATGAATCTTCCCCGATCCTACAACTCCTGCTTATTCGTCCTGCTCCCGAGTCCCGGACCCACCACGAACCCGTGCCCTTGCGCTTGTCTTTTTCAGGCACTTCCCGAGTGCCCACGTCAACACCTGAGTCAGAAGGGACGATGGGCCGTGAATCTCGACCCCCGGCACCCGGCCGCCGTATATGAAGAAAACGGAAAAGCTAACACGAACGATCGCCGGTGACAAGCTCATTCGAACCGGATTAGCCGACTTTCAAAGCCGGCCGCAGGTTTTTTTTCACGGCCGTTCGACCGGTTCGTCCGGCCGGATTCCCGCTTCAACGGCCTTCATTTGTAGTGATTGACACGTCTACCGGCCGATGCTATAGATGAAAAAGTTGTGAAGTAAACTGGTTTTGCTCATAAATATAAAGATTGCAAGCCCTTATTTTATAACTCATCCTTACTTGCGCCCGGTGGTCACGCCCCGGAGGGCACCGGAGATCGGGCCTGTGAAGCCTGGCACGATGCCGCCGCCGCCGGAAAAGCCGATACGGCTTTACGTGCGGATAACGGCTCCGAAAGGTGATGTGCGTGGCGGATATCATTTCCATCGATGGCAAATTGTCCCTGTCCAGGGAAAAAAAGGACGCCATCATCCGGAAACAGAAAATTCAAGCCGTCCGGAAGGTGTTTCAGTGCACGCACTGTGCGTTGAAGTGTGAAAAGTGCGGCACTCAAATCAGCCCCGCCGATGGCCCCGACCCCACCCGGGGCCACGATTCGACAATACCGTATCGGCTGTGTGAGAGCTGTGCGGAAGAGTGTCACGATTATTTTGAAAGGCGAAAAGGCCGCGGCGATCCGGCCAACTACTGGCACAACGATGCCTGGATCGACGTATGGAGCAGATGGATCGCCTATCAGGAAGCCATCGATCGATATCTCAAAAGCAAGGAATTTCTGCAGCTCTTGCAGGAACTCAAGCAAAAAAGGCCCGACATTTAGCAGGAGGGATGTATGTTTGGAATCGGAATGCCCGAATTGATTATTATCCTGGTGATCATCCTGATCATTTTCGGAGCCGGAAAACTGCCGGAAATCGGTTCCGGAGTGGGCAAGGCCATCCGGAACTTCAAAGGCGCCACCAAAGAGGATGATGGGCCGAAGGAACCCGAAAAAATCGAAGACAAAAAAGACGCGTAAAGACCTCTGCCGACGCACCGGCTGGCATGTCGCTGTTCAGCCGGTGCCGACAGTCTGTTTTTTTCCACCCCGTGCCCCGTTTCGAGCCATCCGTTTCTTCCCCTCGGCCAAATTACCGCATGATGCCGCCCGATGAAGAGCCCCGGCAGGATAATAAACAGTGAACCCTGACGGCCGAGCGAGCAGATTTCCCCCTCAATTCGCGCTCCGCCGCCATAAAAGACCTGCTGACAGCTTGTGCGTTGCGGATGAATCATGCACGCTCGTCAAGGGCCGAAATCCGACGATAATGAAAAGCCAGGATCCAGCGCTTTAGAACGGGATGTCGTCGTCCTTGGAATCCATGTAGGGGGGTTCCGAATCGGGCAGCGGCGGCCCGCCGTAGGCCTCCCGCGGCCGGGAGGACTCCTTGGGCCCCAGGAACTGCACCTCGTTGGCGACGACTTCGGTCGTATAGCGCTTGTTGCCGTCCTTGTCCTGCCAGTCGCGGGTCTGCAGGCGCCCTTCGATATACACCTGGCTGCCCTTCGACAGGTACTGGCCGCAGATTTCGCCAAGCTTGCGCCAGGCGACGATGCGGTGCCACTCCGTGCGCTCTTTCTTCTCGCCGCTGCCCTTGTCGGTCCATTCCATCGAGGTTGCGATCGAAAAGGATGCAACGGCGGTGCCGTCCGGCGTGTAACGCACCTCCGGATCGCGCCCCAAATTGCCGATCAGGATAACTTTGTTGATTCCTCTGGCCATGTGTCCGTTTCCTCCTTGCTCCTGTTTTGCCGTTTGCTGCATTGGCGTGGTGATACTGAATTCACTGGGTAAAGTCAATGCGGGATGAGACGCCGGCGGCCGGTTTTACAATAACGCCTTTTATTGATAGGGTCGCGGCGATGACAAACGACCCCGATCTTCCGGACTCTTAACTGCGTGTGACGGACAGCGGGCTGACATGCGATCGATCGCGCCTGTTGCTTGCCTGTACCCTTCATCAATACAGCCTGATTTATCGATGCGAATCGGAAAAAACACAACGGGTCCCCGGTGGGGATACGTCTACGTGATGTTGGCCGCCGTGCTGTGGGGCGTTTCCGGGTCATCGGCAAAATATCTCTTCAACAGCGGCGCCACGCCGTTTCAGGTGGTCCAGCTGCGGCTGACCATTGCCGCCGCCACACTGCTGGTCTGGCTGGTTATCCGCAATCCGGCCCTGCTGCGGATCGCGCGCGGCGACATCTGGTATTTCGTGTTGTTCGGAGCGATCGGGATGGGCGCGTGCCAGTTTACCTATCTTTTCGCGATCAGCAAAATCAAAGTGGCGGCCGCCATCCTGCTGCAATACCTGGCCCCCTCCATGATCGCCCTGCACGCCGTGGTGTTCATGCGCGACCGATTGAGCGTTGCGACCATTGCGGCCCTGGCGGGCGCCACCCTTGGCTGCTACCTGGTGTTGGGCGCCTACAGCCTTCGGCTCCTTAACATGAACCTGCTCGGTGTCCTGAGCGGCGTCCTCTCGGCGGTGTGCTTCGCCTGGTATTCGATTCATGGAGAATACGGCATGCGGCGCTACAACCCTTGGACGGTCCTGTTCTACGCCCTGCTGTTCGCGGCCCTGGTTTGGAACATTTTGCATCCGCCCCTGGAAGCCTTCTTTAATCCATACGGCCCGATCGGATGGGCCTGGATCCTCTACATCGGCATTTTTGGGACCCTGCTGCCGTTCGGGCTCTACCTCGAGGGGGTCAATCTGATCCGATCCACGCGCGCCAGCATCGCCGCCATTCTCGAACCGATCACCGCCGGTGTGGTGGCCTATGTTTTCCTGGGGGAAACCCTGGCGCCGCTTCAGATCGCCGGCGGCCTGCTGGTCATCGGCTCCATCGTCCTGCTGCAACTCAGGCCGGTCAGGGACGACAAGGCCCCGGCCATCATCAGGGCCCGCAATGAAGTCTGAAAAAAACGGCAGCGGTCCCGGCCAGCGGGCGCCGGCATTCGAAAAACGCGTCAAGCGGCGGGTCGTCGCCCGGCCGATGGCGTTTTTCGCCGCCACGAGCCCCGGCCTGGAGGAATTGTGCCTGGCCGAGCTTCAAGCCCTGTCGCTGGTCGGTCCCGAGGGCACGGCAACCGATGGGGGAATTCTTTTTAACGGGCGCCTGCAGGACGGATTTCTGGCCAACCTGTGCCTGGGCACGGCAAACCGGATCCTCATGCGCATCGGTACCTTCCGGGCATCCAACTTTCACACGCTCGAAAAAAAGGTGGCCGCCTTGCCCTGGGAACTCTTCCTCTACCGGGGCCAAACCGTTCGATTCGATGTCGCCGCTCACCGCTCGCGCCTGTATCACGGCACCGCCGTTAGCGACAGATGTGAAAAAGTCATTCTGGACCGGTTGTCCGGAACCGGCGTGAACCCGGAGCCGCAAGAAGGCGCCGTCGGCCAACGGATTTTTATGCGCGTGGTCGATGATCGCTTTACCGTTTCGCTGGACAGCAGCGGTGAGAGCCTCTACCGGCGCGGCCTGAAAAGCAGGGTGACCGCCGCCCCGCTCAGGGAGACGATCGCCGCCGCCCTTTTGAGCCTGGCCGGGTACTCTGCGGCCGAAGCGCTGGTCGATCCGCTGTGCGGTTCCGGTTCATTTTCGCTCGAAGCCGCCATGCGGGCCCACCGCATCCCGGCCGGCTGGTTCAGAGAGTTCGCTTTTTTCGGCTGGCCGGCCTTCGCCCTCACCCGCGGGCGCTGGAAACATGTGCGGGACACATGGGCCGCACGAATCGTGAACACCGCCCCCGCCCCCATTTTCGCGGCCGACATCGATCCGGCCGCCTGCAAGTCCCTTGCGGAAAATGCAGCGGCGTGCGGTCTGTCGGCGACAATTGCGGTCGCCAACCGTGATTTTTTCGAGATGTCGCCCCGGCAGCTCGGGGTCGCTCCCGGCCTGCTCGTCGCAAACCCGCCCTTCGGACGGCGGATCGGATCCCGCAATCAAAGCGATGCCTTTTTTAAATCCCTGTGCGATCGGCTGGAAACCGCCTGGCGCGGGTGGCGGGTGGCACTGGTCGTGCCCCGCAAAAGCCTGCTGAAAAGACTCCCCTTCCGCGCGCGCGTCCAGGAAGTCCGCCACGGCGGCCTCAGGCTCTTTCTCACCACCGGACGCGTGGCGTGATAGGACCCCGCAGATGACACGCATGCTGAATTCCGGCAATATCCGGCCGGCACCCGCCAGTTGCCTTCTGCTGGCCATCGCCGGCTGCTTTGTTCTGGCAACATCTCCCGCCCGCGGTGCCCCAAGCTCCCGACCCGCGGCCGATTCACGGATCTCCTTTCTCGGTTACCTGGCCGATACCGCCATCGACGAGGCCAGCGGTATCGCCGCCTCCCGCCGCCGTGCCGACGTCCTGTGGGTCGTCAACGACAGCGGCAACCGGCCGCTGCTCCATGCCGTCGGCCGCGATGGTTCGGATCGCGGCCACATCGCCGTCGACAAGGCCCGCAACCAGGATTGGGAAGATCTGGCGGCCTTCGTTTTCGAAGGCATTGCTTATCTCCTGATCGCCGACTGCGGCGACAATGACAGCCGCCGCAGCTCCTGCGTCCTTTATATCGTGAAAGAGCCGCGGTTGGCTGCCGCCGGGATCGTCGACACCGCTCCCCTGCCCTGGGTGTCCCGCATCGAATACGTCTATGCCGACGGCCCGCGGGATTGCGAAGGTGTCGCGGTCGACGTTCGGCAGCGTGAGATCCTGCTCCTGACCAAGCGCACCGAGCCGCCGGTGCTCTACGCGTTGCCCCTTTGCCTCACACCGAACGACAGCGTTCGGACGGCACGGCCCGTGGCGAGGGTCGGCGGCATTCCGAACCCCACGGCCGAGGACCTGCGCGAGGATCCACTGTATGGACGTTTTCGTTCGCAACCGACGGCCTTGGACCTTTCTCCGGACGGTGCACTCATCGCCGTTTTGACCTACAAACAGGTATTTGTGTTCGCCAGGCAACCAGGTGAGGACTGGTGGACCGTGTTCGCCCGCGCGCCCGTGCCGCTGGCCATTCCCAAAATGCGGCAGGCCGAAGCGCTGTGCTTCAGTGAAAACGGAACGAGCCTTTACATGACGTCGGAAAAGGTCCCGGCCCCCCTGTACCGCTTGGACATCGGGCCGTAAGGCCTCACGATCTTCGTTTGCCAAAGACTGTTGACCCCTCTGCCGGAGGCTTTCGTAAATGACACCCGATATCGCCTTGACGCTCTTTATATTGGCAACTTCTGTCGTTCTGCTCGTCACCGAGTGGATTCCCATGGAAGTGACCGCGCTTCTCGCCCTTGGCACCTTAGCCCTGACCGGGCTGGTCAGTCCGATCGATGCGCTGGCCGGTTTCAGCAATCCGGCCGTCGTAACGGTTTGGGCGGTGTTCATTCTCAGCGGCGGCCTCACACTCACCGGCGTGGCCAACATCATCGGTGGCTTCGTCCGCCGGATAGCCGGGCAAAGCGAAATCTCCATGATCGTCGTCATCATGCTGAGTTCCGGCCTCATGTCGGCCGTAATGAACAATGTAGCAGTGGCCGCCCTCATGCTGCCGGTGGTCATGGGCCTCGCCCACCACACCCGAACACAGCCTTCACGTCTATTGATGCCGCTGGCATACGGGTGCCTGCTGGGAGGTCTGACCACCCAGATCGGCACCCCTCCCAACATCCTGGTTACAGACGCCCTCCAGGAAAATGGGTTCGAGCCGTTCACCTTCTTCGACTTCACGCCGGTCGGACTTATCGTCATGTTCAGCGGGATCGCCTTCATGACGCTCGTCGGCCGGCACATGCTGCCCCGACGCGATGTGCTCAAAGACTCATCCGGTCATCGGCAGGATTGGAGCGACCAGTATGGCATTCAGCAACATCTATTCTCTGTCAGGATCCCGCCGGCCTCACCCCTGGTCGATCAAACCCTCGCCGCCAGCCGCCTGCACTCTGCGCTCGGGGTGAACGTCATCGGCATCACGCGTGCCGGCCTCACCTTGATGGCGCCCGGACCATCGGAGTCTCTGCAGGCCGGAGATATATTGACAGTTGAGGGGCGGATAGAAGGTTTCATGGAGGTCAACAACTGGAATCGCCTGGTCGTTGAAAATGACCCTATCGATTTTCACACCTTTGTGGCGGGCGACATGGACTTTGTCGAGTACCGCCTGTCATCGGGTTCGAGCCTTTGCGGCCAAACGCTGTTAATGCTTGATTTTCGAAACCATTTCGGTGCCATCGTTCTGGCCCTGCGCCGCGATGGCAACGTCAGGCGCATCGATCTTCAACACATCGCCCTGCAGGCGGGTGACGTGCTCTTGATTCTGGGGCACAAGGAGAACCTGCAAAAAATCAAGGGCCGCAATGACCAGGATGAAATCAGGACGGTCACCCCCGTAGACACTGACGCGGTGTACAGCCTGAACGCGCGGCTGCTGGCCTTGCGACTGCCCAAAGACTCGGTGCTGGTCGGCAAGACCCTTAAAGAGAGTCGGCTGGGAGCGGGAATGGGAATCCGGGTCCTGATCATCAAGCGCGAAAGCGGCCGGCTGGTCACTCCCGAACCCGGTGAAACTCTGCAATCCGAAGACAACCTTATCGTCGAGGCCCGCCGGGAAGACATCAAAATTCTCGAGGGGCTGCGGGGGCTTCAGATCGAACGCAGGCTCGTGCCGAAGATTAAAGACCTGACAGCCGGCGACACCGGCCTGGCGGAAGCCATTCTTTCTCCCCAAACGGCACTGGTTGGAAAAACCCTCCGGCAATTGGCTTTTCGCGAAAAATACGGGCTGAACGTGCTTTCCGTCTGGCGGCAGGGCAAGGCCCTCTTCAGCGGCCTGCCCGATCTGCCCCTGCGTTTCGGAGATGCGTTGCTGTTGTTCGGCCCGCGTCAAAAACTTCAGCTGCTGGGGCGCGAACCCGACTTTGTCGTCCTGCGGGAAATCGTCCAGGTGATTACCCACCCCGGGAAGGCCAAAACCTCGACCCTGGTCATGGTTGCCGTTCTGCTGCCGGTCATCATAGGCTGGGTCCCCATTTACATTGCGGCTGTCATCGGCGCCGCGGTGATGGTTCTGACGAACTGTCTGACCATGGAAGAGGCCTACCGGCAAATCGAATGGAAAGCGGTTTTTCTGATCGCCGGAATGCTGCCACTCGGAACCGCCCTGGATCAGACCGGGGCGGCGAAGCTCATTGCCGAGGGGGTGGTCACCGTTGTGGGCCCTTTCGGTCCAAAGGCCGTGATGTTCGGGCTGGTGTCCTTGACTTTCCTGGCAACTTGCTTCATACCCACCGCGGCGCTGGTCGTTCTCATGGCTCCGATTGTGTTCAGCACCTCCGCCAACATGGGATTATCGCCCCACGGACTGCTGATGGCTGTCGCCATGGCGGCTTCGGCCAGTTTCACGACGCCCATCGCCCACCCGGCCAACCTTCTGGTCATGGGCCCCGGAGGATACCGTTTTATCGATTATCTCAAAATAGGCGGGCTGATGACGATCGTCATTCTGGTTGCCATTCTCTTGGCCGTACCCTTCTTTTGGCCTTTGCGGCCCTGATTGGAACTGCGAGACGATCGATGTCTTCTTTTCCGCAAAGGAGGTGGCGAGCCTGGAAAACATACCCGCTGACCGGCGGTGGCAGTAAAGACCCGCATAGGGATACCGGGACCAGCCCTTGCTTGACATCTTCGGTTCAATAGATAAATTGTAGGCAAAAAACGAGGTGCCAGATGAAGATTCTTATCACCGGGGGATCCGGTTTCATCGGCTCGGCCATTACCAGAGATTTCCTGGAAAAGGGGCATCATGTCGTTGTGACCGGCACCTCACCCCGCCCCGAGAACGGGAATCACGACCGATATCGATACATCCAGGCCGATACCACCCGCGAAGGCGCCTGGCAGGCCGAACTCGAAGATGTCGACGGGGTCGTCAATCTCGCCGGCCGCAACCTGTTCGGCCGCTGGACGAAGCGCTACAAGAAAGAGATCTACGACAGCCGGATCCTCACCACCCGCAATGTCGTGGACGCGCTGGCCGTCCACCGCGGGACCTTCCTGTGCAGCACCTCGGCGGTCGGTTACTACGGCGACAGGGGCGAGGACATCCTGCCCGAATCCGAGCCCGCGGGACAGGGCTTTCTGGCGGAGATCGGCCGGGACTGGGAAGATGAGGCCATGCGGGCCGAGGAGCACGGCATCCGGACCGTCATCATGCGGTTCGGCATCGTGCTGGGCTGGGGCGGCGGGGCGCTGCAAAAAATGGTGCCGGCCTTCAGGATGTGGGTCGGCGGTCCGCTCGGCAACGGCCGCCAATGGTTCCCCTGGATTCATCTGCTGGATCTCGTGGCGGCCTGTTACCATGTAATCGATGATCAGCAGTCGAAAGGCGCCTTTAATTTCTGTTCGCCCAACCCGGTCCGCAACCGGGAACTGGCCAAGACCCTGGGCCACGTGCTGGGCGTGCCCGCAGTGATGCCGGCACCCAAGCTTATGCTGCGATTGGCCCTTGGGGAGGTCGCAACGGCCCTGTTCGACAGTCTGCGCGTCATTCCCGCCAACCTGCAGCGCAGCGGGTTCGAGTTCAGGTATCCCGATCTGGAAGATGCCCTCCGGCAGGTCGTCAGCTGACATGGTCCGGCACCGGCCATGTCCCTTGCCGCCGCTCGTACGCCTCAACGCGCTTCGGCGAATACGTTTCCGCTGAATCCCAAAGGCTTTAAGATGAAGGAGATAAAAGCAAGCGAGAGGACGATATCCGTATGAAATTTGGCGAACTCGATGAAACCGGGCGCAACTTTCTCCTGGGTATTTACAAGCAGACAAAGGGCGATCCGGCCGCCGTGGTTTCGATGTACGCGGTCGGCTCGGAACTCGGACTGGACCGCAGCACGGCGTCCCATCTGGCGGAAGACCTGATGGGCTGGATGCTGCTGGAGGTCCGCAGCCTGTCGGGCGGGGTCGGCATCACCCCCCTGGCGCTCGAGGAAATCGAGGCATCGGGATTCAGCGAATCCGGCGCTCGGGAGAATCCGACTTGCCTCGGCAGCGAGGCGGTGATCACCGGGGAGGTCCGGCAGACCGTCGAACGGGTGATAGCCGCCCTCAAGCAGCGACTCGGCGGCAGCGGCTTGTCTTACGACGGGCTTGCGGAGGTGATGGCCGATGTGAAGACAATCGAGGCCCAGCTTGACTCCCCGCGCCCGAAAACAGCCATCGTGCGCGCCGGCCTGGATTCGCTCAAAGCTGCGTTCGCGGCCGCCGGCGCGCGGGAGTGCACCGGCCTGGTGTCCGGGCTGCTGGGAGAGTAAAGGGTCTGGCCGGCAAAAAGCCGGCCCTCGTTTCCCGAACGTCAGCGGCCTGCGGGCCGCGATGAAAACAGATTATGTCGACGATCGATTATTTCTTCGTCACGCAGGACCCGGTGGAAACGGGCCGGGAAAAAAAGCTTTCCTCGAAAACGATATTTACGACTCTGATCACTGCCGATCGTCCGTGTGATCGAAATTTGACGGGCGTCAACCCCACGGAGACACGCAATATGCAGATGGAATTCGAACCGATCCAGCTCGAACGGCAGGCGCCCTATCACGACGCCCTGGCGCAGTGTTCACAAAAATCGAGCGATTACAGCTTTTCGAATCTTTTCGGGTGGGCGGACGAATACGGCCTGACGTGGGCCTGGCACGGTGATCTCGTCTGGATCCAGCAGTCCAGGCCGCAGCCCCGGCTGTGGGCGCCGATCGGCCCGTGGGAGACGATCGACTGGCGCGATGTCTTCAGGACCTGCTGCGAAACCGGCACGCGGTTCATGCGCATCCCCGAAACGCTGACCCGGCTGTGGCAAAAGGATTTGGGTGAGCAGATCGACGTCGAAGAAGACCGCGATCACTGGGATTATCTTTACGACATCACCGAGATGGTGGAGCTAAAGGGCAACCGGTTTCACAAGAAGAAAAACCTTCTCAAACAATTCATCAAAAAATACGACTACCGCTACGAGACCTTCAGCCCGGCCATGATCGAACCGGCCATGGCGATGCAGGCCGACTGGTGCAACTGGCGCGACTGCGAGTCCTCCGAGGTCCTTTCGGCCGAAAACCGCGCGGTCTTCAAGGTCCTCATGCACTGGGCCGACCTCGTCGGCCTGACCGGCGGGGTGCTCGTCGTGGAAGACATCATCGTCGCCTACACCCTGGCCGAAAAGGTGGACAGCCAGTCGGTCGTGATTCACTACGAAAAAGGCTGCCCCGATTACAAGGGCGTCTACCAGGCGATCAACCAGATGTTTCTGCAAAGTCTTCCGGATCACTATAAGATCGTCAACCGCGAGCAGGACCTGGGCGAGGAGGGCCTGCGGCAGGCCAAGATGTCTTACAATCCGTCGGGATTCCTGAAGAAATATCGGGTCACGGTCAAATAGGGTCCACCATTCTTTAGGGGCGAAAAATTTTTCGCCCCTACGTGCGCCCATGAGCGCACGACGATGATTGATCCCTTCAGATCGTCTCGACCAGAAGCCTGTGCAATTCTTCCAGCTTTATCTTTTCAACGACCGCCTCGCCGATGCCGCGCAGCAGCACGAAATGAACGCTTCCGCTCTCACGTTTCTTGTCTTTGCGCACGGCGGCGATCATGTCCGTCGGATCGGCCGGACATCGCAGCGGCAGCCCGAGATTGGCCAGCAATTGCTTGATTCGAAGCGCATCGGAAGTCACGAGCAGCCCTTTGCAAGCTGATATATCGACCGCGATCGCCATGCCGATGCTGACGGCCTCGCCGTGGGAGATGCGCAGAAGATGCTCGGCCGCATGGCCGAAGGTGTGGCCGAAGTTGAGCAGGCGCCGCAACCCGCCCTCTTTTTCATCCCGGTTGACGATCGCGGACTTGATCGCCACCGAATCGGATACCATCCGTTCCACCGCCCCTTTTTCCAGTTGCCGGATTCGCCCGCCGTTTTTCTCCAGGTAACCGAACAGGTCGGCATCCCTTATCAGGGCGTGCTTGACGACCTCCGCCAGGCCGCAGAGAATTTCTTTTTCGGGCAGGGTTTTCAGCAGCGCCGGGTCGCACAGCACGAAGCGGGGCTGGCTGAAGGTTCCCACCAGGTTTTTATACCCGCCGAAATTCACGCCGTTTTTCCCGCCGATGCTGGCATCCACCTGCGCCAGCAGGCTCGAGGCCACATACCCGCAGTGCAGGCCGCGCATGAAGGTCGCCGCCGCAAAACCGGCGATGTCGCAGACGACCCCGCCGCCGATGCCGACGACATACGATGTGCGGTCCGCTTCCAGTTCGAGCAGCCGGGTGTAGATCGTCTCGACCGTCGCCAGGGACTTGGAGGCCTCGCCGGGCGCGAGGGAAATCACGGGCGCCGGCGGAAACCGATCGGCGTAATACCGCTCGACATTGCGGTCGGTGATGATGACCGCTTTTCCAGCGGGCAAATGCTGCGCCAGGTTGCGCAGCGGCTCGCCGACCAGGATCGTGGAGGCGCCGGTGGCCGCCGATATCGTATAGGTCTTCATAGGCAATACTCGCCCGCGCCGCGCGGTACTACTGGTGGGCCCATGCCCCGCATCGGGCCCGATATGGGTTAAAAAGTTAATCAATAACGTTCCGGGCCACGACCGCCGCCGCTCAGTCGTGAAAGACGTCGCAAATCGCGTGAACCTGCCGGCAGAGCTGCTGGAACTGCTCCGGATAAAGGGACTGCGCGCCGTCGCTCAGGGCCTCGTCGGGCGCATGGTGGACCTCCACCATCAATCCCTGGGCGCCGACGGCCGCCGCCGCGCGGCTGAGCGGAATCACCTGGTCCCGCCGGCCGGCCGCATGGCTGGGGTCGATGACGATCGGCAAATGGCTTTCCTTGCGTATCACGGGCACCGCCGAAAGGTCCAGGGTGTTGCGGCTGTGATGGGCGAACGTGCGGACGCCCCGCTCGCACAGGATCACCTGGCTGTTGCCGCCCTCCAGGATGTATTCGGCCGCCATCAGCCACTCGTCGATCGTGGCGGCCATGCCCCTTTTGAGAAAGATCGGCTTGCGGGCGTGACCGGCCCGCCGCAGGAGGGAGAAATTCTGCATGTTGCGGGTGCCGATCTGAATCATGTCGGCGTATTCTTCCACCAGGTCGAACGTGTGGTCGTCCATTACTTCGGTCACGACCGGCAATCCGGTTTCTTCCCGGACGCGCGCCAGGATCTTCAACCCCTCCTCACCGAGTCCCTGAAACGAATAGGGCGAGGTGCGGGGCTTGAAGGCACCGCCCCTGAAGAGCCGGGCACCGCTTTTCTTGACCAGCCGGGCGATGGTCAGCGCCTGCCGTTCGCTTTCAACCGCGCACGGTCCGGCGATGATGGTGAAGTGACCGTTGCCGATGGTCACATCGCCCACGGACACCAGGGTGTCTTCGTGCTGAAACTCGCGGCTGACCAACTTGTAGGGACGGGTGACCGGCACCACCTCCTTGACGCCCGCATAGCCCAGGAACAGGGAGGTGTCGACCGCGCCCTTGTTGTACAAAACGCCGATGGAAACCCGGTCGCCGCCCGGGATCGGGCGGGCGGTGTAGCCCTTGGCCTCGACCGCGGCAACAACGGCCGCGATCTGCTCCTCGGTTGCCTTTTTTTCCATGACAATTAACATGCGTGCCCCCTTGCGTACTTGAAATTGACGGGTTGATGTCGGAAAGCGACCTTGCTTATTGAACGTTCAATGGTCGAAGTTCGGCGTTGGACGTTGAAAAAACCACTTTCTTGCCTATGGGTCATGCCCCTTCAGACCGCCACGGTGCAAGGGTCGGTTGGGTCGGTTGGTCAGTTGAGTCGGTTAGGTCGGTTAGATCAGTTGGGTCGGTTGGGTCGGTTAAGTCAGTTGAAGTCGGTTGCTGAAAACGATGCGCCCCGCCTGTTCCTGGGGTTGAATTTCACGTGTCACGTGTCACCCTGCGGGTGGCCGCCTTGTAATCCCGTACCTGCGCGGCCATGCGCTCCACCAGGTCGGGCCGGTCGATATTCTCCTCGATGGTGCGCTCGAAGGCGCTGCCGATGACCACCCCCTCGGCGACCGCGGCGACCGCGGCGACATCTTCGGCCGTCGAGATGCCGAATCCGACGCAGATCGGCAGCGGGGTCACGGCCCGCAGATCGGCCGCCTGGCGCGCGATGTCGGCGGTGTTCAGCCCGTCGCTGCCCGTCACGCCGGTCTTGGAGACGAGATACAGAAACCCTGAGCCCGCGGCGGCGATGCGG
The DNA here is from genome assembly GCA_963728055.1 of uncultured delta proteobacterium. GTDB lineage: Bacteria > Desulfobacterota > Desulfobacteria > Desulfobacterales > SG8-13 > JARFQH01. The sequence goes on along the minus strand of CAVSIM010000016.1, from coordinate 141,552 downwards.
CGCATGCGCTCCGGCGGCGTGGTCGGCGCTATCAGCCGGATCAGGTGCAGGTCGCTTCCCGCCCGGCAGTCGGTGAATTCGGCCGACTCCTCGGGCGGCAGGTCGACCACCAGCACGCCGTCGGCGCCGGCCGCGGCGGCGTCGCGGTAAAAACTTTCGCGGCCGTAGCGCAGGATGGGGTTGTAGTAGCTAAAGAGGACGATCGGGATGCCGTGGCGCTCGCGCAGGCGGCGTGTGGCGTCGAGGGCCCATTTCAACGTGGCCCCGCCGGCCAGGGCCCGCGCCGACGAGCGCTGGATGACCGGCCCGTCGGCGGTCGGGTCCGAAAAGGGAACGCCCAGTTCCAGGACATCCACGCCGGCCCGGCACATGGCATCCAGGATCGCGATCGAGGCGTCCGGATGCGGGTCGCCGGCCGTGACAAAGCCCACCAGCGCGCTTTCATTTTCGTGCTTCAACCGGTCGAAGGTCTCGTCGATGCGATTCATCTTATTCTCGCTCCTTTGCAAGTCGGTGCTCCGTTTCGGGCCCTGGCGCCTTTTCGGCCCTTTTCTCCTCATCAGGTTGGGCGGACACGATGCCCAGGTCCTTGTCGCCCCGTCCGGAGAGATTGACCACAATCACTTTTTCGGGGGACAGGTGCGGGGCGATGTGCATGGCATGGGCCACCGCGTGCGAACTCTCCAGGGCCGGAATGATCCCCTCCAAAAGGCAAAGGGTCTTGAAGGCGGCCAAGGCCTGCCGGTCGTCGATCGCGGCGTAGCGGGCACGGCCGATGTCCTTCAAAAATGCGTGCTCGGGCCCGACCCCGGGATAGTCGAGTCCGGCCGATATCGAATGGGCTTCGGTGATCTGGCCGTTGCGGTCCTGGAGCAGGTAGGACTTGGACCCGTGCAGCACGCCGACCGACCCCTGGCCGAGAGTGGCGGCGTGTTTGCCGCTCTCGATCCCCCTCCCGGCGGCCTCCACACCGATCATCTCGACCGGATCGTCCAGAAACGGGTAAAAAAGCCCCATGGCGTTGCTGCCGCCGCCGACGCACGCCACCAGGATATCGGGCAGCCGGCCGGTCTGCTCCAGGATCTGGCGCCGCGCTTCATTGCCGATAACGCATTGAAAATCACGCACCATCGCCGGATAGGGATGCGGCCCGGCCACCGAACCGATCACGTAGAACGTGTCCGCCACTGCGCCCGACCAGAACCGCATGGCCTCGTTCATGGCGTCCTTCAACGTGCCGCTGCCGCTGCCGACCGGCTGCACTTCGGCGCCGAGAAGTTTCATGCGGTGCACGTTGGCCGCCTGGCGCTCGATGTCCTCGGTGCCCATGAAGATCCGGCAGTGCATGCCGAACAGGGCCGCCACGGTGGCCGTTGCCACGCCGTGCTGCCCGGCCCCGGTCTCGGCGATCAGCTTGCCCTTGCCCATCCACTTGGCCAGAAGGGCCTGCCCCAGGGTGTTGTTGATCTTGTGGGCCCCGGTGTGGGCCAGGTCTTCGCGTTTGAGATAGATCGTGGCGCCCTTCAGGGACCCGGTCAGCCGGCCGGCGAGATAAAGGGGCGTCGGCCGGCCGGCATAATCGCCCAGCAGGCGGTGAAACTCCCGTTTGAAGTCGTCCCGAACCGTGATCTCCCGCCAGGCCTCTTCCAGCTCCAGAATGGCCGGCATGAGCGTCTCGGCGACATAGCGGCCGCCGAATTGTCCGAAGTGCCCGTCGGCGTCCGGACGGGGTGCTGCCTGTATCATTGAAAAATCCTCCTTGCCTGACGGTTGGCGCCGGTCGGGAGCGCGTCCCGAACGGCGGCGAGAAAAGCCTTTATCTTGCCCAGGTCTTTTACACCCGGCGCCGCTTCCACGCCCGAGCTGACGTCCACGGCATCCGGCCGTCCCAGTGAAATGGCTTGGTCGACGTTGGCCGGAGACAAACCGCCGGCAACGATCAGCGGCTTGTCGGTCTGGATCCGGCTGGCGGCGGACCAGTCCCAGGTGCGGGCGTTGCCGCCCGGCAGGCGGCCCCGGCCGCATTCGACCAGAAAGGCCGTGGGGTCGTAGGCGCCGGTACGCTCGAACGTGGGCTCCCTGTCCTTGAACAGCCCCTTGATGACAGCCAGGCCGGCCTGCTTCAGCCGCGTGATGTCCGCGGACGGCTCGTGCCCGTGCAGCTGGACCGCCGTCAGGTGGCACCGGCGTGCTTTTTCCATGATGACATCAACGGGGTCGTCCACGAAAACGCCCACGACGGCGACCTTCCCCGCCACGGCCGATGCAATCTCGGCCGCCCGGCGGTCGGAGACGAAACGCGGGCTCTTGGCATAAAACACCAGGCCCACGGCATCGATTCCAAGCGCGGCGCACACGTTGGCCGTTTTCGCCTCCGTCAGGCCGCACACCTTGATCTGAATATTTTTCACGTCAGCCCGTCTCCCAGAAACTGCCGCAGGCGCGCCTGTGTATCTTCGGCCCGCACCAGGCTCTCGCCGATCAGAAAGTTGAAGATGCCGGCCGCGCTGATTTCAAGGACATCTTGGCGGCTGCGGATTCCGCTTTCGGCCACCCCGACCTGCTGCGGCCCGAAGCGCCGCGCCAGGCCGATCGAGGTGGCGATGTCGGTTTCAAAGATTTCGAGATTGCGGTTGTTGACCCCGATCAGCCGAGCGCCGGCCGCGGCGGCACGATCGAACTCTTCTTCCGAGTGGACCTCGACCAGGGCGTCCACCCGCAGCTCGCCGGCGAGGGCAAGATACGCCGCGAGCTGCCGGGCCGACAGGATGCGCACGATCAGAAGAACGGCATCCGCGCCGGCGGCCGCCGATTCGAAGACCTGGTAGGAAGAGATGACGAAGTCCTTGCGCAGCACCGGCAGGACGGTTGCCGCGCGCGCCCGGCGCAGGTCGTCGAGGCTGCCGCGGAAAAACACCTCGTCCGTCAGCACCGACAGGGCCGCGGCCCCGGCCGACTGGTACCGGCGGGCATAGTCGGCCGGATCGAGATCTGCCCTGATGATCCCTTTCGAGGGTGAGGCGCGCTTGACCTCGGCGATGATGTTGACCCCGTGCGGGCCCGGCTGCGCGAGGGCCGCCAAAAAAGGGCGCCGGTCGGTTGCGGCCCTGGCCTGTTGCTCGACCGCGGCCGCCGGGACCGTCTTTTTCGCGTCGGCGACCTCGGCTTTCTTCTGCGCCACGATGCGCTCGAGAATGGTGTCGCCCATCACCTGTTTTCCTTGGTAAAGGCCGCCAGGTCAGCCAGTTTGGCGGCAGCGGCCCCCGAGTCGATGGCCTCTTCGGCCAACCCGATGCCGGCCGTCAGGTCCGGCGCCTTGCCGGCCGCCACCAGCGCGGCCGCGCTGTTGAGCAGGACCACGTTGCGCCGCGCGCCCTTTTCGCCGCCCAGGATCCGGCGGGTAATCTCGGCGTTTTGCGCCGGCTGCCCGCCGGCCATCTCGCGCGGGTCGGCCGCTTCGCCGAAGAACCGCTCCGGCGAAATATCGTAGGTGCGGATCTGGTCGTCGCCGAGTTCCGAGATGCGCGTCGGCGCGCAGACGGAAATTTCGTCCAGCCCGTCGTGGCCGTGAACGACGAACGCCCGGCGGCTGCCGAGCATCTTGAGCGCGCGGGCGAACATCTCGGTCAACTGCGGCGCGTAAACCCCCAGCAGCTGGCAGTTGGCCCCGGCCGGATTGGTCAGCGGCCCCAACATGTTGAAAATACTCCGCAGGCCGACCTCTTTTCTGGCCGCCGCGGCGTATTTCATCGCCCCGTGAAAGAGAGGCGCAAACAGGAAGGCGATTCCGATCGAGGACAGCGCTTCCTCGACGATCTCGGGATTGACGTTCAGGTTGACGCCCAGGGCTTCGAGCAAATCGGCACTGCCGCATTGGCTGGAAACGCTGCGATTGCCGTGTTTGGCGACCGTCACCCCGCAGCCGGCTACGACAAAAGCGGTCGTGGTGGAAATGTTGAAGGTGTGGGCCCCGTCGCCGCCGGTACCGCAGGTGTCCACCACGGTGGCGGCCGGAACCTCAACCCGCACAGCCTTGCGGCGCATGGCCTGCGCCGCGCCGGCCAGTTCCTCGAAGGTCTCGCCCTTTGTGGCCAGGGCGCCCATGAACGCGCCGATCTGGGCGCTGGTGATCTCGCCCGAGAAAATGTCCGTGATCATGTGCGACATCTCGGACTGGTCCAGGTCCTGCTTCCTGACGATTTTGTTCAGATACTCCCGGAACATGGCTCATCTTCTCCTTTACTGATCCTTAGCGGTGCTGTTCAGAAAATTCCGCAACACCCTCTTTCCCACCGGCGTCATGATCGATTCGGGATGATACTGAATCCCCTCGACCGGGTGTTGCCGGTGGCGGATGCCCATTATTTCGCCGTCGTCGGCCTCGGCGGTGATCTCCAGGCACCCGGGCAGGTCTTCTCTCTGGACGGCCAGCGAGTGGTAGCGCATGGCGGTGATCGGGCTGGCAATGCCCTGGTAGATGGCCTTGCCGTCGGTGCGGATTCGCGATGTCTTGCCGTGCATCAACCGCTTGGCCGCGACCACCTTGCCGCCGAAAGCGATGGCGATGCTCTGGTGGCCGAGGCACACCCCGAGGATCGGCTTCCGGCCTGCAAACTCCCGTATCACCGGCAGCGATATCCCGGCCGATTCCGGTCGGCCCGGTCCCGGTGAAATGACGATTCCCGCGGGATCGAGCCGCTCGATCTCCGGCAGCGTGATGGCGTCGTTGCGAAACACTTGCACCGCCGTGCCGAGAACCCTCAGATACTGCACCAGGTTGTAGGTGAACGAATCATAGTTGTCGATGAGCACGATCATGGGCAGACTCCGATTGTTGGGCGGATAGACGGTTAACCCGTTAGCCCGTTTGCCGATTGGCCCGTTCGCCCGTTGGCCCGTTCGCCGGTTGACCCGCTGGGTGGTTTGTCCGTTTGCCGGTTGGTATCGATCAACGGGCAGACGGGCGAACCGGCCAACTGCTTTGCTGCCTGTTAAGCGTTGAAACCTTAAACCCTTATATGAAACTACGCCAAAATGGCATAGTTTTTGTCTCGATCAAACTGGCCGCTTTCTCAGGCCAGCGGCGGGGCTGAACCATGAACCCTGAACCGATCAGTTTACCTTCCCTCTATCATCTCCAACGCCTTTTGGATCGCCATGGCCTTGTTGACGGTTTCCACGCGTTCGCGCTCCGGATCGGAGTCGGCGACGATGCCGGCGCCGGCCCGCACCGTCAGGTGACCAGCGGTGATGCAGGCGGTCCGGATGGTGATGGCCATGTCCAGGTTTCCGCTGAACGACACGTATCCGACGCCGCCGCCGTAGGGCCCGCGCGGCTGGTCTTCCATCTCGGCGATGATCTCCATGGCGCGCACCTTCGGAGCCCCGGAGAGGGTGCCGGTCGGAAAAGCCGCCGCGATGAGGTCCCAGGCATCGCGGCCATCCTGCAGGTCGCAGCAGATGTTCGACACCAGGTGCATGACATGCGAGTAGCGCTCCACGACCATCAAATCCGTCACCTGAACCGTGCCGGTTTCGGCCACCCGCCCCAGGTCGTTGCGTCCCAAATCCACGAGCATCAGGTGCTCGGCCCGTTCTTTCTCGTCCTTGAGCAATTCATCGGCCAGGGCCCGGTCCTCCTGCTCCGTTCGCCCGCGCGGCCGGGTCCCGGCAATCGGCCGCAGGGTGGCGACCCGGTTCTCCAGCCGCACCATCGTCTCCGGGGACGAACCGATCAGGGCGGTGCGGCCCAGGTGAACGAAGAAGAGGTAGGGTGACGGGTTGATGTAGCGCTGGGCCCGGTAAAGGGTCAGCAGGTCCGGTGCCGGCGTGCAGCTGAAGGGTTGGGAGATGACGGCCTGGATGATGTCGCCGGCCTGGATATGGTCCTTGACCTTTGCGACCTGCCGGCGAAACGTCTCCGGCGCCTGGCGGGCGGCCAGGCGGCAGCTCTCCTTGCCGGCCGCCGGCTGCGCGGTCGGCGCCGGCCTTGCGATCCGCTCGGCCAGCGCCTCGATTCTCTCGACGCCGCCGCGGTAGGCCGCCGCCGCGCCCGACGCATCGTCGAGACAGGTGATCGCCACCAGCACCAGTGTGTTGGCGATGTTGTCGAATATCAGCACATCGTCGGGAATCATGAAATGCGCCAGCGGCTCTTCGTCCGGCAGCCGATTGGGAATGGCCTCGAAGAAGGAGACCATCTCGTAGGTCAGGTAGCCGACCAGGCCGCCCCAGAAGCGCGGCAGCTCGGGCACGGCCGCCGGACGGTAAGCGCGCATGAATTTGCGCAGGAAGCCGAGCGGGTCGCCCTCGTGCGCGAACGTTTCGGTCGATCCGTTGCGCTCGATTTCGACGCGCCGCCGAAAGATTCGCACCTGGCAGCTGGACGAAGCCCCCAGGAAACTGTACCGGCCCCAGCGCTCGCCGCCCTCCATGCTCTCGAGCAGAAACACCGGGCCGGCATCACGGTAGATCTTGCGCATGATGGTCACCGGCGTTTCCATGTCCGCCAGGATTTCGAGGCACACCGGTATCACGTTGCTGGTTCGAGCCAGCGCTGCATATTCGTTTTCGTCGGGAAATTGGCGCAGTCGCATCGGGATGCCTCTCTCACATGATACAAGTGTTGGGTTAAGCTAAATGAAAAGGGCCGTCGGTGTGAACCGCGGCCCTTTTGACACAAAAAAAACCGCGGGGAGCTTCAGGCTGCCCGCGGTTTTGTTTTTTTCAGTTGGTTTTCAGGCTTATGATCTCCCGCCGGCAAGCCCTGGTATACAGGCCCACCACCACCAGCATCCGCGGTCGGTTTTTGTCTTGTTTGTCATGATGGAAACGCTTCGCATGGTTTTTCCTCGAAAATTTTCCACATGCTAACGGAATGTTCATCGAGCTGTCAAGATTTATTTTTAATGTCACAAAGTTTTTATGTGGCCTAGCCGGGCAACCCGACTCATGATCGAAATTTTTTAGGGTGAAGCGCAATATGAAGGTTGCCCATTGACAAGTCCACACGCCTAATGCACATGTATGCATATGAGAACAACGCTTAACATAGATGACGCAATACTGGAAAGGGCATCCCGGCTGACCGGCATCACGGAGAAAACCGCTTTGGTACGACTCGGTTTAAAAGCATTAATAGCGCGTGAAAGCAGCAAGCGACTGGCCAAACTGGGCAGAACCGAAAACAGCCTTCGCTCCATTCCAAGACGCCGATCTGCCTGAGTCCGATATGGGTGAATGGAATCGAAAAGGCGCGACTCTCAGTGATGTCACTGCCAAGGCTGAGTATGGCGTCAGCCGTGAATTCATCATCAAAGGCATCGAGGTTGGCGATCTCGAATATCGGGAAGGCGCAGTATGGGGAAATCCATACCTCAGGGTCCTGCGCCGGCAACTCGAGAAATATATCACGGCTAAACTGGGTAAGGACTATCTGGTGCGCGTCAAGAACGAGGCGGAACTGAAGAGGGTCAAAAAAGAGATATCTCAACTGAAAAAGAAACTGGATTCGCTTCAGGGCCGCGAGTCTGTATTGGAGGAATCGCTGAATAAACAGCGGCGTCAAAAAGAACGATAGGAACCAATACACCACAGGAAATCCAAAGATCTTCTTCCTCTAATCTACTCCGCGACCGGTGACTCTTCTCCTTCGCTCCCGGGCGCTTCGGTGTCGACATTTTCTTCTGTTTTAGCGGCGTTCTTTTCCAGCTTGCGCTGTCTCTTTTCTTCTTTCTTTTTTTTCTTTGCCAGTTCTTTTTGGCGTTTGTTGAATTGAAAATTCGACCTTGCCATTTGGTTCCCTCCTTGGGGTTTATTCTCGAATCCTAACGTACAAGAGCACCTGCGATGCTATCGGGGCTTTTCAACCCCCGGTACTTCTCACAAAAAAATGATGATGGTGTAATCTTCGATGCCGGCACGAGAACGGCACGAAAACAGGTTATCAGAAGGATGACAACAGTGTTGATCGATGGGCGCGGACCGGAAAGGAAATCAAAATCTGGTCCTTGAACAACCACTAACGGCAACTGAAGAATAAACTATAGCGGCGGGCGCGACAGCGGTTTTGAACCCCACCGAAGAAACTGGGCGCCGTCAGCACCAACTGCCGCCGCGGGGAAAAAAAGCGTCACAAAGATGGTGACACCCGTTTGTCCGATTTCACCGCCTGATGAATTTTCAATCCCCCTGCTCGGCCATAAAATCGTCATAAAGGGTTTCTAAATAGCGTTTGTGCTTGGCTTCTTCCTGGGACAGAATCTTGAACATCTTGATATACTCATCCTGGTCGGTTTTGCGCTGCAACTCGTTGTAAAGCGCCAGGGCCTTTTCTTCGCGTTTCATGGCCAGCCGCAGAATATCGGTGAAGTGCATCCCTTTTTCGTATGTCATCTCCACCATGTAGTCGCTGCGCTTTATATCGGGCACCCATTTGAGCTTGTAGGCCTCGATCTTCTCCCGGCTGCCCTCGAAATCCTCCAGCATGGCCTGGTGCTTGCGCTCTTCGGCGGCAAATTCGAGAAAGGTTTTTTTGGCCCCGGCAAACGATTCCTGCCGGGCAACCTCCTGGTAAAAATCGGCGGCCTCCCGCTCTTTTTCGATGGCGAACGTGAGGATTTCCTCTATCGATTCAAAGTTCATCACAGCCTCCTGGCGCAGGTTACGGTTTTTTTTATTTGAATCTGATGAATCACCTTACAAGAATCGATGCCGGTATACAAGAGGCAGGTGAAACTTCCCAGCCGGAAACCTCACCGGGCCGAAATTTTCGGAGGCGGGAAAAAACGAAACGGCCCCTGCGGGTGCAAGGGGCCGTTTTGCAATGGGAACGGCAAAGCCGGTAATTGGCAAAAAAAACGTGACTCAGGCGACCGGGTTGGGCGCCTTTCTTTCCTTTTGCTCCCAATCCTCTATTTTCGTGTCCCGCCGGACCCGTTCCCAGCCGGAGATCATCGCCCGGGTGTGGGCCAAAAGCGCGTGACCGGTGGTGATCATGTAGATGTGCACGATGAGAAAGGAGAGGATTGCAAAGGCGCCCGCCAGGTGAATGGCCGCGACCACCTCGAGGGACAGCCAGCCGAGCCCCCAGCCTTCCCACGAATTGTAGCCCCAGTAGAGGAACCCGGTGGCCATCTGCACCGGGAGCAGCGCGGCCGCCAGCGACAGGTAGACCAGCCGCTGCAGGGGATTGTGCTTGGCGTCCTTGCGCTTGGGCACCGGATGCGGTTCACCGCGGAAAATGCCGTAGGTGTAATAGCGGACCACCGCCAGCATTTTTCGGGTCGTCGGTACGTACTGCCGCCACTCTCCGGTCGTGAAGAGCCAGAACACGAAAAATGCGAAAAGAATCAGCCAGGTAATGCCGACAAAGTTGTGGATCTCGGCCGCGGCTTTGAACCCGAAGAGCGTGAAAACGCCGTTCAGTTCAAAGCCGGTCACCAGCAGCAGGAGAATCAGCGCCGTCTGCATCCAGTGCCAAAACCGCTCGTAGCGCGTGTAGAGATATATGTTGACCATGTCGTTGGTTGTCATCGATCAGTTATCCTTTCTGCCCCTGGCGATGAATCTTCCCAGACCGTGAATGAAAACGCCCGCCAGGGAGCCGAACACCACCGCCCACCCGAGATAGTGAACGACCTTGTTGACGTCGCGTCCCGGCATGTAGAATCCGGCCAGGTTGGCCAGCCGGCCGTTTTTGGCATGACATTCGGCGCACTGTAGGGCCTTGTTTTTAGGTGCCACCATGTGGGTGATCGGAAAAACGTAGCTGGTGTCGACGAAGTCCATTTCACCGCTGAAGGGCAGTCCCGCATAATCCATTCCAGAGGCGGCGGCCTTGTTCCAATCGTACTCCGCCCAGTAGGCGCCGGTGCCGGGTTTGCCGAACAGGTTCGGGATGACCATGGTCTTGTTGATCTTGTCGTAGGGCGTCCGGCCGCGATGAACCTTAAAGGGAAATATCCGCGAGGAGGCATCGTCTTTGCCGCCGACTGGCCAGCTGACCGCCACGGTCCGGCTCGGATCAACCGTGTCCTTGGCGGTCAGGCCGTTGATGGATCCGTTGAACCAGAAGTATTCCGGCACCACGTTCTTGGCCCACCGGAATTCGCCTTTTTTGCTGTCGTAGGTGGGCTTGCCGAACTCGCCCTCCTCCTTGTAAGGCTTGCCGTCTTTTTTCAGGCCGGCCTTGGACCAGTCCCACCACATCTTGGTCGGGTTCACGCGCGCGAAGGTCGGAATGTGGCAGCTCTGGCAGGCCACCTTGTCGGTGTGGTCGTTGGCCTTGACGCCCGGTTTGTGGGGGGTGCGGGAATGACAGGATTCGCACATGATCTTGGGCGCCAGGTCGTCCTCGATCAGGCTTTTGCGCTCCATGGCCGCCGGTGTCGAGTAGATGCGCCCGGAAATGCTGTGAAGTTCGGTGGTGTGGCAGCGGACGCAGTCGAAATTCTGACCGTCGATGCCCATGTGCACATCCAGCTCCTTGTTGGGCTTCATCAGCGAGGAATCCAAATCCCCGTGCTTGACGCCGTCGCCGCCGCCGCCGAAAAAGTGGCAGGTGCCGCAATTCTTGCGGGTCGGCCGGCTGACACTCTGCGAAACGGCATTCCATTGCGGCGGCAGGTAGGTCTTGCCGTTTTCCTTGAAAAGGGTGGGTTCGTCCACGGTGAAACCGGCCGCGGTGGGGAACTTTTCATAGGTTCCGGTCTGTTCGTGGCAGACCAGGCAGTCGACCGCGTGCGGATTGCTGAAATCGAAGGTCTTGTCCTTCCAGCCGTAGCCGGCGTGGCAGGAGGTGCAGCGCGGCTCGTTGGCCTGCAGGTTGATGCAGAAATTATTGACCGTCAAGCCGCCCTTGCCGACCTGCATTTTCGCATCGACATTCGGATCGAGCCAGGTCCAATGGATGGTCTTCTGAAACTGCCCGGCGGCCAGTTCGTGGCAGCTCAGGCAGGCTTGGGTCACTTCGGGTCCGCTGGTGAAGGTCTGCTGCAGGGCCGGGTGCAGCGAGTGATCCGCGGTAATCCAGATCTGGCGGCCCTGCGTCGCCTGCTGGGCCAGGGTGCGGCCCGGGGCCTGGTTCTCTCCGACCACCTGAGTCTGCGCCGCCAGCCAGGCGGGCAGCAGCAGCATCCCGAAAAAAAGAGCCGCCGCCAAGCCCTTGAATCGAACACATCCTGAAAATCCTTGCATGAAATCCTCCGATCAACGCTGATGTCTATTTTCCCCGGTGGATCTTCGTATCGGTCCACCGCTTGATTTCCTGGCCGGCGGACCGTTGGATGGGTGTTACGAGAGTAATCCACTCAGCGCTAACAGAGCAAGTCTTATGCCACAGTATGGAAGGTGTCGGCTCATCTCCAACCATTTGATATTAGAGATAGAAAATAAACAGCCTTGGCTTGCGGGGGCGCCCTGTTAATGCTATGTAAGCCTTAACAGGTTAACAGGTTTATTAAGAATTAACGGTTCGTACCGGATGTGTGGCGTACTTTTCGCTGGCAGCCATTGAATGGACACAAGACATGCAGTCACAGGGAACCTAACGCATGCTCATCTCCCGCTACTGGCAGACGATCGTCAATACGCTTCAGGATGGTTTGATCGTCGTCGATCCGGGCGGCCTCATCCTGTTTTTGAATCCGGCCGCCGAAAAGCTGACCGGTTACGCGGCCGCTGAACTGGTGGGCAGCTCCTGCCGCATTTTGAACTGTACGGGGTGTCACGTCATCGGGCAGGGTATCGCCGAGAAGTGGTGCGCTCTGTATGCCACCGGCGACGTCAAGGCCAAACGATGCCTGATCACCAACAAGGACGGGCGCGCCGTACACGTCGTCAAGAACGGTTCCGTGCTGCGCGACGAGTCGGACAGGATCATCGGGGCGGTCGAAACCCTGACCGACTTGTCCGAAATCGTCCGGCAGCAGCAGGAAATCGACTCCCTCAGAAAATCCTGTCAACTCGGTGACGGATTCCACGGCCTGCTCGGCGAGTCTCTCGTCATGCAGCGGGTTTACGAGCTGATCGACAACGTGGCGCAGGCGGAGGCGCCCGTGCTGATTCACGGGCCGAGCGGGACCGGCAAGGAGCTGGTCGCCCGGGCCATCCACGAATCCGGACCGCGGCAGGATAAGCCGTTTATAAAGGTGAACTGCGCCGCATTGAACGAAAACCTGCTGGAAAGCGAACTCTTCGGGCACGTCAGGGGCGCCTATACCGGAGCGGATCGACACCGCGTGGGACGGTTCGAAGCCGCGCACGGGGGAACCATCTTTCTGGATGAAGTCGGTGACATCCCGCCGCCGCTGCAGGTCAAGCTCCTGCGCGTGCTGGAAGAAAAGGAAATCGAACGGGTGGGCGACCACCGGCCGATCGGGGTCGACGTGCGGATCGTCAGCGCCACGAACCGCGACCTGGAGGCCCTGACCGCGCGGGCAATGTTCAGGGAGGACCTTTTCTTTCGCATCAGCGTGTTCCCGCTCCGATGCCCCGCGCTGGCCGAGCGTCTCGAGGACATTCCACTGCTCGTGCAGCATTTCGTCCATCAAAATGCCCTGAAAAGCGGCAAGAAGATCGAGGGCGTGACGTCGGCGGCCATGGCGGCACTGATGATATACACCTGGCCCGGCAACGTGCGGGAGCTGCGCAGTGCCGTCGAATATGCCTTTGTGCTCTGCAAGGACGCAACGATCGGTCGCGCGCACCTGCCGCCTAAAATCACCCATCCGCAAAGCCCGCCGCGTCCCCGGGCGCCTCGCGGCAGCAGGCCCATGACGAGGGAACGCGAGGACCTGCTGCACGCGCTCCGCCAGGCGGCCGGCAACCAATCGGAGGCGGCCCGCCTCCTGGGAGTCAGCCGGGTAACCGTCTGGAAGCGTATCAGGAAACATGGCATAAAGCCCCGTGAAATAAAAGAACTTGTATAAAAAAATCCCGCCCCGGGGAAAATGGAGGCGGGATTTTTAAATGGATTCTTTTCAGCAGGCGTTCCCCTTGACGATCAGGGAAATACCTCCTTGGGTTTGGTGGTGTCACCGGTGGCGTTGGGATAATCCGGGAAGATGTAGGCCTTCTGATTGGTGTCTATCAGGTGGCGCGCCTCCTGCATGAACACGTTGTAGCGCTTCTTGCACTCGTAGAACCCGTGCCACCAGGCATAATCGGGCGCCATCATGGCCGAGCCCATCCGCGCCCGCCGGCCCTCGTGATGCCACAGCTCGTAGAACTCCACCTCCAGTTGTTCGTCGAAGAAGCGGGTCTTGTCGAGCAGGCCCTTGCCGTAAAGGTCATCGAGCATCTTCTTGGTGGGTGAAAAATAGACGTCGTTGTACTCCGCCACGACCTTGTCGAGCTGGAAGTAGTGGTCGTCCACCCATTTCTTGCCGTGGCACTGGCCGCAGATCTCCTTCATCTTGTTTCGTTCGGTCTCCCAGTTGGTCTTGGCCGGCAGGGCCGCGAAATCCGACGGCCGGACGGTCAGCGGCGCCTGCAGCTCCCAGGACAGACGTTCGGTGACATCGTGCGTCGTCAGGGTCTTGCCCGCTCCGGACATGTGGCAGGTCGCGCAGGTGGGGCCGCGGTAATCGACCCCCGCCGTCCAGGTCCCCGGTGCGGCCGTCCAGTTGTAGGTGTCGCCGAAAGCGGCGTAGATGTCACCGTGTTTGGATTCGGTGAAGATCTCGATCTGGGGGTGATCCGGTCCCAGGTGGCACTGGCCGCAGGCTTCCGGCTTGCGCGCATCCATGATCGAAAACCGATGGCGCGTGTGGCAGCTGGTGCAGCTGCCCTTGCTGCCGTCCAGATTGACCCGGCCGACACCGGTGTTGGGCCAGGTTTCCGAGGCCAGCGCCCCGTCTTTCATTTTCAGTACCGTCCCGTGACAGCGGTAGCAGCCGGAGATGCGCTCGAACTCGCTGTTCATGCCCTTGTTGAGCCAGGGATCGATCTTCCAGATGATCTCAATTGTGTTGGCGTGCTTGCTGCGGCTGTACTGCGAGGCCTCGTCCGGGTGGCAGCGCGAACAGTCCTTGGGAGTCACGACCCCGGCCACCGGCACCTTGTAATCCGGGGTGCCGTACTTCTGATCGGAGCGCTGGTATTGCTTGTAGTGTTCCTGGCTGACATCCGCGTCGGTTTCCTCGGCCTGGTGACAGTCGAGGCAGGTGATGTTGGCGGAGGCGTGACGGCTGCCGGCCCAATCGGTGAAAAGGCCGGGGTGCTCCGCCTTGTGACACTCGATGCAGGCCGTCGCCTCCTTGGGAACCGCCCGCTCGATCCTGTACTCCTTCGCTTTCGGCACATTGGCCGCCAGCGATTGGTTCGAGATGATACCGGCTGCCACAAAAACGGCCAGAGCCATGACCGGACATGCGCCTGTCTTTTTCATCGTACGTCCCCCCTCTGAATCCCCTGAAGTGAATGGATCGGCTGAAGACTCGCTCGCAACCACTACCGTCGTTCCGGCGGTCGAGGCACCTCGGCCGGCTGCCGGTGCAAAATCCCGGAATATCAGATATCCCCGCGATTTTACGCCATGGCGAACGGGCGTCGCCTGATCCGGAATCACCGGGTAATTTTTACGCAAACCCTTACCGCGGGTTTACAATCCCGTGCCGCGGTAGGTTTCCCGGTACTGTTTGTAGCGGTAGACCGCGCTTTGCGTGTGGACCAGGTTGCGGTGGCAGTCAACGCACTTTTTTTCGTTTCCGGGTCGCGCATAGAGGACCGCCCGGTGCGCCAGCATGGCGCCCCTCTTGTTCGGGATGTGTAGAATATTGCGATGGCACTTCTGACATTGTTCGTTTTTGAAGGAGGCGTAGGCCTTCTGGCGATTTTTCTCGTGGTCGTATTCGTCCAGGGTGAAGAAATGAACGAACACGTCTTTGATGCCGTGGGCGGTTTTGGTGTAGAAGAAGTCGACGGTGTCGTGCGGGGCCGGCAGGTGGCAATCCATGCAGTCGGCCACGAACCCCTGGGCGTTGTTGACGTGGGTGGATGTTTTCCAGGTGTTGTAGGCAAACTGGATCTCGTGGCACGAGGCGCAGAATTTGGGGGTCGAGGTGCGCACCATGGTGTAGTAGGCCATGCTGAAAAGCGGAAAGGCAATCAGAATTCCCGCGCCGACCAACAGAACACCCATCGTGTATTTGCTTTTCATGGCGAGTCTCTCTGAACGGGAGGGGGTTGGGTGCGATGCCGGGCAAGAGACTGTCTGCGGCGCAAAAAAAATGAAGTGGCCGCCGCAGACCGGATCGCAATGGTTCAATCCATATATAAAAAATTCAATTTTGTAAAACAAATTCCGTAAAGATCGGACGATTCCGGCCCGGCTTTTTTTGACAACCGCTGCCGGCTGGTATAATTTTTAAGCGCCAGTGGCAAATCTCTCTTGTACTCATCGATGGAGCACCGTCATGGGCCATCCGAAAGAACACCGTGAAGCGGCGTGCAAAATGGAAGTGGCCGAGGACTCGCACCAGCGGGACCGGCTGTCGTCCGTGGTCGAAAGAATCATTTCCGACTGCGCCGGCGAAACATGTTTCACGCATGTCGACTTCGAACCGATACCGTCCAAGCGGGCGGTCATCGACATCATCGAAAAACTGCGCGAAGTGATCTTTCCGGGCTATTTCACCCGCGAAAAGCTCGATCCCGTCAACCTGAAATATTACATGGGCCAGACGCTATCGGTCATCTTCGACATGATATCCGAGCAGGTGACCCTCAGCATCCGCCACGACTGTTTTCGCTACGACAAACCCTGCAGCGAATGCCGCGACCGCGGGCAGGAGGTGGCCCTGGCGCTGCTCCAGGAAATCCCGGCGATCCGCGAGATTCTCGCCACCGACATCCGGGCCGCCTATGACGGCGACCCGGCCGCACGCAGCACCGATGAAATCATCTTCAGCTACCCGGGCATCCTGGCAATCACCATTTACCGGATCGCCCACAAGCTGCACGAACTCGGCGTGCCGCTGCTGCCGCGCATCATGACCGAACATGCCCACAACGTCACCGGCATCGACATTCACCCCGGCGCCCACATCGGCCGGAGTTTCTGCATCGATCACGGCACCGGCATCGTCATCGGCGAAACGTGCGTGATCGGACGCAACGTGCGGATTTACCAGGGCGTCACATTGGGGGCGCTGTCGCTGCCGAAAGACGCCGGAGAAAAGCTGCGAGGCAAGAAGCGCCACCCGACGATCGAAGACGACGTCATCATCTACTCGGGGGCGACGATCCTGGGCGGGGACACCGTCATCGGCGCCCGCGCGGTCATCGGCGGCAATGTCTGGGTCACCCAAAGCGTGCCGCCCGACACGAAAGTCGTCATGGAGCCGCAGCAGCAGAGGTTCAACTGACCGACAGCACCACCCGGACGAAAATAGAAACTTGATACTTGGAGCTTGAAACTGGTTGCTGGAAACTCGACACTGACGCAATCCGAAGCACTACCCACCACACACCAAAAACCGTGCCGCGCAACCCGCAACCCGTAACCCGCAACCCGATACACCAAACACTGAACACTGAACACCAACGACAAACCACCAACCATCAGGATCTTCTAATGCACTACTTCACGAACATCGGCGCCACAATCGGTTCCACACCGCTGGTGCGCCTGAACCGGCTGGCCGAAGGCCTGGAGGCGACCATCTTCGCCAAACTGGAGTTTTTCAACCCTCTCGGCAGCGTAAAAGACCGGATTGCGGTGGCGATGATTGCAGCCGCCGAAACTCAAGGGCTGATCACACCCCGCACCCTCGTCGTCGAGCCGACCAGCGGCAACACCGGGATCGCGCTGGCGTTCGTGTGTGCCGCCCGCAACTACCGCCTGTGCCTCACCATGCCCGACACCATGAGCATCGAGCGGCGGAAACTGCTCAAACACCACGGCGCGCAGCTGGTGCTCACCCCGGGCGCCGACGGCATGAAGGGCGCCATCGCGAAAGCAGAGGAAATCGTGGCGGCGGAAAAGGAGGCCTACATGCCGAACCAGTTCGCCAATCCGGCCAACCCGCGCATCCACCGGGAAACAACGGCCGAGGAAATCTGGCACGCCACCGAGGGCGGGGTGGATTTTCTGGTGGCCGGCGTGGGCACCGGTGGCACGATTACCGGCATCTCGCAGGCCCTCAAGCCGCGCAAGCGCTCTTTCAAGACGGTGGCCGTCGAACCGACCGGCTCACCGGTGCTTTCCGGGGGACAGAAAGGGCCCCACAAGATCCAGGGCATCGGCGCCGGCTTCATCCCGCAGGTTCTGGACCGGTCGCTGCTCGACGAGGTCGTTCAGGTGACAAACGAAGACGCGTTTGAAACCGCCCGGCTTCTGGCCCGCACCGAAGGCATTCTCTGCGGCATATCCTCGGGCGCCGCCGTCTGGGCCGCCCTGGAAATCGCCCGGCGGCCGGAAGCCCGCGGCAAGACGATCGTCGCCATCCTGGCCAGCACCGGCGAGCGCTATATCAGCACGGAATTGTTTGAAAATTGATCTTGAAAAGTTTCGAGTTTCCAACCCCCAGTGTCATTCTTGGAACCGCCTCTCCAACGGCTCCAGTTTGCCCTGGCTGCCGAGGATCAGCTCGATCACCTCGCGTACGGCCCCGCGGCCGCCTGCGGCTTTGGTCACGTAGTCGCCGGCGCGCTTGACCGTTTCGCTCGCGTCGGCCACAGCCGCGCCGAAACCGGCGCGCTTCAGGATGCACAGGTCCGGCAGGTCGTCGCCGATGAAGGCGATGTCGGCATCGGCCAGGGTGTACCGCGACCTGATGCCTTCATAGGCCGCGAGCTTTTGGCCCTGCCCCTGGACGACCGCATCGATTTTCAGTTCCTCCGCCCGGCGCCGGACCATTTCCGACATGCGGCCCGTGATGATGCCGGTTTTCAGGCCGGCCATGCGCGCCAGAGCAATCCCCATCCCGTCGTGGATGTTGAAGATCTTCAGCTCATCGCCGCTCGATGAGTAAATGATCTCCCCGCCGGTCAGCACACCGTCCACATCCATCAGAATCATCTTGATCTGCTGCAGTTTTTCTTGCATGGCCTTTTCCTCTCGTTTTCGTTTCAAGGGCACGGCACGCCGTGCCCCTACGGGCCACCGCGGCGCAAAAACGACGCTGTTTCGTCCTCGCTACAACCAATTGGATTGGTGTTTCGTGTTTTGTGTTTGGTGTTTTGTGTTTGGTGGTTGGTGTTTTGGTTTGCGTCACCGTTCGGTAGGGGCGCACCTGCGTGTGCGCCCGTTTGGTTATGCGCCCTGTGGATGGTCACCCGTCGCTGTTTGCGCCTGCCGGAGGGGCCAGACACGCCGGTCTGCCCCTACGCATCGATGGCCGCCCGAAGGCTGGCGTAGCGCGTCGGCCCCTGCAGCAGTTCTTCGTGCCGCCCACGCTCGACGATGCGGCCGTTTTCCATGATCAAAATGCCGTCCAACCGTTCCAGGCCCACGAGCCGGTGGGTGATGACCAAAACGGTTTTAGCGCGGGTAACCTCGAAGAGGGTCTGCAGGATGAGATGTTCCGTCACCCGGTCGAGCCCTTCGGTCGGTTCGTCCAGTACCCAGATCGGGGCATCCCGTAAAAACGCCCGCGCCAGGGCCAGCCGCCGCGCCTGGCCGCCGGACACCAGCCGGCCGGACTCCCCGATCCAGGTGTCGATGCCCTGCGGCAGGGAACGGACAAAATCGGCCAGCCGAACGGCCGCCAGCGCCTCCCACAACTCGGCGGTCGCAGCACCGGGTCGGGCTATCAGCAGGTTGTCGCGTACGCTGGCATTGAACATGTGGGCCTGTTGGGAAACGAGGGTCACCGTTTGCCGCAGGTCGCCCTCGCTGAAGCCGCGCAGATCTTCCCCGCCGATCCGCACACTGCCGGCCTGCGGGTCCCAGAACCGGACCAACAGGTGCGCCACGGTGGATTTGCCGGCCCCCGTGGTTCCCAGAACGGCAAAACGGCGGCCGGCCGGCAAGTGGAAGTCGACATCATGGAGCACGTCGGCGGCGTCATCGTCGTAGCGAAAACTCACTTTCTCGAAGGTTACGTCGCAACGGCCGGGAACCGCCCCGAAATTTTCCGGAAACCTCACCGGAATGTCGGCCTCGACCACATTCAGCAGTTGACGGGCGGATTGCCGCGTGCGGCCAAGGGTCTGATAGGCCGCAGGCAGCGGCAACAGGGCCTCGAAAGCGGCCATGATCGCCAAGCAGATCATGGCCAGTTCGGCGCCGTGCAGCAGGCCACCGTTGACCAGGGCCGTACCGCGATACAGGGCCAGCAGGACGGCTGAACCCGAGGTGAGGGTAATCCCGGCAAAAGAGGCCCCGCGCAGGTGGCTCATGCGCCGCTGCACGGCCAGCAGGGCATTTCCGCCCCGGTCGATTCGGCGTCGATACTCCCGCTCGCGGTCGAAGATCAACAGTTCCGTCAAGCCCTGGAGGCCCTCGACGAACTGAATGCGCACGCGTGTCAAGAGGTGGGACAACCGCCGCCCGGCGGCGGCTCCGGCCATGCCGGTCGCCGCCGGAAGGATAAATCCGGCAACAACAAGGCATACCAGGGTCGTCAAGGCGATGAGCGGATCGAAAAAAGAGAGGAAAACCGTCAGGCCCACGATCAGGGCCGCGGCCACCACGCTCGGCGACAAAACCCGCAGGTACAGGTTGTCCAGGGCATCGATGTCGGCCACGATGCGGTTGAGGATATCTCCGCTGCGAAAGCGCATCAGTCGCGCCGGGGCGAGCGGCTCGATCCGCTCGTAAAACCAGATCCTCAGGCTTTCCAAAATCCTGAACGTGGCATCGTGGGCCGCCACGCGCTCGGCATAGCGCGCCAGCGTCCGGCAGATGGCGAAGATCCTGACGCCAATGCTCGGAAAGAAATAGTTGAAGGTTTGGGCGGCCGTGGCCGAAAGCCCGGCAAATGCGGCGGCCGTCAGGAACCAGCCCGCCAGGGCCAGGAGGCCCACCGTTGCGACGGTGGCGATCAGCCCGAAAAGTGTCGCCGCAGTCATCCATTTCCAGTGCCGGGTCAGCAGGCGCAGGAACGGGCGCAGGGGCCGGTCGCGCTCAGGCATCGCCCCCCTCCTCCGCCCTTGGCGCCGCAAGCCGGTGAAACGCACCGCCGGCGGCCGTCATCTCCGCAAAGGTTCCCTTTTCGGCGATACGGCCGCCCTCCAGAACCAGGATCTTTTCGGCACGCCGCAGATTTTCCAGGCGATGGGTGATCGTCAGCACGGTCCGGCCGCGGGCCAGATCATCGATGGCGGTCAGCACCAACTGTTCGTTTTCGGTGTCCAGGCCGGCGGTGGGCTCGTCTAACAGCAGCAGCGGCGCGTCTTTGAGAAAGGCCCGCGCCAGCGCCACCCGCTGCGCCTGGCCGCGCGACAACCCAAATCCCTGTTCCCCCACCGGCGTGTCCAGCCCCCGGGGAAGATGGCGGCAGAACTCGAGCACACGGGCCGAGCGGGCGGCCGATTCCACCTCGGCCTCCGTGGCTTCCGCCCGGCCGAGCCGGATGTTTTTCCGCACAGTTCCGTGCAGCAGCACCGGGTTTTGCCCGACCCAGGCCAGGTGGCGGCGCCAGTGTTCCGGATCGATGGTTTCGAGCGAAATGCCGTTGACGCGAACGCTTCCCGCGGTCGGCACGACAAACCCCATCAAGATGTTCAGCAGCGTGGTCTTGCCGGCCCCGCTGGCGCCGACCAGCGCCACGTGGCCACCGGGTGGCAGTTCGAAATCGACCCCCGTCAGCACCGCCGGCCGGCCGGCGTCATAGGTAAACCGCACCGCGCGGAATTCGACGCCGACACCCGTGTGGGGTGGCAGGCGCACGGTGCCGACGGGAATTGGGCGATCCCGATCTCCGAGGACCTTCAAAATTTCCCCGGCGGCCCCGATCGCGGCCGCGCGGGCGTGATAATGCGCCCCGAGATCCCGCAGCGGGAGGAAGAAATCCGGCGCCAGCAGCAGGATGAAAAAACCGCCGGCCAGCGTGACGGGACGGCCGTAGCCGCCAAAGGGCAGATATCCCAGATAATGCATCCCCAGGTAGACGGCCACCAGGGCAATCGCCATGGAACTGAAAAACTCCAGCACCGCGGAGGACAGAAACGCCACCTTCAGCACCCGCATGGTCTGCCGACGATAATCGGCCGAAAATCCGGCCACGCGGGCCCTTTCGGCCCGGCTGCGGCCGAAGACCTTCAAGGTTGCCAGCCCCTGCAGGATATCCAGGAAGTGGGCGCTTAACCGTGCCAGAGCCTGGAAGTTGCGCTGGCTGATGCTTTCGACGCCCATGCCCACCAGCACCATGAACAAAGGGATCAGGGGCGCGGTGAAGGCCAGCAGCAAACCGGCCACCCAGCTGATGGGCAGCACGAAGGCCAGAATGACCACAGGGATCATCACGGCCAGGGCCAGCTGCGGCAGGTAAAATGCGAAGAAATCCTGCAGGGCTTCCACCTGCTCCAAAAGGGTGCTGGCCAATCCCCCGGTCCGTTGCCGGCTCGTGAAGGCCGGTCCGCGGTCGAAGATGTGCTGCACGAGAGCCCGGCGCGTCTCCTCCCGCACGCGGGCACCGGCCTGGAATCCGGCCGCTTCCCGCCCCCAGGCCAGCGCCGCCCGCAGGACGATCACCGCCGCCAGAACGGCAAACAACGGCAGCAGCAGGCGGCGCGGCTTGTGGTCGATGAAAACGCCCTGGACAATGTTGGCCAGCAGACCCGCCTGGGCCACCATCAGCAGTCCCCCGGCCACGCCGAGGCCGACCGACAGCATCACCCACAGGTGGGCCGGTCGGGCGCTTTCGACAAGCCAGCGCAGATTCGTCTTATTTCCGGCCTTACGGGTCGCTTTCATGGCAAAACCGTTGACAATCAGCGGAAGCTTATAATAGGTGATGACCTGCCGGCGTCCATCCACTGAAGACGCTTTCCACCCGGGATCATCTTACCTCATCGGGCACCGGTCAACACCGAAAACCCCTGGTACTCAAGGAGCCTGCACGATGCCGCCTTCCGAGTTGTTCGTCGACCTGTCGCGGTTACAGTTCGCCCTCACGTCCATGTATCATTTCATCTTCGTCCCGCTGACCCTGGGGCTGTCCTGGATTCTGTTCATCATGGAATCGGTGTACGTGATGACCGGCAAACAGATCTACAAGGACATGACCCGCTTCTGGGGCAAGCTCTTCGGCATCAATTTCGCGCTGGGCGTCACCACCGGGTTGACGATGGAATTTCAGTTCGGCACCAACTGGGCCTATTACTCGCACTACGTGGGCGATATTTTCGGCGCCCCGCTGGCCATCGAAGGCCTGATGGCCTTTTTTCTCGAATCCACCTTCGTGGGGCTGTTCTTCTTCGGCTGGGACCGGCTCAGCCGCCGCGCGCACCTGGCCACGACCTTCATGGTGGCCCTGGGCTCCAACCTGTCGGCCCTGTGGATCCTGGTTGCCAACGGCTGGATGAACTATCCCGCCGGGGCCTTTTTCAACCCGGACACGATGCGCATGGAACTGAGCAGCTTTACCGAGCTGTTTTTCAATCCCGTGGCGCAGGTCAAGTTCGTCCACACCGTCGGGGCCGGCTACGTGACCGCCGCGCTGTTCGTCCTGGGCATCAGTTCCCTGTACCTGCTGGCAGGCCGCGATCTGGCTTTTGCCCGGCGCTCGTTCGCCGTGGCCGCCGGTTTCGGGCTGGCCTCGATCCTCTCGGTCATCGTGCTGGGCGACCAGAGCGGCTTCGTCACCGGCCAGGTCCAGAAGGTCAAGCTGGCCGCCATGGAAGCGCACTGGCACTCGGAACCGCCGCCCAATTCCTTCACCCTCTTCGGTTTTCCGGACCAGGACGCCCAAAAGACCCGTGCGGCGGTCGAGATCCCCTGGCTGGGCAGCATCCTGGTCACCCGCTCGCTGAACGAAGCGGTACCGGGCATCAAGGAGCTGATCGCCGAACACGAGATCCGGATCCGCCGGGGAATCACGGCTTACAGCCTGCTGGAAAAAATGCGCGGCGGCGATGCCTCGGCCGAAACCGCCCGGCGGTTTAAGGCCGTGCAGGAAGACCTCGGCTACGGCCTGCTGCTGAAGCGTTACACGCCCAAGGTCGTGGATGCCAGCGAAGCCCAGATCCGGCAGGCGGCCCGCGGCACCATCCCCAACGTCGCAGTGATGTTCTGGAGTTTCCGCCTGATGGTGGGGCTCGGGTTTTACTTTCTGCTGCTGATCGCCGTGGCCTTTTACTACTGCGCCCGGCGAGTGTTCGAGCGGAAACGCTGGCTGTTGAAAATCATGCTGATCAGCCTGCCGCTGCCCTGGATAGCGATCTGGGCGGGCTGGATCGTGGCCGAATACGGGCGGCAACCCTGGAGCATCGGCGGCGTGCTGCCCACCTTTCTGTCGACCTCGAGCCTGACGACGGCCGACCTGATCGGCAGCCTGATCGGGCTGACCGCGATCTACACCCTCCTGCTGGCCGTCGAACTCTACCTGATGATTAAATTCGTGCGCATCGGCCCCAGCAGCCTGCACACCGGTCAATACCACTTCGAGCAGGAGCCCGCAATGGAAACCGCCGGTTAACCGCCGCCCAAGGAGATTAGGCCATGCCGCTGTTGTTTGACTATCTGACGCTGAAACTGATCTGGTGGCTCATCGTCTGCGTCCTGCTGGTGGGCTTCGCCCTGCTGGACGGATTCGACCTGGGCGTCGGCACCCTGCTGCCTTTTCTGGCGCGCACCGACGAGCAGCGCCGGGTGCTGCTCAACGCCATCGGCCCCACCTGGGAAGGCAACCAGGTCTGGTTCATCACCGCCGGCGGCGCCATGTTCGCGGCCTGGCCCCTGGTCTACGCCACGGCCTTCTCCGGATTTTACTGGGTGATGCTGCTGGTGCTCTTCGCGCTCTTCTTCCGCCCGGTCGGCTTCGAGTACCGCAGCAAAATCGCCGATCCCCGCTGGCGAAATGCCTGGGACTGGGGCTTGTTCGTCGGCGGCGCCGTCCCGGCCCTGGTCTTCGGGGTGGCCTTCGGCAACCTGCTGCGCGGCGTTCCGTTCGAGTTCGACGGTTTCATGCGCTCGACCTACACCGGCAGCTTCTGGGGTCTTCTCAACCCCTTCGGCTTGCTGGCCGGGGTGGTGAGCCTGTCGATGCTGGTCATGCACGGGGCGCTTTACCTCCAGCTGCGCACCGAGGGCGTTTTAAACGACCGGGCCGCTAAGGCTGCGCGCTGGTCCGGCGCCCTGTTCACGGCCGCCTTCGCACTGGCCGGCGTGTGGCAGGCCCTCGGCATCGAGGGCTTCCGGATTCTTTCCATGCCCGATCCCGCCGGCGCCGTCCAGCCGCTGAGCAAAACCGTGGAGATGGCCGCGGGAGCCTGGATGCACAACTACGGCGCCCGTCCCTGGACGATCGCCGCCCCGGTCGCCGCCTTTGCCGGCGTCCTCCTGGCCCTGGTCTTTTCAGCCACAAAACGCCCCGGCCCGGCCTTTGTCTGCAGCGGCGCCGCCGTGTCCGGCGTCATCATGACGGCGGTTCTGGCCATGTTCCCGTTCATCATGCCCTCCAGCAGCCGGCCCAATGCCAGCCTGACGGTCTACGACGCGGTTTCCAGCCATCTCACGCTGAACCTGATGTTCATCGCGGTGGTGGTTTTTCTGCCGATCGTACTGCTCTACACCAGTTGGGTCTACAGCGTGCTGCGCGGCAAGCTGTCCGAGGAAAAAATACGCAAGGACACCCACACGGCTTATTAGGAGGATCGATCATGTGGTATTTTTCCTGGATTCTCGGGGTCCTGCTGGCCTGCGCCTTCGGCATCATCAATGTCATGTGGATGGAAGCCGAAGAGATGCTGGACAAACCGGCAGACACATAATTTACAATGTATCTTGCCCATTTCGAACTGCGCGAGAAGCCCTTCAAGCTCACCACCGACCCGCGCTTCCTGTGGCTCGGCCGGGAACACGCCGAAGCCCTGGCCATTTTGCGCTACGGGGTGCTGGAGAACAAGGGCCTGCTGCTGTTGACCGGCGATATCGGCACCGGCAAAACGACCCTGGTCAGCGCCCTGGTGGATCGGCTGGATACCGACCGGGTGGTCAGCGCCGGTCTGCCAGATCCCGGCCTCACGCGCCGCGAATTTTTTTACCTCGTGTCGCGCAAGTTCGGCCTTATCGGCCCCGTGCACGACAAGGAAACCTTCACCGATGCGTTGGGCGAATTTCTGGATAAACTCTGCCGAGGCAATAAAAAAGCCCTGCTCATCATTGATGAGATCCAGGTTGCCAACGACCGCGTGTTGGAGGAAATCCGGCTCCTGTCGAACCTGGAATACCGGCACGTCAAGCCGTTGACTATTTTTCTCGTCGGACAAAGCGAGTTCAATCGAAAACTGCTCGATCCCGCCAACCGGGCGATCAGGGAACGAATCGCCGTCAATTACACCCTCAAACCCCTGGCCGAGGAAGAAACCGCATCCTACATCGCCCATCGCCTCCAGGTGGCGGGTGCCCGCCGGAGAATTTTCACCGACGATGCCCTGCAGCAAATTCAGGCCTTCTCCAGAGGGGCGCCACGGCGGATCAACATTCTCTGCGATCTCGCGCTGGTGCACGGGTACGCCGGGAACGCCCGGCTCCTCGACCGCCGGGTCATCGTCGACTGCGAGCGGAGAATCCTCATCGAGGGTTCGGAGACGGAACCCGGGGCGGGTGCCGACCGGCCGATTGAAACAGACCCGCAGGCGACAGCCGCCGCGGCCGGAATCGAAACGGCCGTCCAACCGGCGGTCGGGTCGTCCGGCCGCAGCCGGCGCTACGCCATATTGGCGCTGGTGATTTTCCTACCGGCTGTTATACTTCTCTACGCGCTTTGGAGCAGCGGGGTGATAAAACGGCACCTGCCAGCATTGAGCGGAATCCTGTCCGATCGCCAGCAAACCGCGCGCAACGGCGATCCCGCTCCGGTGTCATCATCCGCCGCCCCCAATCCCGGCGGGACTAACTTTCTGTCCGTCACCCGCGCCCCGGCACCCGCGCCGGCAGGCACCAACTCCCCGGCACTTGAGCCCGCCCCGCCCCGGTCATCGCCGCGCACCGAGGACGAAAAAGCAGCGACACCGCCCGATCCCGCCGATCGCCGGCCGGGCCAAGGGAATTCCGCCCTTCAGCGGCCGGAACCGGCACCACAGCGGGCCGCAGCGGCCGACAAGCCGGCCGGCCCCGGTCTACCCGCGACCGGCATGGCACCGGAACCATCACCGCCAGTCTCGAAAAGTCCCGGACCGCCGGCGTTTGCCCCGCAAAACCCGGTAAAAGAGCCACCCACCGTGACCGATGACCGGGCTGCCGTCCGCCGGAAAAGCACCCAACTTCTACCGGCCAACCCGCCGGCGGCGGAAAAATCCGCGCTGAACCCGTCCCCGACAGCCAACCCGGATCCGGCCGACATCATCAATTGGCTGCTGGAAAAAAAGAAGGCGGAATCCGGGCCCGCCCGTTGACCAGGCGGCCACCGGCTGCAACATCGCCCGAGAACCGGGGGTTTCGGCCCGTGTAACCCTTTGCGGCCAAGACCCTCGCTTCGGTCGAGAGACTCCTGACTTTGAAACCCCGGTCTCAGGGCTATCGGTGGTCGCCCCGGTGACGGCACTCGTGAAGATGGCTGAGAGGTCGGGAGGGCGGGAAGCGGGAGTGTTGGAGTGCTGGAGGGAGGGAGTACTGGAGGTCGGGAAGCTGGAGTGATGGAGTATTGGGGTTTGGAATATTGGAATGTTGATGGTGGAATAATGGGGCGCTGGAATACGCGAAGGAAACCGTTAAAATGAAACCCGAGAATGTCTCTTTTTTTTCGCAGGCAATGGAAAAAATGGACCGGCAGAAAACGGAGGCGGAATCGTGCGTCAAGCGCCTGCCCTGCAGCCAGGGCGGCACCGTTCACGAGTACCTCGACCGGCAAGGGTCAACGTCCAGCGTCGAGGATCACGGCTGGTCGACAACACCGGTCGATGTGGGCTTCGAGGTCGAAAGGCGCATGATCCTTCTGGGGACCAAGGAACTGACCTACCGCTGGCGGGTGACTCCGGACGGAAAGATACGGGCGGTCAACGGCAAGGCCCGTTCGATCACGAAGAGCACCGGGTTCGATGACGCTTGACAACGGCGGCATTTTCGTCTCTATACAGCCGATGCCCGACTGGATAGCGATCATCATTTTAGGGATCATCGAGGGGATCACCGAATTTCTGCCGGTCTCCTCGACCGCCCACCTGCTCATCGCGGAAAATTGGCTGCCGCGCCAAAGCGACCTGTTTAACATCGTCATTCAAAGCGGGGCCGTGATTGCCGTGCTGCCGCTGTTTCCCGACCGGATGCGCCAGTTTGCATTCGAATGGCGCGCAAAGGCCACGCAGGACTATGCCCTGAAAATACTGCTCGCCTTCGTCATCACCGGCATCGGCGGCCTGCTGCTGGAGCGGGCCGGCTTCAAACTGCCGGAAGAACTCGGACCGGTGGCCTGGGCGCTTCTGATCGGCGGCATCGGGTTCCTGGCCATCGAGTGGTGGCTGCGCGGGCGTGATCTGCGCGGCTCGGTGACCTGGGGCGTCGCGGCGCTGGTCGGGGCGGGTCAACTTGTCGCGGCGGTGTTTCCGGGCACGTCGCGTTCGGGCGCGACCATCCTGCTGATGCTGCTGCTGGGCCTGAGCCGGCCGGCCGCCACCGAATTTTCGTTTCTGGTGGGCATTCCGACAATGCTCGCCGCGGGCGGCCTCAAGATTTTCCGGGCGCTGCACCACCCCCCGGCCGGTGCGGTTACCGAGGACTGGGCCATGGTCCTGCTCGGGTTCACCGTCTCGGCGGTGGTCTCCTTCATCGCCGTCAAATGGCTGCTGACCTACATCCAGTCGCACACCTTTTCCATCTTCGGCTGGTACCGCATCGCCCTGGCGGCGGCCATATTTTTCTTTTTCTACCGTCTGTAAGTCTCCCTTTTCCTTAGCGGCCGTAGCGCTCGATCAACCGCCCAATCCCGCGACAAAACACCTCCTCATCTGGCAACAGGCTGACGACCACATACCCCTCGCGATTGAAATCGTAAAAAAACCCGGGATGAACCAGCGTGTTCTCGTCCGCAAGCAGCTGCAGGACGCGGTCTTCGTCCGAAACCGCATCGAAAATATCCACGACCGCGTACCAGCCCGCCTCGCGCCTGAGCACGCGGCAATTGCCGGTCGAAGCGACCCGTTTTTCCAGAAACCGGTTGTTGGCGTCGATGCGGGCGATGATCTGCCGCTGAAAGGCGTGGCGTCGGGCGAGCAGTGCGTCGGCCGCATGCTGAACCGGCGTGGCAACCGAAAGATAAAAATCGAGCAGGGTTTCCAGATGCATCCGGGCGGCCTGCGATCGGATAGAGTTCCCGGCGACGGCGATCCAGCCCAATTTTACCTGGGGCATCCCGATCGATTTCGAGAACCCGTTCAGCACAAAGGTGAGGGACTCCAAACGGTTCAGGTCCTGTGGTAGAAAACCCGCCGAATCACCGGCCCCGAAATCACTGAAAACCTCGTCCACGATCAGGGCCACTTCGTGGCGGCGGCCCAGGGCGTCAAGGGCACGCCATTCGGCTGGTTTGACATACGAGCCGGTGGGATTGTTGGGATCGATCAATACGATCGCGCGCGTGCGGTGCGTTATCAGCGCCTGCAGTACGTCGAGGTCGATCGACCAGCCTTTGGTAACATCGTAACTCAGGGGATACGCGTCTGCCTGGAGACCCTCGAAGCGCGCCAGATAGGAAAGCAGCGGATAACCGGGCCGGGGAACGAGGACCTCGTCCCCCGGGTTCCCCAACAGTTTGAAGAGCATCGAGTAAGCGTCGCTGGTGCCGGCCGTTAGAAAAAGAGCATCGGCGTCGATCGATACACCCCTCTCGTGGTAATAATTGCCGATGGCCCGGCGCGCCGGCAACAGGCCGCGCGGATCGGGAGTGTATGTCATTGACGCCGGCCGCGACAGGGCCGCCAGAATGTCTTCGGCCGGGTAGGTCAACCCGACCCGGGTCGGGTTGGACTCGGTTAAATCGAGCACCCTTTCACCGGCTCTTCTTTTCTCGTCCAGCAGCCGGCTCAACGGGTTGGGAGCCAGATTCCAGTCGAATCGATCGGAAAACATTGGACACCAGTGCTCGCAGATGATACGGCTCGGATATATATACGTATCGTCTGCCCGGGAAAGGCGTTGGTCGGGATTGTACAATAAATTTTAGGTATTAAATTGACAACAGCGTTAGTTCACCGTATCGGTATCGCCGATACCGGATGAATTCACCTATCGACCCACGGCCGGACACTGACATGGTGTCGCTGCCGCACGAGGAGAAACGAAGGAAAATGGAAGATCAGGAACGGATTCATGCAGAAATTGAAGCGCGGCTCGCGCGGTTCGAAAAATCCATCGATGACCTGACGGCAAAGGCTACCGCCAAAGGAAAGGAGTTGCCGGCCGCCCACGCATCGACGATCGAATCACTCAAGGTGAAAAAAGAAGCGGCGCTTAAAAAATTGGAAGAGTTCAAGCAAACCGACAAAAATGCGGCCCACTGGCATTCCGTGAAAGCCGAAGTCGACAAGTACGTCGGTGACGTCGACGAGAGCCTGCGTGAGGCGCTGGCCTACTTTTAAGTCCGCCGGGCAGGAATTCCGCCGCCGGATAACCCTGAAAAGCCGCCGTTGGCAATGGGCCATTCAAATACGGCAACCGGCGTGGTGAATTTAACCGGCGGCGGGTCCGAAGGATTGCTCGTAAAGATCGGCGATCGCCTGGCGGCCGGCGTCGGTGACATGCCGCGTCCCCGTACCGACAAATGTCTTGTCGGTGATAACCGGCTTGGCGGCCTCCCAACGATTTTCTTTCCACTCGAACCACTGGTTTTTTTCCTGGTCGAACACGCTTATCGGCCGGTTGAAAAGTTTGGCAAGCTCGACCCCCCAGCCGGTGCCGCCCTTGACGGTGCCGTCGGGCTGGATCCAGCCGACCGCCACCACGTGATACCCATTGTTGACCATGTGGAAGATGGACTGGATGACCTTGCGGATCTTGTCGGCCTTGGAATAGTTGCGGCCCATGCGGGCGGATACGATTTCCATGCTGACATCGCCCTTGTCCAGTGCCGCGGCGTCGAGCACCAGCACACCGCGGGTGCGCTCGATCTCGTGCCCTTCGAACGAGAAATTGACTTCTTCGATTCCCCAGCATTCGGCATACTTGCCGAATTCAGCCTCGGCCCCCTTGTGGCCCCCGCTGTAAAGTGTGATCTGCGACCGATCTTTCATTGACCTGACCTCCATTTCCGAGAAAAATAGATTCCGCCCTCCCCCTGTCAAACCCGGTCAAATCCTACCGCCGCGCGACTCGGTGGAGTGCCTCATGATAAGGGGTTATTTTCAGATTGCAACCCGGCCGGGAATCAGGCCGGCCGGATGATCTGCTTGACCCTGCCCACCTGCCCGTCGCTCAGCCGCACCTTGATGCCATGCGGGTGAAAGGCCGATTTGGTCAGGACATCCTTGACGATGCCGCGTGTCAGGTTTCCGGAGCGCTGGTCTTTTTTCAGTACGATGCAGACGTCGGCTCCGGCCCGGATCGCCTCGCGGTTGGTTCCTTCCATTTTGTCACCTGCCGTGGTCGCTGGGCCTGAGATGCATCACCCACGAGGACAGCGGCCCGAAACAGTGCCACGCACGGGCGCATTGGTAATGCCGCAGAGCCTCACCGCACGACCGGCTAAACGCCGGGATGCCGGATCCGCCGGCGGATCGGTATCGCAGGCAAGAGGTGAACGGCATCTTGATCGTAATAAAAAACCGTCCAGGCAAATCCGGACGGTATCACGCGTGCATCCCACCATGCCGGAGCCTGCCTTTTATAGCACAACCACCCGGCCTTCCAGTTCGGCAAATATACCGCCCCAGGGCCGCGAATACAATCTTTATTTTTCCAGCCTTGACCTTTATGATCCGGTCGGGGTACGTAATTCCGCGTAAAAAAGTTTTTCTTCTCTTAGCTTCATGTAGGTGCGAAAAATTTTTCGTCCCTGCGTGTGCCACTGCAAATCCAATCGGGAAGAAACAAAATGCGCGATCTCGTCAAACGGTTTTTCAGTAAAATTGCGGCGGATGCCTCCCCGCGAGCGGGCCATGACGGCGAACACGACGCCCGGGTCGCCACCTGCGCCCTTTTTCTCGAGATGGCCAAGATCGACGAGACCTTCTCGCACGATGAAATGGCAAAAATCCTGACGATCCTCGAGGACACCTACGGCTTGTCCGCGGCGGATGCTGACGACCTGATCGCAGCGGCGGAGCAGGAATTGGAGGGCAGCATCGACTACTGGCATTTCGCCCGGCTGATCAACGAGAACTACTCGACCGCGGAAAAAATCGACATCATCGAAATGCTGTGGCGGATTGTCTACGTGGACGGGAAACTGGACAAGTACGAGAACCACCTGATCCACAAGCTGGCCAATATCCTACGGCTGTCCCACGAACAGCTGATCGAAGCCAAGCTGAAGGTCCTGCAGTCATCCACCGAGTCTTGACATCCAAATGCCGGGGATCGAGAGGCTGACAGTGTCTTTTTTATCGATCCTCTTTTCCATGCCAGATTCTGAGAATATAAAGCGACCGGGGCATGACTTTATAGCGAATCGCATATTTACCGAACACCAATTCCCGGACTTCTCCGGGAATATCCGTTACGGGTCGACCGATTTGAGGCATTGACCCAAGTCTTTGAATGGCGCCCTGCATTCTCTGGGCTGTCCGT
Organism: uncultured delta proteobacterium; assembly: GCA_963728055.1. Taxonomy (GTDB): domain Bacteria; phylum Desulfobacterota; class Desulfobacteria; order Desulfobacterales; family SG8-13; genus JARFQH01. The sequence goes on along the minus strand of CAVSIM010000016.1, from coordinate 109,724 downwards.
CGGGCGGCATCGGGACTGTGGCGTGCAATAAAATCCCGAAGTCTAACCAGGTCGTAAACCGCTGCCCGCGAAAATACCACCTTCACAGGGGCGGCTCCTGATCATCGGCACTGCCCCAGCTGGACAGCCAATCCAACACCTTTTGTCCATCAACGATTCTGCCGGCCTCGACGTCTGCAAGGGCCTCGAAAGTTTCTTCACGGCGGTGGGCCACTTCTTTTTCCTGCGCCACATATTGATTCATCAATTGTCGAATGGCGTGGCTCAGGTTCCAGCCGCGGTTGGCGGCCGCCGCTTCAAACTCCTTTTTCAAAGCTTCTGGAATTCGGGCTCTGACAACGGCTGTTTTCATAGTTAAACCTCCATTCCTCATGTTCTACAATGTAGACCACAAAGCCGTGACCGTCAACCAAATAATATGCAACCATAACAACAGCTGCTGAACCAGATCATTGAACGGTCGCTTTTTTACCGACCGGCATTTCGGACTCGACCACACCAGGCACTGGTTGATGTCTGCCAATCGTGCCATTGGCTGACATCAACTTGACAGCCCCAGCAGAGGCCCTACTGTTAAAGAATAAATTCACTCGGCAAAAACCTGTAGTTTAACGACCAGCACAGCCGCTGACTGCAAGAATCGAGTTTTATCGCAGGGGTATAAATCTCAGTTCCGATATTCCATGACCCACAGGTTTGTAATTTGGAATTTTGGTCATTGTCCATTTATTTGGCATTTGTCATTTGACGGCTCAGGAGAAGGAGGTATCGTCGATGAAGGTTTTGATCGTTTTTTATTCGACCTACGGTCACGTCTATAAAATGGCGCAGGCCATCGCGGAGGGGGCCAAGGAGGTCGCCGGAGCGCAAGTCGAACTGCGGCGGGTTCCGGAAACACTGCCTGAGGCGGTGCTGGAAAAAATGGGGGCGATCGAAGCCCAGAAGACATTCGCGCACGTTCCGGTGTGCACGGTGGAAGAGTTGCCCTCGGCCGATGCGATCATTTTCGGCACGCCGACCCGCTTCGGCAACATGTGCGGGCAGATGCGCCAGTTCCTGGACGCCACCGGCCAGCTATGGCAAGCCGGGGCCCTGGTGGGCAAGGTCGGCAGCGTCTTCGCCAGCACGGCCACGCAGCACGGCGGGCAGGAAGCCACTTTGCTCTCCTTCCACATCACCCTGCTGCACCAGGGACTGATCGTTGTCGGTCTGCCGTATGCCTTCCAGGGTCAGATGCGAAACGACGAAATCACCGGCGGCTCGCCGTACGGTGCGACCACGATCGCCGGCACCCAGGCCGAACGGACGCCGACCGCCAACGAACTCGACGGTGCCCGGTTTCAGGGCCGGCACGTGGCCGCCATTGCCGCAAAGCTGGCCAAATAATCATCCCGGCCATAGAGTCGGCACGGCACACCGATTGGTTGATGCGACGTTTTTTTCTCTCAAGGCGACCGTGTGGGGAACCAGAATCGCCACGATCCCCTGATTGCCACTACCGCCGCTTGACATGACCGGCAGACTCATTCCTGCCATGCGGGCATCTGAAGCCGATGCCACAAGGGTTTTACTGGGGTAAAGCGTCGTCCTGCAAATATCCCTTTTCCGCCAGATCGGAGAGATAGTAGCCGACCTTCTTTATCTTTCTGCCCGCATCGGCGATTCTCAGATTCATTTCAACGCCGCGTTTGATGTGTTGATAGTCGGACTGGTCCATCCCCGCGGCCAAATCGACCAGGTCAATGATTCTCAGTTTTTTGAGTATCTTTTTGTAGGCCGGCCCGGTCTTAGAACGGCCTTGCGATGTCGCGTCGAAAACCCCCCGTTCATACTTTTCCACCCGTACGAACAATGGCGTTGGGCGGGCTATTTTTTTAACGACGTAAACCACTCGTTTGCCATCAGGGCCCTTGCCTCGAATGTCAGGGGGATGAGGTCGCTTTTGTCCAGCAGATCCATCTTGAATTTCCGATTCAGGGCGGCAAAATGCTTTAACCCAAATGCAATTTTATTGAGATAAGAAAAAACACCGATGGCCCCGGTGGAAAACTCATTTGCCCTTGTGCCGTAAATAGCGCGTAAATCAGGCAGATCGCAAAATATTTCTTCGATTGTTGTAGTCCTGCCAGTTAAGTTTAATCAATGCAGGAAGGATGACGGGCATTGCCATATTAACCGGGTTGTTGAAACCGTAGGTCCGTTCCAAGTCAACATTAAAAATGGTGGCCTCGTCCTGGGTTTCATTGGCTCCCTGGGCCCCGAACACACGGCCATTGATGTTAAAGTGGGAAAAGTCAATGGGATAGTCTTTTTCTGATGCGATTTGATTGTTCCCGGTTGTTGTGGGGTATACCGTTTGCGCCCCCAACACGGCCGCTTGTGCCAACTCGCAGGTTCCGGTGCAACCTTGGGAGCAAAACGAGCACATTCCCGACTGGGGGGATATGAAAGCACTCCGGTTTTTTGCGAATGTGAATCCGGAACTTAGTTTGGGTGAATAGGACATATCAACCCTCCTTTATAAAAACAGCTAAAAGCATACGGATGCCCATAAGGTAAAGAAGCAGGGCACAATCCACGTTTCCTGAACATCAATCACGATGTTTGGGGCCCGGCTTGGTCACCCGCGCCGAGCTTGATCTCAAGAACCGCCGATCGCGGTGCGTGCGGCAAGATATGTCAGGGCCAAAGCCAGAAACAACACCAGACGCTTTTTTATCGAACATGCCTCCTGGAATGGCTTCTCGATTATTCCGGGATACAGAGTGGACCTCTCCCGATTATCAGCCCTGTAATCATTGAAAGGTCAATTTAATTATACGCGGAGAAACAGGCACGATAAAAGAGCGGCTACGGCCGGAAAAAAGTACTTGTACCCCGATGCCGTCCGGAAGGCTACTGCAGTGTTTGTAGGGCTGTCCGGCAGAAGATCTCCGTGCCGGTTAGCAGGTGATCCTCGCGGATGTCGAAGGCGGGGGTGTGAATCCCGGAGCCGCCCTCGCGGCCCACACCGAGAAAAAAATAACACCCTTTTGATTTTTCTAGAAAAAAGGCCATGTCTTCTCCACCCATGGTCGGCTCGGGTTCCACCACCTGAGCGGCGCCGACGGTTTCGCTGGCGCAATCCCGGACTACCCCGGCCATCCAGGCATCGTTGACGAGGGGCGGATATCCCTGCGTGTATGAAAAATCGTAATCGGCGCCCATGGACCGGCAGACACCGCGGACCACTGTCTCGATCCGCTCCGGCCAGGAACTCCAGATGTCCCTATCGAAGGTGCGGGTGGTGCCGCACATCTCGGCCGTGCCGGAAATGACGTTGAAGGCCGTTCCGGCGTGAAAGCTGCCCACCGTGACCACCGCGGGCAGCAGCGGCTTCATCTGGCGGCTGACAATGCGCTGCAAGGCCGCGACCACCTGGGTGCCCACCTCCAGGGCATCGACGCACAGGTGCGGCATGGCCCCGTGCCCGCCCTTGCCGATGATCTTGATGTCGAAGCGGTCCATGGCGGCCATGAGGGGCCCGGCTTTTACGCCGACGGTCCCCTCCGGAAGGTCCGGCCAGACATGGGCGCCCACCGAAAAATCCACCATTGGATCCTCCATGACGCCTTCATCGATCATGGGTTTGGCGCCACCGGGCCCTTCTTCGGCCGGCTGAAACACGAATTTGACGGTACCGGCAATCCGGTCCTTCAGCCGAACGAGCACCGTGGCAGCCCCGAGGGCCATGGCCATGTGGCAATCGTGGCCGCAGGCATGCATCCGGCCCTCGTGATCGGAGGCAAAGGGAAGTCCCGTGGCCTCTTCGATATAGAGCGCATCGATGTCGGATCGGATCAGCAGGGTCTTTCCGGTCCTGGCACCCCGGATAAGGCCCACCACCCCGTACTTGGCCACACCGGTCTGAACCTCCAGGCCCTCCCGACGAAGATAGTCCGCGATGTATCGAGACGTTTTTTCCTCGGTGTAGGCCGGTTCGGGAATCCGGTGAAGATCCCGGCGGGTTCGGATGATCCGGTCTTTTTCGTTTTGCACCAGTGTCTTGATATCGTTCATGTCATACCTCGATGCGCCGCCCTGCAGCGATCATGATTCCGGATAGCGGCGAGCTAAGCCAGAAACCGCCGGACATGGTTCCTGTCCATCGGCCGGGTCAGAAGGGAAACGACGACCAGTACAACGATGTTGAGGACAAGCCCTTGAATTCCGGCATGGATGTCGCCGAACGCGGGAATCAGCTTGAAAACGATGCCATAGTTATACAGGACACCGACCAGCAGGCCGGAAATGGCGCCGGCCTTGGTGGCACGGGGCCAGAAGAACGTTGCCGCGGCCAGGGGTAGAAACTGCACGATCGACCCGTAGGCGCCCAGCAGCAGGCCCACCAGACTCTGACCACCGAAAACGGCTACCAAATAGGCCACGAGGCCGAAGATGAGCACGAACACGCGGGTCCACAAGGTGAGTTGGGCGTCGGTGTGCTTCTCTTTTGTAAGGGGCTCCATGAGATCTTCGGTGAAAACGGACGCCGCGCCATGGGTCACGGTGTCCTGGGTGGACATGGCCGCCGCCAGGGCCGCGGCCAGAACCAGTCCGATGACGATCGGCGGAAAATTCAGGTTTTGAAACATCCAGGGCAGAATCCGGTCCGAGGCGCCCAGCTTGTCGGGCGTCACCTGCATGATACCGGCGAAACCGATAAATAGCACCGGGACCATGAATATGGCAAAGGTGGGATACACCAGGATGGTCTGCTTGAGAACCTTTTCGCTCTTGGCCGTGTAAGCTTTCATGAACAGATGCGGCCACATGGCAAAACCGAGCACCGATACCAGCACAGCGGAGAAATAGGCCGAATAGCTCATCTTGGTTCCCGGGCCGACCAGCAGGTGGGTCGGGTTGATCTCGGCGATTTTCTGGAACATGGCCGTCGGTCCGCCGTACAGGTGAAAGACGAAATAGAGGCCGAGGACCCAGGCCGTGACAACCATGAAGACACCCTGAAAAACATTGGTCCAGGCCACGGCCCGCACGCCGCCGATGGCCACGTAGGCCAGCACCACCAGGTAGGCGATAAGCGCGCCCGCCCAGAAGGGGATCCGGCCGCCGGAGGCCACCTCGAAAACGTAAGCACTGCCCTTCATCTGGAGGGTGACGTATTGGATAAAGGCCAGTGTCGATACCACGGCACAGATCACCGATAGGGTGGGCGATTGGAACCGATCAGCGAAAAGCTGGGCTTGGGTGACGTAGTTGTATTTTCTTCCCAGTTTCAAAGCCCTCGGCCCCCAGATCCACCATGGTACGAGACCCAAGGCGCAGTAGGCGAGGATATAGAACGAGGCCGCGCCCTTCGAATAGGCCCATCCCGGCCCGCCGAGGTAGGCAAAGGCGCTGAAGATGGCGCCGCCCATAAGGAAATACATGACGACAAAACCAAGGCTCCGGCTGGCGGCAATATACTCGACCACTGAACTTTTCCTTCCCCTGCCGGCCATGCTTCCCACGAAAAGAACAATGATTAAATAAATCACGATGACGACCATGGTGACAACCCAGTCCATCGTAATACCTCCTCAAGGATTGCCGGTGCGTTGAATACCATGCGGCCAGCACGATCAGGTGCTGTCGGACGGCCGCGGCAACGGCTCTGAACGGGTTTGTTCGGAAATTACTCTTCGAATTCTTTTGCTTCGATCAGGTAAAACACGAGAAGTGCCAAAAATTCAACCCCGATCAACAGCACGACGAAAAACATGCCAAATGGCATACCAAAGATGATCGGTTTCACTGAGTTGGCAAAAAGCCAGTAAGCCGACTGGGCCAGAATGATCAGGCTCATAACGATAAAAAAGACGATTTTACGGGTCTTGACGTTGGCCGGGACGTCCGGGCCGAAGACTGAAATGCTGTAGCCGTTGTCATTCATGCAGACCTCCAAAAGATAGGTTTTACTTATCCAAAGAGGATTTATTCGGTAAAATACTCAGGTGGTCTTACCGTGTCAATTATAAAAGGTCTTATTATATCGGGTTTTGGGGAGGTATTTTTTCACTTATCTTGGGTTGCCGGCGATAGACAGCTTTAGTTTTCTAACCATTTGAGGATTGCAAGGGCAAAGGGATAAAATAAAAGGCGATACACAGAGGACGCACACACAGGTGCGCCCCTACGGGGGAAGTGCATATTTCCCGGCGGAAAACAGACCGTTTCTTCACAATTGCAAGCCTTCGGCCGGCTCAGGCCGCCCTTTTGTTCTTGCCCCTGGAGCCGCGCTGCATGTGGCGCTTCTGGGCGGACAGCACGACTTTGCGCATGCGCACGGCACGCGGTGTCACCTCCACCAGTTCGTCTTCGCGGATGAAGCTGATGGCCTGTTCGAGCGTCGGCGCCTTGATGGGCGAGAGCACCACGTTTTCGTCCTTGCCGGAGGCGCGCATGTTGGAGAGCTTCTTTTCCTTGCAGGGGTTCACATCAATGTCTTCGCCGCGGTTGTGCTCGCCGACGATCATGCCCTCGTAAACCGGATCACCCGGCACGACAAAGAGGCGCCCGCGCGGTTCGAGGTTGAACAGCGCGTACGGAACGGCGGCACCGGTGCGATCGGCCACGATGGAACCGGTAAACCGGCTCGGGCACTCGCCCCGAAAAGGTTCGTAGCCGTCGAAAAGCGCGTGCATGATGCCGGTGCCGCGGGTGTCGGTCAGAAATTCATCCCGGTACCCGATCAGGGCGCGGGCGGGCACCGAAAATTCGATCCGGACCCGTCCCTTGCCGTTGTTGACCAGCTTGGTCATCTTGCCCTTGCGCAGTGACAGCTTCTCGGTGACCACGCCCAGGAAGCGTTCTTCGCAATCCACCAGCAGCCGCTCGATCGGCTCGAGTTTCACGTCGCCCTCGTAGTGAAAGATGACCTCGGGCCGGCCGACGCAGAATTCGAAATCTTCACGCCGCATGGTTTCGATGAGAATGGCCAGCTGGAATTCGCCGCGGCCCTTGACGATGGTCGCGTCCCGGTCCTCGCCTTGCTCCACCTGGATGGCCACGTTGCCGAGCGATTCCTTCTGAAGGCGTTCGCGGATCCGGCCGGCCTGGACGTACTTGCCGTCCTTGCCGCTGAAGGGCGAATCGTTGATCACGAATTTCATCGACACGGTCGGTTCGTCCACGCTGATCCGCGCCAAGGCCCGCGGCTGATCCCGATTGCAGATCGTATCGCCGATCTTGACCTCCTCGATGCCGGCCAGAACGACGATGTCACCGGCCTGCACCTCGTCGGCATCGCGCAGCTTCATGCCATCGAAAACCTGGAGCTTGGACACCTTGAGCGGCACGCTCTCGCCCGACTTCCCGATGCACACCAGGTTGTCGCGGGAACGCGCCGTGCCGTTGAAGATCTTGCCGACCGCCAGCCGGCCCAGGTAATCCGAATAACCGAGGTCCGAGACCCGCATCTGAAACGGCGCCGCCGGGTCGTAGGACGGGCCGGGGATCGCCTCTATCACCGTTTGCATCAACTCGTGCAGGTTTTTCCCTTTTTGGTTCAAGTCCTTGTGCGCGATGCCCTCGCGGCCGACGGCATAGAGCAGCGGGAACTCGAGCTGGTCGTCGGTGGCGTTCAAGTCGATCAGAAGATCGTAGATTTCATCCAGGACCTCTGCCGGTCGCGCGTCCTGGCGATCGATTTTATTGATGACCACGATGATCTTGAGCCCGGCCTCGAGCGCCTTTTTCAAAACGAAGCGCGTCTGCGGCAGGGGACCCTCGGAAGCGTCGACCAGCAGGATGGCGCCGTCGGCCATGGAAAGCGCCCTTTCGACCTCGCCGCCGAAATCCGCGTGCCCGGGCGTATCGATGATGTTGATGCGAACGCCCTGCCACAGTACCGAGCAGTTCTTGGCTGCGATGGTAATGCCGCGTTCGCGTTCCAGGTCCATCGTATCCATCAGGCGTTCGTCGACCGTCTGGTTGTCCCTGAACAGACCGCTCTGCCGGAAGATGGCATCGACCAGCGTGGTCTTGCCGTGGTCGACGTGGGCGATGATGGCGATGTTTCTAACCGTGTTGTTTGTCACTGTTGCTGTCATGATACCGTACCTTCCAACAAAACAGGCAGAGCCGTTGGGGGACTCTGCCTCGAAATCGGTTTATCACCTGCCGTCGGATTTGGTCCGGCGTTGTCGCGGCTGAAATGCCGCATGGAAAGCGAAAGCACCGGGACAAATCGGCACCTGCCCGGGCTCTCCTCAGGCAAAAACAGCTGTCATGTAGGCCTCCAGGGAGGCGGCGGCGGCAGGTTTAGAGGGCTTTGACTTTCAGTGCCTTCTGGCCACGCGGGGACATCTCCACCTCAAACGAAACCCGGTCGGACTTCCGCAATCCAAAGTGTCCTTCGAAGTCGACATTGGATTTGTGAAAAAATATTTCACTGCCGTCTTCGGCTTCGATAAACCCATATCCCTTGTCTTCACTGTACCATTTGATTCTGCCCTCAGCCATTATGGAAAATGCTCCTTTCTCGAGGATGCCGGTGTACAAATTTCGGAGGCTACTGTGTGAGAAGGCTGGCCCTATCAAACGTGCATCAGCACTAAACTTTACCTCACGATATTCCCCGATACATGCATGCTTATAACATAAAGAATAACAATTAAATATGAATTTTAAACTGTAAGTGTATACTTGAATGACGAAAGAATGTCAAACCGGTTGGAAACCCGTCAGCGGATGGCGCCGGCCGCCGTTCCTCAAGACCTATGGTATTCAGTCGAACGGCACCCTGTCCATCCAACCACCAAGATCCAGTTAAATCTCACCTCTCAATATCCCTTGCCCGGACAGGCTTTTGATTTCGAATTTTGGTCATTGCGGTTATTTGGTTTTTGTTCTGGGCGATTTGGAATTTTTATCGGAAGCTTAACTGTTTCTTCTGCAATCAGACGGACGGCCCGCGCCTGGGCTGACCCTTGTACCCTGAACCTTACACCTTGAACCTTGCACCTTGAACCATACACCCCCACCCCCTGACCGGCGAAACGGCATTGACAAGCATGCCGGCGACTTATACGAACTGTTTGGCGGCACACACCGGAATCAACCCCCGGTGACCGCAGGAGACCGCGATGCTCACCGATCCTTATGCGTCCTTGTACCGGCGCCTCTCGACCCTCGTTCCGACCGGGCGCTTGATCGTCGACCCGCTCCGAACCCTGGCCTACGGCACCGATGCCGGCTTTTACCGCCTGGTTCCGCAGCTGATCGTTAAAGTCGAAACCGAAGCCGAAGTCAAAGAGGTGTTGGCGGCCTGCCGGGCCCTCAAGACGCCCGTGACTTTCAGGGCCGCCGGCACCAGCCTCTCCGGCCAGGCCGTGAGCGACTCGGTCCTGATGGTTTTGGGACCGGCGGGGTGGCGCGATGTCCACATCCGCCCGGATGCCGGCGAAATAACGCTGGGGGTGGGTATTCTGGGTGCCGAGGCCAATCGCTTCCTGGCGCCCTACGGCAAGAAGATCGGGCCGGACCCCGCCTCGGTGAACTCGGCCAAGATCGGCGGCATCGTGTCGAACAATGCCTGCGGCATGGCCAGCGGCATCGCCGGCAACAGCATGGGCACGATCACGGGCATGCGCATCATTTTTGTCGACGGCACCGTTCTGGACACCCGCGATGCCAACAGCCGCCAGGCGTTTGCGGAAAGCCGCGCGGACATTATCGACCGGGTGGCGGCCATCGCCCGCGGCCTGCGCAACGACCCGCAGGCCGTGGCGCGCATCCGGCGCAAATACCTGATCAAGAACACCACCGGCTACAGCATCAACGCCCTGATCGACTACGAAGACCCGATCGACATGATTCAGCACCTGATGATCGGCGCGGAGGGAACGCTCGGCTTCGTGGCCGAGGTCGGTTTTCGCACGCTCGAGGAACCGGCCCACAAAGCCACCGCCCTGATGCTCTTTCCGGACATCGCGCGGGCCTGCGAGGCGGTCTGGCTGCTGAAGGAATGCCGGGTGAGCGCGGCCGAACTGATGGACAGGGCGGCGCTGCGCTCGGTGGAGGGCAAGCCCGGCATGCCCGCCTACATCAAGACCCTGGCCGGCACCGTCACCGCACTTCTGGTAGAGACCGCCGCCGGCGATCCCGCAAGCCTGCAGCGGCAGATAGAGGCCATCCGGTCAAAATTCGAGGGTTTCGCCCTGGCCCGCGAATTCGAATTTTCGACCGATGCCGACCGGGCGGCCGCACTGTGGAACATCCGCAAGGGCCTGTTCCCGTCGGCGTGCATCGGCCGCCGGAAGGGAACGACGGTCATCATCGAGGATATCGCCGTTCCGATCGAACACCTGCGGCAGTGCCTGCTCGAGCTGCAGGAACTCTTCGACCGCTATGGCTACCGCGATACGATCATCTGGGGCCACGTCTTCGACGGCAATGTCCACTTCGTTCTGACCCTGGATTTCGCCGATGACGGGGAAATCTCCAAGTACAAGGCCTTCATGGACGATATCGCCGCCATGGTGGTGGACAAATACGACGGGTCGCTCAAGGCCGAGCACGGCACCGGCCGCAACATGGCGCCCTTCGTGAAGAAGGAATGGGGCGAGCGGATCTACGCCGCCATGCGCGAGATAAAATCCCTGTTCGATCCCGAGAACCTGCTCAATCCCGGCGTCATCATCAACGACGATCCGCAGGCCCACATCAAGCACTTAAAACCGATGCCCGCCGCCCACGACCTGATCGATACCTGCACCGAGTGCGGCTTCTGCGAGCGCAGCTGCATGTCGCACGACTTCACCCTGTCGGCGCGGCAGCGCATTGTCGTTTACCGGGAGATGGCGCGGCTGGCCGCCACCGGTGAGGACGCCGTCCGGCTGGCGCTATTGACAAAGGCGTTTGCCTATTACGGTAACCGGACCTGCGCCGCCGACGGGCTCTGCGCACTGACCTGCCCGGTGGAGATCGACACCGGCACCCTGATCAAACGGTTGCGGGCCGACCGGCTCACCCCGGCCGCGCGGTCGCTGGGCCGCCGCCTGGCCGGGCACATGGACCTGGTCACCGCCGCCGGCCGCATCGGGCTTGCCGCCCTCGACACGGCTCACGGCCTGATAGGGACCCAGCGCATGACAGCCCTCACCGCCGCGGCGCGCCGGTTGTCTCGCGACCGGCTGCCGCTGTGGTCGCCGGCCATGCCGGCCGCGGCGCCGCGGGTGACACCTAAAAACGGCGGGGTCCGTGGACCGGACGCGGCGGTCTACTTCCCCTCCTGCATCAACCGCACCATGGGGCCCGCCAGGGGCGGCGCCGCGGTGCCGTTGACCCGCACAACCGAAAAACTGCTTGAAAAAGCCGGATTTAGCGTCATCTACCCCGCACGGTCGGACCGGTTGTGCTGCGGCATGCCGTTTGCCAGCAAGGGCATGAACGCCGCGGCGGCGGACAAGGCCAGCGAGCTCGGCCAGGAGCTGCTGGCCGCCTCCGACAATGGTCGGCTGCCGATCCTGTGCGACATGAGCCCCTGCCTGTATCACATGCAGCAAACCCTGGACAAGCGCCTGCGGCTTTACGAACCGGTGCGCTTCACCCTCACCTATCTGGCGGACAAACTGGAATTTGAAAAAATCCCGCAGACAATCGCCCTGCACACGGTTTGCAGCGCCAGGAAGATGGGGCTCGAGGCCGATTTCCGGCGGCTGGCGGAGATGTGCGCCGCTGAAGTCGTCACGCCGGACATCACCTGCTGCGGGTTCGCCGGCGACAAGGGGTTCACCCTGCCCGAGCTGAACGCCTTCGGCTTGAGGCGGCTCAAAGAGCAGTTGCCGCCGGAAGTCAGCCAGGGATATGCCACCAGCCGGACCTGTGAAATCGGGCTCTCCGCCCACGGCGGCATCGATTACACCTCCATCCTCTATCTGGTCGACCGCTGCACCCGGCCCAAGCAGAAAATTTAGGGGTGAAGCAGACGGTGTCGGTGTGATGAAGGCTGGACGGGTTGATGCAAGGGTGAATACCTTGCCGGAATGGGCCAAAGGCATGCTGCCCGCCCACGACGAGAATGGATTTTGGAGTGACCCAAAAATCGCCTGAAGGTCTTCATCTATCGTTTCAAATATTTGAATCTCAATACGTGACCAGGATAACCAGCCTGCCGAGAAAGATCTAAAGGCCGCAGAATCGCGGCTCGTGCGGGGCTCTATTCGGGAATTGCCCGGACGCGGAGGTTCTTCATTCGGCCGCGGGCCCTTGCGGCGGGCTGCCCTTTTCATCACGATCCTTGTTTATTGACGGTGCGGGTGCGGCACCCACCGGCGTCTGACGGTTCAAGACGGTGATCAGAACGACGGCCGCCAGGGAAAGCCCGAGAAAGACGCCAAAGCCCTGCGCGTAGCCTGCCGATCCGTTGAACTTGATGAAAAGGCCCATCGCGGGCGGAATCACGAAGCCGCCGAACGCCCCCAGCCCGCCGACAATGCCTGCCGCACCGCCCACGGCCGCCGGGCTGTATTTGGGAACCAGCTTGAAAACCGCGGCGTTGGCAAACCCCATCCCCAGCGCAAGGATCATCTCGCCGGTGACGGCCATACCGCTCGATTTCGCCAGCATCATCAGCAGGGCCCCGATGCCCACGACGATGAAGGAGAACAGCGTTACGCGTTCGCCTCCCAGCCGGTCGGAAGCAAAACCGCCTAGCACCCTGAGCAGGCTGGCCGACAGAGAGTACAGGGCCGTCAATCCGCCGGCCGCAACCAGGCTCATGCCAAAATGCTCGGCCCAATAGGTGGGCAGCCAGACCGTCAGGGCGATAAAACCGCCGAACGAAACGAAGTACAGCGACGTCAAAATCCAGGTGCGCCCATCCGACGCGGCTTTTCGAAGCGACTGCATCGCGGTGCCGGAGGGCACAAGCTCTTCGCCGCAAGCCAGGAACAAGGCTTCCGGATCGATGTCGATGCCCATCTCGCGGTATTGAAAATAGGGTGCGTCCTTCATGAACACCTGCACCACGATCACCAGCACGAAAATCACACCGAACCACAGCACGTAGGAAACCGAAAATCCCAGCGCCTCTACCAGAAACGGCAGCAGCAGGGCAAACATACCCGGCGCCAGATTCCCCAGCCCGGCATAGACGGCCAGGGCCATTCCCTGGCTTTTTTGCGGATACCAGTAAGACACCGTCGGAATGCCCACCGAAAAAACCGCGATGCCGCAGCCGCAGAGAACGCCGAACAACAGAAACAGCGGGTATTGCGCGGGAAAAGGAACGGGGTAGATCCAGAACATCAGCGTGATACCGGCAATCCCCGCGGCCGCCAAAGCCAGCAGGACCAGAATCGGCTTTTTGCCGCCCGTCCGATCGACCATGGCGCCAAAGGGGATCCTGAGCAGGGAGCCGGTCAGGGCCGGACTGGCCGCCAAAAGGCCCATCAAAAGCGGGCTCAAGGCCAGGCTGCCCTTCAGTTTGGAGACGATCGGTCCGAAGGCGGAAACGCCGGCGAACCCGCCGAAAAAAGCCAGCGTCGTCCAGAAAAGGGCCGCGCCCCGGCTCGACTGCGCGTAGCAGACAGCGTCTTCGGACATGTCAGCCCTCCTTGCGGCCGGGTTTCAGGTAAGGGGTGCTCAAGATGCCGTAGGGCGTTTCCGGGTGGCGGCGAAAGACGATCGAGCGCCGGAAAAAGTAGGAAATCGGCAGGCTCCAGATGTGCACCAACCGGCTGAAAGGCGAAAAACCGAGCAGCGCCAGGGCGCTGAGGACATGGAGCTTGTAGCTGAGGGGGACCTCGCGCATGAGCGCCGCATCGGGCGTAAACGTCACGACCCCTCGAATCCAGGGGGCAAGGGTGTAGAGCACGTTGTAGTGGCCGAAAACGACATTGTAGAGCCCCAGCCCGATGACCGCCACCAGGCCGCCGATGGTGACCGTGTCGTTCAGGGTGCCGGCGGCGTGCACGCGCGCCGTCGCCAGGCGCCGCCACAGCAGCAGCACGGCCCCGACGAAGGCGGCCACCCCCACCGCCAGCCCGGCCCAGTAGGCGATCGCCACATGGGTATGGGCCTCGATGCCGGCCAGGTCGAAATACCGCTGTGGAATCAGGAGCCCCCCGGCGTGACCCAGGAAAGTGCCCACCATGCCCCAGTGAAACAGGACCGAGCCGTAACGCAGGGATTTTTTCTCCAGAAATTCACTGGAGCGGGCATTCCATTCATACCGGTCGGTAACGTACCGGTAGCCGTGGCCGACCACGAAAACGGTGAGGCACACATACGGAAAGACGGTGAAAACCAGCGTGTAGCCGAGTTCCATGACGGCCTCCTGTTCAGCGTATCAGTAGTCTGACCGAGAACTCCCCTCCCCTGGCGCCCTTGCCGGGAGGGGAGGGGAGAGAGAGATATCACTGCTCAATATCATACACCCCCACCCCGACCCTCCCCCGTCAAAAGGGAGTGAGGAAAGTGTTTACCTCTCTACCCGGAACAGTATCTCTGAGAATTATCTTTCTAACGGGTGTAGCGTCGTTAAGTCTCATAAAACGGGTTACTCGCCGCCAGTCTAATCAGCGGCTGAAGCAGGGCCGCATAGGCCGGTGCCGTTTTCTGCAGCCGACCGAGGTAGTCTCCGAATCCCTGGAAGCACTCCCATACCAACCCGGCACCCTCGTCATCCGGGCAGATCGATACGAATTCGAGCATCAGCGGAAGATAATCCGGCAGCTCCCCGCCCGTGCGCTCGCAGCCGGCTTCCTGGTAGCACTGCTGCAGGCGCGCCAGCGCCTCCGCCCTTTTTTCGGTGTCGCCGTAGAGGTGATAGGTTAGGTTCATCGTGGTTGAGGGGGTCATGTCAAAAGCGGCCGTGTAGGCCTCTTGAAGACCGATCGGCGAACACGCCGTTACGTGGTTCAGGAACTCGCGCGCCGCCTGCTTCACTTCTCCTGGGGGCAGGTCTTCCAGGGCGGCTTCGATGTCTTTCACCTGCCGCAGCCACTCTTCGTCCGGATACATCAGCAGCACGGACAACAGTCGCAGGGGGGTTGTGCTATCATCGTCCATGGGTATTACATCGTTGAACTTGGTTGGCTTCGCTCACAATTGGTAGGGGAATGATGGAATGGTGGAATGATGGAATACATTCCCTCCCCCAGTTCCTCCCGCCACGGGAGGAAGTTTCCGGCCGACCGACCATATTTGACAGGCTCAACGGGCTCAACGGGCTAAACCGGCACAACAAATTTTCCCCATGGCAGCCGACGGACCCAAAGTGGTTGACCTCTACAGAGCATCGCCGAAGCCGCAGCTGCCCTGGTGGATGAAGATGTCGGCCTCTTTGACCGGCGCCGTCGGCAGCACGAAGCGCTCTTCGAGGCGTGCCAGGGCCAGCAACCGGTACATTTTCCCGATGGTGTCGGCGGAGATTCCGACCGCGGCGGGAATCTGCTCGTCGATGTGGCCGTCGACCCTCTTGGCGCGCATGTACTGGCGCACGGCCGAGAGCCGCTTGAGCGCCAGCCGGACCGGGGCTTCGTCGCCGGCCGTGAGCAGGTTCGCCAGGTAGGTGATCGGAATCCGCATTTTGTCGATAGCCTCCTGCTCCTGTGAGGACTCGACCTGACCGCTCACGGGACTGAGCGGCGGAATATACCACACCATGGGCAGCGTCCGGAACTCGGGGTGCAGGGGCAGCGCGAGTTTCCAGGCCTTGATCAGCCGGTAGACCGGTGAGCGCACGGCGGCATCGATAAATGTGGCGGAAAGGCCGGCGGCCGAGGCCGCGCTTTGAACCGCCGGGTCGTGCGGGTCGAGTAAAATGTCCAGGTGCGCCGGGTAGACCGCCTGATCGGATCCGGCCGCAGCAACCCCCGCAATCCGGTCCGCGTCGTAGAGCAGCAGCCCGACGTAGCGGATGCGGCCGACGCAGCTGTGGGCGCACAGGGTCGTCTGGCCGGCCTCGATGCGCGGGTAGCAGAAAATGCACTTTTCGGCGCGCCCGGTCTTCCAGTTGAAATACACTTTTTTGTAGGGGCAGCCGGAAACGCAGTACCGCCAGCCGCGGCAGCGCTCCTGGTCCACCAGCACGATGCCGTCCTCCTCGCGCTTGTACAGGGCGCCCGACGGGCAGGAGGCCACGCAGGCCGGGTTCAGGCAGTGCTCGCACAGCCGCGGCAGCCAGAACATGAAGACATTGCGAAACTGCAGATAGGTCGCGATCTCCAGGTTTCTGAAGTTGACATCCCCGGCGCCGGTTTCGCCCAGGCCGGCCAGGTCGTCCTCCCAATTGGGCCCCCAGCGCAGGCGGATATTATCACCGGTCAGCTGCGACACGGGCCGAATGGAGGGCTGATAGCTGCGGCGCGGCCCTTTGATCAGTTTTTCATAATCGTAACTCCAGGGTTCGTAGTACGCATCGATGGTCGGCAGGTCGGGGTTGTGGAAGATGTTGAGCCCTTTGTGAAGCCGGCCGCCGGCCCTTAGTTTCAAATGGCCGCCGTCGAGGCGCCACCCGCCGCGGTGGACGCCCTGGTCTTCCCACTTTTTGGGGTAGCCGATCCCGGGCTTGCTTTCGACATTGTTGAACCACATGTATTCGGCGCCCTTGCGGTTGGTCCACACGTTCTTGCAGGGGATGCTGCAGGTGTGGCAGCCGATGCATTTGTCCAGATTCAACACCATGGCGTACTGGGCTTTAATCTTCATACCACTCCACCTCCCCGGCCCGGCGGATGACGATCACCTCGTCGCGCTGCGAGCCGACCGGCCCGTAATAGTTGAACCCATAGCTCAGCTGGGCATAGCCGCCGATCATGTGGGTGGGTTTGACCATGATGCGCGTGACGCTGTTGTGGGTGCCGCCCCTTTGCCCGGAGAGCTTCGATCCGGGCGTGTTGATCAGGCGCTCCTGGGCGTGGTACATGAAGGCCTTGCCCGGCGGTATCCGCGGGCTGACGACGGCCTTGGCCATCACGAGCCCGTTGGCGTTGAAGCATTCCAGCCAGTCGTTGTCGCGCGCGTCGATTTTGCGGGCGTCCTCGTCGTTGATCCAGATGGCCTCCCCGCCGCGAAAGAGGGTCAGCATGGTCAAGGTGTCGGAATAGGTGCTGTGGATCGACCACTTGGAATGCGGGGTCAGGTAGTTGAGGGTGATCTCCTTGCCGCCTTCCCGCTTCACCTCGGCCGCCTCCAGCGCCAGCACGTCCAGCGGCGGTCGAAACAGCGGCAGCTGCTCGCCGAACGCGCGCATCCAGGGGTGATCCTGGTAGAACTGCGCCCGGCCGGTGAGGGTGCGAAACGGCACCTTTTCTTCGATGTTGATCACAAACGGCGAGTAGCGGCGGTCTTCGGATTCGATGCCGCTCCAGATCGGCGTGGTGATGATCTTGCGCGGCTGGACGGTCAAATCGTCGAAGCGGTAGCGCTCGCCCCGCCGGTCGCGGCTCAGGTGGGCCAATTCGAGGCCCGTTCTTTTCTCGAGACCGGCCCACGACTTCACCGCCGTCGCCCCGTTGGTCTCCGGCGCCAGCATGAGGATGACCTCGGCCGCCTGTTTGGCCGTTTCCATGGACGGCATCCCATGCGAGACGCCGCTTTCGGCGACAGTTCCCAGCGATTCCTTCAACGCCTCGACTTCTTCGGCCGCCTGCCACATAACGCCCTTCGACCCCACGCCCGCCGTTGCGGCCAATGGTCCCAGGGCCGTCATCATCTTGTAGGTGTCGGCATAATCACGGGCGACCACCGTCAGATTGGGCAGTGTTTTACCCGGAATCGGTTCGGTCTCGCCCCTGCGCCAGTCCCTGACGTGCGGCTGGGCGATTTCGCCCGGACTGTCGTGCATCAGGGGTGTTGCCACCAGGTCCTTTACGTTCCCCAGGTGCTCGGTCGCCAGTTCCGAAAATTTGGCGGCGATCGTTTTGAACTGCTCCCAGTTGGTCCGTGTTTCCCAGGGCGGGTCGATGGCCGGGTTGAACGGGTGGATGAAGGGGTGCATGTCGGTGGTGTTCAAATCGTGCATCTCGTACCAGCCCGCGGCCGGCAGGGCGATATCGGCGTACAGGGCGCTGGTGGACATGCGCAGTTCCATGGTCACCAGAAGGTCGAGCTTTCCTTCCGGGGCCGGCTCGCGCCACGTGATCTCCTGCGGGCGCAGGCTGCCGTCGGTGTTGAAGACCGCGTTTTCGGCTCCCAGCAGATGCTTGAGGAAGTACTCGTGCCCCTTGCCGCTGGCCCCCAGCAGGTTGGCGCGCCACAAAAACAGGACCCGCGGGAAGTTGACGGGGTTGTCCGGGTCCTCGACCGCAAACCGCAACTGGCCGCTTTTGAGCTGCGCCACGGCATAGGCGACGATCTCTTCATCCGTGGCGGCCCCCTGCGCGATGGCCTCGCGGACCACCTCGATCGGATTGCGGTCGAACTGCGGGTAGGACGGCAGCCAGCCCAGACGGGCGGCGATGACGTTGTAATCGGCCATGTGATGGGCCGGGGCCGCGTCGCCTAAGGGGGAAAGAATGGTCTCTGGCCGCAGGGTGTCGTAGCGCCACTGGTCGGTGGCGAAGTAGTAAAAGGAGGTGCCGTTTTGCTGCCGGGGCGGCCGCCGCCAATCGAGGCCGAAGGCGACCTGGGACCACGCCGCCTGGGGCCGGACCTTCTCCTGCCCCACGTAATGGGCCCAGCCGCCGCCGTTGACCCCCTGGCAGCCGCACAGGGTCGTCAGGCCGATGATCGTGCGGTAAATCATGTCGCTGTGGTACCAGTGGTTGGTGCCGGCCCCCAGGAAGATCATGGACTTGCCGCGGGTTTTGGCGGCGTTGTCGGCAAACTCGCGCGCCACGCGGATGACATCGGCCGCCGGCACGCCGGTAATGGCTTCCTGCCAGGCCGGCGTGTAGGAGGTGGGGTCATCATAGCCACGGGGATAATCCGCACCGGTTTCGGGCGCCTCTGGCCGCAAAACGCCCAGCTGGGCGGCCATCAAGTCGAAGACGGTGGTGACGGTCAGGTCTCCGGCCGGTGTCGCTACGGTTTTAACCGGCACGAGGCCCGTTTTGGAGCCGGCCGCGGCGGATTCGAAAACCGGAAAAGACACCGTCTGCCACCGGTCCGGCTCGGCGGCGAAGCTGAGCAGCGGCTCGATGCGCGTCCCGTTTTCCTCCAGCTTCAGGTTCCAGCGACCTTCCTCGCCCCACCGGAACCCGATGCTGCCGTTGGGGACCCAGAAACTGCGGCTGGCCGCATCGTAGACGACCGTCTTCCACTCGGCATTGTTGATGGCAAGGCCCAGGTCCGAGGCCCGCATGAACCGGCCGGGGACGTGGGTGTCGCCTTTGGCATCGAGCACGACGACAAACGGCAGATCGGTGTAGGTCCTCGCATACTCGGTAAAATAGGCCTCCTGGCGGTCGACATAAAATTCCTTTATAATGACGTGGGTCATGGCCATGGCCAGGGCCGCGTCCGTGCCGGCTTTGGCCGGCAGCCAGGTATCGGCGAACTTGACGTATTCGGCGTAATCGGGCGCCACCGCGGCCACCCGGGCGCCCCGGTACCTGGCCTCGGTGTAAAAGTGCGCATCCGGCGTGCGCGTCATGGGCAGGTTGGTGCCCCAGACGATAAAATAGGTGGATTCGTACCAGTCGGCGCTTTCGGGAACATCGGTCTGCTCGCCCCAGATCTGGGGCGAGGCCGGCGGAAGGTCGCAGTACCAGTCGTAAAAACTGATCATCGAGCCGCCGATCAGGGAAAGAAAGCGGGCGCCGGAGGCATAACAGACCATCGACATGGCCGGAATCGGCGTGAAGCCGAAAATCCGGTCGGGCCCGTAGACCTTGATGGTGTGAATCAAAGATGCGGCGATCATCGTGGCGACCTGGTCCCAGGAGGCCCGCACGAAGCCGCCTTTCCCGCGGCCTTTCTGGTACCGGCGGCGCTTTTCGTCGTCGGTGACGATGCTTTCCCAGGCGGCGACCGGATCATTTTGCCGGCGCAGGGCCGCCTGCCACATCTCCATCAGGCTGGACCTGACCAAGGGGTACTTGAGGCGCACCGGGCTGTAGGTGTACCATGAGTAGGTCGCCCCGCGCGGGCACCCCCGCGGTTCGTGGTTGGGGTAACCCGCGCCGCACTCCGGATAATCGGTGCGCTGGGTTTCCCAGACCAGGATCCCGTTTTTGACATAAACATCCCAGGAACAGGAGCCGGTGCAATTCACGCCGTGTGTGGAACGGACCTTCTTGTCGTACTGCCAGCGGCGGCGATACAGCTCCTCCCACTCCCGCTGGCCGCAGCGCGTTTCGGCCCGGTTATCGGCGGACTTTTCCTCCCGGCAGCCGTGGGCGGCCCCCTTGGGACGGAAAAACCGCAGTGCGGACAGCAGTGAACGCTCGGCCATGTGACACCTCCTGGGCAGGGGGGTTGCTGGGGGTATAGGGTTTGTTGGGTTTGTTGGGTTTGTTGGGTTTGTTGGGTTTATTGGGTTTGTTGGGTTTATTGTGTCTGTTGGGTGTGTTGAGTTTGCACGTGTTGTCGGGTGGAAGAGATCATACCCCATCTCAAGGCATCGCGAGGCCTGAAACGACGCCTCGGAGCCCGGAAGAGCGTGGTGGACAATGGCTGACCGCCCTATGCCGCCAATGGGATCTTGGACCCCAGCCGGCCCCCATGCCACGTGAAAATCTGGGTCAACCGGGTTGAGTCATTATGACATCACGGCGACATCCGGCCCGTCACATGGTCAGTACCTGCCTGTTTGTAAGGGCCGAACGGCGAAATTTTCACACGGTGGGTTTAATGATAAACTATGAACACGAGAGGATTGTCAATAGGGTTTTCCGATAAACCCCTGTTCCATCGACAGCTCGTAGTTCAGGGCGCAGAGGGTCTCGAAAATGGCGTTTTGAAAATTTTCGTCCGGCATCGACACCATCTTCCGGTCATCGCGCCGCAGCGGTCTTTTGGCGATTAAATCGAGGCACTCCGGGCAGGTGACGTTGTTTTCGGCGAACAGGATGAGGTTGCCGTCGAAGACATGCTGCCTGAAGCTGTCTTCACTGGCCAAATGACTGCAGACCGACCACGTACGCAACCGGCGGGCCGATTTTCTGCGGGAATTCTTGCGGCCGTCGCTCCCCAGGTCGAGCTGCCGGAAGGGATCGAATATCCGTCCCTGCAATTCTCTGTCGGTCAGGGCCGCGGCGTCTTTTTCCATTTTCAAAAAAGCCGCCTCGCCGCCCAGCATGTTGTTTTCGTTGCAGTCGTGACAAAAAACGTGGCTGTCAAATACCACAAAGTAGCGGTTTTTCAGATAATTGCTGATAAATTTCTCGGGAGTCGCCAGATGGTTGCATATCAACCAGGTCTTGACGCTGTTTTTCTGTGGCGGCGGAGGCTCGATTTTCATATCACCGATCGACATGAACCGGCCGTCACCGGTGTCGAACAAAAACGATTTGCCGATCGGAAAGGCTCCCGCTGCCGGTTGTTTTCGGTCGAATCTGATAATACATCGAACCTGACGGTCGACGAATGCTCCCATTCAGTTACCTCCGCAGTGATTTGAGAGGCGGTGACGCCCGCCACCCGGCTCCGAAATCCCCGTTGTATGGCAATTATTAAATAAAATCAGATTATTGAATTTTACCCGAATATGGCCCGTTTGTCAAAATTTTGGCCAGCGGCAAGGCGGGGCTCAAAGAGCACCGGCCTGGCATTTAACCGTGAAATTGGACTGTTGCAATTTAAGTCAGTTTTTAATAAAACCAAATTCCACCATTTTTCTTACCCACCAAGAGAGGAACTATGCGCTGGAAACAGTTTTTCACCCCGGTCAAATCGATGGATGCCCCCCGGGCTAAAAGCTATCTCGCCGCCAATTCACTGGAAAACGTTACCGTTCTGGACGTCCGACAGCCCGGAGAATATGAATCCGGTCACATTCCGGGCGCCAAGTTGATACCGCTTCCGGACCTTGGCGAGCGGTTGAACGAAATCGATGCGAATAAACCGACCCTGGTCTATTGCGCCGTCGGCGGACGCAGCCGTGTGGCGGCACAAATGCTGGCTGGAAAGGGCTTCGGCGAGGTCTACAATGTTTCGGGTGGATTCAAGGCCTGGCAAAGCGATCGCGCCATCGGTGCCGAGGATTCGGGGCTCGATCTTTTTACCGGCAGGGAAACCCCCGAGCAGACGCTGATCGTCGCCTATTCGATGGAAGACGGTCTGCGGGAGTTCTACCTGTCGATGATTCCGTGGATAAAGAACGAGACCGCCCGCGATCTCTTCGAAAAACTCTCCGCCATCGAAGTCAAACATCAGGACCGGATTTTCGAGCACTACCGGCAACTGACCGGATCGGCGATCGACCGCGAGGAATTCGTGAAGTCCGTGGTGGTCCCCGCCGTCGAAGGCGGGCTGACCACCGAGGAATACGTGCGCCTCTACAAGCCCGACCTGGAATCCGCGCCCGACATCATCTCGCTGGCCATGGCCATCGAGGCCCAGGCGCTCGATTTGTACCGGCGGGCGGCGGAGCGCAGTGACAATCCGGAGAGCCGAAAAGTCCTGATGCAGATTGCCGACGAAGAGCAGACACACCTGGCCCAGCTGGGCAAGCTGTTCGCTCGAATATAGAACTTTACAGGAAACGGTGATGACAAAGCAGCTTGTTCTGGCCGGCGGCGGCCACGCGCACATGATGACCCTGGCCCACCTGGACCGATTCGTTGCAAAGGGCCACCGCGTGACGGTCGTCCAGCCCTCGGAATATCACTATTACTCCGGCATGGGGCCCGGAATGCTCGGAAAAACATATCGGCCCGAGGAGATCCGCTTTGCCACCCGGCATGTCGTGGAAAAAAAGGGAGGCACTTTCGTCCTGGGAAAGGTCGCGCGGGTGGATCCGAAAGAAAACCGGGTGTGGTTGGAATCCGGGCAATCGCTGCCGTTTGACGTGATTTCATTCAATGTCGGCAGCCAGGTCCCCCGTGATCGGATCACCGGCGACGGGGCCGAAATCTTTGCGGTCAAACCGATCGAAAGGCTCCTGGAAGCCCAGCGGCGGATCCTCGAACTCGTGCGTCAAAAAAAGATCACGATCGGCATCGTCGGCGGGGGGCCTTCGGCCGTCGAAATCGCCGGCAACATCTGGCGCCTGGTGCGCGGCGCCGCAAACCATTGCCCCGCTATCGTCATCTACACCAAGAAGACCCTCATGCCCGGTCATCCCCGTCGGATTCGCGCCAAAGCCCATGCCTCGTTGACCGCCAGGGGAATCGAGGTTCGCGAGCAGAGCGATGTCACCGAGATCGCCACCGGCCGCATCCGGCTGGCCTCGGGCTGTGAAGAGGCCGCCGACGTTGTTTTCGTGGCCGTCGGCGTCAAGCCCTCGCCGGTCTTCCAGGCTTCCGGCCTGCCGACCGGTCCGGACGGCGGATTGCTGGTCAACCGGTATCTGCAGAGCACGGCCCATCCGACCATGTTCGGCGGCGGCGACTGCATCTGCTATGAGGAGCGGCCCCTGGACAAGGTCGGCGTCTACGCCGTGCGCCAGAACCCGGTGCTCCTGCACAACCTGACGGCCGCCCTAGACGGCAGTCCGCTGCAGGCCTTCGATCCCGGCGGCGACTACCTGCTGATCTTCAACCTGGGCGACGGCACCGGGATTTTCAGAAAAAAGTGGCTCCTGTTCGGCGGCCGCCCGGCCTTTCTCGTCAAAGACTACATCGACCGCAAGTTCATGCGCGAGTTTCAAGCCCTAGAATAGTGTCCAAAAAAGATCGCGGATGGGGACTATAATAGCCAGACTCGACTGCGCGCCCGGACCCGTTCTATCTATCATAGTTTATTCAACTCGAACAAAATGCCCGTCCTCAACAGACGCGTGTGGCCCGAGCCGGTTCCAAATGGGGCAGGCTACTGCATAGATTTCGGCAGAAGATGCTTGTACCCTTTGGTTAACGATGCCGCATCATCCAGTGTCGCCGTGTAGTGGCAGCCTGCTTGAAGATTTTTTTGGCCCAACAGGCAATCGGCAAAATCCGCTTTACTGTCTTTGAACAGCTGGAGTGCTCGCCAGACAAGCTGGATATCTTCTATCACCAGCTTGTCGGTCCTCATGACCTGCTCTATCACCGTGCAAATTCTTGTTTTGTCCAGTTTATAATTTCGCCTCAATACCCAAGCGATTTCGCACAGGACAATATGATTTATGAACCCCGGATTATCCGAATTGCAGGAGTGTTCGATCAGTTTGGTTGCGGCTTGGGCTTGTTGCGGATCGTCTTGCACGATGTACCGCACGAGGACATTGGTATCGATGCCGATCATTTTGTAGAACTGCCTTCAGCTTCGATCGCCTGATTCATCTCGGCAATCGTTACCGGTTTGTCCGGTTTTGCGACCATGCCCTTGAGCTGGCGAACATCGGCTGCTGCAACCATGATGGTGACCTTTGCGTCGACGCCGATTAGAAACTCGATACGGTCGCCTTTGGCGAGTTTAAGGTGTTCGCGAACCGGTTTGGGTACCGTTATTTGGCCCTTGGCCGTAACCTTGGTTGTGTGTGTTGGCCGACGGGATGCCGCAGAAGCGGTCCGACCGGTTTTAACTGAACTTTTTGCCTTGCCAGCCGGGGCTTTTGAAATATTTGACACGGTTTTTTCTCTCCTTCTACCATTCTTTTTCGTGCCGGTGTTAATTTCCTTACTTTCGTTTTAATTTATATCATAACGTATATCGTAAGGATTTTCAAGCGTGGTTGATAGCGGATGTGAAGGTTGCTACTACGCGCACCCCCTGCCGACACAGTCGACAAAGACGTTCAGCCACCGGCTCAGCTGGCTGAAGACCAGAAAATGATCGAGAACGCGCCTTTTGGCATTGTAAGCCCACACCTGACGTTTTTTGACGCCCGCCAGGATCTCGTTCAGCCCGTCTGCAATTTGGGTCTTGTCCTGCGGGTTGGCGATCAGAAGCCCGTCCACCCGGTTACGAACCTGCTGGCGCAGTCCGCAGGCCGTGGTGCCCATGAACGGCACCAGTTTCCACATGGCCTCGGTGGCGGTCAATCCGAAGCCCTCGCGCAGGGAATTCTGGACGATGATGCTGGAGCTTTGCTGCAGGGCGTTCACGATCAGCCCGTTCTCCTTTCTGGAAGACATCGGCAGAAGCAGCAGGGCGATGTCCCGCTGGATCTCGGGCGAAAGCGCGCGGTAATGACGCGTGAGTTCATCGAGAACCTCCTGACCCTCGGGATCGTCATTCACGAACGCCGGGTTGGGACCCGCAAGCACGAGCCGCACGAGTTCGAGGCGGCGCTTGTGGCGGGCCGAACCGCGGTGGTTTCGATCGATGTTTCGCTTGAGGTGGCTGAAGCCTTCCATGAGCGGCAGCCATCCCTTGAGCCGGTCCCAGCGGGAAATCTGGGTGACGACCGGCCGCGAGAGCAGGCTGAAATCTCCGATTTCCATGGGCGCAACGAAGTTCCCGTTGCGATCGAGGCGTTCGATCCGGTCGGCAAAAGGCGGCGTGATCATCTCGTGGTCCGAGGGCAGGAATCCGGCGTTAGTGAGAATCCCCACCAGCTTGTGGATGGTCAGGTCGCGGTTTTTGTGGGAAAGCGGATCGATGGCTGGCGGTATGACCGTGAACTTGTCGGGCTGGTAGTCCGGGATGTACTCCGGCGCGGAGAAGACGCTCAGCGCATAGGGTTTGAAGTAAGGTTCTAGAAACCCCCAGGCGGCTTTGGTTTGCCGGTTTCTTTCGTCGAGACCGATGTGGCAGCGCCATATGAGGTGGAGTTTTATTTTCTGCGCCAGCGATTGGGCCATGGCCATCGGTTGGGGGTCGTGAATGACCACGATGTCTTCGGGCCGCAACAGTTTCGAGAATTCTTCGGCACATTCGGCGTTCACCCGCTCGTAAAGGTCTCTTTCTTCCGCGGAGAATTCCGGCGTGCCGCTGCCGTGGATCAGGTTGTGGATCTTCTTGGTGAGCGGAAAAAACGCTTCGCGCCCGGTCCCCATGACGGCCCACCGGGCGTCGAGGCCCAACTGACGCAGCAGGTCGATCATGGTCGGCATCATTTCGGCCACGCCGCCGCCCCGGTCGGTTGAATTGACCATCCACACCCGCCGTTTGCCCAGCTTCGGGACCAGAATGTCGGCTTCCTTACGAAAATCCTTGACCACCGGAAAAAGCGATACATAGGCTTCATAATCCTCGAGCCGATTCCTGCTCTTGACATCGATAATCCTGATCATGGGGTCCCCCTCCTGATTTCGTGGCCGGCATTTGCTCCCGAGCAGATGGAAAATAGGCGCCGGATGCTTATTATGGTGTTGATCGTTTTCTAATCATCACCAGCAAAACCGTTGCAACCGATACGAAATGGCTCTTGCGATGAATAAACTTAAGCTCGCCACGGCCGTGCGCAAGGCTTGCCTGGAAATCCTGCAGCGATCCTGGGAGGAGGCCGGCATCAGCGGCCTTTGCCACGAGGGGCGCTGGGAGTATGCCATCGATGTTCTGCAAAACCTGGCCGTAGAGAATCTGCTCAAAGAAATCGAAGGGCTCGATTCATCGGCCGGTGATCTTCAGTAGTCACGGACTTGAGTGCTATCTCCCAGCGGCTATCGTCGGCCACCAAGGAATGACAGCCAAAGAAGGAAACTGAAAAATGAAAGACAGAAACTGCCCTCCTGGAAAAGATCGACGGGTTTTCCACTCGGAGGTTTGTGGGTTCTTGTCTGTAGCCTGGCGGACGCTTTCCTGCTTTGTTGCCGTCATAGCAGCGTTAAGTTATTTCGGTTGTGATGCTTCGGCCGGAAAACCGCTCCACAGCGAAGGAGAAAAAACAATGGAAACGGCGACTCTGAGACAGAAAAATACCGCTGCAATTCCGCCTATCGATGCCGCCGCGCCGCTGGAAACCGCCACTGCCACCTTCGCCCTGGGCTGATTCTGGGGCCCCGACTCCCGGTTCGGGAGCATGGCGGGAGTGGTGCGAACCCGCGTCGGCTATGCCGGCGGCACGAAAGCGGCACCGACCTATCACAACCTGGGCGATCACACGGAGACGATCCAGATCGATTACGATCCCGCTCATCTCTCTTACGGCGACCTTCTGAATATTTTCTGGCAAAGTCACGACCCGGGCGCGCGCGCCTGGTCGAAGCAATACATGGCCGCGGTCTTTTATCACGACGAGCAGCAGAAAAAGATGGCCGAAGAGAGCCGCGATCGCCGGACAGCCGCAACCGGAAAACCGATACACACCCAAATTCTGCCCTTAAAGGCCTTTTATTTGGCCGAAGAGTATCACCAGAAGTACCGCCTGCGCCGCGAGAAGGACCTGCTGCGGGAATTCGAACGGATTTACCCGGCAACCGCGGACCTGGTCGATTCGACCGCGGCGGCGCGGGTGAATGGATACCTCGGCGGTTACGGCACCGCGGCCGACCTGCAGGCCGACATCGATCGGCTCGGCCTGTCCGACGATGCGGCCCGATATCTTCAAAAGGTTCACCGGTCGGCGTTCGGATCGAAGGAGTGAAGACTTTTATTAAACCGTGAACCCTCACCCCATACACCTTGTGCCTCAACCCTTCTTTCTGCGCCTTACACCTTAAACCTTACACCTTGAACCCTTCACTATAACTTACACCTTACACCCTAAACCTTACACCTTACACCTTCCACCTTACACCTTACACCGTAACTTTATCTGCACCACATTTTCGTTCAAGTCCGCCGGACCACTTCAAAGATGACACAGCCTCTTGCAATATCGCCATCTTCCCTGTAAACAGGTGAATTTGAAATATGCCTGCCGCCATGGCCCGCGCACCGACCATGAAAGTCACGGCATAAAAAAATAAAAGGTGGTACGCTCAAAAAATGCCTAAATGGTCGATCCGCAATCCGAAATAGCTGAACCCGGCCCACCCGCCGCCAGCGGCCTTGAATTCGATCGACCGGCCGCGGAAACCCTGCGCTTGCGGTTGACGGGCCGCTGGACGATGCGGCAGCGCCTTCCGTCATCCCTGGAGGATATCCGCCGGGCCGGCTCCGAAAAAGAGGTCCGGCGCATCGTTTTCAATACCGAAACCCTCGCCGAGTGGGACACCAGCCTGCTGACCTTCCTGGTGAAGGTAACCGAGTTCGGGGCGGCCCATGGTCTCACAGTCGACGAAACGGGACTGCCCGAGGGCGTCCGGAGGCTGCTCGCTCTGGCATCCGCCGTCCCCGAGCGCAAGGGCGCCCGCCGTCAAGCCGATCATGAACCTCTCTTGGCGCGAATCGGTGCGGCGGCCATCGATTTCAAACGGGCCGCCGTCGATATCCTGGCCTTCATCGGTGAGTCCGCGGCCGCCTTCGGCCGGCTGCTGACGGGCAAGGCCGGTTTTCAGCGATCCGACCTGCTGGTGCTGATTCAGGATTGCGGCGCCAACGCCCTGCCGATCATCACCCTGATCAGCGTGCTGGTGGGATTGATTCTGGCCTTTATCGGCGCGATTCAGCTCAAAATGTTCGGGGCCCAGATCTTCGTCGCCGATCTGGTCGGCATCGCCATGGTGCGCGTCATGGGCGCCGTAATGGCCGGCATCATCATGGCCGGGCGCACCGGGGCCGCCTTCGCGGCGCAGATCGGCACCATGCAGGTCAACGAGGAAATCGATGCGCTCAAGACCCTGGGCATTTCCCCCATGCAATTCCTGGTGCTGCCGCGCCTGCTGGCCCTGGTGCTGATGCTGCCGTTGCTGTGCGTCTATGCCGACCTGATGGGCATCATCGGCGGTCTGCTCGTCGGGGTCCTCCTGCTCGACATCACATTGGTCGAATATATCAACCAGACCAAAGGCGCGCTGACTCTCGCCTATTTCCTGATCGGTATTTTTCAGGCCGGCGTCTTCGGCGTGCTGGTCGCCATGGCCGGATGCCTGCGCGGAATGCAGTGCGGACGCAGCGCTTCCGCCGTGGGCGAAGCCGCCACCTCGGCCGTGGTCTCCGGCATCGTCAGCATCGTCGTCGCCACGGCCGTGGTCACCGTGGTCTGTAATTTTCTGGGCATTTAACGGCCATGAGGAAAGAACCCCATATCATCGTCCGGGACCTCACCATGGCCTACGGCAGCTTCGTGGTGCAGCGGGACCTGACCTTTACCATCAATCGCGGTGAAATCTTCATCATCATGGGCGACAGCGGGTGCGGCAAGAGCACCCTGCTGCGGCACATGGTCGGACTGATGGCGCCGGCCGCGGGCCAGGTCCTCTACGGCGACGTGAATTTCTGGGACGCGGGACCAGACGCAAGAGACCGGCTGATGCGCCAGGTCGGCATCCTGTATCAAAGCGGCGCCCTGTGGAGCTCAAGGACCCTGGCTGAAAATATCGCCCTGCCCCTGACGCAGTACTCGTCGCTCACCAGGGCCAGAATCGACGAAACCGTCTCCTTGAAACTGGCCCTGGTCGGCCTGGCCGGCTTCGAGGACTATTACCCGTCTGAAATCAGCGGCGGGATGCGTAAACGGGCCGGCCTGGCGCGGGCCATGGCGCTCGATCCCGCCATCCTGTTTTTTGACGAGCCCTCGGCCGGGCTGGACCCGATCAGCGCCCGGCTGCTGGACGATCTGATCCTGGAGCTGCGCGAGAGCCTCAACACGACGATCGTGGTGGTCACCCACGAGTTGGCGAGTATTTTTGCCATCGGGCAGAATTCGGTGTTTCTCGATGCCGACCGCAAGACGATGATTGCCGCGGGCGACCCCAAGGAACTGCTGAAGGACTGCAGCGACGAAAAAGTGCACCGCTTCCTGACGCGCGGTGAAGGCGGCACCTGCTGAGCGCCCGGCCGCGGTCGCTTCCGGCACCGTCAAGAACCCATCATCAATAGGGTAGGCAAGCATGAGCAAACAGGCAAACAAAACCGCCATCGGTCTTTTTATCGTCATCGCCCTGGCGCTGGCCACCGGCGCCCTGATCGTGCTGGGATCCGGCAGATTTTTCAAACCGCTTGAAACCTATGTGGCCTACTTCGAAGGTTCGGTGAAGGGCTTGGCGGTCGGGGCGCCGGTCGCGTTCAGGGGCGTGAGGGTCGGCTCGGTGACCGAATTGAGCGTGGAATTCGTTTCCCAGGAGATGGCCTTTTTCATCCCGGTCATCATCCAGATCGATCCGACCCGCATCAGGGGCTCGGGCAAGATGACCCATGTGTCCGAGGCGGAGATATGGCAGCAACTGACGAGCCGCGGCCTGCGGGCCCAGCTTCAAAGTCAGAGCCTGGTCACCGGCCAACTGTTTGTGAACCTCGATTTCAACCCGGATGCGCCGCTCAAACTCATCGGCCCGGATCTCGGCAACGCCGGCATCACCTACCAGGAAATCCCCACCATTCCCTCGCCCCTGCAGGCCATCGAGAATGAGATCAGAAACATTCCGATTCAAGACATCGCCGACCGGGTCGTTGACGCCCTGGACGGCTTTCAGCGCTTCGTCAATTCCCCCGAACTGGGCCAAAGCGTCAAACTGCTCAATCAGACGCTGGAAAACATCGAAAAACTCTCGAACACCATCAATAACAGAACCGGTCCTTTGACCGCCGAGGCGCAGTCGGCCCTGAAGGACATCAAACGGCTGATGACGGCGTTGGAAAGGATCGCCACGCCGCTGGAAGGCAAAATCGGCACCACCGCAGAATCATTGCAGACGACGCTGGCCCAAGCCGAAAAAACTCTGGTGGCGGTCGAATCGATTCTAAAAAACGGCTCCCCGCTGCGATTTGAACTCTCCACCACCCTCAACGAAGTCGAGTCGGCGGCCAGGTCCCTTCGAATTCTGGCCGAGTTTCTCGAACGGCAGCCGGAGTCCCTGCTGAGAGGCAGAACCGCTGGAGGTCAGTGATGCGTACACCAACCGTTTCCCTTTCACTTTTGCTGCTGAGCAGCCTGGCGATGCTGACGGGAGGGTGTTTTCCCAATATCGGCGGCGCCTCGAAACCGACCCAGTTTTACGTCCTGAGTTCCCTGGAAGGCCTGGATGCGGGGCCCGCGGCCGGCACAACCACCTTCGTGAGCGAGGCGCCCCTCGGTATCGGCCCGGTTCGCATCCCGCAATATCTCAACCGGCCCCACATCGTGATCCGGTCGGAAGAAAACCGGGTCCGGATCTCCGACTTTTCCCGTTGGGCCGAACCCTTGAGGGACAGCCTGACGCGCGTCATGGTCGACAACCTGTCCATTCTTTTGAAACCGACCCGCGTGGCGGCATTGCCCTGGACCCGGCCGACAGACGGGGCCTACCGGCTCGAGGTGTCGATCATCCGTTTTGACGGGGATTTCGGTACAACCGCCACCCTGCGGGCGCGCTGGGCCATCATCGCGGAGGAGGGCGAAAGGGAACTGGTCAGCCGGGAATCCACTTTCAGCGAGCCGGTCAAGGGCCCTGAAATGGCGGACCTGGTGTCGGCGCTCAGCCGGACGGTGGCCGATTTCACGCGCGACATCGCCAAGGCCGTCGCGTCGCTGGAAACCCGCCGATAATTCCTGCCGGACCCAGCCGAAAACCGGCTGATCG
Organism: uncultured delta proteobacterium; assembly: GCA_963728055.1. Lineage (GTDB taxonomy): Bacteria > Desulfobacterota > Desulfobacteria > Desulfobacterales > SG8-13 > JARFQH01. The sequence goes on along the minus strand of CAVSIM010000016.1, from coordinate 78,165 downwards.
CGACCGGGTTCGGCTAAGCCGAAGCGGCCATCGACAGCGCTTGGACGCGCATACCGGCGGCAACGGCGGCGGGTTCCACGATAAATCCGGCCTGTTTTGGCGCATCGACCTCGAAATCCCACACCAGCGGAGCGTGGTCGGACAATTTGATCCGCGGCACATGGAAAGCGGTCGAGGTGATGTCAGGGCTGTGAAAGATGTAATCGAGTTCCCGGCTGGGATTCCGGCTGGGATAGGAGAATTGACTTCGGGCATTGGCACTGATCAATCCGCTGGCGGCCAGAAAAAGCTGCAACTCACGGTCCCCCCACAGGACGTTGAAGTCTCCGGCCACGATGACCGGTTTGGAACGCCCGGCGATGAGAGCGTGCAGATCGTTGAGCTGGTATTGACGATGGCGGAATTTGAGCGACAGGTGCACGAGAAAAAGGGTGACGTCCTGCAGTTCGACCTCGATGACGAGGCGTTTGACACCTTCGCTGAAGAAATGATAGCGGCGCGCCACGATCGGCAGGCCGGTCAGGATCGCATTGCCCTGTTTGTTCAGCACCGGCACCTTGCGGGCCACCGACGCCTCGGCATACTTGGATTGGCACGCCACCTGGTGGTTCAGCGCGCGGGCGATCGTTTCGGCCTGGTTGAACTTCTCGACCCGGTAGGAGCCGAAATCCACCTCTACCAACCCGACGATGTCCGGATTGACGGATGTGATGAAATCGACGATTTTGGCGAAGTGGCCGTTGGTGGGCTTGAGATACCCGCTGTAAGGCACCGGAAAGTGAAACCGTTTTCCAATGCCGGCCCCGTAACGAATATTATACAAAAGCAGGCGCATCTGTTTTGAAATCCCTTTTAAATTTTAGACTTATAATGAGCATTGGATCGGGCAATACAAGGGCGCAGCGCCCGGTGTTGGCGGAACACAGCTCTATTTTCCGGCCGGACATTAAAAAAAACGTAACAATATCAAACACCCATGACTTCCCCCCGAGGTCATCTGCAGTCGCATCCGGAAAATTTCGCAAGCCTTTTTTCCTGCCTGTCGCGGAAATCGATCAATTCTTTCAGAAGCGGATGCGCCGCGGGAACCAGCCGGGAAATTTCCGCGATCCGGCGATTCTTGCCGCCGTCAGTTCGGCCGCGGCCGGCTCTTGCGGAAGGACGATAACCGGCGGGCGCGACCCGGGGTTTCGGGGATCATAATAGACGATGTCGCTCAAGGGGTCGAGATTCCTGGGCGTCGGGACGATTTTGTCGAACGGTGAGAGCTGCCGGTCGATGTAGGGCCGCATGCGCTCCAGGGCCGAGAAATTCCACTTGGAGTAGCGATAGACGACATTGTCCACCCACAGGGTTCCCCGGCCCTTCAGGCCGAAAAAGAGCCTGACGAAACGGGTGCCTTCGGGCAGGTCGCCTTCGGAGAAAGGATAGTTGTAGGCCCTGCCGCGCACCGTTGCCCACCTATCCCCCGTTTTTCTGCTGCCTTTTCTGCTGCATCGCCCGGTCTTCTTCGGCCAGCTCGGCCAGCAGCGCCGCCAGCGTCCAGTTTTCAGAGACCGGCGTCAGCGTGGCCCAGAGCTGGCGCGGCAAGCCGGCCTGACGAAAGGCGGTCATCAGGGTGTGAACTTCACTTTGCAGGAAGCCGGACATGATGATCGCGCGCGGCATCGGCGCAAACTGCCCCATCCCCGCGCGATCCGGGGAAGACAGCACCTCGATCAGGGGCCGCGCCAGGTCTTTTTCCGCGGCAAAGATCAGCGGCCGGTCGTCGAAACCGATTTGCCCCATGGCATCGGCCAGCGGGCCGTGTTCCGCGGCCGGAAACCCGCAGACCACAAGGCCCTTGGGACCGTGCATCCGTTGCCGGGAAGACCCTATGGCCTGAAATGTCCCTTCGGTCATATCGAATCCTTACGGTTTGGATTTTTTGACTGGGCGGACGGGATTGATTTGGCACATCCGCGGGCGCTCTTGTTTTTATAGCGCAAAATGCGTTTTTTCGCCAGTCTGCCGGAAGATTGCTGATGCTTTCAAATTGATTCCGCAACCGGCTTTGTGTATGCTGGGCCCTGGCTCACTTCGCTGTTTTTTCTTCCGCAAACAGCCATTTCCAACGATTTTTTTGCCAAACGGCCACATACGCAGCGCCGATGGAAACGTCCGCGCGTGTTTCGGCGGTATTTTTGAACCGGAATCAAATTGTTGGTTGTGGAAGGGAACCATTTCAGCGTCGGTAGAACGTCATCATGGGGGGGCATTTGCCTAAAACATTTTTTCACTTGTGCGGGAGGAAATTATGATCACCGTCAGAGATATCATGACCACAGACCTGATTACCGTCACGCCGGACATGAATATTTCCAAAGCGGCCAAGCTCCTGCTCGAAAACCGCATCAACGGCGCGCCGGTGGTCGGCGATGACGGCCGGCTGGTCGGCATCCTCTGCCAGAGCGACCTGATCGCCCAACAGAAAAAGCTGCCGATACCGACCCTTTTCACCTTGCTGGACGGCATCATTCAACTCACCTCCAACCGGCAGATCGAAAAACAGATCCGCAAGATCGCCGCCCTGACGGTGGCCGGGGCCATGACGCCCAAGCCCGTCACCGTTCACCCGGACACCGAACTCGAAACCGTTGCGGCCTTGATGGTCGACAGTAATTTTCACACCCTGCCGGTGGTGGAGGGCACCCGCCTGGTGGGCGTCATCGGCAAAGAGGATGTTCTGCGAACTCTCTTGCCGCCCATAGAGGGACATTGACGGACAAAGGTTTCGATTCCTGCCCGTCATTTGACCACTTTCAGACGATAGGTCGCTCTCAATTCTTTCCAAAGCTCTTGGACGATCAGCGGTCCGGCCTCGTCCGGGTGCAGGTGCGGATCCGCCGCCGCCGACCGGCAGGACGCCAGAAGGGCCGCGTTGTTCTCCCACAGGCCGAACTCGTCGCGTACTTGCCCCATGAACACCGGGTAGAGGGACGGCAGGTCTTCTTCCGCCATGTTGCCGATTTTGACCCGTCCCTTGAACGGCACGCCGGCCCCGAGCCGGTTCACGGCTTCCGCCAAGGTCCGCGGCCTTGCGGCCGACTGCGGCTGTCGCCGGATCATGAGGAGCAACAGCGCATTGTTCAGGATCTCGACCACCGCATCGTAAATTTCCTCATCCTCACCGGCTCGCGAACCGGCCACGTTCAACACCTCGATCCTGTTTGCCGCCAGCCAGTTGACGACGGCATACAGGCGGTCATCGCCGCGAAGGACATCGAGATCGATGTGAAGGTGGGGCTTGCGGTGTTTGCGGGCCAATTCGACGGTCAGCCTCGAACCCCCCTTCGGCCGGCCGTGCGTCAGAATCAGGGTGCCCCCGGAATCGACCACATTGGCTTCGGTCCGCTCCGGATAGCTCGCGGTGGACATCTCCTTGAGCTGGTAGTGATCCGGCACCCGCCCATCTTCGGCTCTGCGGCCTTTCGGCACCCAGCCGCCGTGAGGAATGTTCAGGTGGATGGCCACATCGAGGGCCGCCCGATCGGCGCCGGTCTGCCCGCCGGAGACAATTTTTTTAATCATTCGGATGCGCCAGCCTTCAAATTAATGATTTTGGCAAGGCAAGGGAGGCGGCTGTATCCAGGGTTGAGCGGTTCAGTGCTCAACGTTCTGGGTTGAAAAACCCTTGAAATAGATCAACACTAACTAACCTTTGAACCATAAACCATAAACCATGAACCTTGAACCCCTCAGTTCAGCATACGCCGACGACCGACACCGGCAGCCAAAATATTTATTTTAAAGCCTATATCTATCCCTGTACCCACACCGTCTTGATGTTGACAAACTCCTTGATGCCGTAGTGCGAGAGTTCGCGCCCGTAACCGCTTTCCTTGATGCCGCCGAAGGGCAGGCGCGGGTCGGATCTGACGAACGCATTGACGAAACAGCTGCCGGCCTCGATGGCCGTTGCGGCCAGGCGTTCGCCGCGGGCGATATCGCGCGTGAAGACGGCCGCCCCCAGGCCGAAAACGGTGTCGTTGGCCACCCGGATGGCTTCGGCTTCGTCTTTGACGCCGATGATGGCGGCCACCGGCCCGAAAGTCTCTTCGTCACAGGCGGCCATCCCCTGGCGGACATCGGTCAGAACCGTGGGGGGATAAAAATAGCCGGGGCCCTCCGGGATCTGACCGCCCAGCAGGCAGCGGGCCCCTTGGTCGAGACTCTGACGAACCTGACGGTGGAGGTCCTTCCGCAAATCGAATCGGGCCTGTGGCCCCACCTCGACGCTTTCCTCCAGGGGATCGCCCATGGCTTTGGTCCGCATCTGCTCGACGAACATCGCCTCGAAGGCTGCGCGCACCGACGAGACCACCACGAAACGCTTGGCGGCAATGCAGCTCTGCCCCGAATTAAGCAGCCGGCTGGTCACGCACGCCTTCACGGCGGTCTCCAAATCGGCGTCCTCCAGCACGACGTAGGGGTCGCTGCCGCCCAATTCCAGCACCGTCTTTTTCAGCTGCCGCCCGGCCGCGGCCGCCACGGCCTGCCCGGCCGCCGTGCTGCCGGTCAGCGTAACTGCCTTGACCAGCGGATGTTGAATGACCTTTTCGACCTTGTCGCCCCCGATCATCAGGGTTTTGAAAAGATTTTCGGGAAAACCGGCGCGGTGAAACACCTCTTCGATCGCCAGGGCGCAGCCGGGAACGTTGGCGGAGTGTTTCAAAACGCCCGCGTTTCCGGCCATCAGGGCCGGGGCGGCGAACCGGAAGACTTGCCAGAAGGGATAGTTCCAGGGCATGACGGCCAGGACCAGCCCAAGGGGCTGATAAGCGACGTAACTTCGGCCGGCGTCTGTCGCGACCTCTTCGGGTTTCAGCATCGCCTTGGCCTGTTCGGCGTAGTGCTCGCATACCCAGGCGCATTTTTCGACTTCCGACCGGCCGTCGCGGACCGGCTTGCCCATTTCCAGCGCCATGAGCCGCGCGAAGTCGCCGGCTTTTTCCCGCAGCACGCCGGCCGCCTTCTTCATCAGGGCCGCGCGCTCGGCGAAAGCCGTCGTTTTCCAGTCGGAAAATGCATCGTGGGCCCGGCCGACCAGCCTTTCCACCTCGCCCGGCGTCATTTCAGGATACGTCTTGATTTTTTCACCGGTGGTTGGATTGATGGCTTCAAGGGTCATAGCGCCTCCTTATTATGTGCGGATCAAAACCGTGTGTGGCCAAAAAAATTGGATTTGGTGGGGGATTGCCGACAGCGACCGACTGTCTGAGCCGTACATGGGTTCTCGACCCGCACCCGATGTCAATGCCGTGATAGGGTCGAAAAATTTTTCGCCCCTACGAGAACAGCATCTCTTCCACGAGACGCCGCCATTCCTCTTCCAGGGCAATGTCCGGCCGTTGCCGCCCTGCCCGCGCATACCAGTAATCCGCATTCCACAAGACCCCCTCTTCGCGATGAAGATAGGCGTGAACGGCGCTGCCCTGAACGGTGGCGATATTCTGCGCGATCGCGTGCGCTTTGTCCCAGTTGCCTTTTTTGTCCCACCACAGGGAGGTGAGGGTCTCGCCGAGTTGCGGCGGGGGCCCGTCACCGGCGATGCTCTCTAAAAATTTCTCAATGGTCATTGTGACTCCGATTGCATAACTTTTCGTGCACGGGTACGTTCACGTTCACGGGCACGTTCACGGTAATCAACCGCGATCATCGCTTTTTTAAGAAAGTGCAAATACGATCCAGTGTGCTACAGCCGCACGACGCCCCCCCTTTCCCGTGCTCGTAAACGTACACGTGCTCGTGTCCGAAATTTCTTTTAACCATTACTAAAGGTATGGCGGCCTGCCGCCGGAAAAAACCAGTTTCTGGAGGGTCCGGTCACCGGGTTTCATCTGCCGGCGCAGATAATCGCGCACGTAGTGGGGAATGTGTCCGCGGGTGAGATATTGTTTGAAATCATCTTCACTTTTCTCGACCGCCACATTCCAGGTGGCCGCCGCCACCTTGAAAACATCGTACACGCTCCGGCCGGTCGAAAACGCCAGGTCCGAAAGGTCGTATTCGTCACCGAGCGAGTCCATCGGCGCCAGTCGTTTTTCCAGATAAACCTTGAGAAGGACGTAAATCACTCCGAGGACGATAAACAAAACGGCGTTGGGCATGGCCCGACCTCCTCGCTGCTGCAAAGGCGCTAATAGTCTCCAAGACAAATATTTTGGCTGCGGGTGCCGGGGTATTTTCCCTCTGGCTTTGCCAAAATCAGTATCTTGAAGCCTATATGCATCAGATCTTAATTTCGTAACATCATTCGCGCCGCCTGGTCTGTCAAGGCCGTCGCTCCGACGGCTGTCATGTCACCTTAAGACGTTTGAACGACCCGCGCGAAGCATCGAGACCCGCGTATCGAGGTTCACGGTGTGCAGACAAACACGGTGATAAAAATGACCTGCCGGACACCGGCTCCCGCCCCAATCCGGTTTCATGGCGGGCGGGACCATCACCCCACCTGGCGCACGTCGAGGACCTCACCGTTGTACTGATTTTCGAGGCTCTCGACATAGGCTATCGCGGTTTCCTCGGCCGACAGGCCTACCGTGCTGTCGCGCCCCATGGCCGTGAGGGTCTCCTTGACCCAGATGGGGCTGACGGCGTTGATGCGGATGCCCCTCGGCAGCTCCAGCGCAGCTGCACGGACGAAGGCCTCTATGGCCGCGTTGACCATGCTGATGGATGCGGAACCGACCGTCGGCTCGTGGCTCAAAACGCCGCTGGTCAGGGTGAAGGACCCCTTGTCGCGGATGAGGTCGCAGCCGAACCGCACCAGGTTCACCTGGCCCATGAGTTTGTTCTCCAGGCCGATCCGGAAATCCCCGTCGGACAGGTCCTCGAGCGGTCCGAAGCGGGCGGCACCGGCCGCACTCACGAGGGCATCGAACTCTCCGACGGCTCCGAACATCTGTTTTATCGAACCGGGATCGGCCAGGTCCACGCGCACCTCGCCGCTGGAATGGGCGACCTCGACGATTTCATGGCGCCCCGAAAGGGCCGCAACGACACTTTTCCCGATTGTGCCCGTGGCACCGACGACGATAATTTTCATTGCGCTTCTCCTCAAATGGTGTTTGACAACATTCTCGATTAATGGTTGAACCTTGACTGGGACAGCGCCGGCTCATCCAAAAAAAGCCATCACCTTCGAGCCACCGGTGTCAGCCCGGCCGGCCGCCGATGCTACGCCGCTCGCAGAGCAATCTGCAGGCATTAAAATGGGGGCTCAGACGAGGCCGGCGGCGGGCGGCCCATGTCCTGTGTCGGGCGGTTACCCGGGGTTCAACGTTATCTGATCAAAAAGCCCTTGTCTGAATAAACGGGACTGTGTGGTGCTGACAATGCATTGCACCCCGTGGATCGAAGCGTCCAATCCAGGCAACGGCGGATGAAGTCGCGGAAATCGGCATCATCCAATCTTCGACCCCCGTATAAAACTCCGCCAGTGGCCCCATTTCTTTCTCGTTCAAACTGGCCGCTTTTCAGGCCAGCGACAGGGCTGAACCCTGGACCTTGAACCCTGAACCTATTAAGGCCTGTATAGGAAATAGCCGCATGCCGCAAGTACAGTCCCCCCGAACGGCCGCCGAGTGGTTCGAAAAAGGCCGGAAATGTTTCCACGAGCCGGACGGCCCGGCTGCCGTCAACGCCCTGGAACACGTCATCGACCTCGATCCGGCCTACCGGCACCCGGACGGCGACAATCCGTATTTCTACCTGGGCAAGATTCACGAGGTCGAAGGCCGCCTGGAATCCGCCATCATGTTCTACACGCAGGCGCTGGCCGTGGACCGCTTTGACGAAGAGAGCCTGATCGGCCGCGGCAGCTGTTACACCGTCACCCGCCGGCACCAGCTGGCCATCGATGATTTCACCAGGCTGCTGCAGGCCACGGATGAGCAGCGCCGGGTGCCGCGCAAGGACCTGTTCTATGTCATAGCGGAAAACTATCGCCAGATGCAAGATTGGGGCAAGGCCGTCTTCTGGGGCCGGCAGGCGGTGGAAGCGGACCCGGAGAACGAGCGCCATCGCGAACTGCTGGCGGAAGCCACGGCTAAAAACAAAACCTGAAACCGAAACCAGTGAAAGCAGGCAGACCATGAAAACACAATGGGTTCGCACCTTGGGAACCATGACCAACGGCGTGTACGTGTTGACCACGACGTTTGACAGCCGGATCAACGGCATGATCGCCTCCTGGGCCAGCCAGGTGTCCTACGAACCGCCGCTGATTGCCGTGGCCGTCCACGAAAACCGCCTTTCCCACGGCCTCCTGCGGCAGAGCGGTCTTTTTGCGCTGCATGTCCTGGCTAAAAACCAGAAGGACATGGTGACGCGCTTCATGGGCTCGGACCCGGAGGCGAAGTTCTCCGGGATAGCGTGGCAGCCCGGCCAAACCGGCTGTCCGCTGCTGGCGGATTGCGTGGCGAGCTTCGAGTGCCGGGTCAAGACAAGCCTTAAGCCCGGCAACCACACGCTGTTTATCGGCGAGGTGGTCGAGGCGACGCTGAATTCGGACGCCGAACCGCTCAGCACCCGGGATGTCAACGGCCAGTATATCGGCAAGGCGTAAAGGCCGCGCGTCGAGGAAAATCGTGCCCGCAACGGGTGTTCACATCGATAAAATGAAAGCAGATGTTTTCAGACACGCTCCTGACGGTTTTCGCTTTCCTCATTCCCTTCCTCGAACTGCTGGCCATTGCCACCGCGGTGTCCGCCATCATGCACACCCGCACGTCCCAAGGCGCCATCGCCTGGACGATCTCGCTGGTCACCGTTCCGTTTCTCGCGCTGCCGCTGTATTGGATTTTCGGCCGCAGTAAATTCCAGGGCTACGTCAAACTCAGGTCGATCCGCAACCGCGAAGTCCGCCACATCCTCGACCAACAGCATCGGGCCATGGACGCCGCCGGAATGATTTCACCGGTCGGCACCGGCGTAGACCGCGCGCTGGTCAAGCTGGCCGACATGCCCTTCACCCGCTGCAACCACCTGGAATTGCTGGTGGACGGCAAAGAGGCCTTCAAAAACATTTTCGATGGAATCCTGGCGGCCCGAAGCTACGTACTGGTTCAGTTCTACATTGTCCAGGACGATGAGCTGGGCCGCCTGCTGAAAGAAACCCTGGTGCGCAAGGCCGGTGCGGGCGTTCGAATCTGCTTTCTCTACGACGAAATCGGAAGCCACAACCTGCCGGACGGCTACGTGGAGGAGCTGTGCGCCGGCGGCGTATCGACCCATGCCTTCAAAACGACGCGCGGCCGGGCCAACCGGTTTCAGCTCAATTTTCGCAATCACCGCAAGCTGGTGGTCGTCGACGGCGAATCCGCCTTCATCGGCGGTCACAATATCGGTGACGAATACCTGTCCGGAACCCGGCGGCTCGGGGCCTGGCGCGACACCCTGGTCAAGATCACCGGGCCGGCCGTGCAGGAGACGCAGTACAGCTTTATACAAGACTGGTACTGGGCCACCGGCAAGGTCCCCGACTGCCACTGGACCACCCGGCCGGCGACTGCCCAGGGCAAGGAGGTGCTGGTCATCCCCTCGGGCCCGGCCGATCTGCTGGAAACCTGCGGCCTGTTTTTCGTCCACGCCATCAACTCGGCCGTCAGCCGGGTGTGGATCGCCAGTCCCTATTTCGTGCCCGACCCGCAGGTGATCGGCGCCCTGCAGCTGGCCGCGCTGCGCGGGGTGGATGTCCGCATTCTGCTGCCGCAGAAACCGGATCATTTCCTGGTATATCTGGCCTCTTTCGCTTATTATGCCAGATTGCTGCCGATCGGCGTCAAACTCTACCGTTACCAGAAGGGATTCATGCACCAGAAGGTGATGCTGGTCGACGACGACTCGGCTTCCATCGGAACGGCCAACTTCGACAACCGATCGTTCCGATTGAATTTTGAAATCACCATCCTGGTCAAGGACCGCGACTTTGCCGCCGAAGTCGAGCTGATGCTGCAAAACGACCTTGCCGAAAGTCTCCCGCTGGATATGGCCGACATCGAAAAGCGCTCCTCTTTTTTCAAATTCGCCGCGCGGGCCTCGTACCTGCTGGCGCCGATTCTCTGAGCCGCGACCCCGGAATACTGGTTTCACCTTATTGAAAACCCGCTGCCTTCGTCGCTACAGTCTCCCAAAGGGCCGTCGAATTGCTTTATTACCGTTTCATATCATGTCAAAGGAGGTGGCTATAATGAACAGGCGCACGTTCCTGTCGGTTTCCATGATCGGAGTGGCCGCGGCTGCCGTGGGCGGGATCGGCGGTGCGCAGACCTCTTCCGGGATCGGGTCTTTGCCATCCCCGCCGACAACCCGCAAGGGCGACATGCTCTATCGGCGGCTCGGCCGGACAGAACGAGACGGTTTCGCTCCTCGGTCTGGGAGGACACCATATCGGCATTCCGGACAACGAGCAGGAGAGTATCCGCATCATCCGCACCGCTATCGACAACGGCCTGACCTTCATGGACAACTGCTGGGATTACCACGAGGGCTTGAGTGAACTCCGCATGGGCAAGGCGCTGCGCGACGGGTACCGGGACAAGGCGTTTCTCATGACCAAAATCGACGGCCGCGATCGCAAAACGGCCGCGAAACAGATCGATGAGTCCCTGAGCCGCCTTCAGACCGACCACCTCGACCTGCTGCAGTTTCACGAAGTCATCCGGCTCGAAGACCCCGATCTCATTTTCGCCGCGGACGGGGCCCTTAAGGCCGTTCTGAAAGCCAGAGAGCAGGGCAAAGTCCGCTACATCGGTTTTACCGGCCACAAGGACCCGCTGGTGCACCTGCGCATGCTGGACGTGGCCGCGGCGAACGGGTTTCGCTTCGACACCGTTCAGATGCCTCTGAACGTCATGGACGCCCATTTCCGAAGCTTCCAGCAAAACGTCCTGCCGCGGCTGGTGCACGAGGAGATCGGCGTGCTGGGCATGAAACCCATGGGCAGCGGCGACATTCTGGAGAGCGGCAAGGTGGGCGCCATCGAATGCCTGCATTACGCCATGAACCTGCCGACCGCGGTCGTGATCACCGGCATCGAGAGCATGCCCAGGCTGGACCAGGCCCTGGAGGCGGCCAAAACGTTTTCGCCCCTGGATGCCGGCCAGGTGTCCGCGCTGTTGAGCCGCACGCGCGAGGTTGCGGAAAAGGGGCGATACGAGCTTTTCAAGACGGGCACCGTCTTCGATGCCACCGCCCGCAACCCGCATTGGCTGGGGGTGGTCGAAAAAGTTCCCTCTTAGGCGGTACGGCGCCGGTGCCTTTACCCTTGCGTGTCTGCGACGTCGCTTGCCGTTCTCGCCCGCCTGGCGAAAAAGGCCCTTTGACTGAGGGCTGTCTCAATGATGTCGGTACAATAATAACCGTAGGGGCGGACCTGTGTGTCTGCCCTTTGACAGGCACAAGCACCACAGGCGCTTCCACATGAAGGGCACACACATGGGTGCGTTCCCCATGAAGGGCACACACACAGGTGCGCCCCTACCTGGAAATTAATTACACGGCGGATGGGCACTCGGGGGGCCGGCAGACGCTACTTGTAAACCTCGTCTTTTCTGCCCAGCACCTGAAAGCCCCGCGGCATGGGGCTGGTGAACTCGACAAAGCGGCCGTGGGTGGGATGTTTGAAGCCGAGGTAAAAGGCGTGCAGGCGAATTCGGCGGGTGACTGACGCGTCTGCCCCGTAGCGGCGGTCGCCGACGATCGGACAGCCCATTTCCGCCAAATGCACCCGGATCTGGTTCTTGCGGCCGGTTTCGGTTTCGATCTCGAGCAGGGTGCGACCCTTGACGTCTTTCAGCACGCGGTAATGGGTCACGGCCAATTTAGCGCCGGCCGGCCGATCGGAAGATGCCACTTTGCGGTCCGCGCCCTCCCGCAGCCAGGACCGCAACGTGTCGCGATTTTTTTGCGGGCGGCCTTCGACCAGGGCGTAATACAGTTTTTTCGTTTCCTTCCAGTTCTTTTTTAGTTGCTGCTGAACTTTGGCCTTCCTGGCAAAAAGGACGATGCCGGATACCTCCCGGTCGAGCCGGTGAACGACGTACACCTGCTGCCGCCCGTCGGATCGCAGACCGACGAACTCCTTCAGCATTTTGTACAAAGACGTGCCTCCCGTGCCTCTTTCCCCGAAGGTGATGAGGCCGGCCGGTTTCTCGGCCACCAGCAGATCGTCATCTTCGAAAAGGATCGGCGCGGGCGGCCGGGTTTCTTTCCGTTGTCCGGATTTTTTTACATACTCGATGACATCCCCGGCGCCGACCGCAAAATCGGCGCGGGTAACCGGCCGATCGCCCACTTTGATCATGTTGTATTTCAGCATCTTGCGGATGTGCGTTCGCGAAGCGGCACCGAAGGCTTCGACCAGCAGTTCGACGATCGGACCGCTTTTGCGGGCGACGATCTTCATGGCATCCTGTCAATTCGCATGGGCGGGCACCGGAAGTTGCTCCGGTTCCGGCGCGGATGCAGTAGCGCACTTTTTTTCGAGATGGAGCACGATCCGGACAATCAGCTCATCGTCGAGGGCTTTGGCACGGACATATTTCAGCAGGGAGTGAAACTGTTTCGGATTGATGACCGGTATGCCCTCCGGTGAGGTCCGCTTGACGTACCACCCCGGCAATGCGACGACGGCGTTGGCCGTCAGCGACTCGCCGATGGCGTCGCCGAGCCAGGCCGAGAGCCAGGCCGCCTGGCTCTCGGCCTGCTGAATGGTATGAATATCGGTCCCTTGGGGGTACTCGAGCAGCCGGCCGTTGTAAGCGACGACCGCACCGGGCGGCTGACCCTTGGGGTTCGGACCTGAACGCGCCTTGGTTGCGATGGCGAAGACGCCCTTCGGGCCGACGAGGATGTGATCGATCCTGCCCTCGTCACCCTGAAAATCATGGTAGACGCAATAGCCTTCCAGCATCAGCCGGTTGAGTTCCTGGCCGACGGCCGCTTCGCCTTCGTATTGGACCCGCACCTCGCGTCTTTCCGCGATATGGCGGCGGTGCAGCATGAAAAAAACCGCAATCAGCCCGATACAGGCCAGCCCGATGATCGCCCCGCCCGCAAGGGTGATCTCCCTGCGGCCGAAATACAGGCACGACAGGTAGGCGGCATACAGGAGCAGCGGAGCCAGCAGCAGGCAGACCAGGCTGCTGTCGGCGTTTTGGTCCAGGTCATCCAATTTTTCCAGCAGCGACTGACCGGGACAGCGCAGGGCGGCCGGCGCAAGCCGGTTTCGCTTCCGCCGCGCAAATCGATAGGTCGCGACCCCCCAGAAAGAGCCGAGTGCGACAGCCGTCACACCCAGGGCAACCAAAATGGGCAAATTTTCATGGATAATCGGCAAGGGCATCATCGGTTTTAATGGATCCGGGGTTTGTAACGTAAAACCGCCATGGTCACACACACATGCTTTCAGATTATGATTTTGGCGAGGCCGGAGGGCGGCGGCCGTGCAATCATGCGCCGGCGAACGATACAACCCGCCGCAATCTTTATTTTGAAGCCTGTAGCAATGATTTTCGATGAATCGGCTATTTTATCACTTTTCACGGCGCTTCTCAATGGATCGGAACGGTGGGATCGGGGGCGGCCACCGAATTGTAAAGATTGACAATGCAACCGAAAATTTTATATTAACATCCCTGTAGCGTCGAAGAAGGGGGGTGAGTTTCGGGATCTTTTTTGATAAAATAATTCAGGGTCGTCGCCGGAAAGCGCACGTCTTGACCTTGCAGGGAGAAAACCGATGGATTCGGACAACCATACAAAATTCGCAGGGATTGCATCACTCTTCGAATCGAAGGAGATCAAGAGATTTTTCAAGAACTATTTATTCGCCATTTGTCTCCTCGAAACCCTCATTTTTTTTATCAGCCTGTTCTGCCTGCTGGAACCCTTCAGCATGAACTTCCCCTGGCGCTATTACCTGCTGGCCTCTTTTCTGACGCCGGTGGTGATGACGTTCCTGTTGGGACTGGTCGTGAAGGCGTTTAACGTTTTTTTTATCGACGTCGGCGCCGAAGAAAGAGCCGGCTCCGGAACCGACGATCAAAACCGTCAACCGGACGGGACTTTTGCCAAGCTCAATTCCTCGTTGAGTTTTCTGCGCCAGGCCCCTTTTCTATTGAGCCTGCTTTTTCTGATCGTCGGGGCGGTTATTTTTTCCCAGATCGACCACATCTTCGTCGTCATCGGCCGGGTCGGGGAAAAAGCGGTCATGTACACCCTCGTCAGCCTGGGCATCCTGTTTCTGGTGTTCACGATCTTCGCGTTTGTCTGGCTCATCCTGAAATTCAAGCTCGAAAAAGTGAAATACCAGACCGACCACAAACGCGAGGTGATGCTGCAGCTCGGCATGTTTCTGACCGACGACGACCGGCTCATCAACCATGACGGCCAGATCATTTCCCTGCAGAACAAGAAGCAGATTACCGGTTCGGATGCCGGCCGGCCGGCGATTGAGTCGCCGAAGCAGGCCGCCATGTAATGTCCGTTCCTAAATGGCCATTTTTCCCCTGGTCGGCGTTCTCCGCGGGTTTTGATCCTCGACGTAGCCATGCTACGTCTGCGGTCAAAACCCTTGTGCGGCCTTGACCAGAGAAAAAATGACTCATTTATGAATCGGACATTTCCGCAGGAGCCCATCGGCTCTTTGCAGGACCGTGGGTGGGTCCTACTTACCTGGACGGAATTGGCCCATTTCCGGATATGAAAATGGCCCTTTTGGGCAATTTCGGCGTCAGTCACGCCTGTGGGTGACCAAGGAAGTGATAAAACACCCCATCGTTTCCACACCATTATCACACGATAATAGCCGTAGGGGCAGACCTTTGTGTCTGCCCTTTAACAGGCACAACTGCCTCGTGCGCACCCCACAAAGGGCACACACATAGGTGTGCCCCTACTGGGAAATTGCACACTTCCGAATCGGAAACCGGAACCGAGTCAAAAATGAAATCCCTGATGGGCACTGATTCGGCCTTGGCCGCTTATTGCGGCCAAATGATCACACGGAAATCTCGCCTTTGATGTTTCCGCTTTCGTCGGTGATCACAATTTTCCGGTAGGCGCCCTTGGGCAGTTCGATGACGAGGCAGGGGCTGGTCAGTGCCTGGGTGCTGGCGGTGCCGGGTGGCGGTTCGATCCACCGCAGCCGGATCAGCGCCGACCCGTTGTCGAGGCGGGCCTGTGGCGCCGCCAATTCGATCCCGTAGCCGCCGGTCGGCCGCTGCCCCATCCGGATGAGAACGACATGGGCGGCCTCGAAATCGACCGCCGGCACCGGGGAAGTCCGTCCGATCACCTGCCGCTGCGCGTTGGAAACGACCTGGGTCAATTGCCCCTGATCGGCCACGAGGGCCACCGTCGGGGCCGCCTGGTCGCCGCCGCAGAAAGCAGCCTGATACAGGATCCGCAGGGGCAGACGCCCGGTATCCTCGGATCCGCCACCCTGTGCGGCACACCCTCCCGCCCACAAGCCGCAACTCAACAGCAGCAGCACCTTTACCGTTAAATTGGGCATCGGCTCTCTATCTCGTCTTCGATCTGCGGGAACAAACGCCGGAGTGAGTCCCGCGGCGACAATCCTAACGCGCGAGCGCGCTCAATACCAGATTGAACCCCGCACTGAAGTCGAGTTCGCTGAGGTTCTGGTTCACCTGGAAAATAAACGGTTGTGACAGCGAGAGATAAGCCTCTCCGGCGTCTCCGATGACCTTGTCGTTGTCCAGGTCCGTTCCGGCCGAAATCAGGTAGCTGCCGGCGGCAATGCCTTGGAAGCTGAACCGATACAGGCCGCCTTCGGAAAAAGCCGTTGTCTGATAAACTGTTTCTAGGGTGTCGGGGTTTCTGAGCTGCACGTAGAGGGTGCCGTTGGCGACGTCGGCCACCCTGGCCACCTGCATGACGACCGGGACCTCCAGGCTGCGCCGGACCATAGAAAAGATAATAGTCGCTCGATACTCCCCCGGTGAATCCGAGTCCGGTCAATATTGGCCGTATTCTGCAACATCGTTTGATGCCCGGCGGCGTCTCCGCAAGAACAAACCAATCCAGACCGACATAGTCGACGCATTCGATGTAAGGACCGGCAATGGAAGCCCGGCCCGGATTTTTCGATCTGATGATCGAGATCGGATTTATCGTAGCCAAAGTGTACCGAGTTCGATGCGGACTTACTCGCCGTAAGCGTGGTGGGAACAAGGCCTGTTCGGCCACGGTCATGAGCACGGGAACCTGCACCGTGTTGCTCGCCGAACCAATGGTAATCGCGGCCCGGTACTCGCCCGGCGCCAGGCCGGATCGATTGGCCTGAACGCGGTAGGTCGTCGGCAGGCTGCCGCCGGCACCGGCGCCTGGAATGACTTCCGTGACACCGAGCCAGGGGGCATTGTCGCTGACGGAGTCGACGGTGATCACATCGGTCCCGGTCTTGTCGACCGTCAGGTTGGCAGCGCTCAGCGTAGTGCCGAAATCAAGGTTTTGCGGATTCGCGGTCAATTTCGTGGTCGTAACGGCAATTTGTTCGGCCACCTGCATGCTGACCGGCACCGCCACGGTGTTGTTGTCGGACTCACAGGTGATGACACTGTTATAGGTCCCGGGAGCCACACCGGTCCGGTCGACCCGGATGGTATAGCGCGCCGGCACATCGCCCGGAACGGCGGCCGGATCTTCCACAATATCGATCCAGGACGCATCGGCGGTCACGGACAGCAGGGTCAGCGGGCCGGCACCCGTTTTGCCGATCGTCAAAGAATCGGTGCCCAGTTCCGTTCCGAAAGCCAGAGCTTGCCGGAGTGACCGTCATCACGCCGGGCCGGGCCGCCTGGACTGCCTTTTGAGCATCGATCAGGCCATACCCGTATTGGTCGTCGCGGCCGGCGGCGCCCTTTTCGCGGGTGATGCTGCCCTCGGCCAGCAACTTGTCCAGCTCGATAGGGCGTCAGTGCCGGGTTGACGGCCTTCATCAGGGCAATGCACGCCCGACACGTGCGCCGCGGCCATGGACGTTCCCTGCAGGTAGCTGTAGCTGTAAGTCAGGCCGGTCGAATCCGCTATTGCGGAGGTGCTCAGACACGCCGTCCCCGTATCCGTCACCGTTTAAATCGACCGAAAGATCGCCGCCGGGCGCCGCCAGATCGACAAACGGCCTTGAGTTCGAGTCGTAGACCGGCTCTTCGTTGATGTCCACGGAACTCACGGCTATAACGCCGTCCAAGGCGGCCGGATACATGTCCTGGCTGGACGGTGGTGTTGCCGGCCGCGGCCACGACGATGATGCCTTCCGCACGCACCTCATCGAGAACTTCCTGCTCCCAATCGGAAGGGCTGGTGCCGGAAAGACTCAGGTTAATGATATCCGCCTTTTGGGCCGGCACCTTCCCGGAATCGTTCGGAAGCCCCGCTGCGTATTTTACGGCCTCCATGATGTCGTAATTAGAGCCGTTGCCGCCCTTGCCGAGCGCCCTGACCGGCATGACGCGCGTGTTCCAGCCGACCCCGGCCACGCCCACGCCGTTATTGGTCTGCGCCGCGATGGTGCCGGCCACGTGGCTGCCGTGGAAAATGCCGGTGCCGGGGTTCTGGGCAGCGGCGTCGCTGGGATCGGGATCGATGCCGTCGCCGTCCATCGCACTGTCCGGATCACTAACGAAGTCGTAGCCGGTCTCGGTCAGGCGGGCCGCCAGATCGGGATGATTGAACAAGACGCCGGTATCGATGACGGCGACAATGACGTTGGCGTTGCCCGTGGTCGTGTCCCAGGCCCCGGGCAGATTGATCATCGAATAGTGCCACTGCCGGCCGAACAGCTCGTCCGATGGCGACCGCTGCGCCCGCCGGATGTAGTTGGGCTCGGCATAGGCCACGTCCGCGCGGTCCTTCAGGTCGGCGACGGCCGCCAGCGTTTGCAGTTTGCGCCGCAGATCGGGATCCAGGGTCAGTTGAGGAGCTGCCGCGCCGCGCCGTGGACAGGCGGCCGGCCGCCTGTGCCTGCGCGGCTGGCGCCCCTGACCTCGAAGAGCATCGCCCGGCCGGGTTCCCCGGACTTGGCCGTCAAGCCCGGCGGCGCCATCCCGGCCGCCGGCGAACCGGCGCTGGCGGCCCCGGCGCCCGCATCCTTGAATCTGACGATCACATCCCCGGAAACGAAATCGCCGCCGCCGTCAAACGCCGCGGCTTGAGCTTCCCCCATGGCGGCGGTGAGGTTCAGTGAGTAGTTGGAGGCGCCGCTGACGGCCCGGACCTCGATGAAATAAGTGCCGGCTGTCGCGATCTGTATGCGCTCGATCCTCGCCGGCCGTTTTCGTCGACGAGGCAACTGGGCTGATCGAAATTCTGATCGGCGTAAATGAAAAGATCGAGGTTGGCCGCCGCCTCGGCCGCGTTCAGAGTGATCGTCTGGCCGGCCGCCAGGTCGGCCACGAAAAAATCGCTGACATCGCCGGCCGCATACGAGCGGCCGGCGGACGCCCTGGCCCGGCAGGTTCACGTAGCCGCCGAGGGTGACCAGCCGCGACACCCGCTGCACCAGGTTATTGGCATCCAGGCCGTTTTCCGGGTGCAGCGGATCGTTGTAAAGATCGTTGGAGGCGTAAGGCGCCTCCGGATCGTTGACATCGCTGTCGATGGCGCTGTTGGCGGCAAAGGTGATTTCGCCGCTCACGCTGTACCCACCCGTGGCGGCGGTATTGCTGCTGCCGCCGCCGCCCCCGCAGGCCAGGAGGAAAAAGCCGGCTCCGGTCAACAGCAACGCGCCGGCAACCGCGGTTCGCCACGATCGGGGTATCAGGGTCATGTCCATGATAAAGTCGTTCCTTTCTGGTACGCTATTTAAAATCGGGAAAGTGCCTGCAATATTAATTTCCGAATCTTTTCAAGGCAAGGTTTATTTTCGATGAACTGCCAATTTCCAGGTGACGCGCAGCATGCTTCGGAGGTGGAAAAGAGTGGTTCGGGATCGAGGAATTCCGCTCGGCAGAAAGCGAATATCTAATACCTTTACGCGAACTGCTTGTTTTTTGCAACAAGAGCTTGACCGCGGCTACGGATTTATTCGGAAAGGTACTATCAGGATTATAGTGAGTCAAAACCGCTGGGGGTGAAAACCGCAAAAAGGGGCTGCCATCGAATGACGTCCTTTTGACGGAGGTCTTTTCCAGGCATTATCGTGCCATGCGATGATTTTTGTGGGGAGGGGTGCTATGGGTGATTTACAGTGTCGTGCTGTCGCAATACCTTTATTTGCAAAAATGCGGAAGTGGTGTCAACCGAAAAATAATCCGGCCCATCGGTGGCTTTTATTAAAAACCGTGGACCCATCTTCAACATCGGGTGTTGAAAAAGCTACGCAGTGCCCTTCCGCAGTTTCATAATGGGCACTGATAAATTTCCGATCCAGAAATGTACCATTTCCCAGTAGGGGCGCACCTGTGTGTGCGCCCTTAACCTGTGTGTGCGCCCTTAATATGGGGAGCGCCCGAAGTATTTGTGCCTGTTCAAGGGCAGACACACAGGCCTGCCCCTGTTATTATTGTGTGATATCGTTTTTGGAAATGATTAGATATTTTGTCACTTCTTAGGTCACCGTGGCGTGATTGAGGCGAAACTACGAAAAAAAGACCATTTGTGGATGGACACTACGTAAAATCCTCAACCGCCTCCAAGACCCGTCCTACGTACTGCCGGGTTTCGGGAAAGGGCACCTCGCCGCCGTATTTTTGCACGTTGCCGGGGCCGGCATTGTACGCGGCCAGCGCCAGACGGGTGTCGCCGCCGAACAGATCGAGCATTTGACGCAGGTACCGGGACCCACCGTCAATGTTCTGGCGTATGTCGAAGGAATCTGTCACCCCGAGATCCCGGGCGGTGGCCGGCATCAACTGCATCAGCCCCTGGGCGCCGGCCACTGAGACGGCATCGGGCCTGAACCCCGATTCGGCCTCGATGACGGCCTTGATCAGCCCCGGCGGCAGGTTGTATTTGCGGGCGGATTCGCCAATGCAGGCCTCGATGGTCTCTTTCCGGCCGACGTCGGCCGGCCGGCCGCGTGTCGGGCCCGAACTCGCCCTAGCCGGTGCGGCGGAATCGGCAGCCGCCGGTGCGGTCGGCTCCGGCGCCGAAGACGCCGTGTCGGCCTGATGTGCCGAACCGGTCGCAGCCGGCGGTGCAAAAGCCTCGCGGGATTCCTTACCGCCTGAAAGCCGCGACACCACCGGCCGGGCCAGGTAATCCGCAGCGGTCAACCCGGCCTGTCCCTCGGCAACCTTCGGGCCGCTGCGCGACAGACTGGATTTGAGAAGGCGCACAAAAGGATCGGCGTGTGCCCGCGGCTCCTTGGGTGCCGCGCTCCAGCGCCCCACTCGGTCTTTGGAAAGGCTGTGCCGCGCAAAATAGTCTCGTATGGTCATTCCGGTCTTGCTCACCATCGCATCCTCCCCGACCCGAGGCCGGTCAAACGTTTTTGCAGTGACGTCGTGCCCATCCGCGATCTTTTTAGGCTCTTCCGAATGTCCAATTTTGCAATATTCATTCCACCTGCGGCTGCCCTCCCGCGGCTTTCAGAGCGGCGGCGGTTTCCGGGTGAAGGATGGAAAGGATGAAAATGATGGAATGGTGGAAGGATGGGGTGTTGGGGTGGTGGAACTATGAAAACAAACGTGGTTGGAATAAAAAAGATGAACGTCGAACATCGAACGTCCAACATCGAACGATAAATCAGAAAGCGGTGGAACCGGGACCGTTTATAGGGGGATGGAAAAAGGTGGCCGCACATCGAATGGTGCGGCCGCCTGCCTGAAACCGTTTGTGGAATTCCAAACCGGCCCTCATGTCGATGCCGGTTTAATGCCGCATCGTAGGGGCACGGCGTGCCGTGCCCATCATTCGACCACGAGCACCTGCTGTCTGTAGTGACGTCGTGCAGGAACCGTCCTTGTGCTGCTCATTTGCCTGTTTTTCCATTTGCCTGTCTGTTAGCTCGTACCCATCCGCGATCTTTTTTAGGCACTTCTCAGTGTCCAATTCATAAATGTGGATTTTTTTCGCTGGACAAGGCGCACAAGGGTTTTCGGCGAAGCGTACTTTATGTACGCCGCAGCCGGAAACCCGCTGCGACCGGCAGTTCAACGGAAAAAGACCATTTATGGATGGACACTCGCTCGTACCCATCCGCCGGTGCTCGTCACCCGCCGTCGACAGCTTTGCGGGTTCGCAGGCGGTTCATGAGGATGCCGCTGGCCAGGATCATGAGGCCGCCGGCCCAGAAGCGCCAGGTGGCCGGGTCGCCCAGAAAGACGATGCCCACCAGGGCGGTGAAAACCACCTCGCTCGACATGAAGACCCCGCCTTCCCAGCCCCGGCAGTAGAAAAACCCCTGGTTCATCAAGAGCTGGGCCGTGGCCGAGAACAGAATGATTCCCCCTATCATGGCCCCTTCCATGGCGGTCGCCGGCCAGACCGGGTGCAGGGCGAATTGCGGCAGGGTCACCAGGGTTCCCATGGTGCAGAAATAGAGGTAGATGACGACCGGGCCGTTGTGTTCGCGCAGGGTCCGGATCAGCGTCACCGTGAGCCCGGCGAAGACGCCGCCCAGCAGCGCCACGGCTTGACCGAAAAAGGCGCCCGCCAGCTGGAAATCGAACAGGACCCCGACCCCGGCCAAAACCCCGAACGTCAAGGCCACCTCCAGGCACCCGATCCGTTCCCCGTAGATGAGGAAAGAAAAAAGGGCGGCGAAAACCGGGAAGGAATAAAAAATGACCAGGGCGGTGGACACGGGCAGCAGCCGGATGGCCGTCACCAGGCAGACGAATGCGACCGAGCCCGTGCACCCCCTTATAATGAGCAGGCGGATGTTGCGGCCCTTGTAAGGATTCCGCCGGCGACCGAAAACGGCCAGCAGCACGAAGACCCCCCCGCAGAACCGGTAAAAGCCGATATCCCAGATCCGGTACTGCGGCCCCAGGAGTTTGATGGTGATGTTGAGCAGGGTGAAGAGCAGCGCGGCCGCGAGCATGTAAAGCGGACCGGCCGCGGCTGCGTCGGGCGCCGCGGGGTTGCGCGCCTTGACCTGATGCGCCGTTTTCATTTGTCGGCCGCGGACGCTGGTCAGCTGGCGCCGCCGAAATATTTCATGAACTGCACTCTTTCGTAAGCGGCCGGGTTGCTGCTCTCGGCCTGGCTCAGCTTGCCCCTGAAGTCGCCCAGGCTGTTGAAGCCTTTTTTCTTCATCCACTCCTCAAGGGCCCCCAGCATCGTCGTGATGCGCCCCTTGCCGTGCTGGTAGAAGGCCGAAACCACCTGAACCGCATTGGCCCCGGCCAGGATCTGTTTGATGAGCGCCGCGCCGTCGTGCACGCCGGTCGAGGCCGCCAGGTCGCAGCTCACGCGCTGCGCCATGATGCCGATCCACCGCAGGGAAATCGCCAGATCGGAGGGTTTGCTGAAAACATTCGAGGAGACCACCTCGAGTTTGTCGATATCGAAATCAGGGCTGTAAAAGCGGTTGAACAGCACCAGGCCGGCGATTCCGGTTTTCGACAGGTTCTGGATCATCGGCCCCAGGTTTGAAAAATAATAGCTGATTTTCAGCGCGATCGGAATGCTCACTTCTTTTTGAACTTTGTCGATGATCTGAAAATAGGCCCGCTCTTTTTCCTCGGTGGTGCGATTGAATTCGGATGGTAGAAAGAACATGTTCAGTTCCAGCGCATCCGCCCCGGCCTCTTCCAGCTGCTTGGCAAAAGAGGTCCACTCGTGCGAATAGACGCAGTTGATGCTGGCGATGACCGGTATCGAAACGCTGCTCTTGCACTCCTGGATCAGGCGGGTGTACTTATCGATTTTGCCGCTTTTCAGTTCGAAATCGTAATAGTCGAACTGATCCATGTTGACGCCTTCCTGACTGGCTTCGCGCAGGATGTCCTCGTATTCGAACATGATTTCTTCTTCGAAAATCGATTTCAGGACCACGGCGGCCGCGCCGTTCTCTTCGAAATCGCGCACGCCTTTAGCGGTCGCGCTCAGGCCGGAACTGCCGGCGATCAGCGGGTTCTTCAATTTCAGACCGAGATACTGTGTTGACAGATCGACCATTTTTCACCCTCTCCTTTCCAGTTATCCGATGTGCGGGTATGGTAAAATGTGTTTCACGCGATATCACTTGCGTTGTCTCGCGGTCAATCAGTTTCCGTTTATCCGCATGAAACTTCTTGACTTGAAAAGGGCTTTTTGGTCTGAAAGGAAATGAAACCCGGCACCGCAGCCGTTCGTTTCAGGAGGGAAGCCTTGCCATGGCACTGATTGACAAACTCGAGGATATGTTCGGCACCAAGAAAAAGACGCCCGTAGAACATGCCGATTTAAAAGAGATTTTCTGCAAACGCCAGGACGATGACTTCATCAGGCGCGTGCGCACCGCCGCCACCGGCTGCGAGTACAGCAACCCGGACGGCAGCCAGCGCCAGGAAACCCTGGGCAAGCTGAAAGCCGGCGAGAGGGTGCGGCTGATCTGGGGTGGGCCCGGCGCGGGCACCAGGAACACGGTCTATGTCGTTCGCAAAGGCAAAAACAAGGAGCTGTCGATGCCGGACTGCTTCGGCCGCTTGAACGACAAGCTCGCCGCGGAAGTCATCCGGCGCCTGACCCAGGACAACGTCGTCACGGCGGCAAAAGTGATCCGGATCACCGGCGGCACCCGCAAGTCCCCGCGCCTGGGGTGCGTGCTGGAACTGTCGATGTATCCCGGCCCCAAGAAGAAAAAGAGGTTCTCCTTTTTTTAGCGAAGACCATCCGGTCTTCGAGAACGCCGTCCGGACCCGAAAGACGCCGCCTGGGCATCCATCCGGGATTTTATTAAAACTGCTCGGTTTACGATACACCAGTAGGGGCACACCTGTGTGTGTGCCCTCTCTGGGAAGCGCCCGAGGTATTTGTACCCGTTAAAGGGCAGACACAAAGGTCTGCCCCTACGGTTATTATTGGGTGATACTCGTGTCCAATTCATAACTGTGGAGTTGTTCGCTGGGCACGGCCGCACAAGGGTTAACGGCGAGGCGTACTTTACGTACGCCGCAGCCGGAAACCCGCTTCGACCGGCCGCCCAGCGGAGAAACGCCTTTCATAGTCACACGAGCGTCCGAGAACAGGTGGTGGATTTTGGTTTCGGACAAGGCCGCAGCGCGCCGGCGACCGCAGGCATAGCAGAGCTACGTCGAGGATCGCCGGGAAGCGAGAACGCCGTCCGGGCCCGAAAGACGCCGCCTGCACGTGGACGCTATAGTTTTAAGATAAAGATTTTGGCAAGGCCCGAGGGAGGCGGCTGTATTGTAATACGCCAACGACCGATAAACAAAGCCTAAAGCTTTATCTTAAAGCCTATAGCTGATTTCGCGCGTCTTGTGGAATTGTACACCCGGCCATTTTTCCATGTAATAGCCGAGCTGCCATTCGCTGGTCGTCAGAAAGGACAGGCACCCTTCGGCGTCCTTGGCCAGGCTGCTGGCATTCGCCCGCTCGAATTCGGCCATTTCTTTCCGGTCGGCGCTGTCGACCCAGCGGGCCACGGCCACCTCGACCGGTTCGTAGACGGCATCGACGCCGTATTCCGCCTTGAGCCGCGCCATGGTCACCTCGAACTGCAGGAGGCCGACCGCCCCTAAAATGTAGTCGTTGCCTTTCAGCGGCCTGAACACCTGAACGGCCCCTTCCTCCGCGAGTTGGGTCAACCCTTTCTGAAGGTGCTTGATCTTCATGGCATTTTTGAGCCGCACCCGTCTGAAATGCTCGGGCGCGAAATTCGGAATGCCGTTGAATTTCAAGGGCTCCTTGCCGGAAAAGGTGTCGCCGATCTTGATGGTGCCGTGGTTGTGAATCCCGATGATGTCACCGGGAAAGGCCTCCTGCACGTTTTCGCGGTCCTGGGCCATGAAAATGGTGGCGTTGGCGAGGGCGATCTCCTTGCCGATGCGGTGGTGGACGACCTTCATGCCGCGGGTGAATTTGCCCGAGCAGATCCTGACGAAGGCGATGCGGTCGCGGTGGGCCGGGTTCATGTTGGCCTGGATTTTAAACGCAAAGCCCGAGAAGTCATCCTCGTAAGGCGAAACGGCGCGCGATTCGGCGGTGCGGGGCCCCGGGTGGGGCGCCATTTCCACGAAGGCGTCGAGCATCTCGCGCACGCCGAAATTGTTGACGGCGCTGCCGAAAAATACCGGCGTCTGGCTGCCTTTGAGAAACTGGTCGATCGCGAAAGGATCGACGGCCCCCTCGATCAGGGCGATGTCCCGGCGCAGGTCTTCCGCCTGCCCGCCCAGCAGGTTGTCCAGGCTCGGATCGGAGAGCGCGGTGATGACGACGCCCTCGGGCGTGCGGGTTTGTTTGCCGGGCCTG
The DNA here is from genome assembly GCA_963728055.1 of uncultured delta proteobacterium. GTDB lineage: Bacteria > Desulfobacterota > Desulfobacteria > Desulfobacterales > SG8-13 > JARFQH01. Next base: position 52,737 of record CAVSIM010000016.1, on the reverse strand, counting down.
AAAAGGTGCAGCCGTTTGTGAAAGAGGTCGTAAACCCCCTTGAAGCTCTTGCCCATGCCGATCGGCCAGGACAGCGGCGTGCACTCGATCTGCAGCTTGTTTTCGATGTCGTCGAGAATATCGAGCGGCGCCATCCCCTCACGGTCGAGCTTGTTGATGAAGGTCGTGATGGGGGTATTTCTCATCCGGCAGACTTCCATGAGCTTTTCGGTCTGCGGCTCCACGCCTTTGGCATTGTCGATGACCATCAGGGCGCTGTCTACGGCGGTCAACACGCGGTAGGTGTCCTCTGAAAAGTCCTGGTGCCCCGGCGTGTCGAGCAGGTTGATCTCGTAGCCGTTGTAGGCGAACTTCATGACCGAGGTGGTGACCGAGATCCCCCGTTCCTTTTCGATCGACATCCAGTCGCTGGTCGCGTGCCGGGCGGCATGCTTGGCCTTGACCGCCCCCGCCTGCTGGATCGCACCGCCGAAGAGGAGCAGCTTTTCCGTCAAGGTCGTCTTGCCGGCATCCGGATGGCTGATGATGCCGAAAGTTCGCCTGCGGTTGATCTCGTTTTGGTGATGCTGGTTCATGTTCTCCGGTCTTCCGAATGTTCGGCCGGGCCGTTTGGATGCCCGGCGGCGTCCCTTTTGATCACCCCTGGCCGCTCACGTTCCCGGCGCCGCCGTCCCACGCCGGCTGCTCGCCGGAGATGTGCACGTCCGGGTTGCCTTTGCGGCGGCGGATCACCCGGGTACCGCTGGCCGTGCTCTTGAGGGGGGCGTTCTGCAGGCCGACCCGTTCGGCCTGGGCAAAGAGTTCATACAGTCTTGCTTCGATCATTTTTCTTTTGGCTTCGTCCATCGATTCTTTCCTGTTAATGGGTAATGGTGTCGTTTCTTGGGCGGTTAAAAAAAACAGCCGCGACGCCGTGACGCACCCGTGGTCAAGGGCCGTCGAAGCGTCTTTGGACCGCTCCCCGATCGGTTGTATTTCCGCAATTTATTCGCCAATACCAGGAATGACGAAACAAAAAAAGAAAAATGGGAAAAATACCGGGCGGTGAATACCGCTTTATGAAGGGGCTTGGATTTTGTTCACTACATTGGCAACAATGATAAATCATCTGCGCCGACTTGGCAAGTTCCGAGTGCTTTGCCCGAAGCTTTCGTAAGGGGGTGCGACCGGCCGGGCCGAATTCGACCGGTCATGCCCTGCCGGCTCTGATCGATAGCGCCGTCCATCGCCGCTTTGGCATATTTTCCAAAAATACCAAACTTTTACGGTTGACAAATCGTCAGATTCAGCTAAAATCTGTCACCTGAGTTTTATAAAGGGTAAAAATCGCACAATAGCGACGCTGCAAATCTACGGGTCCCCGGGAGGGTCATGACAGCGATTGTCGACTGCCGGCGTTCAAAAGAATTTTTTTGACGGCGCGGCAAATTGCCGCTTCCCGTCCGGCAGTTCGATCCACCGCCCGCTGCCCACACCGCCCGCCACGACCCGCAAACCAAGCGAGTGAAAACCGTGCCCACGACCGAAGATATGCCCCAGTCTCTTTCCAGCGCTTCCGACAGCGCCGGCCCGCCCGATTTATTCGACCGGCCCGCGGACGTCGCCACCATCGAGGCCGTCTTACCGTTTGCCGAGCCGTTTTTCTGCCGTGCCAACGAAAACGTGCTCAGCCATGGCAGCGCCTCACGCTGTTTTTATTATGTCGAGCGGGGAACGGTCGAGGTCTCCTACTCCGAGCAGGGCACCAAGATATTGGTGTCCCTGATCGGGGCCGGGAATTTTTTCGGTGAAATCGGCTTTTTTGACGGGACCTCGCGCGTCCGTGACATCCGCGCCCCCGAGGAGGCGGTGATCCTGCGCTTCGACCCGCAAACCCTGGCGCGCATCGAAAAGGAGCGGCCGTCCCTCTACGGCCGTTTTCTGACGGTGATCATCCGCAAGGTCTGCATCAAGTTCAGGGGCGTGCTCGAAGAACAGGCCCCCCTGACCGCCTATGGCGCTTCGCTTTCGGCGGGGCGGCGCAGCTTCAGCATGCCCAAGGCGCTGCCGGAACAGTTCTTTCAGACCGACGAATGGCGGACGGTCAACCGGATCATCGAGGAATTCAAGTCCCAGTTCTACCACCTCTCCTACAATCTTCAGCAGGACGCATCGCCCGAGCTTTCCGCGGAATTGAAAGACCAGGGCCACCAGGTTCTGGGCCGTTTCAACGAGCACCTGCAGGGATTCCAGAACCTGCCCAGCGACGCGGAAACCGCCGACCTGATGTGGGGCTACGTGTTCAAGGAGATATTTCCCTATTTCATGCGCAGCCGGTTTGCCGAGAGGGCCTATTTCAAACCGCGCGGCTACGCCGGCGACTACCTGCTGATGGAGATGATCTACCGCGGCCACCCCAATGGCGACGGCAAGCTCGGCCGCCTGGTGGACGACTGGTGCCTGAACACCACGGCGGCCAAATCGGTGCGCGGACGACGCAAGCTGCTCAGCCGGGAACTGGCCGCCCTGAGCTGGCCTTTTCTGACCCAGAGCCGGCCGGTGCGGATCATGAACCTGGCGTGCGGGCCGAGTCGCGAACTGTTCGATTTTCTCGAAGCCAGCGATGCCAGCGACCTGGTCGAAGCCCTGTGCATCGATATCGACACCGAAGCCCTGGCCTATACCCAGAACCAGGTCGATTCCGGGAACCACCGCGCCTCCATCCGGCTGATGAACGAGAACATCGTCAAATGGGCCCTCGGCCGCAACCGCCAGGCCATCGAAACCCAGGACATCATCTATTCGGCCGGCCTGACCGACTACTTCGACGACCGCCTTTTCGAAGCCCTGATCCGGCGCTGTTACAACCACCTGAAGCCGGGCGGAGTGATGCTGATCGGCAACTTCGCCCCCAACAACCCGGAGCGTATGTTCATGGACCACATCATGCAGTGGAAGCTCTTTTACCGGGACAAGGACGACATCGTGGCGCGTGTAGCCGCCAGCCCCTTTGGCAACAATGTCGAGGTCCTGGCCGAATCCGAGGGTGTCAACCTGTTCATCAAGGCCGTCAAGACCAGATGATTTCCGAGACCTTGCCGAAAACCTCTCCGGTAATGTCGCCCCCGACGCCGGGCGGTGACGCGGCGTTGCCGGATTCCCGCATGCCCGAATATCGGCGCGAAATCCGGGAACTGCTCTACACCCGGGTGCGCGCCATTCTATGGGTGGGTGTCGTTTTCTACCCGATGTTCTCCATTCTGGACTACGTTGTGGCCCGGCCGCACTTCGATCTGTTTGTGGCCTACAGGCTGGGTTTTTCCCTTTTCTGCTTTCTGTCGCTTTACTTCCTGCGTTTACCCATCGGCCGCCGGCAGGTGTTTTTGGTGAGCCTCGTCGCCTATCTCACCGGCGGCGCCACCATTTCGATGATGATCGTCCATTTGGGGGGCTACGGTTCGAGTTACTACGTCGGCATCCTGATGGTGCTGGTAACCTACACCGCCATGCTGCCGCTGACGGTCCGCCAGGCCGCTATTTCCGGCGCACTGCTTTACGGCATCTACGTGGTGCCCATTCTCTTGTTCAGCCGCCCCACGAGCGCCGGCCTGGACCTGTTCTTCGGCTCCAATTTCTTTTTTCTCTTTCTTTATGTGATATCGGTCCTGCAGTGCAGCGCCGAAACCAAGGCCCGGAAAAGAGAATTCGCCCTGCGCACCGAGCTGGAAAACGTCAACGAGCAGCTGGCTTATCACGCGCAGAACCTCGAGGTCGAAGTCGACAAGCGCGCCCGGGCGCTCGAGGAGTCCGAACTGCGCTATCGGGAACTCTACGAGAACATCGTGGACATGGTTCTTCTGGTCGATCACCACGGCCGGATTTTAAAGGCCAACCCCCGTTTTTACGAGACCCTGGGCACCGCAAACGGCAACAAAGGCGGCAAGATTGTTTTTCGGGACGTCCTGCTCCCGGAAGATGCCCACTGGGTCGAAAACCAGCTGCAGGCCTGCCTGGAGGTCGGCAAGGACCTGAAGGGCCTTCAATTCAGGGTAAATGCGCGCAAGGGCGAAGTCCTGGATGTGGAGTGCAACGCGCGGCCGATCGGCGGCAAGAAGCATAATGTGGGCATGCAGATGGTGATCCGGGACATCAGCAAGCGCAAAAAACTCGAGCGCGAGCTGCGCTTTTCATATGAAAACCTGCGCCAGGCGCGTACCGCCACCATCCTGGGGCTCGCCAAGCTGGCGGAGTTCCGCGACAGGGGCACCGGCAAGCACCTGGAGCGGATCTGCCACTACACCCGCATCCTGGCCAAGGAACTCGCGCACCGGCCGGCCTACCTGGGCTACATCACGCCCCAGTATCTCGACGACATCAGCCTGTCGTCCATTCTGCACGACATCGGCAAGGTCGGCGTCCCGGATGCAATCCTGCTCAAGCCCAACCGGCTCACAAGCGCCGAGTTCGAAGTCGTCAAGAGCCACTGCATTCTCGGCGGCGACGTGCTCGAGGCGGCCGAAAGCCAGGTGCGGGGGCCATCGTTTCTGACGATCGGCAAGCAGATCGCCTACCACCACCATGAAAAATGGGACGGCTCCGGGTATCCCTCCGGCCTGGCCGGCGAAACGATTCCGCTTTCGACGCGCATCGTCGCCCTGGCGGACGTCTACGATGCCCTCACCTCCCAGCGCAGTTACAAACCGGCTTTCAGCCACGAGGAGTCGGTGGCGATCATCGTGCGCGAGAAGGGCCGCCACTTTGCGCCCGATGTCGTCGAGGCGTTTCTCACCCACGAAGAAGAATTCAACGCGGCCCGTCGCGACATGCAGGACGGCCTGGAGACGCCCCCCGAGCCCCACTACAACATATCACAGCGCTAACCTCATAGGCTTGAAGATAAGGATTTTGGCTGCGTTATCGGTCGTCGGCGTATGACCTATACAGCCTCCTCCCTCTCGCCTTGCCAAAATCCTTATCTTCAAGCCTATGGCCCGGATGCAGGCTCACGATTTTCCGACCGCTCTTCCGGAAGCGGCGAATTGGGCCTCAGCTTTATGATTTTAGCTGCCGGTGTCGGTCGTCGGCGTATGACCTATACAGCCTCCTCCCTCTCGCCTTGCCAAAATCCTTATCTTCAAGCCTATGGCCCGGATGCAGGCTCACGATTTTCCGACCGCTCTTCCGGAAGCGGCGAATTGGGCCTCAGCTTTATGATTTTGGCTGCCGGTGTCGGTCGTCGGCGTATGATCTATACATCCTCGTATCCTTTTGCCAGAATCCTTATCTTCAAGCCTATGGCTCGGATGCAAGCTCACGATTTTCCGACCGCTCTTTCCGGAAACGGCGTTTTTTCCGGCTACCTTACCGGAAGCAGTTTTTGCTTCTGCAGGTCCTTGATGACCAGCGCGATCACTTCATCGATGACGGTGTCGACCGACTTGACATTCTCCGAGGTCGACTGTCCGGACCACAGAAGCTGCTCCGTTTTCACATCGTAGAGATTGGTTTCCAGCCGCACGGTGGCGACCTCGCCGGAGAACCCCGGGTCGTGCACCCGGTCGAAGACGGTGCCGTAGTAGTTGTAATAGCCGCCGTAGACCGGGCCGGTGCGGGTGAAGACCTCTTCTTTTTCCAGGCCGGCCAGGTACGATACGATCACGGCGTCACTGCCGTATTTTTCCACGGCCTGACGAATCACGTCCTTTTCCAGCTTGAGGTCGCGCGGCATGGGGATGGCATCTCCGCTCGCAATGGCCTCGACGCCGGCAGCCTGCAGCTGACGGACGAACTTCTTCTCGAAAACTTCCCGGTTCTTGGCCTTGTCGGCAATGACGATTACCAGGACATCGGCTACCGGCTCGCCGCGCCGGGCCTCATCCACCCAGGTCTGCGACAGGCGGGTGCCGGCACAGGAAATCGTCAGAATGCTGTAAAAAACACCTATAGCCAACCACTTGAACGGATGTCGCTTCATTAAAAATCCTCTCTATTTTGGAAAAATGTCCGTGGCCGCGGATCACCGGGCCATGCCCCGAGCTTTTTGCGTAAAAAATAAACCTACAGGCTTTAAGAATAAGATACTGCATCCGGATCGAGAAATCACGATCCTATTTTGTTGGGGCCCCCTTGCACGGCCATGGGTAACATGTTACTTTAAAGGCAAAGAAAGGAGGCGCTTCAATGGGACTCGATTCAGCGCAAAAGATGCGGCGGTACAGAAAAAGGCTGAAAACATCCGGGCTGCGACCTATCCAGTTGTGGGTTCCGGACGTCCGGTCACAACAAATTATCGATGAAGTCCGCCGGCAATCGGTTCGGGTCAGTTCCCAGGCACGGGAATCGCTCATCATGGACTTTGTCGAATCGTCAATGGATCAGGAAGGCTGGGAATGAAACGCGGTGAAATCGTCCTGGTTGTCGTCCCCGGCGATTACGGCAAACCCAGGCCCGCGGTCGTGATCCAGACGGACCTGGTCAACGATATTCATGCCAGCATCGTCGTGTGCCCGGTAACGAGCCACCTCCAGGATGCCGAACTGTTCCGGTTGACCGTCGAACCTTCTCCCGAAAACGGACTGCAAAAAATCTCCCAGATCATGGTCGACAAGATTGTGGCCGTGCGCAGAGACAAAATTCAAGATGCCGTCGGCGTCATCGATGAAGACCTGATGATCCGGGTGAACCGGTCCCTGGCGTTCTGGCTGGGCCTGGGCTGATGCCCGGTTGCCGGGGTGCCGGTTTACGGCCGCAGCACCTCGAAGGCCGGGGTGGCGACAGTCGGCGGCATTTTATCCCACTCGCCGCCGCAGAAGCGGGCGCGCACCGCGTAGCGGCCCGCCGGCAGATCGGCAGGTAGGCGCCACCGGATGGAGGCCATCTGGTCGATGTCTTCGAATTGCGGGCAGGCCGCAGCGGAGGCCACCTTGAAAGACGGCTTAAAATCAACCGTCCCGTCGACCCCACCGGGGCCGTCCAGGCGATCGAGTGCGAACTCGGGCGCCACGCCGATCGGAAAAGCCGTCATGCGGATAAACCGCAGGGTCACGACGTCCCCCGCCCGGTAGCGGTCGTAATCGGCCACCAGTCCGACCAGCTTGTTGTCGTCCGAAATGCCGGTGCCCACGCCCGAGGTCGTCTCGTTCCAGGATCGCGCCGGTCCCACGTCGATGTGCACCGTGTCCCCGTGGTAGTAGCCGGCGCCGCCGAACTTGAATCCCTTGACCGTCTGCCAGATGCGCCGCGCCGGGACCCCCTCCATTTCGATGTCGGCGGCCATGCCGTATTGGTGCAGGCTGGCCTTGGCCGCCAGGCCGCCGCGCCGGCGCACGCCGCTGTTGTATTCCGGGCTGCGGTAGCCGGAGGTAACGATGATCTTGGCGGTTTTGCGGAAACGGTCCTGCAGGAAGTCCAGGTATTCGAGCAGCCGCAGGGACAGCTCCGAGGGCGGCGCGTCGGCGGGAACATCGAAGAGGCGGCCGATCGCCGCCAGGGCCGCTTCGTCATAGCCCTGCGCCCCGTTGCGATAGCGGCCGGAGAAGGAGCGCCCGTTTTTTTTGCTCTCCAGCTTGATTTTTCCGTCACCGCTGTAGAAAAACCGCTTTTGACTTGGAACGGTGGCCCGACTTGGTGCGGCCGTCATGATCGCGCCTGAAACGACCAGGACTGCCAGGAACGACGGCAGAAACCGCGGGGCACGATCTAAAACGGCGATCCCGACCCCGCCGGTTTTGCAGATGGCCGGCTTCGCCGGCCCGCTGTCCGCTGAAGGACCAAACGCCGGATAATCTTCTTCCATTCGTACCCACCCTCCATCGGTGTCATGATGACAGTTCGCAACGGCCGAACACGAAAAATGCGTCAAGATGACGTTTGGCAAGGCCAGAGGAAGGCGGCTGTATACGTCATACGCCGACGACCGATAACGCCGCCAAACGTCATCCTACAAAATAAATGCGTCAAGATGACGTTTGGCAAGGCCAGAGGAAGGCGGCTGTATACGTCATACGCCGACGACCGATAACGCCGCCAAACGTCATCTTGACGCATTTATTAGGAGACCTCGACGACTTGCGCTGTGGTCGCGCGCAGCAATTCGGCCGGCGTCAGCTGCAGCATGGCGTCGATGTCGCCGCCGCCGCCGTAGATCAGGTCCAGCCGGGTGACGGCCGGCGCCACCAGCGTGCGCAGCGGCTGCCGGTGGCCGAAGGGCGGCATGCTGCCGACCACGTAGCCGGTGATGCCCAGGGCCAGATCGGCATCGGCGAAACGGACCCGCTTGCGGCCCACGCCCAGAAGCGCGGCGAGCTTCTTGCGGTCGACCCGCGCCGTTCCGTTGGTGATCACCAACAGCGGCTGGTCATCGACCGTAAAGACCAGCGATTTGATGATCTGCTCGGCCGCGACCTCGAGTTCGCGGGCCGCATCGTCGACCGTTGCGGTGTGCGAGGCCATCGGCAGGATGGTCGCATCGATGCCGCGCTCCGCGATGAACGCCCGCAGGTCGGTGCTGGTCATGGATGTCGAGCACATGGTAGACGTTACCTCCGTCTGCGATGAAGTGAAGATTCATTATTGATCTACACGTGAAAATCCGGGGTCAGGGAGACTTTTTTACGGCGTCACCGGCCGCCGGTTTGTCGCACCTTGACACACCGGCGCGCCGCCCGAAATCCTGGGTCCAGAAGTGCTGAAACTTGCTGTCCGGCGCTGCGGCATAGCCGACGCCGATGTCGCAGAAGTCCGGGTTGAGGATGTTTTCACGATGGGGGGCGCTCTTCATCCACTTGTCGACGACCGCTGCGGGCGTCGGCTGACCAGCCGCGATATTCTCGCCGCTGACCCGGTAGTCGTAGCCGGCGGCGGCAATGCGGTCGTTAAAATTCCGGCCGTCCCGGCTGGTGTGGCTAAAATAATCGTGAGCGGCCATGTCTTGTGAGTGTTTCTGGGCCGCGGTGGCCAGTTTTTCGTTATAAACGAGGGGGTGCAGGCCGCGGGCCGTGCGCTCTTTGTTGACCAGGTCGATGACCTTGGCGGCATAATCGGCTGAAGCTGCACCGGCACAAAGCAGCAGGGCACCAGTCAGGATGAGCGCTGGAATTCGTTTATTCAGCATGGCATCTCCAGTTTAAATCATTCAGGGACTTTTCGTCACTGTCCGGTTTCCGAAAAGAATAAGTCTTTTATCATATCGTTCAAACAGGGGTGTAATGTCGCATTCTGGTCAGTGTGAGTTGTTTGGTATTCGTGACGTTCGATTCGGATTTTTTCCGAACGGCTTAAAAGTTTTATGGTGATCAGACGGGGTGGCCGGCGGCAGAGCTGAACCGGATAACCGTGCTTCACCTGAAGTTCAGAAAATTCGATAGTGCACCGGCACTTTCGATGAAACAACCCCCGCCTCCCCCGCCGGTGTCACTCGCCCCGCCGGACGGCGGCGTTCCCGTGGCCGGAGGCGCAGCGATCGGCTCGAACCCCTCTTCCGCCGGCGGCGCACCGGCCGGCTCGGGGCAGTCCGCCACGCCGGCGCGGCGGCCGAAATCCTGGGTCCAGTAGTGGGAGTACTCCGCGACATCGGCAGCGGCGTGGCCGACGCCGATGTCGCAGAAGTCCGGGTTCAGAATATTTTTGCGATGGCCGTCGCTGTTCATCCAGCCGTCGACGACGGCCGCGGGCGTCGCGTAGCCGGCCGCGATGTTTTCGGCACAGCTCTGGTACTCATAACCCGCAGCGGTGATGCGCTCGTAGAACAGCCGCCCGTCGAGGCTGGTGTGGCTGAAGTAATTCTGCGCGGCCATGTCCTGCGAGTGCGCCCGGGCCGCGACCGTCAGCTCTTCGCTGTAACTGAGCGCGTGCAGGTTGCGGGCGCCGCGCTCGATATTGACCAGCTCGATCACTTCCGATTCGAAGCCGGCGGCGGCCAGGCCGCCCGAAAAAAGCCAGAGGCCGAGAAAGACAAGCCCTTTGAGGAGGTTACGATTCATAGCATCTCCCGATGTAAAAAGATCGAGCGACTGGAACCAGCATTTGATCAGGCCCATGAAAGTTTTTAACAGATGATTCCAAACGCCGAGTTGATTTTAACCTTCGGTTGACAGAGCTAAGCGGCCGGGTCGTGACGTTGCGCGGCAAATTTTCGATGTCGTCTCAATAACAAACCCCACCGGCCTCACGATTCGCATCCGAAGATAATATTGTCTCAGCGACCTTTGCGCCTCAAGCGAGTAAATGCGAGCGGGCGGTAAACACATTTCCATTAACCCGCGGCCTTCACCGCGAAAGCGTGTGCAGGATCAGTTCCGCGCCGTCGATGTGCTTTTCGGCCAGCTCCACGAGATGGCGGTGGTGGGTGAAGAAAATCACCTGGGTGCGGCGCGAGAGTTCCGCCAGGACCTGCAATGTGGCGGCGGCACGTTCGTCGTCGAACATGATCAGGATGTCATCGATAATAAACGGCAGCGGTTCGTTGGCCTGCAGGTAGGCTTCCAGACCCGCAAGCCGCAGCGCCAGGTAGAGTTGGTCGGCGGTCCCGTCGCTCATGCCCTCCACGGTGACGACCTCCCTGAACCCGGGCCGCACGCCGACGATCACCGGGTGCCCATCGGCGGCGAACTCGGCCCGGATGCCGGCGAAGGCGCCGCCCGTGATCCGACCGAACAGGGCCGAGGCCCGCACCAGGATCGGCCCCTGGCTCTTGTCGCGATAGCGCTCGATGGCCAGGTTCAGCACCCTGGCGGCGATCTTGAGGCGCGCAAAGTGGGTGACATCGGTGTCGAGGGCGCCCAGGATCACCTGGAACTCCTCGGCCAGCTCGGCCGCCTTGGTCCCGCCGTCCATGCGGCTCAATTCGGCCCGCTCGCGGCCGATGGCCTGATCGAGGTCGGACCGCGCGCCCGCGCGCTCTTCGATGATCGCCGCCAGGCGCTCGATCTCGCCGGCGATGCCGTCCGGGTCGACCGCCAGGACCTCGGCGATAAAGTCTTCGATCGTGGCGCCGGCGGACAGCTTGTGCAGCCGGGCATCGATGCCCTTGAGGTCGGATTCGATCTGACGGCGGCGGGTCGAGCGCCGCTCGGCCTCGGCCAGGTCGTCGGCCCTTTCGCAGCCGGCCTGCGCGCACATGGCCTCCAGCCTGCTGCCGATCTGCAGGACGTCCTGGCACGCCTGATCCAGCCGCTCCCGCTCCCGCGCCAGCTGTTTTTCGAGCGTCTCGCGCTGCGAGCGGTTTTCGCGCGCGCGGTTGAGCCGGGCGTGCAGCTCGAGCGCGATCTCCTCCGGCGGCCGCCCGGCCAGATCCGGCGCCAGTGCCGCCGCCAGCCGCTGGACCTGGTCTGAGAACGCTGCGGTGTCGCGGTCGATCCCATCGACGCGCTTTTGGAGTATCCCGGCCTCCTTGAGCTTGTCGAAGAGGCTCTTGAGATCCTCCATGACGGCCAGGGCTTCGGCCGGCAGGGCCCCGGCCGCAAGGCCGATCGGCCGCACCGCTTCTTCCCATTGCCGCTGCCACTGCCGCTGCTCTTCTTTATTCAGTTCCAGGCGCGCCCGGGCCGCTTCCAGCTCTTTTTCCCGCCCGGCCTTGTCGCGCAGCAGCCGGTCGCGCCGCAGGAAAAGATCGTCGGCGTCCTTGACCGCTTGTTGGGCCCGCTTGATCAAAACGCCGAGCTGTTCGTCCGCCTCAACCATGAGACCGGCACACTCCCGCAGGCACCGCACCAGCCTTTCGCGTTGTGTGTCGATATCGTCTTTCACGGCGTCGGCTCTTGCCCGGCGCGTCCGCACCTCTTTCACCTTTTCGGTCACCAGACGAAATTGGCGCACCCATTGCCCCATTTCGCGCGCGGTGCGCGGCGTGACGGCCAGCGGCCGCCACACGCTCGCCCAGTCGGCCGCAAGATTTTTTTCTTCTTTTTCGGCCGTCGCCAGCCCGTTTTCCAACTGCGCCAGCTGGTTGGTGTCGGCCGCCTGATCGGCCAGCAGCTTGGCTTTGGTCGCGACCCGGTCGGCCTCGCGCCGCAGTCGATCCGAAACGGCATCCGCCTGGAGCAGGTCGGCCTCGAACGCCGCGGCGACGCTCGCAGCCCCCGGCGTCGCCGCAATGTAAGCCTGCCGCTCGTCGTCTGAAACCGGGGTGCCGTTCAACCGGTCGAGAAGCAGGCGCCAGCCGCGGCCGCGCCTGGCGCGCGCCGCCAAAAGGTCTTCCTCCGTCGGCACTTCGCGTTCCAGCCGCTGGGCCTCGATCAGCCGCTTTTCATCCTGAAGGCGGTGGCGTGTTTTCCCGATGTCGCTTTTCAAGGCTTCGATGTGCCGTGCGAGGGTCCCGAACCGATCGTCGAAGGTTTGAATCGTCTCCGCCGATGGCACCGCAAGGGCCTCCAGCTCTTCTATCCCGTGCTGCGCCAGTCCGAGGCCGGACTGCTCGAGGACGATGGTGTGCCGCGCGGAGTCGAGATCGACCTTTTCGGCCCGGTGGTGTTTTTCGAGCGGGCCGAATTCGACGGCTGCGGCCAGAGCCGCCCGCAGGTCATCGACCACCGGCGGAGTGCCGGCGTTTGCGAGGTCTTTTTCGATGGCGGCGATCTCGAGCGCCAGGGCCGGAAGTTTGGCGTGCGCGTCCTCGCCGCGCGCAACGATTCTTTCGTAGCGGGCGCCGAGTTCCTGGATCTTCACCGCGTCGTTTCTCCTGATCCGCAGATCTTCGGCCTGTTCCAGCGTCAGATCGTGCCGCAGGCTGCGCAGCAGCTCGCGGGCCTCGCCGAGCAGGGTGCGGCGGCGCGTTTCCAGGTTCAGCCGGTCCCGGGCCGCCTTGCGCTGGCTGCCGAGTTCACGGTAAATTGCCTCGACCGGCTCGGCGCTCTCCAGAAGATCCGTGGCGATGCCCAGCTCCGCGATGGCCTGCGCGTGAAGAGTCATGCTTTTTTCGGCGCGCTCGCGGCCGGCTTCGGCCAGGCGGATCTTCAATTGCTGCTCCTGCCGCTTTTCCGCGAAATCCTGCGGCAGGAGAACGGCATCGGCGCAGGCGGCCAGCTCGCCGCTCAGCTCCCGGCGCTCGGCTATCAACGGCAGCGCTTCCCGGATGCGCTGCAGCCGGTTCAAATCCTTCTGGCGCGCGGCCAACTCTTCTTCGACCACCTTCTTCTTTTCCGCGGCCGCCTGCAGGGCCGCGTCGTGCCGGACCCACTCCTGCCCCGGCAGCTGGGCTTCCCGCAGGTCGCGGCGGTTGCGGCTCAGGCGGCTCAGTGCGTCGTTTATTTTCGGCTTCTGCCCGGAGGGTCGAAACAGCGCATCGGCCTGCAACTGGAGTTCGTTCTGGATCTCCCTGAGATTCACGATCCCCGATCCGGCGGCAAAGACCAGCCGGCCCGAATCACCGCCGCCGGCGATGATGTCGCGGCCGCCCCGGACCAGGTCCTCGTAGCCCAGGCCGAACATCGTGGCGAAGAGGTCGGCATCGACCCCGTTCAACAGTCTTTGCAGTTCGGCTTCCTCCACCGCGGCGGTGTCGTCCGCGGCGCGCAGGGTGTGGCCGCGCCCTTTCCTGCGGGTGACGTCACAAATGTCGCCCGCGCGGTTGCGCAGGGCCATGCCGATGCGCAATTTGGCATAGGGGTGGACGAAATCGTCCATCGAGCGCTCGGGGATGCCGTAGAGCATGTGCCTCAAGGCCCTCAGCGCCGAACTTTTGCCGGCCTCGTTGCAGCCGTAAACGAGATGAAAGCCTTCGCGGCCGGCGCTCAGGTCCAGGGCGATGTCGGTAAACGGCCCGTAGGCGATCAGGCGCAGCGCATCGATTCTCATTCGGCGCCCCCCTTGCGGAGCATGCGCCGGATGAGCATCGGCCGCACCTGGTCCAGCACGTCCCCCAGCCAGCCGGGATCGTCGAACCGCACCCCGTCGTCGCCTTCCTTGAGTTCGCGCGGCAGCTTTTTTTCGATCTCCGCCAGTTCGGCCGCCAGCTCCAAGCGCGCATCGGGATCGGCCGCCAGTTCGTCGAACAGGGTCAACAGCTCGTTGATTGCGCCGTCGGCGTGTTCGAGACTTTTTTTCGCGGCCGGCAGCGCCAGCCTGAAGTTGACCTTTTCCACCCAGATCCTGCCGCCGCCGGCTTCGATGGCGGCCGAACGGATCTCGTTCGCCCAGCGTTCCGGGTCGCCCAGGACCTCGTTGGCGGCCGGAGTCTCGCCCGCGATGTGAACCCGCAGCGCCAGCGGCAGCCCCTCGTTTTCCGCCATCACCTCCGCCAACCGCCGGCCGAACCCATCCACGACATCGTAGCCGCTTTCCGCGGTACCCGCATCCAGCGTAACGCCCACCCAGCGGACCACGTCGGTCGGCCGGAATGCGATGTCCACCCGCCCGTCGTCGTCCACGCCCACCAGCAGGCAGCCCTTGGGGCCTGTCTCGCGCACGTGGCGGCCCTGCGGATTGCCCGCAAATACGATCGGCGGCACGTCCAGAACGATCTCCCGCTGATGGACGTGCCCGAGGGCCCAGTAGTCGTAGCCCATGTTTTTCAATTGCTCGGGCGAGCAGGGGGCGTAGGGCTCGTGGCCCTCGCGGCCGGTGAGGCACGAGTGCAGCAGCCCGATGTTGAACAGGCCGCTGACGGCCCGCGGATAGCCGGCCGCCAGGTCCCTGGTGACGGCCGGCGCGGCGAAACTCTGCCCGTGCACCGCGACATTGATATTCTTCATCCGAAAGGTGGCGGGGTTGTCCGCGGGAAAGGTCGTGACGTTGTCCGGCAGGCGCAGGGTTCTGCTGATCTTGTTGGCGGCATCGTGATTGCCGGAGGCGATGAAAACCTGGATCCCCGCCTCGCGCAGCCGGGCCATCTGCGCCACGAAGTAAAGCCCGCTGTTGTAGTCCTTCCAGTCGCCGTCGAAGAGATCGCCGGCGATCAGGACAAAAGCGACACTTTCGGATATGGCCAGCTGGACGAGGTTTTCGAACGCGCGCCGGGTCGCCTGGCGAAACTCCTCGACCGGCGCGCCCTCGTAGCGGTCGAGCTTGTGCAGCGGGCTGTCAAGGTGAATGTCGGCGGTGTGGATGAATTTGAACATCTATGGTTATGCCATCTTTATCGTTAAGACATCTGTGAAGCGTCCCGACGGCCGTGAGCGAGGCACTTGATTGAACACGTATGAAGTTCCCGGCTCTATGTTCACGGTTCACGGTTGCCGGATGAGGACGATGTTGAGGGTACAGGTGGCGGCCATTTGGACAATTTTGGGTGTGACAAGTTACTCGAACCGACGCTTGAACTCTTGAAATTCGCGTTTCAGATTGTCCAGCTCGTCTTTGAGCGCTTCGATTTCCTGCTCGAACGCACGGTCGCGGCCGGTTACCGGGCCGGCGTCCCGCCCCCCCGCCGAGTCCGGCTCGGCTTGCGCCGCTTCGGGCGCGCCGGCCAGAAGGTGCACGAAGCGGGATTCCTTCTGCCCGGGTTGGCGCGGAAGCTGGCGGACCATCTGCCACTCGGCGAGCCGGTCCAGGGTTTCCTGCACCTCCTCCAGGCTCTCGAACGAGCACAGCCGTGCCGTGCGCCCCCGTATTTCGCCGATCGTCTGGGGACCTCGCAATAAAAGGACGCACAGGACCGCGGATTCGCGCGTAACGAAACTGTGCTTGCGGGTAAATAGTTCTTCGTACTTCGGCACCCGGCCGACGCCGCTTTTAAACACCACATCCTTTCGAACCAGTCCGTCGACCACCTCCCGCACGGCCTGCTCGTCGTAGGAGACCACCGGTTCACGATTGGATTTCTGGTTGCAGGCATTGACCAGGGCGTTGAGAGACAGGGGATAGTATTCCGGGGTCGCCAGCTCCTTTTCGATCAGGCTGCCGAGCACCCTTGTTTCCATCGCGGTAAGATCGTTCATCGCCCGACTTTCCTGTTTCACAAAGTTTTCAGTAAAGTTTTTTCTTATAGCCGAAAACGTTATCTTAAAGCTTATGGTGTCGACTGGCGGTTTTCGAACGCTGATTTGGAAGAGGCCGGGATTTGTGAATCCGGTCTGATCCGGCTGTCCGCGTCGTTGCGGCAGATAAGTCGAATATGACCGCAAAGGGTCCCGAAAGGCCGCTGCTCCCTTACGCGGCCTGATCGTTGATGCCGGGCACGATGACCCGATTATTCGCGCTCGAACCGGCAAATTGGCAACCGGCCCGATTTATGTTGATAATTTTCTGTAATTATTATATAATTTTTTTTCATTCACTCGACGCGGTATCGATAAGGATTCGAAATCAGAACAAAAAACCGATAAAAATCGATCATTGATTAAAAACAGGTTGACCATACTATATATTGTATAGTATAAATTAGCCTATCACAAGATAGGCAGTTAGTCACGAAGCGTTATTTTACCCCAAAATCAAGGCAGTGTACACACCCAAAAAACCATTCAAGGGAGGACGTGATGGCAACAGCAAAAAAGACCACAGCTACCAAGAAAACTGCCTCGGCCAAGAAACCAGCGGCGAAAAAAGCTACTGCCGTGAAAAAAACCACCGCTAAAAAACCCGCCGCACCGAAAAAGGCCGTTGCTGCCAAAAAACCCGCCGCTCCCAAGAAGACAGCCGCCGTGAAGAAGCCCGCCGCAAAGAAGCCGGCGGTAAAAAAGGCGCCCGCCAAAAAAACGGCCACCAAAAAGGCCGCGGCGCCCAAGAAAGCCGCCGCAAAGAAAAAAAGCTAAATACCCCTCCTCCACCGCACCTTCGAAAGCGGGGCAGCAAGGATCATTTTTGTGTCTGCAAAATGGTCATGTGTCCCGTTTTCTTTTTTCGACTGGGAGTCGGGCCAAGCTAACTATCTGATATACAGCGATTGTCTTTTAAAATATGCCGAATTAAGGGCGCAATATCGAAGTTTCTGGCGGCAAAAAAACAAATTATACGGTTCATTTTCTTGAGGTTCGACACCCGTATATTACAAAACTCAGTGATAAAATTTGTTGTATTGATAGTAGCGGTTTATGCTGAATCATCATAAGCGTTGCCATACTCCCATTCATCAACATGAAGAACAGCCAACCGTTTTTATTGTTTTTGGCAAGTAAATAGCTCCCCAATAAAAAGCCCAGCATAACCCCAATCTCTAAAATTTGAGAAAATGAGGTAATTCCACCATAATCAAACAGGCTGTAACTGAGACCTAATGCTATCGAGCCGTAAGTGAAAACCATAGCAACTCGATCGAATAGCATATTTGGTGATTGGTTTTTTTTGTATACAGTATAAAAACCTAAAAACATGGACGGGACTCCGCCCGCTTCTATCGATGCTGCGATCCAGTTTTGCTCAATGAGAAGTATTATTACCCAAGCCGGCACTCCACAAATGTATATTGCCCAACCATAAAGTTTCAATTTCCTTTTGCTATTTTGTTTTTTCCCTTCTGCTAGTGCAAAGAAAATTTTATTGGCAAGGTAGAAACCGCCTCCCCAGAGTTGTAATGCTGTATCCATTTTTCAGGGACATCCGTTCTATTTATATATTCATCAGCTTTGTTTTTTTCCCCGCAACTTCAATAGAGATCAGATATTTAGTACCTGGTTCTGGATTTTTGCAATCTCCGACAGGCTGCTGCCCAGACTCACCGCCTTGCTTACCGTAACCGAACTGATGCCCGTGGCCCTTGACACATCGCTGCATCTATAGCCCAATCTACGCACCGCCATGAAACACAAAGCCCGGCGCGCCTCCACGATGCGGCGTTCTTTGCTGGCGGACTTGAGGTTTTCCGGCTCTATTTTATAGTAGTGTGCCACTTGCTCGATAAGCACCTGCAGACTGATAACACGCTCCTGCAGGCGATATTTTTACTCCAATTGTTCATCGGTGCGCTTCAACACCCGCTCAACAAAATCAGACGACCCCAGCAGACGTTCATCGCCCTTGATGCGAACCCCGATGTCCCGAAATCCTTTAAGCGCCGACCAGCCTCCGACCGACCGTACCAAACCACCACCGACCAGCTCCGGACGCCGGCCCTGCTTCACCCCTTCAGACACAAAACGCTCATACGCCCTGCGGGCTTGCCTGGCGGAGTGACCAAACGATCCTAAAACATACCCCGTATCCTGAAAGCCGGCGTCAAAATTGCCCATGAGGGCGCCGTGACCACACCACTGATATTTCTTTAGGGCCTCAAGATCTTGCACTTGCCGTGCCCGCAGCGGATTTAAGTGGATATAGCGCACCAGCTCCTTGAGATACACCTCCTCTTCACATAAAAACGACTTGTAGCGATTCTGAAACAGCTGCCCGTGACGCCAACGTTTTGAGCTAACCTACCGGCCACCAATGTTTCGAGCCTGCACTGGCCTTTACGTAAAACCGCACGGTTGTCCCGGTTAGGTTCAGCGATTGGTTCGGCCCCTCTCATCGTAGACCTCATGCGATCAGGTATCGAGCATATGCCATTCATCACCCAGTACCCATCTCAGAGCGGACAACTTGCCATTGATCATTCCCCATTCGAACTTCGACCACGGCCTTAGATTCTTAATACCATACTTCTTCTCGACCCGGGCCGCCCCTTTGAGAGCTCCCTGCCAAACATCTCTCTGAATTGAACGGGCAGTATGATCCGCCACTGGGAAGGTTTCGCGGTCGACAAGGAAAATCTTACCCTCTTCGATTCGTTGTCTCAAAAGCTGGTGGCGGTCGTACCACACTTTATCGGTCAATTCGTTAATTGCGGCAATGATCTCGGCAAGTGATCGCGGCTCTTCGTGCCATTCGCGCTCGATCATGGCATCTGTGATTAGGTGGCGATCTATGCGCTTCAAAGCCTCGGCGAGATTAATGAGATAGAGAGAACGAATTCTTGAGAAATATGAAGCAAGATCGGGATGAGGTAGTCTGTTGTCCGCCGATGGATGGCTGAAATCCTTGGTATTGTGTGTAACAAATCCGAAGCGCACCCCCCTGGTCGCCTTTTCACCCACAAATTCTGCGTACATCTCGATAAGAATGGCATCATGCATACTATTACGCTGGCGGTGAAACGGGGCTCTCTGCTGGAGAGCGCGATCTGCAGCGCGGAGAATAATATGATCGGAAGGCTCAATAATTGGGACCGAGGCAAAAAGGGCTTCAATCCGCGCAACTGCTTCAATCGCTGCCTCACCCAAACGCGGCAATCGTTGATCGAGTTCATGAAGGTGTTCCAAAGCAGCTCTTTTCCCTCGCCCTTCTCCAAGGCGGTACACTGCGTCCTTCGCACGTTTAAGCGAACTCGACAGGCTTCGGCTACTTTCCTCAACGACCCGACCCTTGTTACGCGAAAACTCATCGGTAACAATACGCGGCAAAAGAAGAATCAGTCGGCCATCCCGAAGTAACGTTTCGAGGGTGTCAAGAACCGCCGCCTGACGGTGGTCCTTGGCAATATCAAGCCAGACACAAGTATCAATTAGAAGCTTGAACATAACAGCGATCCTATGCCTCCTAATGACGCGTGCTGTTCTCTCAATGAAATGAGATAACTCTCATGCCGAACTAGTGAGTGATTTGCAATTTTGCATTCATATTTCAATATGATTGCACTTTTGCAGACATATTGGTCAAAAGCTGCGTAAAAAAGTTTTTCTATGATTCAAATTGGGTGTACTTAACGACAATAGAAAGACTTTCTCATAAACGGAAAATTGTGCCATTTAGACCGGATGCCGCAAAATGGCACTCAGAAAACCCACTTGCTATAGAAATCCCGCCCCGAAAAGTTGCGCACCTGTTGACCCTTTGTTTTGGTGGGTGAAAGCTCGGTGTTTTTTTCGCGTTGCCTCTTTGAAACGTATCCTATACCCAAGTTCTTATTTTTTTTTCTTTGTTAAACAGACTGTTACTATATACATGATGCCCACCAGCAAAAGAATAGCCGATGTCGGGGTCCAGCGTGATACGCGGGGAGGATGGAAAGTCGGGATGTACGGCGATTATCCCAGCGTCTCTTTCATTTTTCGGATCGTTTCCCGGAGTTGTGGTATTTTTTCTTTGCAAGTATAAAATACCGCTTCGGCATCGATATCGAAATAGTGGTGGGTAAGGATATCCCGCATCCCTTTCGCCTTTTTCCAGTCCACTTCGGGATATTGAGGCATGAGCGTCCCACCGGTGATTTTATCCAGATTTTTCAACGATTCACCGATGACAATCAGCATCATGCAGATGGCATCCATTTTTTCAACTCCGGCTGGGCTATCGGTAAAATCTGACACCACATGGATAGCCTGAAAACGGGCCATGATTTTCGTGGCGGCTTCCTCTATCTGACGCAAGACCTCCGACGTCAGTTCCTTGTCACGCATATACCGCCTCCCCGTCAATCCGTTTTTTTAAAAATTTATTCATGTTTTCCCTGTACGTCACAATGTCCACCGGCCGGTTTAGCTTTTCCTCCAGCTTATTCTTAATGCCTACAATCATAAAGAGGTCCGGCTTGGTCATTTTGACCACGACATCCACATCACTGTCTGGCGCTTGCACTCCGCGGACAAGGGAGCCGAAAACGCCGATGGCGGTGACACCATAGGTGGATTTAATCTCTGGTTTCAATTTCACAAGAACACCAATCACTTCGTCCAGACTTGCGGTTTTCTTCTTCATATTGCCACCTTTAATTTCTAGGCCGCTCAATTTCTTTAAGGAATTATTAAATTTTTATGATATTCATTCTTTCAATCGATTATGCCAGGTAACTGATGGGTTTAATCCGGCTGAACAGTTTCATGACAAGATCTCCGCTAATTTGGTATGACTTATGACTTAAGATAGTCTGTAAACAGGTCAACTGTCAACATCCTATGGCCGCCAAAAGGAGTATAAAGATCCTCGATTCAATTGCCAATAACCGTCTGCTGCCGTCGACTGAACTTACCGGATTCCGAAAAACTCAATGGCATTGGCGGTGGTGATCCGCGCGACCTCTTCGATCGGCAGTTCCTTTAAGCGGCTGAGGTGCGTCAGGGTGTCGATCAGGTGGGCCGGCTCGGAAACTTTTCCCCGGTAGGCGACCGGACAGTCGGTTTCGACGAGGATACGCTCCAGCGGGGCGTGGCGGATGGCGTCCCGATGGCGGGTACTGATTTTCAAGGCTGGAGTGCAGGAAACGTAATACCCGTCGGCCATGATTTTTTCCAGAATATCGAGCGGTCCGCTGTACCAATGAAAGACCGCCCTTTTGATCCCCGCCTCTAAAACCATGCGGTGGCATCTCTGGTGCGAGAAGCGGGTGTGCACAATGGCCGGTTTTTCGAATTCGGCCGCCAGGTCGAGGACGCGGGCAAACACTTCCCACTGGACCGCTTTCTTCACCTTGATCCTGTAATCCAGTCCGACTTCACCCAGGGCCGTGCAGGACACCAGGTGAGTCTTCAGAAAGGCCAGGGACGTCTCGATCTCCCCGGTTGAAATCGACCAGGGGTGAAATCCGATCGCCGGCAGCACTAAATCAGGGAACTCGGCCGCGAGTTCGAGCGTCCGTCGATTGGAAGCGATGCTCATGCCCACGGCGACGATCTTTGCTACCCCTGCCGCACGCGCCCTTTTTAATGCTGCCGAAATGTTTTCGACATCGCTCAGGTGAGCGTGACCGTCGATTATATGCTGCAATGAGTTCAGTTGTGTGGGTATGACGACTGCGTTTTCCGGAATCATGCGGACTTTCCTCTCAATATTTCGACCTTGACCGCCCCCTCCGTATTATGTAACGAGGGATGGCATCTTGCAACCGGATACCCGATGGTTTTCTTTTTCATGTATATACCCTCTGCGTGCTTAGCGGCTCTGCGGTAAATTCTTAAAATAAAATGACAACTATCCCCAAAAAAGTAACTCTTTTCGTCCAGTGCCTGGTCGACGGCCTCTATCCCGAAGTCGGCGAGGCCATGCTGAAAATTTTCAAAAAGCTGAACCTTGCCGTCGAGTGCCCCGCGGAGCAAACCTGCTGCGGGCAGCCGGCTTTTAATTCCGGCTACCGGCGCGAAGCCCGGATCGCCGCCGAGCGGTTCATCCGGATCTTCGAAGAGGCGGAGGTGATCGTCTGCCCTTCGGGCTCTTGCGTTCACATGGTCCGCCGGCACTATCCGGACCTGTTTCGCGACGCTCCAACCTGGCGACGGCGCGCCGAGGCGGTGGGCGAGAAAACCTTCGAGCTGACGCAGTTCCTGGTGGACGTCCTGAAGGTAGAGGACCTTGGTGCCCGTTTCAACGGCCGAATCACGCTGCACGACTCCTGCCAGGCCCTGCGCGGCCTGGGCATCGGCCCGCAGCCGCGCCGGCTCATCGCCGGTGTTGCCGGCGCCGAGTTCGTCGAACTGCCGGATTCCGACCGCTGCTGCGGTTTCGGCGGTTCGTTCGCGGTAAAATACCCCGAAATCTCGACCGCCATGGTCGATGACAAGGTGCGCAACATCATCGCCACCGGCGCCGATGCCGTCGTGGGCGTGGACGTCAGCTGCCTGATGAACATCCAGGGGCGACTCGGCCGGTTGAAATCGCCGGTCAGGGTCCTGCACATCGCCCAGCTGCTGGCGGGAGGGTGACAGCCTGGTCGGCGCATAGGGAGAATCGGTGGGCGGGCGAGCGGGAGGTGCTGGAAATCGAATGGGATGGTGGAATACTGGAGTGATGGAATTGTGGGACACTGGAGTGATGGAACACTGGAGTACTGGAACACTGGAATACTGGAACACTGGAACACTGGAATACTGGAACACTGGAACACTGGAATACTGGAATACTGGAATGATGGAATGATGGAATGATGGAATGATGGAGTGGTGGAATGATGGAGTGGTGGAATGATGGAATACTGATCTGAATGGAATTTTGAAAAAATGAAATGAGAGAGATGGCTGGAATGCTGGAGCGATGGAAGGTGGGTGGATTGAGCGATAAAGCGGAAACGAGTCTTCTCTCAGGTAAAATCCTGTTTTCGAAAAGATCCCGATCCGCCGAACCCAAAATTCCAGAATTCCAGTATTCCACCATTCCGGCCAGCCGTTTAGGCACTGTCAGCCACTTCCAACCAGACCTGGTATAACCCGGTTCACCATGCATAAACGGAAGTGACCGTCCCATGAGCAAAATCACGACCGAAAACTATAAATCCGAAGCCCGCAAGGCGATTAAAGATCCGGTGCTGCAATCCGCGCTGGCGGGTGTTCAGGGCCGTCTGGGCCGGGGGACCGCCAGGGCCTATCGCGAGCTTCCCGAAGGCCCCGGGCTGCGACGCACGGCGCACGAACTCCGCATGCAGGCGGTGGAGAATCTCGACATCCTCCTGGAAACCCTGGCGGACAACATCGGAAAAAACGGCGGTCGAGTCATCTTTGCCGACGACGCCCGGGCGGCGGTGGCGGCCTGCATCGACATCGCCCGCCGGCACGATGTCAAAACGGCGGTCAAGGGCAAGTCGATGGTCACCGAAGAGATCGGCCTGAACCCGGCCCTTGAAGCCGCCGGCATCGAGGTAACCGAAACCGATCTGGGCGAATACATCGTCCAGCTGGCCGGCGAGTCGCCCTCGCACATCATCGCCCCCGCGATCCACAAGACGCGCGCGCAGGTGGGCCGGCTTTTTGCCGAAAAGCTCGGCGTCCCGTATACCGACGACCCGCCGACCTTGACCCGCATCGCCCGCAAGGCCCTGCGCCAAAAATTCCTGGCGGCCGACCTGGGGATATCCGGCTGCAACCTGGCCTGCGCCGAAACCGGCCACATCACCACCGTCTCCAACGAGGGCAACATCCGCATGGCCACGACCCTGCCGCGGGTGCATGTGGCCTTCATGGGCATGGAACGGGTCACGGCGCACCTGGAGGACCACGACATTCTCTTCAGGCTGCTCTCGCGCGGGGCCGCCGCCCAGAACCTGGCCGGCTACGTCAGCTACATCGGCGGGCCGCGCCAGGCCGGCCAGATGGACGGCCCCGAAGCCTTTTACCTGATTATCATCGACAACGGCCGCTCGAAGATCCTGGCGGACCCGGAATTCCGCGAAATCCTGTGCTGCATCCGCTGTGCGGCCTGCCTCAATGTCTGTCCGGTCTACGGCAAAATCGGCGGGCATGCCTACGGCTACGCTTACTCGGGCCCGGTCGGCGCAGTGGTGACGCCCCTTCTGGTCGGCATCGAGCGTGCCAGAGATTTGTTTCTGGGCGAAACCCTCTGCGGCGCCTGTAAGGAGGCCTGCCCGGTCGACATCGACCTGCCGCGCATGCTGCTGGCCCTGCGCGCCCGCCTGGCGGAAGGACCCCGGGACCGTTACGCCGGGGGCGGCATCACGGCCGAAAAAGTGTTTTACAAGGCCTGGTCCGCCGCCATCCGTCATCGCCGGGCCTATACGGGGGCGATGCGCGCAGCGGGCATGGCGCAGCGCGCCGTCACCCGGACCGACGGCATGATTCACCGCCTGCCGCCTCCGCTCGATGCCTGGACCCGCAGCCGCAACCTGAAACCTCTGGCGCCGGTAAGCTTTATGGATCGCTGGCAAGAGTCCGTAAAACGAGGCCTGCGTCCGAAACGCGGTGACGATCCAGATCGTCGGTGACGATTAATAGCGGCTTGAACGAAAACCTTTTTCTCCTATCCACGTGACGGGGAAGGACCCTTTCCTCCCCCAGCGCTTCCCACAGGGGGCGGGGAGTTTTTGGTCGCCCACTGAATGGTTCTGAAATGTTACGCGACGATCCGGTTTTACAGCCGCCGACGGCGGGGCAAGCCATGACGACCCGAACAGAATTCATCAGCCGGGTGACAGCCGCCCTGGGATCCGCGCGACCGATTGAACACCGGCGGGCGAAGGCTATTGCTGCGCGCCCCGGCAGCGGGGCGGCGCGGATCGTGAAGCGGGTCCGCGCCAGAACCGACGCGGACCGATCGGCCCTGCTGCAGCAGCTGATCGCGCAGGGCAAGCCGCTCAACCTGAATGTCATCCCGAAAGACACTTCCGGCGATGTCGCCGCCGCTATAGCGTCGTTGGTCGCGCGGACGGTTCCCGAGTGGAACGGGCAAAAGTCGGTGGCCGTCTGGCGCCATCCGTTGATCGACCGCCTCGGTCTGCCGGAAATCCTCGCACGGCAAGAGGTCCCGGTTTACTCATCTTGCCGGACACCCAGCAAACCATTGCCTGCAAAAGAACCGGTGCCGCTTCACCAGCATCTCGAAGCGGGCTTTATCGGCGTCACCTCGGCCGACTTCTGCCTGGCCGAAACCGGCACCCTGGTCATGAAAACGATGCCGGGTCACGAGCGCTCTGTTTCTCTTCTGCCCTCCATCCATGTGGCCGTCATCGAACTCGGCCAAATCATCCTGAACCTGGCGGAACTCTATGCCGTCTTGAAACATGGCTGTAAACCGCCGGACCACGCCTTGACCAACTGCCTGACGCTGGTCAGCGGACCGAGTAAAACGGCCGATATCGAACTGACGATGGTGCACGGCGCGCATGGTCCCCGAGAACTGCATCTGTTCGTTATCATGCCGCCCGCGGCTGTTATTCTGTAAACAGATCGGGGCGGCACCCGACCGGCCTTTTAGCTCGTGTCTATCCATGAATGGCCTCATTTTCGCCGGGCGGCCGGTCGCCGTGAGTTTGCGTACATGAAATACGGCAACGACCGATGACATCGCCAAAACCGCCATCTTAAAGCCTTGCTCAAATATCCCACCGCTTTCCACCACGCCTTCATCCCTCGAACGGCCGCCTGCGAACGCCAAAACGACGCGGCTGATGAAACTTCTTGACCCCGTCCGCGCCCTTCGATATTTCTATTGATAAAGAATCGTTAAAACATCCGAAACCGGTTTTCGGCATCTCCTCTTTTTGACAGGCGAGGCTCGGCATGCAACCCTACAATCCCGAACAGGCCCTGTGGCGCGCGCGCCGCGAATTCGGCGAGCACGGCGGTGTCGCCCCGTCGGTATCGCGCTCCTCGACTTTTACGGTCACAGATCCGCGCATCATGCCCGAAATCTTCGCCGGCCTCAGGGGCCCGGAAAAGGACGGCTGTTTTCTGTACAGCCGCCACTTCAACCCCACCGTCGATGTTCTGGCCCGCTACCTGGCCGCCATGGAAGGCACGGAGGGGGCCGTTTGCACGGCCAGCGGCATGGCGGCTATTTCGTGCACGCTGCTGCAGTTGTGCCGCCACGGCGATCACATCGTCTCCAGCGATACGGTTTACGGCGGCACCCATGCCTTGCTCAGGGAGCTGCTGCCCGACATGGGAATCGAAACGAGCTTCGTGAACCCGACCGACACGGCGGCCTTCGAGGCGGCCATTACAAAGAAAACGCGGGTCGTTTACACCGAAGCGCTCGGTAATCCCACCCTGAAAATCGCCGACATCCCGGCCCTGTCAGCCATAGCCAAGGCCCACGGATTGACCCTGGTGGTGGACAACACCTTTTCTCCGGTCATCATCTCACCGGCCCAGCTCGGGGCCGACGTTGTTATCCATTCGCTGACAAAATTCATCAACGGCGCCAGTGATGCGATCGCCGGGGTCGTTTGCGCCGCCAAATCGTTCGTGCACAAATTGATGGACCTGCACACCGGGCGCGTCATGCTGCTGGGCCCGACTATGGATCCGCGCGTCGCGTACGACATCATCCAGCGTCTGCCGCACCTGGCCCTGCGCATGCGCGAACATGGCGCCCGGGCCATGATCGTCGCCGCCAAGCTGGCCGAATTGGGCATCGGCGTCACCTACCCCGGCCTGCCCACCCATCCGCAGTACCCGCTCGTCAGCCGGCTCATCAATGCGGGCTATGGATACGGCGGCATGCTGACCGTCGACTGCGGCACCCGCACAAAGGCCGAAGACCTGATGGACGCCCTTCAGAACGAAGAGCGTTTCGGATATATCGCCGTGTCGCTCGGCTATTACGACACGCTGATGTCCTGCTCGAGTTCGTCCACCTCCTCTGAGGTTCCGCCGGAAGACCAGCACAAGATCGGCTTGTCCCCCGGCCTGGTGCGCCTGTCAATCGGCTTTACGGGCAGCCTGGCAGCCCGGCTGGAGCAGATCGAACGGGCCGTGAGAAAGGTGAGGATGGTAAAATAGATACGTGGTTTCAAACCGTCCCATTGCTTTTTTTTCAAGGTCGATTCGATTTCACCGGCCCAGCACCTGACAGGAAGCGCCCTCGGCACCAGTTATTTTGACCCTTAAACTGTAAACCGAGAACCGTGAACAATGAACCTTAAACCTGTCTTCTCACACGCCACCGTGCCGGGGTCGTCGAACGAAAATACATTCATTGACATAACATTCGCTCAACGCCCTGTTTTGCCCAGATGAAACCCACGCAGCACGATGTATTCCGGGATATCGTCGGTGAAAGCGAGTCGATGCGGCAAGTGTTCGACATCGTCGAACGCGTTGCCGACAGCGACACGACCCTCATGATCAACGGCGAAACCGGCACCGGCAAGGGCATGATCGCCAAAGCCATTCACCGGTGTTCCTACCGGCGCGACCAGCCCTTCGTCCAGATCAACTGCGGCGCCATTACCGAAGGGCTGCTGGAGAGCGAGTTGTTCGGCCATGTCAAGGGAGCCTTTACCGGCGCCATTTCCGACAAGCCGGGCAAATTCGAACAGGCGCGCGGCGGCACCGTATTCCTCGATGAAATCGGTGACATGAGCCCGGATCTGCAGGTCAAGGTCCTGCGGGTCCTGGAAGAAAACGAGTTCGAGCGGGTCGGCGGCGTGCACACCATCCAGGCGGACGCCAGAATCATAGCGGCCACGCACCGCGACCTGGAAGAAGAGGTGCAGAAGGGCCATTTTCGCGAGGATTTGTTTTACCGCCTGTATGTCATTCCGATCGTGTTGTCGCCGCTCAACCAAAGAAACTCGGACATTCCCCTGCTGGTCTGCCATTTTCTGGAAAACATCAGCCAGGCCAAGGGTCGCAAGCCCATCAAGATTCCGCCCGAAACCATGGCCATACTGCTGAAGCACACCTGGCCGGGCAATGTGAGGGAGTTGAAAAACCTGATCGAACGCCTGGTGGTTCTCGACGAAAACGGGGTCATCCGGCCCACGGACCTGCCGAACCGCATCCGGGGCGTCAGCCGGCCGCCGGCGCATCCGAACCTGGACATTTACGCCGAAGGGGTAGACTTCAACACGGCCGTGACCGAATACGAAAAAAGACTGATCCTGTGCGCCCTCGAAAAAACCAAATGGGTCAAAAACAAGGCGGCGGAACTGCTGCAGATCAAACGAACCACACTGGTCGAAAAGATCAAACGCTACGGAATCGTCAAGAAAAACTAGGCCAGGGGCTGTTGAATGGGGTCGGGTTCGCGGTCGCTGCTACCGGAGGTCGGCATGAGAGAGTACGGCATTTTATTTGTCGATGATGACAAGGCGATCCTCGATTTGGTGAAACGCTACCTGACCCGCGAAGGCTATGCGGTGGATCTGGCCGACAGCGGCCACAAGGCCCTGAATCTTATCAAAAAAAAGAACTTCGACATCGTTTTCACGGATTTCAAGATGCCGGAAATCGACGGCATAGAACTGTTGTCGGCGATAAAGGACCGCCGGCCGGAAACCGAGGTCGTCATCGTTACCGGCCACGGCACGATGGAAACGGCCGTCAAGGCCATGAAGATCGGCAGCTACGATTATCTTCAAAAGCCTTTCAAGCTGGACCTGTTGAAATTGATCATCGACCGGATCGTCGGCGAGAAACTGCTCAAGGAGGAACGGGCGCTGTTGAGAAGTAGAGTCAGGGAACGCCACCGCTATGATTCGATGGTCGGGATCAGCCTCGAAATGCAGGAAATCTACGAAATCGTCGACCGCATGAAAGACGCCGGGCCCAACGTCCTGATCCGCGGCGAAAGCGGAACCGGAAAGGAGTTGGCCGCCCGGGTGATCCACCGCGGCAGCGACCGCGGCCACCGGCCGCTTATTCCGGTGGTGTGCCGGACCTCGCTGCACGCGCTGCCGGCCAGGGACGTGGTGCCGCGTATCGCGGAGCTGCTGACCTCAGCGGAGGGCGGCACCCTTTACCTGGACGAAATCACGGACATTTCCCTGCCGGTTCAGAAGGCGTTCCTGCGGCAGCTGGACGAAAAGCCGAAGGGCGCCGGCCGGGCGGCGGACGGCCTCGCCAAGGATGTGCGGGTGATAGCCGCCACGGGCAAAGACCTCAGAGACACGATCGAAGGCGACCTGGCGGACCGGAATTTTCTGAACCGCATCAGTGCCGTTACGATCGCCATGCCGCCGCTCAGGGACCGCAAGGAGGATATCTGTCTGCTGATTCATCATTTCCTTTGCAAGTACAATCCCGGCAGCACCCGCAAGGTCTACACCATCGAACCGGAGGCGCTGTCGTATCTGCTCCAGTACCACTGGCCCGGCAATGTCATCCAGCTTGAAAACGTCATCGAGAGGGCCTTTGCCCTCGGGGTGGAAATCGAGATCTCGGTCTCCGATTTGCCGATGGAAATCAAAACCTTCGGTGAAATATCGAAAATTTGACCAACGGTCGTAAAAACCAAATACACAAAAGGAGGTCGCGATGGAAGGCTGCATCTTCTGCAAGATCATTCGGGGGGAAATCCCGTGCGTCAAAATCTTCGGGGACGAGAGGGTGCTGTCGTTCGCCGACGTCAACCCGATCACACCCGGGCACACCCTGATCATCCCCAGGCGGCATGCCGAAAACATCTGGCAAATCGAACCGGAGGATCTCGCCGCGATTCACCGGGCCTCCTTGAGGATCGCCCGCGCCATGAAAGCCTCGCTGGGCGCGGACGGCATTGCCTTGCTGCAGCTCAACGGCCGCGCCGTCAACCAGGTCGTCATGCACTATCACCTGCACCTGATTCCCCGCCAGTCGAGCGACCCGCCGTTGACGATGACCGAGTGGGAGCTGGTTCCGGGCGACATGGCGGCCATCAAAGAAAAGGCGGTGGCAATTGCCGCGGCGATCGAGTAGGGGCCCGGCCAGAAACGGGGCCTTGTCGCCATTTCAACGTCGTTTGGAGAGACGGCGTTGGGGCAGTCATGAATGGTGCATCACCACTCGATTCCTTCAAATCTCTGAAATCGCCTGAAAAACCATGGCGAATCGAACGGTCCTATGGTGCTTCAAAAGGTCGCGGACGGGCATTTGATCAGATAGTGGCCGCGATCGTCGTCACCCCCTTGGCCTCCGCGACGCCGACCACCGCGGCCGGCACGAGGTCCCCCCAGGTTTCGCGATACATGGCTTTCTGAACCACTCCGAACATGAAAAAAAGCAGGTCATAGGCCGCAAGGGTCGCCTGGGGCGTCTCGATCCGGGTGCGTAACCGCCGGTTTTTTTCGGCGGCATGCTTAAGGTTCTCGATATCGTTCAACAGCCTGAGTCCCTCTTTGCCCTCGGGATGCGCCTCACGCCACCGGGCCTTGACCCGGGTTAATTTTTTGCGCGATGCCGCTGCGAGGTTCCGGCGGGTTTTCTCGTTTTTAAACACCCGCTGGCCGGCTATGGTTTCCTCCAGGCACCGGTCGATATCGCATTTTTCCCTTTGCAGTTCTTCGCGCAGCAAATCCCGGATGTTCCCGGTCAGTCCGACGGAAACCCTCTGCAAAATGGCCTCTTTATCTCCGGTCTTCTTCGTCATTTCCGTCCGGGCGCTGTGCCAGAACATCCGGCTGGCGCTCTTGAAAATCTCGATCTGCACCGCCGAGTCGCCCACGTTTTTGAATATCAGGGTTTTGACGCCGATGATCAGTTTGCCGGTCTGATCGAACAGGTGCTCGCCGGTGATGATTTCATAGATAATGCCGACCGCGGCATACCAGTCCTGAAGATACAGAACACGACCGGCGCCTTGAAAACAAGACGCCAGTGCCGCGTTGGGCATCAGGTGCGAGGGTGTCGCGTAGGTCGGGGTTCCTCCCAGGATCGGCTGCGGCGCCTGCCCGCCGTCGTCCGCACCGTAGGCCACGGCCGTCTCGACATCGATGAGGCCGACCGAGTAGTTTTCGATCTCGTCCAGATACTCCGGGTACCGGGACTTGTCCCCGGCAATAAAAAGATTGTCGGGTTTCAGATCCCGCATGGCCACGCCCCTTGACCGCAGCCAGGCCAGCAAATCGAGCAGGTTGGTCACCAGGCCGGCAATCTGGCGCGTGTTCTGGCTGACCGTCAGAGACTGGATGCATCCCCGGATCGTCCGGCGGTAGTTGACGACGGCGTCCCGGTGCTCTGCAAACGTTTTTTCCAGAAGCGCATTGAGTTCCGCGATGCGCTCGGCCGGCAAATCTTTCTCACCGGGCTCGAGGAGCCGGCCGGCCAGGTGAACCAGAAACCATTTTTGCAGCGTGAAGCGGGGCAGGCCGTGCCTGGCGGTCTTGTCCAACAGCGGCTGTGATGCTTCCTCGAAAGCCGTAAACACCTTGCGGATGGCATCGAGCTGCTCGTCGTTTTCGGTGGCATAACGCCCTTCGAATCCGTGGTTTTCCCAGATGACATCCGGATAGCCGACGATCTCCTGATACATTTTGTTGGGCAGGTCATAAAGATCATTGATGATGTGGCTGAGGAAAAAATAGCGTGAGAGATCCATGACGAAGATGAACGCACCGCCGGTTTTCAGGTGGGCCTGGAAAGCCGGGAATTTTCTCAGCCAGTCGAGATATTTTTCCTCCAGCCGTTCCGGAGTCAGCTGGTCGGCTTCGGAAAACGGATGGATCATTTTGAGCACGGCCGAAACGGTGGGCACAATACATTCGCGCGGCGCGAGCTTCTTGACGATTTTCCGGTCGGATTCGATGGCGGTGATGAAGTGTTCGAAGTCCGTGATGGGGTTCCGGGGCGCCTTGATCACGTAATGATTGTCGTAGATAACGGTGTAGCACTGGCTGCGGCTGGCACTGTCATCGCCGAGCAGACCGACGCTCATGCGTCTGGACGCCCGCTGCTTGTCGTGCATCACGGTCAATTCATACGTTCGGTGCATACCGGCCGCCCCGGTGTCCAGCACCCTGAAGTGGCCCGTTGTCTGAGGGGTCCCGCCCAGCTGCACCTTGTAAATATTGAGAAAAAAATCGACGATGCCATCCTCGTTGATCTCTTTGGCCGCGACGACAGGCTCGATAGGCTCGGCAGGTTTTGCCGGCGGCGGCTCGTTTCGAAAAACTATTTTTTCTTTTCGGTTGCGTTTAACGAGAAACAGCACCATGAGAATAAGCAGGAAAAAAATAACAAGCGCCGCCAGCGGGTCGATATGCCGCCCGATCAACGGGAGGCCCCGCCATAAGGTGTCAATCTCTTTGAATTTGTTTAGGATTTTTGCGACGATTTCGAGTTGGCTCATGTGCATGACGATTCACCCCGTTTCGCCTTCCGGCCCTGACAAACTTTTTCATCTTATGAAAGACAACAAAATCAGGTAATTATAGCGCGAAAGCCGGTTTTGAGCAACCCCTATCGTCAAAAGCCGGCCGCTGACCGCCGGGGGCTGTTAACCCTTCTGCGCCGGTAACGGCATACCCGGAGTCGATCGGCCGTTTTCGGGTGCCGCCGCTTGACACCCAAAATTGTTTCTTGTAAAAAAAATCAGGCCGCCGGAGGTCCCACTTCGCGGCGTGAAAAACAGCAAGGAGTGAGAAGATGTGCGAGGCCAATGCGTATTACTACAAGAACGGCAAAGAGGAACTGGTGCTCGAATCCGTCGATATCATCGAGCCGGAGGAGAAGAGCGGCTTTCGTCTGGTCAGCATTTTCGGGGACCAGAAGTTCATCAAGGGCCGATTGAAAACCATGAACCTGGTCAACCACAAGATTGTATTCGAAGCTGTCGACTGATATCGACCGGTCCCGTAAACATCGTTTCCATAAAATGCCGGCCGGTGGTGGAAGCCTTCGAGCATCGCCGTAACCATAGGGGGCCCGAGTGGTGCACATAGACAGATTGGGCAGGTTTTATCAGACGTCCGCTTACCGGTATATTTTCTGGACGATGTTGATCGTGTTGCTCATCCTGGCCAACTGGGCCCTGAGAGCGGGGTATCATCTGCTGCTGCTGGCCGTGGCATCGATCGGCATCGGGCTCGGTGCCGTGAGTATTTATGTCGAGAGAATCAATTTCAGGCGCGGCGAATCGTCCGAGCCGGCCTACACGACCCGCGTCATCCGCCCGGTGGCGCTGCTGGCGGTCAGCCTGGGCCTGGCCGTGCTGGCGATCATCCTGATGCTGGGCGTCCATGCCGGATGAAACGGGTGATTCTCAAGCCGGGGCGGGACAAATCGCTGCACCGGCGCCATCCCTGGATTTTTTCGGGTGCTATCGATCGCGTCGATGCGGCGGCGGCGGCCGGTGAAACCGTCAGCGTGGTGGCGGCGGACGGATCGCCGCTGGCCAGCGGCGCCATTTCCCCGCAGTCCCAGATACGGGTGCGGGTCTGGTCCTTCGATCCGGCCGAGGAAATCGACCCGCAATTTTTCGCTCGCCGCCTGCGCCGCGCTTTGCAGGCACGGCGCCTTCTTTTTTCTGATCACGAACCCTTCGCCCGGCGGCTGGTCAATTCTGAATCCGACGGGCTGCCGGGTCTGATCGTCGACCGCTACGCGGATCACCTCGTGTGCCAGTTTCTTTCCGCCGGAGCCGAATACTGGAAAGGCGAGCTGGTGCGTCAGCTGGCGGACCTGATCCCGGTGGCCGGCATCTACGAGCGATCCGAAGGCGAAAACCGCCAGAAGGAAGGCCTGCCGCAGTCCGTCGGCGTTCTGGCCGGCACAGCGCCCCCCGAGAGCATCGAGATTCGGGAAGGGACCCTGCGGCTCCTGGTCGATGTGCGCCGCGGCCACAAGACCGGCTGCTACCTGGATCAGCGCCAAAACCGCGCCCGGGTGGCGTCTTTTTCACCCGGTGCCGATGTCCTCAACTGCTTCGCCTACACCGGCGGCTTCGGCCTGCAGGCGCTGGCCGCCGGCGCGCGGAGCCTGGTCAATGTCGAAACCTCCCCCGACGCCCTGGTACTCCTGCAGCGGCAACTGGCGCTGAACGGGTTGGATGCCGATGCGGTGGAGAACATCGCCGCCGACGTTTTTCAGGTCCTCCGGTCCTTGCGCGACGCCCGGCGGCAGTTCGACCTGATCATCCTGGACCCCCCCAAATTCGCCGGCTCCGTCCATCGGGTGAACAAGGCGGCCCGGGGATACAAAGACATCAATCTGCTGGCCATCAAATTGATCAGGCCCGGCGGCGTTTTGGTCACTTTCTCCTGCTCCGGGCATGTGGATGCCGCCTTATTTCGGAAAATCGTCGCGGGCGCGGCCCTGGATGCCGGCCGCGACGTCCTGGTGCTGGAGCATCTCGAACAGGCGCCGGATCATGCCGTGGCGCTCAACTTTCCCGAAGCCGCCTACCTGAAAGGGATGGCTTGCCGGGTGTGGTAGTCGGAGGCAAACGATGCAGAACGTCATCCCCGCCGAGGTCGCAACGGCGCATGTCAACGGAATCGACATCGCCTATCAATTTTTCGGAGACGAAACGTCAACGCCCCTGTTTCTGATCATGGGGCTGGGCTCGCAGATGGTGCTCTGGGACGACGCCTTTTGCCGGCAGCTGGCGGCCGGCGGCTATCGCGTGATCCGTTTCGACAATCGCGACATCGGCCTGTCGACCAGGTTCGATGCGCAGCCGGTGCCCGATCTGACGGCCGTGGCGGCGGCCCTCCAGCGCGGCGAAACGCCTGCGTTGCCCTACACGCTCGCAGACATGGCCGATGACACCGCCCAACTGATTGCGGCCCTGGGATATGACCGGGCCCACGTCGTGGGCGAGTCGATGGGCGGCATGATCGGTCAGATCATGGCGGTCGCCTGCCCCGAACGCCTTTTTACCCTGACCTCGATCATGTCCTCCACCGGCAGTCCCCTCCTGCCGCCGCCGAAACCCGAGGCCCTTGCCATCCTGGCCGCGCCCTTTCCGACCGATCGTGAGGGCTACATCAACAGCTTCGTGCACGCCTACCAGGTATTGAGCGGACCGGTGCTGCCCGTAGATAGGATCCAGGCGCAAAAATGGGCCGAGCAATCCTATGAACGCGGAATCAACCCCGCCGGAGCCGCCCGCCAGTTTGCCGCCCTGATGGCCGCCGGCGACCGGACCGAGGCCCTCGCGACTGTCAGGGTGCCGACGTTGGTGATCCATGGCGATGCGGACCCGCTGCTGCCGGTCGAGTGCGGCCGGGCCACCGCGGCGGCCGTCCCCGGCTCCCGGCTGAAAATCATCGCGGGCATGGGCCACGCCCTGCCCGAATCCGTCTGGGCGCAGGTCATCGCCGAGATCACCCGGCACGCGGCGCAACCAAACGGGGCCGCAAGAGGATGACGTGATCACACGTTCCGGCAACAGGACAACCGAATGTCCTCTCCTTATACAGACGTCGCGCAGCTCCTGCTGACACTGAAAGACTGTGTCGCGCTCACCGGGGCCGGCATTTCGGCGGAAAGCGGCATCCCGACCTTCCGGTCGACGGACGGCCTCTGGGAAAAATACGATCCGATGGTGTATGCCTCGATCGAGGTCTTCCGCCGCGACCCGTCCAAGTACTGGCAGATTCGGGGCGACTTCATTCGCAATTATGACACCTACGCCCCCAACGCCGCCCACCGCGCCCTGGTCGAACTCGAGCGGATGGGCCTCGTGCGCCGGGTCATCACCCAGAATATCGACGGACTTCACAAGAAAGCCGGCAG
This sequence comes from uncultured delta proteobacterium, assembly GCA_963728055.1. Lineage (GTDB taxonomy): Bacteria > Desulfobacterota > Desulfobacteria > Desulfobacterales > SG8-13 > JARFQH01. The sequence goes on along the minus strand of CAVSIM010000016.1, from coordinate 17,035 downwards.
CCGTGAGGTCATCGAACTTCACGGCAGCCTGCGGGACATCACCTGCCTGACGTGCGGCAAGCGCTATCGCGCGCCCCATATCCCGGCGGGCAACCCGCCGGCCTGCGCCTGCGGCGGTGTTCTCAAGCCGGACACGGTTCTCTTCGGTGAACCGCTGCCTGAAATCGCCCTAGAGGCCGCGTACCGCGAATCGCAGACCTGCCGGGCCATGCTGGTGATCGGCACCTCGGCCGTGGTCCATCCCGCCGCTCACCTGCCGGTAGTGGCCCGGCAACATGGGGCCAAAATCATCGAGATCAACCTCGAGCACGCCTTCGGCGGCGCCGACATCGTTCTGCTCGACAAGGCCGCACCGGCCATGACGCGGCTGCTCGACACGATAAATGAGATGTCCGGGGCCATCGACGGTGTCGCCGCCGGCCGCCGGCCGCAGATGCCATGAAAACACTTTCGGCCCTCACCGACGAGCTGGTTGCCGAACTCGAAACGCTGACCTTCGGCGCGCCGGTGACGCACGTGTACAATCCGCTGGTGTATGCCCGCGCGTCTTACGATGCCTATCTGCGTCGCTATGCCACGGGGGTGAAAGAGGTCGTGCTAGTGGGCATGAATCCGGGCCCGTGGGGGATGGCCCAGACCGGGGTTCCATTCGGGGAAATCCGCGCGGTCAAGAACTGGCTCGGGATTCATGCCACGGTCGGCGTACCGGAAACCGTGCATCCCAAAAGGCCGGTAACGGGGTTTTCCTGCGCGAAAAGCGAGGTGAGCGGCAAGCGTTTGTGGGGCTGGGCCATGGCGACCTGCGGATCGCCGGAGATTTTTTTCCGGCGCTTTTTCGTGGCCAACTACTGCCCGCTGCTCTTTCTGGAGGCCAGCGGACGCAACCGCACCCCCGATCATCTGCCGGCCGCCGAAAAAAAACCGCTGCTGAACGCCTGCGACCGGGCGCTGCGCCGGCTTATCGCCCATTTGCAGCCGCGTTATGTCGTCGGCATCGGCAATTTCGCCCGCGACCGCGTCCAAGACGCCCTGCGGGAAACCGGCCTGGTGCTGGGACGCATCACCCATCCGAGCCCGGCCAATCCGAAGGCCAATCGCGACTGGGGCGGCGTTATCGAAAATGAGCTGTCCGTTCTGGGAATTCACACACTCTTCAAGCCTGTGGATAGGCCTCGTAGCGGTCGGAACTGAAAAAAAGCCCGAAAAGGCCTGCCCGGAAAGGCGCCGCAGCAGGATTGAAGAAGAAGGCGACGGGAGAGGTGCGCGGATTTTACTTGGCTTTGCTCCGCTCGAGTACGGCGACTTTCTTGACGAGCGCCAAAATGGTTTCCTTGAGCTTTTTAGGCGGCTTGACAAACTGGACGCCCATGCCCGGGTCGTCGCTCGACTCCGAATCGTTGACCCAGACGACCTTGGCATCGACCGACACCTTGTCGACATTGCCGATGGAAAAGGTCAGCTTGGTGAGTTCTCCGACCGCCGGGGCGCTCTCGGTCTGGATGAACATGCCGTCCACCGAAATATCTTTGCTGTAGGATATCAGGTAGTCGCCTTCGTTGATGAAGTTGATTTCATATTTACCCGGCACCCGAACGCTGGACCTGCGATCAGTCTCTCCCATGGCGTTTCTCCTGCATGAATTTGGCGGACACCCCAGATAAAATCCCCCTGCCCTTTTAAACTGTTTCGATATTTGGTAGTGTCCGCGCCTGAATGATCATTTTCCGGATTCGAAACCATCCACCGGTATTAAAGGAATTACGTCCGCTAAAGTCAAGAATAATGTTGGTTCGAGGAGGAATTCAAGGCATGTTTTTGGACCTGATCGAAAAAAGAAGAAGCATCCGGCGCTTCACGGGCGCCGCTGTCGAGAGCGCCAAAATCGAAGCCCTGCGGGAGGCGGCCCTGCGCGCGCCCTCCTCCCGCGGGCTGAACCACTGGGAATTCGTCTTTGTCACCGAGCGCGGCCTGCTGTCGAAACTGAGCCTTGCCAAGGCGCATGGGTCTGCCTTCCTGGCCGATGCCGCCCTGGGAATCGTGGTCTGTGCCGACCCGGCTAAATCCGACGTCTGGGTGGAGGATGCCGCCATCGCCACCACCTACATCCAGTTGGCGGCCGAAGCCCTTGATTTGGGCAGTTGCTGGATCCAGATCCGCAAGCGGATGCACGACGAATCCACGAGCGCCGGGGCCTACATCGCCGACGCGCTGGGGATTCCGACGCATCTGGCGGTCGAGGCGATGGTCGCCCTGGGGTATCCGGCCGAAAAGAAAGCGCCCCACGCGCGCGAAACGCTCCTGTATGTAAAAGCGTTTTTGAACCGTTACGGCGCATCTTTTTAAGTGGCCATGAAAAAATGCGAAAAACCCTGATAGCCATCGGCCTTTTGGTGCTCGCGACCGGACTCCTGTGGCCCTGGGTGTCGAAGGTGCCCATCGGTCGGCTGCCGGGGGACGTTATCATCGACAAACCCGGACTGAAAGTCTATATCCCGATCACCACGATGATCCTGGTCAGCGCCGTCGTATCGCTCATCCTGTGGCTGCTGCGAAAATGATGACCTCGGAAATGACATGATACGAAGCCTGTCGATCATAGCGGGACTCGCCGCGGCCCATTTTTTCGCCTCGAAAATCGTCGTGGCGCTCACCATGCACACGGGCATGTTCGCCGCCGGCAACGGCCCCGGCACCGGTGGGCTCGGTAACTTCCTGGTCGGGCTGACGCGGGTGCTCTACTTTCCGATCATCACCTTGTCCCTTTACTCGCGCCGGTGGTTTCCGGGAGAGTGGGTCCTGGTCCCGATTATCGCCAACAGCCTGCTGTGGGGCGTAGCGATGTATGCCGTCATCCGGATCTTCAGGCGTGTCACCCGCGGTCGCGCCGAATCGAAACGGCCTTGACAAAACGGCAGGTACAGCAGTGACGTCGACAGAAACTCCCCTGCAGCAGAAGTCACCGCCACCGTCCTGGCTGTCGTGGTCCATCTGGGGCTTGGGGGCGCTTCTGTACCTGTTCGGGTTTTACCAGCGTGTGGCACCGGCGGTGATGACCGCCGAATTGATGAAAGATTTTAACCTCGGGGCCGCCGCCCTGGGCCACCTGTCGGCCGTTTATTTTTACAGCTACGTCGCCATGCAGATCCCGACCGGCATTTTGGTCGACTCCTGGGGCGCTCATCGGCTGCTCACCGCCGGTGCCGCCGTGGCCGGCGCCGGCAGCCTGATTTTTGCCATGGCCCCGACCGGGTTCTGGGCCGGCACCGGCCGCCTGCTGATCGGGGGCTCGGTCGCCGTGGCCTGGGTGGGGATGCTCAAGCTGGCCAACCAGTGGTTTGCGCCACGCCGGTTTGCCTTCGTGTCCGGCGTCGCCTTGTTGTGCGGCGTCGTCGGTGCGGTGGCCGCCGGCGTGCCGTTGCGGATGGCGGTCCACAGCGTCGGATGGCGCCCGGTCATGCTCTCCTCGTCAATTCTGGCCTTTGTGGTGGGTGCCGGCATATGGCTGGTGGTGCGCGACGACCCAAGCCAGAAAGGGTTTCAGAGCTACGCCCCGGCGCATGCTCCGCGACCGGGCCGCCCGGCGACCGGTGTTCTGTCCGGCATTGCGGAAGTCCTGCGCTACCCGAACACGTGGCTGCTTTTCGTCATACCGGGCGGGATCGTGGGCTGCGTGTTGACCTTTTCGGGTCTCTGGGGGGTGCCGTTTCTCGTCACGCACCACCACCTCAGCCAGAACGGCGCGGCGGGCGTATCGTCGATGCTCCTGGTGGCCTGGGCGCTCGGCAGCCCCGTTTTCGGTGCGCTGTCGGACCGGATCGGACGCAGAAAACTCCCCTACATCCTCGGGTGTGCCGTGGCGGCCGCCGGGTGGGGCCTGCTTCTGCTGACCGGTCCATGCCCGCTGCCCTGGCTTGTTTTTCTGACGCTTGTCACCGGCTTCGCCTCGGGCTGCATGATCATCAGCTTCGCTTATGCCAAGGAGTCGGTGCCGCCGAACTTGACCGGAACCGTATCGGGACTGATCAACATGGGCGTTATCATGGGCCCGACGCTGCTGCAGCCGGCCGTGGGATGGGTGCTGGATCGACGCTGGGACGGTCAGGTGCTGAACGGTGCCCGGATCTACGACCTGTCCGCATTTCGCGGCGGGTTCAGCCTGATGTTCGGCTGGATCGTGCTGGCATTCGTCCTGCTTTTTTTTACCCGGGAAACCTTCTGCCGCCAGGTTATCATGCGCTCGAACACGGAAAAAGAGGCGTCCCGGTAACCGGCGCCCCGCCGCGATTTTGCTGCCGATGGATAAGAGTACGGAATACATTGAGATGTGCGCGGCTGCCACGGAAATTCAGGTGCCGTGGCAGCCGGCTTACGGTGATTTTTTTGTCGACGGCGAGGGCCGCATTCGCTGCTGGATCTTCAGAAATACCGGGCCGGTGCGCATTAAGAGAGGGTTCGGCATCTGTGTCAGGGACGGCGTGATCCACATGTCCAGGTTCACCTGGCTGCCGCGGCAGAACCAATTGATCGAGATGGCCCAGCTTCCGGGCCGGCGCTATGAAAGCATCGTGCAGGATTTTTTCGATTGGACCCACCGGCCGTATGACCGCCGGGGCGAAAAGCCGGGCAGGCTGTTTCGCTCCATGGAAAAGATCTGGCTGGCATTCGTGATGCACCAGAAATGTCTCAAGAAGTGGGACGCCGGCAAGTGGGTCAGAAAAACGCTTCCACCTGAAGGTATATCGTGAAAGCCTTGCTCGACCCGTCGATCTTTCTTATGATTACATGACCCCGCAGCCGGTTGAAAAACGATGGGTACCCACAGGGACGCGCTCGAAAACAGCGGCCCGTTCCTGACACGGACCCCTGCGGCCGGCTGCCGATTTACAATTTTATACCTTGTTCGGATTACAGATATTCACGTCTTGACTGACGGAGCGTTCATCGCCTCAACCCACCCATTGATTCGAGCGGGATTTCGGTTTCCGGTCTTTCACCAGGACACGACAGCGGCCAGAAAGGAATTTTGATGATATTCATCGGCGAGTTCTTTCATCTGACGAACCAGGAGGAAATTGAAGAGCGAGATCGGCGCCACGGCGAGTTCAACCTGATCATCGAGGCCCCGGATTCCCAGAGCGCCGTCGATAGTTTTCGGCGCCGAATCGTCGAGTTCAGACAGAAAAGCGAATTTTTCGACGGCGACTGCCGGATTTTTTTTGTGCGCCTGATAGAATTCGAAGATTTCCCCAAATCCAGAGCCCTGATGCTGAACTATAAATCGACCGTCGGCGATCCGCTCGTCCCCTTTATCGGCTGCACCATTCCATCGGACCAAACCGATGCCTGTCGCATTTATAACTGGAAGGACAATGTGCCGGAAATCGACGGCCGCAACGAAAATCTGTTTATCGAATTCAAGGGCGATATCAAGCAGATTACGTGAGCGCGCCTTTTGTCTTGGCCGACCCTTCCCGATGTCTTTACCCGCGATCTTTTTCGGTGTCGAGCGGGGTGTCCTGATCTTTTTTTCTTGTCACCTGACAAGCATCGGTCATTCAGGTCGATATCCCCATTTTGGGTAAAATGACGGATTGCAGCAAAATCCACACACCGACGACCGCAAGTAAAATAAGAATTTCTTTCATGCCTCTCCTTTGCAGGTAACCGTTATAGCATAATTTATCTGGTTAATTGCGAAAACTCGGCCCGATACAGCCGCAGGCTGTTGCCGACGACCGAAATGCTGCTGAAAGCCATGGCCAGCGCCGCCATGATCGGATGGAGCTGGCGCAGGAAATGCGGCAGGCCCTCGAATGAATTGAGGACCCCGGCGGCAATCGGGATCAAAACCACGTTGTACCCGAAGGCCCAGAAGAGGTTCTGCCTGATCGTGCGCATCGTGGCGCGGCTGATGGCGATCGCCCGCGGCACCCCGTTTAAACTGCCGCTCGACAAGATGACGTCGGCCGTCTCGATGGCCACATCCGTACCGGTGCCGATCGCCAGACCCACATCGGCCTGGGCGAGTGCCGGCGCATCGTTGATGCCGTCACCCACCATGCCGACCCGGCGTCCTTCGGATTGCAGCGCACCGACTTTGGTCGATTTTTCGTCCGGCCTGACCTCCGCGACGATCTCGTCGATCCCGACCTGTGCGGCGATCGAGCCGGCCGTTTCCGGGTTGTCGCCCGTCAGCATCACCACTCTCAGCTTTTCACGGTGCAGGGCCGCGATGGCGGATTTGGATTCGGGTTTCACCGTGTCGGCAACGGCGATCAACCCGAGAAGTTCTCGATCACCGGCCGCCACCATCACGGTTTTGCCTTGCGACTGCAGGGCTTTGATGCGGTCCTGTACCGGCGTGAGGTCGATCCCTTGTTCTTCGAACCACTTCGGCTTGCCGATTTTAACCGGCCGACTGCGCACCAGCGCCTGAACACCCATGCCGCCGGTGGCCTTGAAATCGACCGGTTCTTCCAGGCTCATCCCGCGGGCGCGGGCGGCGCTCACGATCGCCTTTCCCACCGGGTGTTCGGAGCCGCGTTCGACCACGGCACTCATTTCCAGCAGACGGTCCTCGTCGCCGCCCAGGGCATCGAAGGCCACCAGATCCGAGACCGCCGGTTTGCCGAGCGTGATGGTTCCGGTCTTGTCGAGCACGATCGTATCGAGCCTGTTGGCCATTTCGAGCGCCGCACTGTTTTTGAACAGAATCCCGTTTTCGGCGCCCTTGCCGGTCCCGGCCATGATGGCCGTGGGCGTTGCCAGGCCCAGCGCGCACGGGCAGGCGATCACCAGGACCGCCACCAGCCGGATCATGGCGGAAACGAAGTCGCCCGTGACCGCCCACCAAACGACAAAGACGACCAGCGCGATACCGATGACCGCCGGCACGAAAACCGCGGCCACCCGATCGGCCATGGCCTGAATCGGCGCCTTGCTGCCCTGGGCTTCCTGGACCAGGCGGATGATCTGGGCCAGCACCGTTTCCCTGCCCACGCGGGTGGCGGTGAAGCGCAGCAGCCCTTGGCCGTTGATCGTCCCGCCCACCACCATGTCGCCGGCCTGCTTGTCGACCGGCAGGGGTTCGCCGGTCAGCATCGATTCGTCCACGGCGGATTCACCGGAAAGAACGATGCCGTCGACCGGCATCCGCTCCCCGGGCCTGACGATGACGGTGTCCCCCACGACTACGCCCGTGATCGGGATTTCGATCTCGCTTCCGTCGCGCAGGACGGCCGCGTTTTTGGGCCGCAGCCCGATCAGCTTGCGAATGGCGCCGCCGGTGCGGCCCTTGGTACGCGACTCGAGCATTTTGCCCAGTTTGATCAGGGTAATGATCACGGCCGAGGTTTCAAAGTAGACGTGCGTTCCGACACCGGGGATCAACAGAACCGCCAGCGAATAGAAATAGGCCACCGATGAGCCCATCGCGACCAGCACGTCCATGTTGGCGCTCTTGTTGGCCAGGCTCTTGATTCCGCCCCGGTAGTAGTCCCACCCGGTATAGAACTGCACCGGCGTGGCCAGCGCGAAAAAGAGCCAGTTCATCCAGACGGCATGGCTCCAGGCGCCGATGAGACCGAAATCGCGCGCCATGCTGAGGACGAACAGCGGCAGGGCAAAAATGACGCCGACCATGAATTTACGGGTCTGGTCCCGGATTTCCGCGTCACGGGCCTGCTGCTCGGCATCTTGCGCGTCGGTGCCCTCGACCGGCGCAACGGCGCCGTAGCCGGCGTTTTCGATGGCCGCAATCATGTCCTCGATGCCGGCGATTCCCGGAACGTACGTCACGCTCACGCGCTCGGAGGCGAAGTTGACCGACGCCGCCAGGACGCCCGGGACCTTTTTGTTCAGGGCCCGTTCGATGTTCGCGGCGCAGTTGGCGCACGTCATTCCGGTGACCGGAAAATCCACCCTGGCCGTGCCGATGCCGTAGCCCGTTTTTTCGATTTTTTCGATCAGGTCCCCGAGCGCCAGCTTTTGCGGGTCGAACGTCACCCCGGCTTTTTCGCTGGCGAAATTGACGCTGACCTCCTTGACGCCGTCCAGCTTCCGGACGCCGCGTTCGATGTTGGCCGCGCAGTTGGCGCAGGTCATTCCCGTAATGGGTAAGTTTACTTTTCTTTCGCTCATGGGGTCACCCGCCCGGTTGTCGAATTTTTCGCCGGCGCGCCCTGGCGCCGGTGCGGCGGTCAGCGCCGAACGACAAACCAGGGATTGATCAGATCGGGTCGATTGTAGGTCAGCGGCGCGCCGGTCTTGTAGTCGAGCAGTTTGGCGCCGGCCGCTTCGGCCACCGCCTGCCCGGCCGCCGTGTCCCATTCGCACGTGGGACCGAGGCGGGGATACAGGTCCGCCGCGCCTTCGGCCACCATGCAGATCTTCAGCGAACTGCCGGCCGTAATCAGCTGAACCTGCCCGTGCTCCCGCCGCTTCTGCTCGACGAGTTTTTCGAGATCCGGATTGGCATGCGACCGGCTGCCGACGATGATAAAGGGTTTCAGGGGCCGTCCTGCAATCGGCAGTTGGACCGCCCGTTGCAGCAGGCTCTCAAGTGATGCACCCTCATCTCGCGAGTTGCCGTCAGCCCCTCCAGAGCCTGCCGGGACCGGAGGGCGATCAATTTTATGGGCCCCTAATTTTCTGCTCGCAAAATAAAGCCGGTCCAGGACCGGGGCATAGACGACGCCGATTTTGGGCTGGCCGTATTCGATCAGCGCGATATTGACCGTGAATTCATCGTTGCGCTTGACGAACTCCTTGGTCCCATCCAGTGGATCGATAATCCAGAGCCGCTCCCAGCCTTTACGGTCTTTGTAGGGAATCTCGCGGCCTTCTTCACTTAAAATCGGAATGCCGGCATATTTTAACGCCGCCGTGAGCAGTTCGTGCGACAGCCGATCGGCGCGCGTCAGTGGCGAGTTATCGGCCTTGTACTCCACTGCGAATTCCGATTGATACACCTCGCGAATCACCTGTCCCGCCCGCAGCGCCGCCTCGACTGCCTGGACGAGTAAACCGTCTTCCCCGTTTGCCTTCATGTCTGTCCTGTAATTTGGATTGAATTCGCACGCCGTCTGGCCGGCACCGGGCCTATGGCTGAGGCCTATGCCGCCGGGTAGTTGATCTCCTTGAGGGTAGCCTTGATCTTCTCTTCCGTGACCGGCGCTTCCCACGCAACGGTGACGGTCTTGGCGCCCGGGTCACCTTCCACTTTCTGCACGCCCTCGAGTTCGCTCAGTTCGTTTTTGATGTTCATGACGCAGTGGCCACAGGAAATGTTTGGAATCGAAAAGGTTTGTTTGGACATGTCGCGCGTCTCCATGTGATATGTTAAACGTTCCCAAAAAACGTTCTCAAAGTTCGACGAGATGGCGTCCGGCCGGCAAGGCGCATCAACGCCGGAATACAGGGACGTCCCGAGTTTTCGGAACGCCGGACGGGCTGCATCGGCGTCTAAAATCGGGCATTGTTCAGACGTCAGCCCTGCGCAAGGATTGGCTTCACTCTACTGGACATAATGAGTACCGAATGAGGCAAAGTCAAATGGGCGGTGTGCGCTTCGAAACATTCAAAATCTCATTTATCCGGATACCCAGCGACTCGAAATCCGCCGATTCGCAAGGGGCCGATTCGCATGGGACCGGTAGAGCATGACCTGAAAATATCAGTTGACATGCGATTCGGAAATACTGTAGCCAAATATGACAATGTAGTAGTTGGATGGTGCGGGTCGCATGCCGTTCTGAAGCGCTGGAATTCGCCGTTAGTGTCTCTTGCTTACATCCGACCTGCTCTGTGCATGACACCGTCTTGCTTTTAATGCATTTTATGTTTTTTCGGTTCCATAGCCTTGGCCATGAAGCTGCAAAGCCTCAAAAGCAAGTTGTTGTTGGCGGTATTCACGCTCGTTCTCGGCAGTGGATCGCTGATCTCTCTGCTCGTCACCCACCGTTACAGTGTCACCCTTTCAGAAAACCTGGTCACCCAGGGCCAATATCTTTCCAAGACACTGGCCCACGAAGCCACCGACAAAATTCTCACCGACGATGTCGTGGCCTTGCAGAAACTCCTGAGCGACCACTCGGTCAACAATCCCGACATTGCGTATGTTTTTGTCGTTCGATACGGCCGGATTCTGGCCCACACTTTTCCCCTAGGGTTTCCCATGGGGGTGATCGGGGCCCATACTCCCCAAAGCGATGAATCCGGAAAATTCTTGCGGATCACCTCCGACACCGGCGAGGAGTACCTTGATTTTGCGTGGCCGGTCTCAGCCGCTCAAGGCGGCGGCATCCTGCGCCTCGGCATTTCCGACAAACCCTATCGTAACCGGATCAATCGGTTGTGGCTGCAAATAAGCGCCATAACCCTCGGCATCCTCATTGCGGCCCTGACCGTCAGCTACCTGTTCATCAGGCGGTTTACCGGACCGCTGACGGCGCTGGCCGAAGCCGCTGAAAGAATCGCTTCCGGCAATCTGGACATCGACCTCAAATCGACCAGACGAGACGAGATCGGCCGCTTGACGACATCCTTCAACCGCATGATCGACCGACTCCGCAACCATACCCAAACACTCGAAAAAAAGGCCGCGGAACTCGACCGGGCCCAGGGGCAGACGCGAAGATCGTTTGAAATTATCCAGAAGATCGGCTCTAAGTCCACACTGCAAGATGTCTGTTTTTATTTGATTGAAAAACTACGGAAGATCGTCACCTGCTCCGATCTGGTATTCATGATCATGAGCCGGAACCGGGAATCTGTGTTCGTGTTTGCCGGTGATCGGTTAACGGTGTTGCCGGCGGGTTCCTTTGAAGGCGAATGGAGGTCACTGGAAACCTTGGAAGACATCTCTTTTATCGATAAAAATGATCTCAACGTGTCCATCGTCTCCGAGGCCTTCCCCGCCGCTCACCGGTTGGCAGCTTTCCCCGTAGATTTCGAAAATCAAATGCTCGGGGCCCTAGTGGTCGGCTGCCCCAAGGTGTGCCGCTGTAATGCCGAAGACCTGGAGGTGATGAACTTAATTTTACAGGAATCCGCCGGCGCAATCAATCGCGCCGTCAGACACGAGGAGGATCTGGGGCATATCAAAAGCCAATTGGAGACCCAATCGGAATTTAATGGTATCGTCGGCAAGGATCCGCAAATGCAAACCATATTCAAACTCATTCAAGATATCGCCCCGACGGATGCCACGGTGTTGATACAAGGTGAAAGCGGAACCGGCAAGGAATTGGTGGCCCGGGCCGTTCATAATCAGAGCCTTCGCAAGGATGCCCCGTTCATCATCATTAATTGTTCGGCCTACCCGACGACGCTGGTGGAAAGTGAGATCTTCGGCCACGAAAGGGGCGCCTTCACCGGAGCCCTCAGGCAGAAGAGCGGGCGGTTCGAGCAGGCGGACGGCGGAACCGTGTTTCTGGATGAAATCGGCGAGATTCAGCTGTCGGCCCAGATCAAACTGCTGCGGGTCATTCAAACGCAGAAGTTCGAGCGGTTGGGAGGCGAGAACACCCTCGGCGTGAATGTTCGCATCATAGCCGCGACCAATAAGGATTTACTCGAAGAGGTGAAACGCGGCAGTTTCAGAGAGGATCTTTATTACCGCCTCAATGTGATACCGATTCATATGCCGCCCTTGCGAAACCGCCGCAATGACATACCCATGCTGGCGCGCCATTTTTTACGCCACTTTGCCGTCGAACAAGGCAAGGAGGTTCAGGATTTCAGCTCCGAAGCCATGCGGATGCTGTTGGACTACTCCTGGCAGGGAAATGTCCGCGAACTGGAAAACAGCATAGAGCATGCCCTGGTGCTGGCCAAGGGCGACCGCATTGAAGCAACCGATTTGCCTTCAGTGCTCCAGACCGCCTCAAAATCACCCGTAGCCATGACCGGATCGTCTCGGACGATTCTGGACAGCGAAAAAAAACTTCTGCAGGAAACGTTGGAAGAGTGCGGCTGGAACAAAAAACTTGCCGCCCAGCATCTCGGCATCAGCCGCAGCACTTTATACAGCAAGTTGAAAAAATACCGGATCTCGATGCCCACCATTCACTGACCCGACCCATCGGTCGCTCGTCGCCCGCACCTCCCGATCAATATACCCCGAATTCAATTCAATTGAGCACTGCTGTTCAGTGGGTATCCGCGCCATTTTAGGGCGGCACTGACGGGCTTGATTCAGCCATGGCGTCAAAAGTCCGAGCAGATACCGTCGGTGTCGAGATGGGCACGCTCCCGAGCCGACACATTGTTCGCTCTATCACAATGGTGTTCGAATTTCGTACACAACCAACTACCCGATATAAAGCGTAATTTATACTTCCGCCGCCGTTGCGTTTTTGATTTGGACACGCTGCCCGCCGTTTGGCGCCGCGACCGCCGCGAGGCGTTTCGGTGACCTCGGTCCGGTTACCTAAAATAAGCGACATCGTTTCAGCAGGTTAGAGACACGCGGCCTTTTTCCCAGGCACGGGCGATCTTGTGGCTTGATCCTGGCACACACCTTGCTCAACAAGGGGTTGGAAAATAAAGGATTTTACCTCACCGCCCCATTCGGTATCAAAAGGCCACCCGGGGGTATCAGCTTGCGATGACCAATAAGATTGTTGTGCTCGATACCGACCTTGCCCAATGCCAGGAGATCAGAACCCTGTTAGGCAGCCTCGATGTCTCAGCCATGCATTCGGTGCCGGAGCTACAAGAATTTTTAACCGTGAGCGATTGCCGGGTCATACTGGTCGACCTGGATACGATAGCCATCGACAATCGAACGTTGGTTCAAATGAAACGTCGACACCCCGAAATCGAAATCATCGCAAAGTCCGAGCGCACGTTTCATCCGGAGCTGGAGGAAGCCCTGACAAGCCACATCCTCGCATGCCTGGCAAAGCCACTGAACCCAGACGAGCTGATTTTTTGGCTGAAGAGCATCTTTCAAAACAGCTCGCCTCCGGACAAATCGTTGCATCGAATTTTGAGCTGACGGCCGGCGTGATGGCATTCAATTTCGTGACGGCTGCTCCAGGACGTAAAACCCGTCCCGGCTCGAAACTGTTGCACCCCACACGCAGACTCATCAAGGAGAATACTATGGCGAAGAATCGTCTTGCAGTAGTTCTGGTTTTCGGGCTGGCGGCGCTGTCGCTGACGGCTTGCGGCGGCGAAAAGCCGGTCGACGTCGAGGCCATCATGGCCCAACCCCAGGCGTTCGTGGGGTCGGACACGTGCAAAATGTGCCATCTGGAACACTACGATTCCTGGAAAATGACGTTGCACAGTCGAACACTCCAGAACGCCCAAAACAACACCGATGCGGTCGTCGTCGATTTAGATCCGGATAAAATCCGGCAGAATCTGGAGGAAAGCGGCGCTAAACCGCAGGTGCCCATCGATCAAATCTTCATCCCCCAGCTCAGTGAATTGGATACACGATCGGCACCCAATGGAAACAGGGCTACATCGTCGAAAAAAACGGCAGCCTCTTCGTCGCCCCGGTTCAATACGACGTCGAGACCCATAACTGGTCGACGTACCACCCATCAGACTGGGATCAGCGGGACTGGACGCTCAACTGCGCCGGCTGTCACACCACCGGCGTGAACTTGGAAAAGAAAACCTTTCTGGAACCCGCAGTCGGTTGCGAGGCCTGCCACGGTAAGGGGTCATGGCACGCCGCCCTGCCCAAGACCGCCGTGTTTGAAAAACGGCAGACAATCGTCAATCCCGCCAAACTGACCCTCGGCCTCGCCGCCCAAATTTGCGGTTCCTGCCACAACCGCGGCACCGCCACGAAAGTCGAGGAGGCCGAGTGGCCCGTTGGCTACGCCCCCGGCAGAGCCCTGAACCGTACTACAGGTCCGTGGTCTATCCCGACGGCGACGTGAAGGAATACTATGCCGATCAGTTTACCAAGGGCCATCACCAGCAATACCTCGACTGGATGCAATCGCAGCATGCGACCGAGGGGGTCACCTGTACGTCGTGTCATTACGTTCACCAAATCGGGCTGCCGCCGACCCGGTCTCAGACGGTGGGCGCCGGCTCGCAGCAGTGCTTCGAATGTCACATCCAGCTGAACAAGACTTCGGCGCACGCGATCCACTCTTTCGCCAACTGCGTCGGCTGCCACATGCCCAAGGTCGTGACCAGCGCGGAGTCCGGAACCGTTCACAGCCATGTTTTCGTGACGCTGCTGCCCAAGGACACCTTGAATAATCCGGACCTGCCCAATTCTTGCCAGACATGCCACAAACAAAAGAACGAGGACATGAAAAAGCTCCAGGAGACCGCTTTTCCCGGATCGATGGAAGAACTGGACTGGTAGGGCTTCCAGCAAAATAATCAACGACCATTGCCGGACTCGGTATATGTATCTCAGAAATAGCATAGGTCATCTTCTGTACGGCCTGGGTGGGGTGCTGATAGCCCAGTTCCTGCTCATGCCGGCTGCGACCCATGCGCAGGAAGAAGCGGTATCCGCCTTCCTGCGCTACAAGGACCGTGAGGCGAGCACCGGTTATTACGAAGAATATGAGGTGTCGCCGGAAAGACGAAACCGATAATCGCGGTCCCCGGCGTGGGACCGGGTGTTTTTGCCTACAGCCCGTCTGCCTCCCGAATTCGCACCAGGACCAGGCTGGCAGATTCACATCAAGGCATCAAGTTTTACAACGTCCTGCGTTGCGAATACTGCCACATCGAGCAGACCAAAGACATCCACACAGTCAGAGCCAGGCTGACATGCCGGCAGTGTCACGGCGGCGAGCCGATTGCGGGCATCGAATACTACTACTCCCCGATGAACCCCGTCCGCCGCCATGCGTATGTGTGTGCAAAATGTCATGAGGGTTCCAGTGCCTCTTTCGCGAGTTATGTGGTGCACCCGCCGAACCCGACCCAGATAAGCGCCCTGAAATCATTTCCGGTGTTGTTCTACGTCTTCTGGTTCATGGTCGTGCTCGCGGAGGAACGTTTCTGGTTTTCCTGCCGCACACGGCCCTGTGGGGAATTCGTGAATCTCTGAAGACCAAAAAGAAGAAAGACGGTAACGCGCGTGGAGAACAGAACGCGGATTAAACGCTTTACACCGATTCAGCAGCTGTTCCACCTGCTGCTGATCGTGACCTTTCTGATCCAGGGGGCCACCGGGCTGGCGCGCATGTTCATCGAGACCGCCTGGGGCCAATCCCTCGCGTGGTTCTTCGGCGGGTACGAAGCCTGCCGCACCCTTCACATCTATGTGGGAATCTTGATGTTGTGCGGTTTTGCGCTGCACGGAATCTACATGCTCGTCAAAATCAACTGGAAGCGGTTTCCCGAGAGCCTCTTGTCGCCGGACTCGCTGATGCTTCGGCCCAAGGATGCCAGAGAATTTTTGCAACACGTCGGCTGGTTCTTCGGAATCTCGCAAGCGCCGCAGTTCGATCGCTGGGGCTATTGGGAGAAGTTTGACTACTGGGCCGTGTTCTGGGGCATCCCGGTGCTGGGCATCACCGGCCTGGCTCTGGCATACCCGTTGTCCGCCACCCAGGTGATGCCCGGTTGGTTCCTGAACGTCGCATTTTGGATCCACCGGATCGAGGCCCTGCTGGCCATGGGTCACGTGTTTATCATTCACTTTTTTATCGGTCATTTGCGTCGCCACAATTTTCCCATGGACCGGACCATGTTCGAGGGAAGCGCGGACCTGGAAGCCACCCGTCAGAACGGCCGGCGTGGCTGGCCAGACTGGAGCAAACCGGCGAGCTGGATCGGAAGCTGGTTTCGGAGACCGGCGTCGCCCGCCGGACCGTCTATTACGTGGTCGGCTACCTGGCGCTTATATGCGGCATATTTCTACTCGTCGGTGGACTCATCAACAGCCCCTACATCACATGGTAGCTCGAAATGCGGACAATACAGTCTCGTGGGGTCTTGCTCGGTGGATAAAGACATCGCCAACAGCAGAATTGAATTACACCGCCTGACGGCACCGGATGTCGCTGTCATCTGTTTGATCCTGAGTTTGTCACTGGCTCTCATAGTGAATGCGGCTTTTGGTTCACGGAGTTCTTCCTCCAAGCCGGTCGAAGCCTCCATTTATCAGGATGGCCAGCTGGTAAAGCGTCTTTCGTTGAAGGAAGATCATCAAGAGTCGCTCTACGATGGAAAATGCTCATCGAAATCACGGGCGGCAAAATCAGGGTTGTCAGGTCCGATTGTGCTCATCAAGTTTGTGTGCGGGTCGGCTGGATCGCTCATTCCGGCGAAGCCATCTCCTGTGTTCCCTATAAAACCGTGATCGAAATCGGTTCGGCGGAAACGAATATAATCGATGCAGTTGTATACTAAAACAGAGCCCAACGAGAAATTTCAGTGATGCAAATATACCCAAAAGACCACAAAATCTATCAAATAGCACTGCTAGTTGCACTTGCCTGCATTCTGCAGATTTCCGAGTCGATGATCCCCCATCCGATCCCAGGCTTGCGGTTGGGCCTCGCCAACATGGTCACCTTGACGACCCTGGTTTTATTAGGCTTTCGTCACGCCATGGAAGTCGCCCTCATCCGCACCATCTTGAGCTCCCTGATCATCGGCACCTTTATGTCGCCGGGCTTCATTCTGAGCTTTTCGGCAGCCATCACCAGCACCTTGATCATGGGATTTTTTTACTGGTTGTCGGGACTCAACGCTCGCTTGCGGTTCAGCATCATCGGCATCAGCATTGTAGGCGCCTTCTGCCACAACATGGTGCAGCTGGTTTTAGCCTACTTCCTGCTGGTAAAACACAGCGGCATTTTCGTGTTTTTCCCCTGGCTGAGCATCGGCGCCGTGGCCACCGGTTGGGTGGTCGGAATCGTGGCTGGCGGCGTCTGCCGCCAACTGGCAGGGGCTTCGGCACCTGTAACCCCTGAAAATACGTCGACCCCTCTGCAAACGCCGGCCCAGAAAAACTGTCAGGCCGGGAACTCACTGCTTCATCGCGCAAAACCCGAGATAAAAATTCTGGGTGTATTTTTGCTGGCTCTGCTGGCCC
>CAVSIM010000015.1:0-83494 GCA_963728055.1 uncultured delta proteobacterium | reverse complement strand
AATACGCCATGCTGGTTTATTGCCAGATGATGACGCAAAAGGCAGCGGCAGCGATTCTGAAAATCCCGACATCCACGCTCTCTGACATGCTGCATCGTACGATTACCCGCATTCGTGAAGGCCATCGAATCAGGGGCCTGAAGACCCTTGGCATCGACGAAATCGCCTACTGCAAGGGGCGCAAATACGCCACGATTGTCTACGATATTGATCGTTCCTGTGTGGTTTGGGTCGGCAAGGGCAAGGGCCGTGAAACCATCGATGTCTTTTTCAACGAAATGTTAAGTGATTACCAAAAAGGTAAAATCCAATGGGCCACATGCGACATGAGCCAGGCATATATCGGTGCCATTGAAGCGCATTGTCCGAATGCCAAACTGGTTTTAGACCGTTTTCACATCGTTAAAAAGCTCAATGAGGCCGTTGACGAGGTTCGCAAGGAGCAATGGCGAGAAGCCTCTGTCGATGAGCGCAAGGCATTAAAAGGGCTAAGATGGCTCCTGTACAGGCATTCTTCGACACGATCCAAACGACAGAGCCGCATCCTTAACCAATTGCGCAAAGGCAATAGAAGAATTCACCGGGCATGGATTTTAAAAGATGAGTTCGAACAGTTTTGGGATTACAAGGCCCCATGGGCGGCAGAGCGCTTTCTGAAACGCTGGACGACCACGGCTTTGAAAAGCCGTCTTGAACCCATTCGGAATTTTGTCAAAACCGTTCGAGAACAGTGGCATCGAATCATTCCTTTTATCGAAAGTCGGCTAACCAATGCCGTCGCCGAAGGGTTAAACAGAATCATCAAAATTGTAAAAAATCGTGCCAGTGGTTTTCGAACGTTGCAAGCATTTACGGATATGATTTTCCTCGCAGTTGGTGACGTTGATCTTCCCGCACAGATTTCTGAAGATTTTCGTACACTGTAATAGGAGTGCCGAGCTTTGAATACGTTGAGTTTACATTGTTTTCTCTATTGGGAATCTCGGATATAGCCGTTTTTAGCCATTGAACTGGGTCGGTCGCTGCTGGCCACAGATGATGGCAAGGCAATAAGGGCCGCAAGGTTTCTTGGTGTCCCATTTATCGTTACGCCGAAAATCGTGGTCGACCTATTCAGATTGCAGAAAATATCGTTAGAAAAAGCGCGCGCGCCCCTCGAAAAGCTCGCCAAAATTGGGAGATATTCACCTGAAATCATCGCCGAAGCACTCATCATGCTGATGGAGAAAAAAGATGGCAAAACCGACAACCTAAGGATACCTGAAGATCTTTTAAATGAAATCGACCAGCTTGTTCGAGAGTTGAAACTGGATCGCTCGGCCTATTTGCGTGAAGTGTTGCAAAAGGGATTTTCTGTGGACAAGCAGGATCGGCTGCTTGAAAAATACCACCGCCGGAAGCTGAGCCAAATGGAAGTTGTCAGAACTCGGGTGGAGCCCATGGGAATTTCTGGCACAACTTAAAGCAAAAAACCTTTACCTGAATGTTGACTTAGAGGACTGGTTGGACACAGCCTCTCTGGAGGCCTGAAATAGCTCATAGGTTATAGGCTTCCCCAATAATTTTGAATTTTTAATTTTGAATTTTGAATTATGGAAAGAGAGAGTAATTTTGAATTTTTAATTTTGAATTTTGAATTATGGAAAGACAGAGTAATTTTGGATTTTTAATTTTGAATTTTGAATTATGGAAAGAGAGAGTAATTTTGAATTTTTAATTTTAAATTTTGAATGATGGAAGACGAATGTAATTTTTAATTTTTAATTTTGAATTATGGATTATTTTTGGTTGTTTTAACGATGGAGGTAATAATTTTTATGATTGCTTCAGATTCGTTTATCAAAGTTACGAGGCCGACATCTTTCAGCAGGTCTGTATCTCTTATCAATCGGAGCCAATAATTGGTTTCTCTCGCTTCCTTGGAGGCGATTGCCATTTTGGAAATAAAATCTTTTCGGCTTTGCGCGGCGATAGCTTCCTCTACATTGGCGCCTATGCTTGTGCCGGAACGAACAATCTGATTGGATAGATTGAATTCGTTCTGCTTGATCATAATCTTGTACAGATTAACAATATCAATGGCGAATCGATATGTTTTTTCCTTTATAATGTTTGGTTTTCCGTTCACCGCAAAAAAGATCTACCAAATAGTTGAAACTATCCCAGATTCTTTTATATTCCTGTCTCTCGTGATCAGTGCTGCATTATAAAACAAAGAAGTTGCCACAATCAGTTTATCATGCATTTCCATGTCCGGTTCAATTTTATTCGCTATCTTAAGAATGTCAGAATCCAGGGCTGCTATTTCAAAGTTCTTATATTCAACTATCTTCTTAATGGTTTCATCAAAGGTAAGAGTAATCCTTCCTTTTTTGGATATGAATATTATTTCGGCAAGAACAATAGATGGCACTAAAATTATGCCTTCATATGTGGTTTGCTCAAAGGTTTTTAAAGCTTTCTTGCTCAGTCTCAAATCATTAGTAAAATACCAAACAAGGGCGTGTGTATCGGATACATAGTTCATTGATTTGCTCATCAATATTCATATGGAAAGACTGATTTTTTTGCGTCAAAAAACAATGATTCATCAATCTGACTACCTTCCCAGATTCCCTTTAATGAACCCCTGTTCTCCTTATAATCTTTTTTTTGCATTAACTCGGTCGTTAATAGGTGAATGATTTTGTATAGTTTTGGCATCATCTCATCTGGTACGCCCTCTAATTCCTTTAAGATTTTTTCTTTATATGCTGATAACATTTTACCTCCTTTAATTTCGCACACGGACACTTTTTACATTTCCCCGGGCGACTTGCCCGGGAAAAGCTTGTCACCCGCTGCGCGAGGTTTTATTCATCACATTAACCGCAGTAACTTTTCCTTTATCCAGCTTTTATATATTCAATAAGCTCCGGATAAGAACCGGTCATAAAATCAGCGATCAACTTCTTTGTCGGAATACATGGGACATTCTATGATTTCATGCATTGATATATTTGGAGCTAATTTTCGGACACTTTCGGGCAGTCGTCCAGATGCCTCGCCAATTACCTCTAAGTTTCTCACGACCGCATCCTGCGTTTTAAGATCTTCTTGGAATGTACTGAATTCCATTTTATCTGTGAATTCTTTGATTCTCCTGGCTGCCTCAATAATATCATCCAAATACAGCCGATGATCCCTAGACATACTGGGGAAGAGTACAGGGACGCCCATTAATATATAAATAAGTATCGTAAACAGGCTCATGACTAAAGGCGTAGCGGGGTCCAGGGTCCATGCTTCATGGTACACGGTGACCGGCACCCGGGACGCCCATTAATATATAAATAACAAACCAGGCATACGGCACAGGGCTAAAGATAAAGGGTAAAAGGCAAATAAATTTTTACTGAAAAATTTATGAAACGCGGCTTCGCCGCTGTTCAAAATATTTGAAATCTTAAGGTTGAAAGCGTTTAATTCAAGAATTTAAAGATTGATAAACTAAAAAATTGGGAAAGCATGCGGGACGTCTCTCATTATCTAATTAACTCTATTCCTTGCTCGGCATTTTGATTTTGTTAAGGGCAGTTAGGGGATGTTCAGTATACATAGGAACGTTCGAGCGTTGTGATCGTTTGGAACGTTTTGAACGTCCCGATGAAATCCGCTTCACTCATCTCTTCTATAATTTCATCCTGATACGATCTGCCGGACCTACCCCGGAGGAATAGCTTCCATCCCGATTTAAGGAAATTTTCGTTAAGCGGGATATTTGCCATGCTTATTTCTTTGAAAGGCCCAAAATAAAGGCTACGTCAAAGTTCCTCCCACGCTTCAATTGAAATCTTCTTTCCTATGCCATGTTCAATCTCATTGATGAGCATTTTGACTTGCTGAACAGAGAATTCTTTGTTGCTTGGCAGTGTGAAGGTATATGTACCATATCGCATATAGAAATGACGGCCGCCCGGTTCGGGTGGTCCGAATCCGAGCTTCTTGAGCTTTTTTATAAAATCCCTTCGCTTGCATGGCTTCCATTTTTTACCCATGCACAGCAGCCCCTGGAAGAACCGGCATTTTATTGTTTAAGTTTATTTTATCAATAATCGGCAGCTTATCGCCATGACGTATTTTGACAATTAGCCATCCTTCGAGAGAGGACCTCAATTCTTGCTCGCACTGGTAAAGTGAATTTCCGAATGCGACAACACCTGGACACTGAGGGATTTTACCCGTGAAAGTGCCATCATCCAATTTGTCGTAAACCGCCTTGCTCATGGCTTTATTGACGTATTCAATAAGCATTTTTTTATCTCCTCAATAACCCCCACTAATATAATAAATAAGAAAAGGGTTCAGAGATCTATAATTCGCTAATGGTAAATCTATATATTGGGAAATGTTTTGTTGAGTTGGTTGGGTTACTTGATTGGATGAAATAATATCGCCAACTTTTGCATTTTTGATATTTTTACACCGATCAACTGCAGGAATCTTTCGACAGGGATTCTGGCCTGTTTGAGGATGTACGAAAGAGTGGATCTTTTAATTGGACGTGGGCCGGTATTGTCACCTTCAGGGTTTCATTTCCAAGTGTTTATGGATTCCAATGTGAGAACCTTTTTGGCGAACGACGACCGATCTATTTCGCTTTAAGGCTTTAATTGACTTTTTAATAACCTAAACTCGCACTTTGTCTAAGGTAATTTCTTTAGGTTGGTTTTATCTGGTCGAAAGCGTATAATCGTCTTCAAGAGTTCCAGATAGAGATTAATAAAATCGTTGAGCGTTGAGATCGTTTAGAGCGTTTTCCATTTCGGAAATTTCAGCCTCAACAATTGACAATCTATGGATACTGGTTACGTTTTTCCAGAAATACGTGTATTTTCATTTAGATGCCGAAGTTAACCAATGATCAGGTGAGTTGCCGATTGCAGCACCCTCATTCTATTGGCCAAATGTAGCTTTCGTGGAGATGGTCTGCGGAATTGTTCGAGTGTTCTTGTTACGGGATGTCCATCAATATATCGAAGTTTGGCCCATAGCGGAAACTAAATGGTCAGAATACCATCCTGATGCCACCTTAATTTCAAAGCTGGTGTCATTGGGAAAATTAAAAGTTCAAAACCCGGGAAAGCAGATTTGTCATGGTACCAAAGACCCATTCCAGCTGTCGCTGCATCAGGGAGAGAAAAAGACGCGTTGTTTTTAGCCATTGAACTGGGTCGGTCGCTGCTGGCCACAGATGATGGCAAGGCAATAAGGGCCGCAAGGTTTCTTGGTGTCCCATTTATCGTTACGCCGAAAATCGTGGTCGACCTATTCAGATTGCAGAAAATATCGTTAGAAAAAGCGCGCGCGTCCCTCGAAAAGCTCGCCAAAATTGGGAGATATTCACCTGAAATCATCGCCGAAGCACTCATCATGCTGATGGAGAAAAAAGATGGCAAAACCGACAACCATAAGGATACCTGAAGATCTTTTAAATGAAATCGACCAGCTTGTTCGAGAGTTGAAACTGGATCGCTCGGCCTATTTGCGTGAAGTGTTGCAAAAGGGATTTTCTGTGGACAAGCAGGATCGGCTGCTTGAAAAATACCACCGCCGGAAGCTGAGCCAAATGGAAGTCTGTCGAGAACTCGGGTGGAGCCCATGGGAATTTCTGGCACAACTTAAAGCAAAAAACCTTTACCTGAATGTTGACTTAGAGGACTGGTTGGACACAGCCTCTCTGGAGGCCTGAAATAGCTCATAGCTCATAGGTTATAGGCTTCCCCAATAATTTTGAATTTTTAATTTTAAATTTTGAATTATGGAAAGAGAGAGTAATTTTGAATTTTTAATTTTGAATTTTGAATTATGGAAAGACAGAGTAATTTTGAATTTTTAATTTTAAATTTTGAATTATGGAAAGAGAGAGTAATTTTGAATTTTTAATTTTAAATTTTGAATGATGGAAGACGAATGTAATTTTTAATTTTTAGTTTTGAATTATGGATTATTTTTGGTTGTTTTAACGATGGAGGTAATAATTTTTATGATTGCTTCAGATTCGTTTATCAAAGTTACGAGGCCGACATCTTTCAGCAGGTCTGTATCTCTTATCAATCGGAGCCAATAATTGGTTTCTCTCGCTTCCTTGGAGGCGATTGCCATTTTGGAAATAAAATCTTTTCGGCTTTGCGCGGCGATAGCTTCCTCTACATTGGCGCCTATGCTTGTGCCGGAACGAACAATCTGATTGGATAGATTGAATTCGTTCTGCTTGATCATAATCTTGTAAAGATTAACAATATCAATGGCGAATCGATACGTTTTCTCCTTTATAATGTTTGGTTTTCCGTTCACCGCAAAAAAGATCCCAACCTAAATTCAAAATTAAAAATTAAAAATTCACAATTAAAAATTGCCCTTTTTTCATCCTCAATTAAAAATTAAAAATCCAAAATTAAAAATTGATTCTAAAATCGCTTTTTCACCCTAAATTCAAAATTAAACATTAAAAATCCAAAATTGCCTTAAAATTCGCTTTCCCATCCTCAATTAAAAATTCACAATTCACAATTCACAATTGCTCTAAAAATCGCTTTTTCATCCTCAATCCAAAATTAAAAATTCACAATTCAAAATTGCCCTTACAATCGCTTTCTTTCCTCAATTAAAAATCCAAAATTCACAATTCAAAATTAAAAACTTGCGTTTCATAAATTTAGGATAGTTTTTTTCCTCGCTGCTTCCCGGAAGAAAGCAACGAAGGTCCAGCCGCCGGCGGCGGAATACATTATTTCCATCGAATGCTCACACTCGCAACGCCACTGCAATAAACCGATGCCTCGCGAACCATTTCATATTTGACGGCCGTGGGCCGATGCTGGTTTCATTGTTTCTTCCGGAAACAGAATGAAAAATATTATGTGCATCCTGTCGATCCTGTCTAATTCTTTTCACAATAAAATCGAATCTATTCATTTTTAGTGAGTCAGATTCTTGGGGACGTCCCTTCTATCTCTACATTTGGGGATGTCATGCGGGGCGTTGGGAACGCCCATTAATATATAAATAAGAGGAAATCCAGTCACCCGCTTCTCGGGATACATGTTCATGCCATACCGATTTTTGGGACATTCTATTATTTCATTGCTTTCTACCACAAGCCCTGAAACTGCCATACAATTAGGATGCTTGGAATAAAATCGCATGTTACTTTATATAACCAGCTTGTATTACTTGAGTTTTCTCACACGGATTTTATTATTATCGATAATGATGAGGCAATTGCGCCATGTGATGGGGGAAACATCTGCTATAAGGCGTTCCATGGCACTCTGGGTTTGTTCAATAGTTGTTGGCCATACTCTAAGCCGAATGATTCCATGGTGATGCCCTAGCGGGTAATATCTTGAATCAGCGAAATCCTCATCGTAGGTGACAATTATGGCAACATTTTTCTGAGCCCACAAATAGATGAATTCGTCCGGTTTACCCTGAAAGCCGAGCTCATTAACATGCAGAATTTCCCATCCAGGAAGCTTTTTCTTCAACCAGGTTAAAATTGCCTGTGGTACGTTTTGGTCAAGCAGTAATCTCAGATCTTCATCATGCACGGGCAATAACCTGCTCCTCGTCGATAACAGCTGCAGCATATTCCAATGCCGCTTGAATCATTTCCCGCGTCAGTTCAGGATACGCATCCAAAATTCGATCAAAGGCGTACCCACCGGCCACCATACCAAGGATGTTTTTCACCATAATGCGCGTGCCTTTGATCACCGGTTTTCCGGAGCAAATTTTTGGATCAACGATTATAAAGCCATCCATATTATCACCTTTAAATGTTTTGTGTTATCATGGACCTTTTTACTAAAAATAAACAAATTTTTGTGATTTTGGCATATTTCTCCTAAATTTTTAACTTTATTGATAGCCGAATGGCAGTAAGTTTCAGAGGTTAGATGAAGCAAGCTATTCTGATTTCATTTACACCCCATATAGGCGCAAATTCTTCCTTTGACGCTATTGAAGGCATTACCATCAAGGCTTCCGTGATACCTTACTGGTTTCCTCCCTCTCTAAGCATGTAGAAACCATTATTTTCGAAATAACTAACCAGGCCTCGCCGCTTAACAGACACGCTCGACCTCGACTGGTAGCTGTTCGATCAAAGCGTTTCCAACCGGAATTTCTCTCTCTAATTGCTGGTATGCCAAAATCATTTCATTTAGCGCATCCCTGAGCATTTTCCGGCATTCTTCGAGATCTTTTCCTTCCGTCACTATTTCTGGCCATTCAACCAGTTGCCCCATATAGCCGGCATCGATTTTGGTGTATTTAGCTGTATAATTGATCATTGTGAAAGTCTCTCTATCTGCTTAATTGATTTGATTTGTTTTGATTGGTTATTACTACAGGATTCAAGGAGTCAAGGATTCCAGGGTTCAAGGGTAATAATAAAATTCAGGGATTACAGCATTTAGGGATTGAGGGCACCGGCTAAGCAAATTGGAGTCGTCGGCCTTTGGGTTCAGGTATATCTCTTCCGAACTCCTTCGCTGTAGAAATCCAGAGGTCAATAGCTTCTTGACAACTATTTAATGCCTCGTCATATGAATTCCCGTGAGCGACACAACCGGGAAGTTGTGGAACCTCCGCGACAAAAACCTGATCTTCATCGCTCCAGTAAATTATTATTTCATATCGATGCATTATTTATTACCCCCTAATCCATATTGCACGATTACCGATCTAACTTGCCTTACCTGGTAGGCCTTGGCCATTTTTTTATCACGCTGGAGATTTATCAAATCCATTACGCCTTCTTTAACAAAGATGTGATGACCTCCACGAATTCTTTCCACGAATCCAAGATAAGTGAGTAGATTGCGAAGATCTTCGAATGAAACAGAAGAATCCGATTTTCCCCGTAAAATTCTCTGGAGTAGTTTCTCATGTTTTGCCATAATATAATGTTATAAGAGTGATTCTTGGGGACGTGATTCTTGGGGACGTCCCTTCTATCTCTACATTTGGGGATGTCATGCGGGGCGTTGGGTACGCCCATTAATATATAAATAAGTCGATAACTCCGAATTTAGGAACTGAAGAATTTAGGGATTCGAGGATTCGGGGGTAAAAATAAAATTCATGGATTGAGGATTCATTGAATCAAGTATCAATTCGAGGTAAGCGACTATTTCTTCTTCAGACATAGTGTATTTGCTTTGCAATACGCTTAAGAAACCGTTCACTCAGTCCAGACCTCTTTCGAATGTTCTCACATTGCTTGGGGCGTCATTTCTTGATAAGAGAATCCCGATAGTCCTGCATTCGCTTTCGCGTGCTCAATTGTCATGCTCACCAGATTACCATCTTCATCCAAATCCACATAAATGTTTTCGCTTATTTCTTTTGTCTCCTGAACTTCGCCAGTCGAAAACTCAACGTGAGCGGTATCAGTGTCAGAAAAATATTTTACTTTCATTGATTGTTCCTCCTTAACGGAGCGATCAAAAAAGGCATTATGCACTGTTTCGCCATCTTCTAATAAAATTACTCTGAGATACTTATCTAGTGCCCATCCGCGATCTTTTTTAGGCACTTCTCAGTGTCCAATTCATAAATGTGGATTTTTTTCGCTGGACAAGGCCGCACAAGGGTTTGCGGCGAGGCGTACTTTATGTACGCCGCAGCCGGAAACACGCGGAGAACGCCGCCCAGCGGAAAAAAGACCATTTATGGATGGACACTATCTATTTTCAAACCGTCGACTGTGGGTAAGCGATGCCTATTTTTATAAATACTGACGATAGATATTCCATCAAGTCGTCGACATTTTTTTCAGCTGCCTGGTGGAGTCGCTGTAGATCGATTTTAAGGTATTCGTGCACCAGCAGATTTCTGAATCCGATCGCTTTGACCATTCTATCGGCGAGATCTGCCGATAAATACCCATTTTCCTGCAAAAGCAAGAACATCTCTCCGGCACTGCTGGGAACCCCCAATCCCTCTTCGCTGATGATGTGGGCGGCGATGTCCATACAGCCCTGGATGGCCAGGTGCATGTTGAAGGCGATGATCTCCTGGCGGTCAAGGTCACGCAGGAAGGTGGCCATGTCGGCAGCGGACTTGGCCTTTATTCTATCTATATGCCGCTTGACCGAGCCGGCCTTTGCGAGAATGAGATCCCTATCAACCATTGAATGATGACCCCTGGACGACTGATTTGATCAGTCCGGACTGCATCGAGTCACGATAATATGAAAAATCAAATATTTTTGCGTACGCCGCTACTCTGAACGCTGCCAACTGCTGTCGGTCGTTGATGACGATGCACCTGCCTTTTTTGAAAATCTGCCCCAGAAGCATCTCCCCGGCACTGCTCAGGTCGACGGGATGAATATCTTTTTTTAAAAGCCGTGAAAGATCGACCAGGTAAGCGTCGATCGAATCTCTTATAAAACCGGGGTCCCGGGTTTGAAACAGAATGGCAAGATCAACGTCCGAACCTGATTTTTCTCTTCCGGCGGCATGCGAGCCGAACAGGTAGACGGCGGCAACTTCGCCGCGATCGCGAAAATAGTCTATTATTCGGTTTTCAATCATTGATAAATTTTTTGTTAAAAAATTTATGATGGGAATTGTGTAATAGAAAATCGTTTGAGTGGTTCATATCTCAGGGTTCAAGGATTCGAGGGTTCAAGAGTTTTAAAAAACTGTATAATTGGTTTACTGGTTAAATAGTTGATTGGTATAGAAACGTTGATAGCGTAAAGACTGTTTGGTTATTTTTACGTGTCTTTTTGGCGTGTTTTTTTTCAAGGAAAGAACCTGTAAATATCTTTTCGATTGATAAATCGTACGAACACGATTGCGTCACCTTCCACGGCCAATCCAATCCTATAATCACCAATTCTAAGTCGGTAAAAATTACCACCGCCTCTCAGCTTCTTTAAACTGCTTATCTCATTCAACGAATCCGAAGCCTCTATCGTCTCGATCAACTCTTTTACACGTCGCAATAGGCTCTTGTCTTTTATAATTTTAATGTCTTTTTCAAAGCTCCGTCTGAATGTTACCTTCACCTTTCGGTCTCCAACAGTACAAACACTTTTTTACGAGAAACGGACGCTGTTTCAAGACCCTGTTCGATGGCCCGGGAAAGGGCCATGTCTTCTAAAGCATCTTCCACTATGTCCTGCATCAATTCACGATTTTCAATTAATGCTTCCTTAAAGGCAGATTTTAAAATACCTTTTAATTTTTTTTCATCAAATGCCGGCATTGCCATATTTGCCTTTTTATTCTTTATCTGTTGGATTAGTTTCATTGGTTCATTTGTTTGATTAGTTAATATTTCATGGTTCAAGGATTCAAGTAATCGGGGCTTCAAGGGTTTTCGAATAGCTTGTTGCGAACGGTGAATGCTTTTTTATTTTCTCATCATCTTTAAGATATGCTTGGATAGATATTCATTAATTTCTTTGTGGCGCGGAACCGGCTGCGATATTTTCGTTTCAGGATTATGATACCAATCGTGGTT
Source organism: uncultured delta proteobacterium (assembly GCA_963728055.1). Taxonomy (GTDB): domain Bacteria; phylum Desulfobacterota; class Desulfobacteria; order Desulfobacterales; family SG8-13; genus JARFQH01. The sequence goes on along the minus strand of CAVSIM010000015.1, from coordinate 71,970 downwards.
TCCGCCATGCCGCAGCAGTACACAACCTATTTTTTCCAATTCCTTAATCAACTCTTTCCGCTTCATGCAACTTCCAGTTCATCGACCCTGCGAACACAAGGAATATTACCGGAGCTGAGTTCAAAATAGATATCTTTTAGATTTTCTTTAAGATCATCCAAGGAATCACCTTGGGTCATATAATCAGGAAATTCCTCAAGATATCCAAGCCACATTTTATTATCTTGCCAATAGACATACTTGATCGTATTCATAAAATAACCTCTGTTTTTTGAATGCCATCTCATATATGCTTGATATTATACACTTATATTTAGATTGTCAAGGTTGCGCTGGGGACAATATTATACGGACGCATCCGGTATCGCATATAGAAATGACGACCGTCCGGTTCGGGTGATCCGAATCCGAGCTTCTTGAGCTTTTTTATAAAATCCCTTCGTTTGCATGGCTTCCATTTTTTAGCCATGTATAGTAGCCCCTGGAAGAGCCGGCATTTTATTGTTTAATTTGATTTTGTCTATAATCGGCAGCCTATCGCCATGTCGTATTTTTACAATTAGCCATCCTTCAAGAGAGGACCTCAATTCTTGCTCGCACCGATAAAGTGAATCTCCAAATGCAACAACACCCGGACACTGAGGAATTTTACCCGTGAAAGTGCCATCATCCAATTTATCGTAAACCGCCTTGCTCATCGCTTTATTGACGTATTCAATAAGCATTTTTTTACCTCCTCAATAACCCCCACTAATATATAAATAAGTAGGCAGCCCTGTAAATGGGCCGGTAAAGCCTATATTATTGGATTATTGGATGAAGAGTTGATTGGTTGATTGGATTCTTTGTTCGTTGAGTTATTTGGTCTCGGTGAAATAGGCTGCGCCTCTCATGCTGCGCATGAATTTCACCCCAGTACGATCTTTCAGCCCTACGGGGCAGGCCCCAGTACCATCTGCTATCGCTGGAGCTACGGGGCAAACGGGCTGAAGGTTTGTTGAGTCTGTTGAGTCTATTGGGTCTGTTGAGTTCGTTGAGTTACTTGGGTTTGTTGGTTCTGTTGAGTTGGTTGAGTTCGATTGGATACCAAGGCTAATGGAAAAAGGCGCGCGGCAAAGTGTGAGCCGGGCCATTCTTTCCGGTTTCCCGGCTTCTCAGCCTCCCTGCTTCCCATCTTCCCAGCCTTTCAAGCAGCGCAGCTGCGTTTCATAAATTTTTCAACGAAAAATTTATTCGGCCTGCCGGCTGTACTTGCCGTACTTGCGGTGGCGGTTGTAGGCGTAGCGGCGCGAGGAACGCGATTTTGAGCGGTTGATGACCGCACCGATAATTTTATCTCGGCCTACTTCCTCGATGAGTTCCTCGACTGTATCGAAGTCGGTTTTGCCGAACTGAACCACCAGGAGAATGCCGTCGACCTTCTTGACGAGCGCGCTCGTGTCGGGCACCATAAGGGGGGGCGGCGCATCGATGATGATGTAGCGGTCGTCGTAGCGGGCCAGAAGCTCGTCCATAAGCGAGGCCATCTTCGCCGAAGAGAGAATTTCGGCCGGATTCTCCGGAGGAGATCCAGCCGGCAGCAGGGTCAGCTTGTCGACCCCGGTTTTGAGCAGAAGCGGCTTCAGGGCCGTTCCGTTGGTGAGGTACTCGCTCAGCCCCTTTGCGCGATCGAATCCGAACTTGCGGTGCACGCTCGGCTCGCGCAGGTCGCAGTCGATCAGCAGGACGTGCTGGTCGATGTTCTTGGCCAGGTTGACGGCCAGGTTCGCGGCAATGAAAGACTTGCCCTCGCCCGACATGGCACTGGTCACCATGATCGAGCGGGGCGCATGGCCCTCGCGTGGAAACAGCACCTTGCTGCGCAGGATCCGGAACAGCTCGGATTCCGGCGAATCCGGCGCGCACAGGGAGATGAGATCGCTGTCCAGGCGGCACTCATCGGGCGCCGGCGATGCCTTTTCTTCAATGCCGGCTGTTCGCGCTTCCGGCCGAGGCGCTGCGGCCGCCGGCGCAGCTCGCCGCGCGTTTTCCAGCATCCGCTGGCCCAGATCGGGCCGGCTCTTCACGGCAATTGGGGCATCGACGGAAATCGACGAACCGCCCGCGGCTTCGGAAGACCCGATCCGCGCACCCCTCTTCTCCGCCGGATCGTTTTCCGGCTCGGACGCGCCGTCCACAGGAGGCCCGGACGGATCGCCGGCGTTTGGGGCGGCGGCGGCTTTTTCAGCGTGCCGTGATTTTGCGAGTGCCTTTGAGATTATTCCCATGAGCAAAGTGCCTAAAGTTTAAAGTGCCTAAAGTGAACTAGAGTGCCTAAAGTGATCTAAAGTTTAAAGTGACTAAAGTGAGTAAGTGGTTTATTGAGTCTGTTGGGTCTATTGGGTCTGTTGGGCCGCATAGGACCGTCAATTCGTTAAATGGTTGAAGAGTTGATTGGTTTTTTAGTTTATTGGGTCTATTGAGTTTTTTGAGTTTATTGAGTTTTTTGAGTTAGATTGGTATATCGGTTTATTGAAGTTTTCCTGAGCAGCTCTGCTGCGTTTCATAAATTTTTCAACGAAAAATTTATTCTTCCTTTTTCCTTACACCATACACCTTGAACCTTACACCCTCTCCCTTATCCTGCATCCTGTTGATCCTGTCTAATTCTTTTTTTATACAATAGAATCCATTCCTCATTTTCCATCTAACCCAACAGGGGCAGGGTGCGGATGCGGGCGGCTATCGACGGCAGGTCGGCCACGGTGACGGCGGCCAGGCACACGACCAGGACGATGGACACCGCCACGGCGCAGGCGCTGAAGCCGTTGTTCAGGCGCCGCAGGTTCCGCCTGGTTTGCGACTCGATGACCGGCATGACCATCAGGACCGATATACCCATGCGGTTCTGAAATGTAGCGGATTTTTTGACCGAGTTGTCGAAGAACTCCAAAACGAAGACCAGTCCGCCGCCCACCGCCAGCCCGGCCAGCAGGCAGCCGAGGAAGATCACGCGCATGTCGGGCGAGATCGGTTTGTTGGGCCTGCGGGCGGGGTCGATGATCCGGAACTGCTCGCCCTTCTGCTTCTTTTCCATATTGACCGCGATGTCGGCCTCCAACTTCCGGGTCAGAACCGAACTGTAGGTCTTCTGGATGTTGTCGTAGTCGCGCTTGAGCGAGATCAGCTCCTGCTCGCGCTTGGGCGTGTTTTCCACCCGCTGCTGGTAGAAGTCGATCTGGGCCTTGATCTGGGTAAGTTCGCTCTCGATATTCTTGATGTTGCTCAGAGCCTGGCCGCGCTGCATCATCAGGTCGGACTCGATCCCGGTGGTGGCCTTCGGTGCCGGTGCGGTTGCCGCGGCTGCCCCGGAGGCCGGCGGCGCCTCCTTTTCCAGTTCCTCGATTTGGTCCTTCAGCCGCATGACGTCGGGGTGGTTGTCGGTGTACTTGGTCCGATAGGTCGCCAGGCGCTGCTTGAGCTCTTCCAGCGTCGACGGCTCGCCGCCCGCAACGGCCGGCCCAACCGTCGGCACACTTGACTGCTGCACGAATTTCAGCTGGTTTTCAACCACCATCAACCGGTTCTGCTGGTCCCGCAGGCTCAGCTGTTTCTCGCTCACCTGCTGCTGCAGGCGGTCCAGCACCATCAGGTTGCTGGGCAGCTGCTCGGGCAGCTCCCCCATGTAGGCGGCGCGAAAGTCCTTGAGGGCCTTTTCCACTTCCTCCAGGTGCTGCCGCATTTTGATCAGTTCGTCGTCAAGGAATTCGCTGGTGCCGACCGCATGGGTTTCGCGCAGCTTCAGATTTTGATCGATGACGTAGGTGGTCAGGGTGTTGACCACCTGGTAGACCTGGTTGGGGTCCTCGCCCCTGAAGGAAATCCGGAAGGCGTTGGCACCGGTTTTTTTGTCAGCGTCCTCGATGACCTTGACCGAAATCCGCTTGCGCATGTCTTCGATCTTGTCGTCCAGGAAGGCGTCCGTGTATTTGGCTTCCGAAAACAGGTTGAACCGTTCGATGATGTTCATGAGATTGGTACGGCTCAGAATCTGCTGCTGAATGGTGGTGATGCGCGAATCGATGTCGGAGCCCACGATCGAGTGCACGTAGCTGTCCGGAACCTGCTGCTGCTCGACCAGAATCAGGGTGTCGGCTTCGTAGGCCCGCGGCAGCTTGACGGCCAGGTAGATTCCGACCAGCATGGCCAGGCAGAACGGGACGATGAGCAGCCAGCGGAAGCGCAGCGCTGTGTCGAAAAGGTAGGCCGGGTCGAGGGCGGTCTGGCCGCTCTTGGAGGACCCCTGCAGCAGGTCGAGCAGGTCGGAAACGTCGTCGTTTTCGTTGTTTTTTTTCATGACGGTTTATTGGACAGGATTTACAGGATTATTTGGATTTTTTTATCTTCTTAATTTCCGGAAGAAATTAAGAAATATCAAGCCGCTTTCAGCGGGAAATATCATGTGAATCCTGTTTATCCTGTCTAATTCTTTTCTCTATAAAATCGAATCCATTCATTTCTAGTGGATTGGATACGATCTTATGATTATATACATGGACAGGATTTACGGGATTTTGGGGATTTTTTTTATTTTTACCTGTTTCCGGATGAAACAGGCAAAACCCAACTCTTGATATGGGTTCAAAGCATTAAACAGCCGAAGGCCGAGGCTTATTTCATGGTTTCTTCTGGAAACCATGAAAAATATCATGTGCATCCTGTTTATCCTGTCTAATTCTTTTCTCTATAAAATCGAATCCATTCATTTCTAGTGGATTGGATACGATCTTATGATTATATACATGGACAGGATTTACGGGATTTTGGGGATTTTTTTTATTTTTACCTGTTTCCGGATGAAACAGGCAAACCAAACTCTTGATATAGGTGCAAAGCATTAAACAGCCGGAGGCCGAGGCTGATTTCATGGTTTCTTCAGGAAACCATGAAAAATATCATGTGAATCCTGTTTATCCTGTCTAATTCTTTTCTCTAAAATCGAATCCATTCATTTCTAGTGGATTGGATACGATCTTATGATTATGTACATGGACAGGATTTACGGGATTTTCTGGATTTTTTTATTTTTACCTGTTTCCGGATGAAACAGGCAAAACCCAATGGCCTTCGGCCAAATCTTTAGGTTTGGCTTTTATGCTCCGGTATTTTCTTTTTACAGCTACACCTGACCGGCTGAAGTTGATGAGCAAGCCGGTTTCCTGTTTGATGCCATTTAAGTAATTTACCAGTTGAACTTCATGCTGTTTCGATAAATTCTCTATGGCCTTTAATTCAACAACAACAGTATTTTCCACATACAAATCAATAAAGTACTCACCTACTATCTGATCGTCATAATAAACTTTGAGTGGCTTTTCGGCTTCAGTTTTCAGGCCATGTTTATTGAGTTCGATGACCATGGCCTCCTTGTAAACGTTTTCTAAAAATCCAAAACCCAACTGGTTGAAGACGTTGTGAGCACATCCAATTATCTTGTAAGTGACTTCTTCGTGTTTCATCTTTTAAAAAGGAATGGATTCTGTTTAATGAACTATTGTAATTGGACAGGATTTACGGGATTTTGGGGATTTTTTTTATTTTTACCTGTTTCCGGATGAAACAGGCAAACCAAACTCTTGTTATGGGTGCAAAGCATTAAACGGCCGGAGGCCGAGGCTTATTTCATGGTTTCTTCAGGAAACCATGAAAAATATCATGTGAATCCTGTTTATCCTGTCTAATTCTTTTCTCTATAAAATCGAATCCATTCATCTCTAGTGGATTGGATACGATCTTATGATTATGTACATGGACAGGATTTACGGGATTTTGGGGATTTTTTTTATTTTTGTCTGTTTCCGGATGAAACAGGCAAACCAAACTCTTGATATGGGTGCAAAGCATTAAACAGCCGGAGGCCGAGGCTGATTTCATGGTTTCTTCAGGAAACCATGAAAAATATCATGTGAATCCTGTTTATCCTGTCTAATTATTTTCTCTATAAAATCGAATCCATTCAATTTTTTGGCTCAACCGTTACCTACAGCTCCGCCTGGTCGATTACATCGACAATGTTTGTTATCATACTGTTATCTTTAAATATATTAAATTACCAGCGCATAGTTGCGGCGTATTTCGAGCGAGATCCGAATCCCGGCTCGAGCTACAGTTTCGCCAGGGCCTCCCTGGCATCTTTGGCGCCGTCGAATGAATCGTCGAGGCTGAGGGCTTTTTCCAGCTCCTGTTTGGCCTTATCCTGGTCGCCTTTCTTCAAGTAGACCATGCCCAGGTGATACCGCACGGTGGCGTTGTCGGGCAATTTTTCCAAGGTGACCGCCAGCTCTCCCAGCGCATTTTCGTAGAGACCTTTTTTATAATAGACCCAGCCCAGCGTGTCGCTGATATGGGGGTCGTTCGGGTTGCTCTTCTTGGCAATCCGGGCAAATTCAAGGGCTTCGTTCAATTCCTTGCCCTCGTCGGCCAGGAGGTAGGCCAGGTTGTTGGCGGCCGGGGCGAATTCCGGGTTGATCTTGAGGGCGCCCCGGTAATGTTTTTGCGCCAGATCGGCATCGCCCTTCGACTGATAGATCGTTCCCAGGAACATGTGCGGACCGGCCTGATTGGGGTCCTTTTCCAGAACCGCCTTGAACTGCTCAATGGCCCGGTCGTCCTTCTTCTCGGCCATGAAGAGCCGCGCCATGGCATAATAGGGCGGCAGGTAGTTGGGGTCGCTTTGGATCGCCTTCTGAAACTGGGCCTCGCCGGCCTGGCGGTCCTGGCGCACCAGGTAAAGGGCCCCCTTCAAGTTCTCGATCACGGCCGCTGCCCGCGGGTTGTCCTTGACCTTTTTAAGTTGATCGTCACAGGTCTTGAAGGCCGCATCCAGGTCTTTTTGGGTCGAATACACCAGAACGAGGTTCGTCAACGCTTCGGTCTGATAGGGGTCGAGCGCCAGCGCTTTTTTAAGATAGCCCACGGCCTCGTCGTTCTTCTTTTCGGCCATGCTCAGCAAGCCCATGCGAAAATAGCCCACCGGGCTGTCGGGCGCCAGTCGAATGATCGACTCGAAATTCTGCCGGCTTTTGTCGAACTGTTTCTGATACAGGTAACTGTTGCCGAGAACGAGCATGGCCCGCAGATCGGAGGGCCGCATGCCAAGAACTTCCCGGCTCTCCTTTTCGGCCATGGCAAAATCGCGCTCCCGGTAGTGAAGGTCGGCCAGCAGCAGCCGGGCTTCCGTGTTGCGCGGGTTCAGCTCGACGGCCCGGGCGGCGGCGCCCTTGGCCTGGGAGATTTCACCGTTGCCCGAGTGGGCCAGCGCCTTCAGATATTGAATCCGGTCCGATTCCGCCTCTTCGTTGGCCAACTGGTTGAACAGTTCGACGGCTTCCGGATGCTGCTGTTCTGCCAACAGGATTTCACCGCTGAGGACCCGGGCGGGAAAGTATTTCGGGCGCGCTTCCAATATTTCCGCGATACTCTGCTGGGCCTTTTCTATCTCGCGGTTTTTGAAATAAAATTGAGCGAGCGCCATCTTGACCCGGACGTCTTCCGGCTGCTTCTCGAGGGCCTTGGTGTAGATGGAAAGGGCCTCGTCCTTTTTACCGCTGACTTCGTAAAAGTTGGCCAGGACCAGCTGCGGCCGGGTGTTGTCCGGGGCAGCCTGGACAGCCTCGAGGTACAATTTTTCGGCCGGTTCCTTCTTTCCGGTAGCGGCGTAGAAGTTGCCGAGGGTAATGAGCAGGTCTGCGTTATCCGGGTCGAGCCGCACGGCCTCCTTCAATGCGCCTTCCGCCTGTGCGAAATCTTTTTTGCCTGTGTAGAGCGCTGCCAGTTCGAGCTGCAATTTCGAATCCTGGTCCCCGGCCGCAACGGCTTTTTTCAGGACGGCTTCGGCCTCGTCGATTTTCCCCTGCCGCGCCAGCATCCGGGCAAGCCCGCGATAGGCCTTGTCGTGCTTGTTGTCGATCGCGATGATCCTTTTGAAGGTCTCGATAGCGTCATCCGGCTTGCCGTCGAGATTTTGGAGTTCGGCCAGCAGCAGCAGGGCCTCGGGGTTTTTAGGCTCCTTTTTGAGGATCAAATCGATTTTTTCGCGGGACTCGTCCTGTTTTTTGCCCAGCAGGAGGAATTTGGCCAGCATGAGCTGGGCCTCCAGGTTGTCCGGGTCCAGTTCGCCCACTCTCGTATAGGCCTGATAGGCACCCCTGGCATTGCCCAGTTCGGTTTCGGTCCTGGCCAGCAGCAGCTGGGCCTGGGCGTATTTGGGGTCGATCTGCACTGCGTTTTTGAGCTCCAGCAGCGCCTTCTTGTAGTCGCCGCTTTCGAAGTACACCTGACCCTTTTGGAAGTGGTCGACCTTTTTTTCCCCGTCGTTGGCGCAGCCGGCAAGGGAAATGGCGGTCAGCAGAACGAGCGTGAATAATGCGGGAGTGCGTTTCATGGCGATGATCTCCATGGAAAGTGCCTAAAGTGAGTAGGTAGTTTATTGAGTTTATTGAGTTTGTTGAGTTTATTGAGTTTGTTGCCCCGGTTGAACGCCGCTTTGCGGCTTCCACTTCGTGGAGTTCAACGGGGTAAAGGTCCATTGGGTTTGTTGCCCCGGATAGGACCGTTTATTCGTTAAATGGTTGAATAGTTTATTGGTTTGTTGCCCCGGTTGAACGCCGCTTTGCGGCTTCCACTTCGTGGAGTTCAACCCCGATACGATCTTCCGGACCTATGGGGCAGGCCCCAGTACCATCTGCTAACGCTGGAGCTACGGGGCAAGCAGGGCAAGGGTCTATTGGCCCAGTTAAATCCACTTCGTTCCTCATCTTCGATGAATTTAACGGGCTAAAGGTTCATTGAAGTTTTCCTGAGCAGAGCAGCTGCGTTTCATAACTTTTTCGCCTGAAAAATTCATTTGCCGCAATCCTTGCACCGTATGCCTTTGGCCGTTAGCCTTTTTATGCGTTTACTGGGTTTGTTGGGTCTGTTGAGTTTATCTGTCCGGCCCAGAGCGGCCGCCTCGGCGGCGACAGATTGTTTTTATTTTAAAAGGTTGGTCCATGTTTCAGGCTTTTGAATGATACCATATTTTCACTGTCGATTCAAAATGTTCGATCTCTGACCACCATTTATTTTCTGGTGGAATGAATTCGATCTTATGAAATCCGTTTTTGACAGGATTTACCCCGGATAAACAGGTTTCAAATTTAACAGCGCAGGCAGGATTGTGTGGATTTTTTGTTTGCCTGTTTCCGGATGAAACAGGCAATCCCCAATGGCCTTCGGCCAAGTTTGGGCCGCGGGCCGATTTGATTTCATGGTTTCTTCCCGAAGTCTATGCCGACAGGACGGGCTGGCCGGAAACCATGAAAAATATCATGTCAATCCTGTCGATCCTGCCTGCCCGGTAGCTCTTATAGATGGTACCGGGTCTAATTTTCTTTTTGTAAAATGGAATCCATTCCTCCGTATCCCCCGCTTACCAGAAATACCACTTTCCCGTCGCGATCACGTAAATGCCGAGCAGGGCGTTTGTGACGGCATGGGAGAGGATCGGGGAAAAGAGGTTCTTGCTGCGGTACAGCAGCGCGGCGTAGACCATGCCGGCAATGATTCCCGCCAGCCAGCGGTGATGCTCGAACCCAAACGCCAGCGAAATGCACACAAAGGAAAACCAGGTAAATTGCCCCAGCGGCACCGCCTTGAAATCGGACCGGATCAAAAAACGCAGGGCAAACGAGCGCCAGAACACCTCCTCGGCCACCGGCACGACCAGGGATGCGCCGATCAACCGGATGGCGATTTCGTAAGCGCTTGCCCCGGCAGCATACGACTGATCCTTGGCCGCCCCCAAATGCGGGTAGAGTCCGTCCAATGACACCCACAGGACAAACACGAGAATACCGCTCAGAACCGCCGACCATTCGAAGACCACCCTGATTTCATTCCGGTACGCCCGCCGATAATACAAAAGCAAACCCGCCGTTGCGAGCGACTGGAAGGGATAAGCCACCGTTCGCGGCACATCGAGCAGCCGACCGAGATAAAGCGCCAGGATCAGCACCAGAAACGGCAGTGTGTGCGACGCGTAGTATCGGATCGGTTGAATCAGCGCGCGACGGCCTTCGTTGCGGCTACGGACTAGTTTGGCCACTCGAGGATGAATCTCTCAAACGGCCGATTCCGGTCATTCGATGAAGATTTTACAGTATAGTATTTTATCATAATACGATTCCGACCTGTTTAACCGCAGTGCGGCCAATAATATCCTCTCATTTCACCCTTTGAAGGCTTTCAGGACCAGACAGTCGGGACCGGCTTCAACTGGCCTCGATCCGAATATGTTGCGTGAATTCACTATCAAACGTTTTTTTCTTGGATCGATCCGAAGCAAGCTTTACCATCTACCGCATGAATTCGTGATAACCGCAGGACGCACAAAATGTCCGACGGTCAAACCCTAGCCCGAAACTGTGATCAGATCTTTTTCACTGCTCAGTAAATACCTATATTTGAGATGTTATCAAGTCGTTACGTGCACTTTAGCGGATTACATGCGGAAGGCTGCTTTGCGGATTTGGCAGGAGTCAACGGAGAGAGATCGAAGCACTCATCTGTCGATTACATCCGGCAGATGAGTGCTTCGATTGGAACAAAATCACCTGAAAGTATGACTCGTTTACGTTAACTTATACAAAACCCCGCATTACGCCTTGCCGTGCAGCTTCCTCCGTACGTAAATCCCTGCCCCGATCAGAAACAGGCTGCTGATGACCATGGTGGCCGGCTCGGGAACGGCCTGAACCTTAACGACCATATCCTGGTAATCCTTATCGCCTAAATTGGCTAAATCTTCCAATCCCAAGCCAAAATACACCAGAATTTTCATTGAAAACTGCAATAGTGTTGTCCACCCGGTTTTTACTGCTTTGGGTATTGAAAATACCATTCGGGACTATCCTCAGATATAAAATCCATAATTGTTTGTCGGCGTAAAAGTCGCGGATGCGACCAGCAATGTCTCCCCCGCTAAATAATTGATGCGTGTATTGATATATCATACCAACCGAATTTGTCAGAAAGCCCGAATTACCGGCGACTTCAAGCTGCAGGGCTGCGTTGCTGCCAGGATCGGTTTTAGTGAAAGAAAAATTTGGGTCGGCGGCTCCACTAATACTCCCCCAGTAGTATCCCGCACTAACCCCCAGTGATTAAATAATTCCCTATATTTTTATCAGCAGGATCGTCTGAGTCACCATCCCAATAAGGGTTGCCATCTCTGCCTACATCTGCTGTATTCCAGGTTTGTCCAACCGACATTCGGAGTAGCGATTGTAATAGTATCAGCAAACAACGGAGAAGCAGTTAATAAAAATACCATTAAATAAAAATACTATTTTTTTTGTTCATTTTGCCTCCTTAAACCAAAATTTTATTGAAGTTTAACCCAATGCTAACTTACCCTTTAAACCCTGTTCTGTATCTACCTCCTTTCATTTATCAGTTGATTTGTAAATAAGTTGATAGGTTGACTTGCCACACTAATGCTAACTAATAACCACCATGCAGTTTTCGTCGCACAAAGAAACCGGCCCCGATCAGGAAAAGACAGCTAATAACCATGGTGGCCGGCTCGGGAACCACATTAGACAAATCAGCGTTTGTTACATTGGCAGTAAAAGCACCCGTCGAAGCATTGATTACTGTTATATCAGCGGAGATATCTGTGGAGGCATATGACCACACCAGATTAGCAGGCAAACCAAAGTAGTCAGTCAATACTTCGTTTTTACTATCGAGACCAAAGCCAGTAAATATGAGCAAACTATTATTACCACTAACGAATTGCACGCCACTAAAAGAACCTGATAGAATCGTGCCGGAGGTGCCGCCAAATGTGTCATAACCTGTAGGTGATTGAGAATTGATATTTCCTGTCAGAGAAAATGTTCCTCCCCCATCGAATAGCCACTGATAACTCCCTCCTCCTAAGGTATTGAAAGCAGAAAGGTTGCCTGTGGAAAAATTAAGCGAACCTGATAAATTGAGAATAGCACCGCTGTTGTCTGGGGTGCCAATACCTTGTACACTGTCAAAAATAATGTCAGTACCTGTCAGTGATCCTCCAAGACCCGCATAATTCAATACGCCGGTCTGTAAGTTATTACCATCATCAAAATCCAGTGCAGGAAGTGCCCAGGCCGAATTGGCAGCCATGAGCAGAGTACACAATAAAAAAAGTGGCACTAAAAATAACTTCTTCACAATCTGTCTCCTTTCATGATGGTTTAAGTGGTTGAAAAAGATAGTCAAGTTTTCCTAACTTAATTGCTGGTAAAATTCTTTTTTTGAATATTTGAACTATGTCCTCCTTTATTTGAGTATAGTATTGCATAGACCTTTGTTTAAATTTTCGCAACGCTGTGCCGGTCGATGCCAAAAAACAACATTAAAAGTGACTGTCATTAACTTTTTTGTAACTAATAATTACCATGCAATTTCCTGCGCACAAAAAAACCCGCCCCGATCAGGAAAAGACTGCTGATGACCATTGTGGCAGGTTCGGGAACAACGCAGCCGATCAGGTTGTCGTTGCCGCATTCCATGGTGAAATGCGTCAGAAAGATATGAGTCGGCACCAATATATGCCGTAAAAAGTTCGCTTAGATCGAAGACTGCGGCATAGTGGGTGCCGCCTGAAAATCCGGTTTCGGCATCGGTTAGGATTGGTATACTGTATTCATAAACGTTTACTTGTACTTGCCGATTAAGCTGCCGCCGACTCTTATACGCCCAAGGATTGGCACGGTTGTTTCGATCCGAAATATGTACGGTAAGATTGGAAGAGGAATTAATTATCTCTAATAACTGTAAGTACTGCCGGCCCAATTAACATCGACAACATAATCGTAGCCGTAATCGTTATTGGTTATCTTGAATCACCGTCCGAGCCCGAATTTACGGACAGCATGTCACCATATCGAGCATTATTATCGATATCGATGAAAATATCACCAGACGTCCATTATCCATCACTACCCGAATGAGAATCACCTGCCACACCGCCTGTTAAATTGAATCCAGCCACAATCGCCAACTCACTGCCTTTCAGGAAAAACCCCTCTAAATCCCAAATCTGACCAGTCTGATTGCCAGGCTCAACCTCCTGGTCTTCCTGAGGACCATACCAACTACTTGTGTCTGTTGTGGTTGACTCACGGTCATACTTCGTGATGTTCGTACCGAAATCCAGTGCCAAAGCATTGCCGCATAAAAATAAAAAAATCAGTGCAACCAGAAAAGTGGTTTTCAGCTTCATCCCATCGCTCCTTTACAGTTCAGCTCCCGATTCAACTCGAATTGAAATGATGTCCAGATGAATGTTGAGATGCGTGCTGCTTATGTCAAAGATCGAAAAACGTTTTAAAGTGGAAAATGAAAATTTTCCTCTTTAGTGCAAAACCGGGGCCACTATTTTAGCTGCTCGATAACCACCTATAATCTTTTTGTATTTTTCTTTTTGGATAATTTTTTGAAGGAGCGACTGGGAAAGTTATGTCATAGAGGCATGGGAAATTAACCATTATCTATAACCCTGAAGAAATACTACAGTGTAGTAGTTCTGGAAATATTAGCATCTTAACAATGGGACTGAATGAAGGATGTGACTTTAAGGGAACGAACGAACATGACTTCATTCACCCTTTATTGGACAGGATTAACGGGATTCAAAAGATAGAACGTGAAATTATTCCGCTCACGGATAAAATTGAGAAAACCAATTACGACAATTAAATCTCGCCGCTTTTACTCCATCGGAGCAGTAGGGCCTCCCCAAAGCTAAAATTTCTAACCGTTTTCATCACGCATCTGATTTGTTGCTCGGGCACTTTCCAAAAGTTTTCTGCGCACGACAAGCACCAGCCCCTATAAGGAAAAGACTGCTGATGACCATGGTGGCACGGTTCGGGAACAGTTGTCAAGTCTATCTGTATCTTCTAATAGTACTATAATCCTTTAATTGAACAGTCTGCGTATGAACGTCTACCAGCCGATGAGAAATAGGCCGCTTATGATCATATGCAGTTCATGGATGACACTTGAAGTCTAGTAACCGTTGTATTTCAGTAATATTAATCAGCGTTGGAGGTAATCCGTGATAGAACGTAGTTTCACTTAGTGACTAAACCAGTATATTACCAGGATCTTAAATAAGGTCTCGAAAATTGGTGTCTGAAATTATCTGTATCTCCATGTAAGTCGTTTTATAGAGTCATTGCCAGAAGTTGTATCCATCTATAAATAAAGTCAAAGTATTCGTCATCTTGCAGTTTATTGTCCGAATTGATTGAAATAAGTCGTCTTCGCCGTAATTCGTATCAAATCCATTTCCTTTGGGTTTATCTTATCGGATAGTATATTGCATCGTCCGAAATGCAGTCATCGAAGTTGTGGTAGCCATCTGAGCAGTTCATTGTTGACGTCTGCCCAGCGAATGTCGGTTAACATACTCATATGGATGTAGCTGCTCGTATACTAGAAGCTGTAGCCACATAATAAATATAAGCAAAAAGACTAGAAAAAACTGCTAAGATTAATAAATGATATTTTTTTCATTTTGCCTCCTTTAGAATTAAACTCAAGGTTTCAATTCAATTTCTTTTAATTCGTTAAGTGTCCTCCTTGGTTCAACTCCTTTCAGTTGTTTAATTAAAGGTTTGCCGTAGACAAAATAGGGTTAAAGGTTACCGTGCAGTTTATGGCGGACAGAAACCGGTTTTTAACTCTGTATGAAGGATCGCTAATTATCATTTTGTGGCCGGTTTTGTAACTGTAGCCGGCAAAAAAAACTGTGGAAAGAGACCCTTCTTTCAAATAATCCACAGGGCAACTCTACATTTCCGTAAATGCGTATTCGTTACCCGACAAAATCTGTGAAACCGATTGTCCCCTTGTTTACAGGGGCAAATCAACGAAATCAATACGGCGAGCGTCGTATCTTCTTCGTATTTTGAGTCTGTGGTTCTTAGTACTAAAGTATTAGATAAAGTGCCGGAAGTTTAAATGAACTAAAGTGCCTAAAGTTGAAAGTGCCTAAAGTGCCTAAAGTTGAAAGTGCCTTAAGTGAGCTGAAGTGCTTAAAGTTTTGGAATTGGGAATAAATTTTTCAGTTTAAAAATTTATGAAATCCCGCCCAGCGGGAGAGCTGCTCAGGAAAACTCAATAAACTCAACAACCCGATATACCTTTAAACATTCCACCGTGCCATCTACCATCCCCGGATGGGAACCATCTGAAATGATTTCGAGCTCAGGAAATTACCGGATGATCCACAGACCGAACTCGACCTATCAAGCAAAAAAAGTACCAATTTTCCGAGAAAAATTTAAAATGATAAGATGCCCGAATGTTTGGTAATCTTGATTTCGAGATGCACTGGTCAGGCACTGTTTGGGCAATTTGGTAAATAGGCCGCTATTACATCGGACAAAATTTTTCACAGGTAAATGATTGAATTAATTTGTATTTTTGTACCACAGTGTGGTAGTTAAAGAGCGGCGAGCTGAGGGCTGAAAGGGGAAATTAAAATTTGGGATTGGGTTTGGATTTGTTTGATTGGTCCCGGTTGAACGTCGATAGGCGTCATCCACTTACTAATCCTGGTTGAAGGAATGGATTCGGTCTAATGTTCTTTTATTTGACAGGATTTACCGGATTTACTGGATATTTATTTTTGCCCGTTCCGGATGAAACAGTACCATCCAATCGAGCTACGGGGTAAACAGGGCAAGCGGGGCAGGCCCCAGTACCATCGATAGACCTACCCCGGTGGAATAGGTTTCACCACAGTTGAATAAACCAAAGATTCAACGTGGTAAACATTCCACTGGGCAGGCGGGGCAGGCCCCAGTACCATCTGCTAACGCTGGAGCTACGGGGCAGGCAGGCTAAAGGTTGATCGGGTTGGTTGAGAGTGCGGGATCGGGCGGAACCATCTTATATTTCTCAATAAACCTTGACTAACGTAACGACGCCAACCTATAATGGTCCATATGCAAACGCTATCATCGCCGAGGATTTACACAGGGGGCAATTAGATTAGTTGATTGAGTTTATTGGCTTTATTGGGTTATAAGGGATAATCTGGTTCACCAAACCGGTATCTCCCAATTTGGTGAAAGCTATACTTCTTTGTGTCCTCCGCGTCTCTGCGGTGAAAAAATCAATAGGATCGACACATGTATGAAATGTTCTACGGCTTCAAGGAGAAACCGTTTCAGATCAGTCCCGACCCCAACTTCCTGTATCTGAGCCCCAATCACAACCACGCCCTGCAGTACCTGGAATACGGGATCGAACGCAACATCGGCATCATCCTGCTGACCGGCGAGGTCGGCTCCGGCAAGACGACCCTGATCCAGTATCTCAGGCAGCAGGTTGACAGCGTGTTCGAGGTCGCCATCATCTCCAACACCAACCTCTCCGCCGACGAACTGCTGGCCTATATCCTGATCGAACTGAACATCCAGCCCGACGCCAGCAGCAAGGCCCTGAACCTCAAACTCTTCAGAGCCTATCTCAAATCGCTGGCGGTGGAAAACCGCCGCATCGTCCTGATCATCGACGAGGCCCAGAACCTGCCGAAGGCGGCATTGGAAGAAATTCGCATGCTGTCGAATTTTCAGACCGACGACCGCATGCCGCTGCAGATATTTCTGATCGGGCAGCCGGAGTTCAGGACCATCCTGAATTCGCCCGGAATGCACCAGCTGCGGCAGCGGATTGCCGTGAACTACCATCTCAACGGGCTCGACCGGGCTGAAACGGCGAAATACATCGTTTACCGGCTGAAAAAAGCCGGTTCCGCCAAAAACCCTTTCAGCACCGAGGCTGTCGAAATCATTTATCAGGCCACCTCCGGCATACCGCGCTCGATCAACATCCTGTGCGACTCGGCCCTGCTCTATGGTTTTGCAGAGGAACTGGACACCATCGACGGCGAGGTCATCAAGAGCGTCCTGACCGAGCTGAACCTGCAGCCCTTCGTTCAGAAAAATGTACCAGCCGGACCGCCTCTTCCCGCAGAATCGCCCTCTCCCACCCTGCCGCCGTCCGCGGGCATACCCGCCGAGCCGCCGCAGGTGAGAACGCCTGACAACACCCTTCAAAAAGGGATGATTGTCCTCAAGAAGCAGCTCGATAAAATCGATATCAAGCTGGACCTTCTCCGAGACGAGGTGCTGAAAAAGGTCGACGACTCGATGATGACCGAACGCAAGCGCTACGAAGACCTGCTGGTCGCACACGCCAGAATCCAGTCCGAGCTCGAGCGGCTCAAGGCCGCGGCCGATGCCGGCGAAAGAAAAGGGCAGGATTCGGAAGCCGGAAGTTCGGACGAAGAGGAGGACGAGGGTGAATTGAAAAAGCCGCTGATGGGGAGCAAGGTTTATAAAGTGACTAAAGTGACTAAAGTGAGCTAAAGTTGGAAGTGACTAAAGTGAGCTAAAGTTGGAAGTGACTAAAGTGAGCTAAAGTTGGAAGTGACTAAAGTGAGCTAAAGTTGGAAGTGACTAAAGTGAGCTAAAGTGACTAAAGTGAGCTAAAGTTGGAAGTGCCTGAAGTTAAATGTCTACTTCATTTTAGCGATGGAAGTGAAAATGGCGAGCAGTTCTGAGCATTCGCTGCGAACGCTGGCTACCTTTTCCTTAGGCAGCCAATGGGCGGCCTCCAACAACTCCAGCCAATATTGGGTTTCGCTTGCTTCGCTCTCGCAAATTTTAATTCGGTTCTTAAAATCAGCCCTGCTTGGGAGCGATTGGCCTCGCGATATTTAGTTTCCGCCCATAAATGGCCCCTTTCACCAATTTCGGCGTCAACCAGCGGAATCGTTTGTGCGGCATACACGAGTATGCCTCCGCGCAATTCCTTGATTTTCTTGAACTTGCTGAAAATTGCACATTTCTGCATCGGAAACACATGAGCGCCCTCTACAAAACTGTGAGGACACCGATCGATATGCCGGGCTTTCGTGATCTGGTTTCTAATAACGAGTGCCCCAGGTGATCTGGACAGTCCCGCCGACAACCGCAGGATCAGGAGCGCAAATTGCTTCCGTCCGATTTCGGGCAATTTCGATGCAAAACTTTAGTCACTTTTAACTTTAGGCATTAGCTCATTCCAACTTTAGTCACTTCCACTTTAGCTCACTTTAGGCACTTTAGGCACTTTTTTTATATGTTGGACAGGTGGGCGAGCTCGCGGGACTGGGTGTTTTTGTCGCCGATGGCCAGCACTTCGACCACTCCGGCCTGGTTCTTCCTGAAGTAGAGGCGCCCCTTGTAGCCGAAGATGACCTCCCTGACCGACTTGCCGTCGCGCTTGCCGATGAAGACCTTGCGCTTGACGATCACCTGGTCGGGGTTCTCGTTCAACTGGTGGATGACCTCCTCGGCCTTGATCTTGATGTCGTCGCCGAGGTCGACAAAACCGTCCACCGCGCGCTCGGCCACCGACAGGTTCTTGTAAAGAGTCTTGAACCGTCTGCCCACATCCTGAGCGGCCTTGTTCCGCTGTTTTTCACTCCGGCGCTCGCTTTTCTCCAACTGCTCGATTTTCTTTTTGAGCGCATCGATCTGGCACTGCTGGTCGCTCTGCCGTTCGAGGTTCGTGTCGAGCTTGCCCTCCAGGGACTCGATCTCCTCGATCAGCGCGTCTTCGTTGTGCGAGGCCCGGCTTTTCTCATCGGCCAGGGTCTCCTTGACGCGGTTGAGTTCGACCGTCAGAGCCCCCTTTTCGCTGTCGAGATCTGAGAGCCTGCCGGCGACCGCCGCCTCCTTTTGGTGTAAAAGCCGAATCTCCCCCCGCCGCGAGGCGTCCTCCTGCAGATATTTTTTCGATGCCGCCCGGTAGTGCAGAAAAAGAACCAGGCCCGACAAGCCCACGAAGAACAGGAGAATCAGGTTCGGGAGCAGCGCCAGCTGCTCGACGTTCGCATCCACGGCTAAGATGATGCGGTTCTGCAGGAGATCGAAATTTTCGGCGGCGACGGCCATGGGATCCATTACCGCCGGCGCCGCCTCTTCCTGGTTGAAGACCGCCGGGTAAAGGATCGTGCCTTTGCCGGTCACGACCGTCACCTTGACGGTCAGCCCGCGTCCGATCAATGGTTCGCTTCTCAGGAAACGCTGCACGTTGGCGCCGATGGCGTCGCCGAGCCGCACGCTGCCGTCATAGAGCCGCCGCGTGTCGCCCAGGTAGGTGTTTTCGAGTTCGTTCGTGTAGCGGGTTTGGAAATATCTCTCTGCCAAACGGATCGTGACGAGGTACATCAGCGGCGGCAATAAGATGCACAAGATGACGATTTTAAATGAAAAATGTTTCAATTGAATCTCCGTGCCCGGAAACCGGCCAACGCTTTTAAACATGCCGTGGACAGGCATTCGTCGCGTCAGAAACACACGCGGCGTTTAACAAAATTGAACGACACATGCACCGTGAACGACACATGCAGCGGTATTATGCGTGTAATCGCGCCCAACCGTCAAGAATTAACCCAGAGATTTGGTTTGATTCGGGAATTTCGGAATGCAGGGATTTAGGGAATCGGGTAAATCTGTTGGATTCGTCGAATTGGTTGAAGTGCTCCCGGTCCAGCCCGCTGAACTGCTGTTGACCCAAAATTATGGTGTTGACTTTGTGTCGGTTTCCGATAAACTGAAACGGCGATTGCGTCTCGACACGTAAAAGTGATAGATTTCAATGCTTTACATAATTAGAGGGCTCATTTTCGAGAATAAAATCATTTTTAGACGCCGATGATTCCTGTCCGGCTGCCGGTGCGAAATCCCGGAATATCGGACGGACACCACGTAAACTGCATATGAGCGACTTTTCATTCGCACACCGGTGGGGCTTGCCCGCAGCACCACCTTCGGTTCAGCTCGACCCCGCCAACTGATTCATGAAAGGAGGTGTCGGCCATGCCGCACGAAAAAGACGACGCTTCTTTTCCAATAATCTGCATCGTGGGGCCGAACATACTTCAAAACAAACTGCTGGCACTCTGCCTGGAAAAAGAGCTCGTGGTCGAATGCAAGTGTCGGTACGCCCTGACCATGGAGGACCTCATCGGCACAGCACCGGAAAGGGTGTGTGTGTATCTGCTGGACTGCTTCAAGCGCGAAACGGCAGCGCTGGAACAGTGTCTCGAAACCGGCAGCGCGAAGCGCATGGATACCATTATCCCGGCCCTTTTCAACGTAGACCCGAATCTCCCCGTCGAAAAACTGGTGCGCAAGCATGAGGTCCGGGGCGTTTTTTATCAAAATATTGACCGCCACGTTTTCCTGAAGGGAATGCAGACCATCCTCGAAGGCGACATGTGGCTCTCCCGACGCCTATTGTCGACGTGCGTGTTACGTTCAAATGAGGAGAACGAGGCCGATGTTCACAGCATGGCACCGTTGTCGGGCCGTGAAAAAGAAGTGCTCAGGTTCGTGGCCGCAGGGCTCGGCAACGACGAAATCGCTGATAAACTGAGCATCAGCCCGCACACGGTAAAAACGCATCTTTATCACATTTACAAGAAAATCGGGGTTACCAACCGGCTGCAGGCCACCTTATGGGCGGCCGCTTATTTGTGAACTGA
The DNA here is from genome assembly GCA_963728055.1 of uncultured delta proteobacterium. Lineage (GTDB taxonomy): Bacteria > Desulfobacterota > Desulfobacteria > Desulfobacterales > SG8-13 > JARFQH01. The sequence continues at coordinate 51,353 of CAVSIM010000015.1, read as the reverse complement.
AGTTACTGAAGTGCCTAAAGTTTAAAGTGCCTAAAGTAATTATTGAAGTGCCTAAAGTTTAAAGTGCCTAAAGTGAGCTAAAGTCTGAAGTGACTAAAGCTAAAGTGCCTAAAGTGAGCTGAAGTTACTGAAGTGCCTAAAGTTTAAAGTGCCTAAAGTGAGCTGAAGTTGGAAGTGACTAAAGTGAACTAAAGTGAGCTAAAGTGAGCTAAAGTACTGAAGTGCTAAAGTGACTAAAGTGACTAAAGTGAGCTGAAGTGTCTAAAGTGAGCTAAAGTGAACTGAAGTGACTAAAGTGGGCTGAAGTTTGAAAACAAGATGTCTAAAACGGTTTACAAGTTGGGTGAGAAGAGGCAACTGCAGCGGTTTTCGGTTGCGCTGCCCTCGATGATCGAACCGACGGGCGGGAACTTGCCGGTCATGAGTCTCTTCAGCCGGGATGTTTGCGCCGGCGGGGCGTTTTATTTGACCGACAGCCCGTTGCCCGTCGGCACGCCGGTGATGATCAAAATGATCATGAAGCTAAAGGAAACGGGCCGCAGTGACGTCACAAACAGCCAGATCAGCGTATCAGGGACCGTCGTTCGAGCAGACGCCAGCGGTATGGCCGTCTGCTTTGCCAAGCGGTACAAGATAGCATCCTTGGGGAGTGCAAAGTTGAAAGTGAACTAAAGTTTAAAGTGAGCTAAAGTTGAAAGTGAGCTAAAGTTGGAAGTGGCTAAAGTTTAAAGTGAGCTAAAGTTGGAATTGACCGAAGAGGGCTATGGCTTACGGCGAAAGGCAAAGGACGAATAAATTTTTAGCGAAAAAATTCACGAAAAGCGGCAGAGCCGCTCAAAGCAACTGAAGTTTCATAAAAAGGTGACTGAAGTGACTGAGTGTGAAGCGTTTTGAGCATAAAAGCAGTGAGGTTTCGGCAGTATGCCATGACAAAGTGCAACCCGTGGGAACCACTTCAACAACGGAGGAGACGTCAACCAGTGAAAGGAACCGCCGCTGCGAAAAACACCCTGATCGATAAATCGCCGGCCGACGCCATGGTCCACGTCGTCGGTCAAAAATCACTGAACACCGAATTGCTGGTCGACTTCATGGCCGAGGAACTCGAGTTCACGTGCCGCTTTTCACCCGATGAGTGTCTGACGGCCGCTTTGACTCAATTTCCGGATCGAATCCATCTGACGTTTATCGATTGCAGCTACGGCAAAGATTTATCTTTTTTAAAGCTTCCACATTTAAGGGCAGCCCATCAGCATCCGCGCTGCCATTTCATCCTCTACAACACAGATATGACGCATGGACTTGAAATGGACGCCCTGAGACTGGGCATTCGCGGAATCCTGTACGCGCATCAACCGATCGAGTTCTTCGCCCGGGCCGCCCGGGCGGTATTGAACGGAGAACTGTGGTATTCCCGCAACATCCTGGCCCAATTCATCCTCGAGAAAGATAACGATTCAGTTCCCACAGCAGAGGCTTGTGTCGTTCTGACACAGCGGGAAAAGGAGATTGTCGCGAAGTTGGCCGAGGGGTGCAGCAACCGCACTATTGCCCGCCATTTTTGCATCAGCCCCAACACGGTCAAGACCCACGCCTACAACATCTACAAGAAAATAAAGGTGGACAACCGCCTGCAGGCATCGTTATGGCTGGCCAACAGCTCGTGAGCGAGCGCCCCCTCCATAATTTGCATCTTGTGGCGCCTGCCGGAATTCCCAACGGCGCAATTGCAATCCTCAACCGCGCCGGGGCATGACTGACTGCGCCTGCGGTTTCAAATCCGTTGCGGTCAGTTAAAGGATGACTGGTCGGACCCGACGGGGCCTGGTGTATCTCCTCCCCTGCCGTCCAAATTCCCCGTGGTTTTTCCAGATCGATTGGTCTATCACCCAAACGCTCTGATACCCGCTTTTGCGGCACATGATATTTGCCTTCGGGGAAGCTGTGGTTTTCCGGCCGGGGGAGCGGAACTGTGTCGGTGTAAAAGTTTTTCATATCGGTATTGTTTGCCAAGACGCCGGCATCTGGGCAACCAACAGTTTTCCCAATCACATTTTGCAAGGAGGCCACATGACAAACCCAATGCCAATGGCCCGATCTATCGTTTTGATTATGGCGTCCGCCAGCCGCCGCGCTGCGCAGGCCCGCCGGGGGCTGGAGCCTAAACGCGGCCTCTGAATTTAACGATGCGATCAAGAATTGCAGACCGCCATCGACTCGTCTTCGGATCGGAATGAAACAGTGAATAGACGGCCGGGATAAGAACCAGCGTGATCAGCGTCGATCCGGCGAGGCCCCCGACGACGGCCCGCGCCAGCGGGGCCTGGGCGTCGGATCCTTCGCCGATGCCGAGTGCCAACGGCAGCAGGCCGAAAATTGTGGTCAGCGTGGTCATCAGGATCGGCCGCAACCTGCGACGACCGGCCTCGACCAGAGCATCGCGGGTGGGCATCCCGTCTTGAGTCAATCGCCCGGCCTGGTCGACCAGGAGAATGGCATTGTTGACCACGATCCCCCCCAGCATGATGCAACCGATGTAGGACTGCACATTCAGCGTCGTATTGGTTATGAACAACGTCACCAGTACGCCTATCGCCGCCAATGGAACGGAAAACATGACGACCAGAGGATCCCGCAGCGATTCATATTGACAGGCCAGCACCATGTAGACAAGCACCAGCGCCAAAACGAGTGAGATCACCAGTTCCCTGAAGGCCTTTTGCTGTTCTTCGAAATTGCCGGCGACCGTCAGGTCATAGCCGATGGGGCGTGGAATTTGATCCAGCAGCGCCTGCACGTCAGCAGCCACGGAACCCAGATCGCGCCCCGCGACGTTGGCGCTGACTGTCACCCGTCGCTGCTGGTCCTTGCGGTCGATCAGAATCGGACCGCGGCTCGACTCTGCCGCCACGAGGTTGCGCAGCGCCACCTTTTCGCCGGATGCCGTTGTCAGCGTGAGGCTGAGTATTTCGTCCAAGGAGCGTTTCTCGGCGTCTTCGAGCTGCACCAGAATGCGATAGGAATTGCCCCCCGTTCGGTACTCGCCGGTTTTGGATCCGGCCACCGCCGTTTGCAGGAGCTGGGTGACGTCGCGAACGCTCAAGCCCAGATCGGCGACCTTGTCACGGTTCACGCGGATTTCCTGCTGGGGTATGCCGGCTTCGAGGCTGGACTGAACGTCGGTGATGCCCGGCACTTCCGCTATCAACTTGGCCACGGTCGCGGCCAGGGTGTCGAGCGTGGCCAGCTCGTAGCCACGAATCTCGACCGTCAGCCCCTCGTCACCGCCCAGCAGCCGTTCCAGTAAAAACTGACCCTGCGGCGCCCGGACACGGATCTCCATTCCGGGCACGCGACCGTCCAACAAGCGACGCAGGTCCTCGGCAATTTCCACGTTGGAGCGCTCGCGTTGGGCGGCCGGCAGCAGAGACATGCTTATTTCGCCCTCCGAGCCCGCGTCGGCCCGCCATCCGGAGGCGCCGACGCTGACCACCGACGCGACGGCTTCGGGCACGGCCGGTTGAACGATCTGCTCCATCAGGCGTGTCTGCCGATCGACCAGTTCGAGCCGGGTGCCGATTTCCATCTTGCCGGTTACGCGAACCTCGCCCTCATCGCTGGGCGGCAGAAATTCACTGCCGATCAGGGGCAGGAGCAGCAGGCTTACCCCGAGCAGGGCCGCCGCCGCAAAGACGGTGACCAGACGATGGCCCAATGCCCAGCGCAACAAATACAGGTAGCCGTTTTCCAGACCCGCAAGGGCGGAATTGGCGGCCGCGGCCCAGCGGTTCGTCCGGGACGGCGGCTCCCCGTGCCGCTGCCGGCTCGATGTCAGGAGTCGGGAGGCCAGCATGGGCACCAGGCTCAGGGACACCGTCAGCGAACAAATCAAGGCAAAAATGATCACGTACGCCAGCTCCCGGAAGAGGATGCCCGAGACGCCGCGCACGAAAATCAACGGCAGAAAAATGACCAGCGTCGTCAGGGTGCTGGCGATGATGGCCGTCCCGACTTCCCGGGCACCTTCCACTGCCGCTTCCACCGGCGTTTCGTCATACTCGCTGCGGCGGCGGAAGATGTTTTCGAGCACGACGATGGAACTGTCGACCATCATTCCCACCCCCAGGGCCAACCCGCCCAGGGTCATCAGGTTGAGCGTGAATCCCCCGAAGAAAATGAGTGCGAAAGTGGTCACGATCGAGATGGGGATCGACAGGGAAATCACGATCGTGCTGCGGATGCTGCGCAGGAAGAACAGCAGAACCACGATGGCCAGACCGCCCCCGTAAAGCACCGAGCGGGCGACGTTGGCGATTGAGCGTTCGATGAAATTGCCCTGGTTGATGACCGGGACGATTTCGATCTGAGGATAGGCCTGGTTGACGGCCTCGATTTCAGCCAGGATGCGCTTGGACACGTCGACCGTATTGGCGTTGGCCTGTTTGCGAATCGCCACGCGCAGTCCGCGCCCACCGTTGACGCGCACGATGCGGGTCAGTTTCTCGTAGGTGTCCTTGACCTCGGCGATTTGACCCAGCGTTACGGCGCCGCCGTCCTGGCGGACGATGACCGTGTCCCGAATTTGATCGAGGCTGATAAACTCGGCCGGTGCGCGCAGCATGACCTCGTAGCGTCCCTGCTCGATCTTGCCCGCCGGAAGATCGAGGTTGGCGTCGCGAATGGCCTCGAGCACGCGGTCCAGAGGCAGGCCCACGGCCTTGATCCGGTCCGGGTCCAGTTCGATCCGGACCTCGCGGTTGAAGCCGCCCCAGACGTCAACCTGCGCGACCCCCGGAATGCGGGCAAAGCGGTAGCGGATCTGGACTTCGATAAGTTCCGTGAGTTCCACGGGATCGAGGCTGCTGGAAATTCCCAACAGGACGACCGGAAAACTGGCAATGTCGAATTTGCGGATGCGGGGTCTGACGATATCTTCCGGCAGCTCGTTGATCTCGTCTTCGAGTTTGCCCTGGACGTCAATCGCCGCCGTGTCGATTTCCGTGCCCCACACGAAACTGACCCGAACCGTGCTGCGGCCCTCAGAGGACGACGAAGTGATTTCTTCTACCCCGGGCACCGTGGCAACGATCTCCTCGATGATCTGCGTGACCAGCCGCTCCATCACCTCGGGGCTGGCCCCCTCGTAATCCGTGCGGATGCTCAATGTCGGCAGTTCGATGTTGGGCAGCATGTCGATCTGCAACCGGCTCAGGGAAACGGCTCCGAGAATGACCAGGATCAAGGTCACCATTGTCGTGAAAATCGGGCGTTTGACGCTGAAGCGCGGCAGATTCATCAGGAAGCGACCTTTTCGCGGCCGGCGGCGGCGTTGTTCCGCTCGGAAGAAAATATGACCGCGGAGCCGTCGTTTACCAGTTGCTGCCCCAGGGTGACGACCCGACCGGACAGCCCCTCGCCGATCACCTGCACCCGGCCGTCTTCGCGGATGCCCACGTTTACTTCACGCCAGGCGACCGACCGCCCATCCTCGCTGACGATAAAAACACCCGTCTTGTCATCCCGGATGGTCAACGCCTGCTCCGGGACGATGGTCGCTTCCGGCACCCGCGTCAATACGACCGAGGCCCTGATGAACATGCCGGGTTTGAGCCGATGGTGCGGGTTTTCGATGATCATTTCGATCCGCGCCTGCCGGGTGGATTTGCGAAAGACGGGGGCGATGCGGTCGATGCGGCCGGTAAACCGTTCGTCCGGATAGGCGTCGGTCGTCAACGAAACGAGCTGCCCGGGTTTCAGCAGGGCGTAGTCTCTCTCGGTGACAAAAACGACTCCGACGACGGGATGCAATTCGACGATCATGAGCAGGGGCGCGTTGGCGGCCACGGTCTGGCCTTCGTCCACGTAGCGCTCGGCGACGACGCGCCGCTCGTCGCCGCCGGACCAGCCCGCCGTTACCTTGGTGTAGCCGAGCCGGATATTGGCGGTTTCCAGTGCGGAGGCGGCCTTGGTTACCTGGGCCGAAGCGACTTTGAGTTGCGCCTGCTTCGCCAGTTGATCCTGCTGCGCGGCGTCGAATTCAGAATCGGATGCGATGCCGCGCTTCAAAAGCGACTGGGTGCGGTTAAACTCGCGATTGGCATTTCCCAACGCGCTCTCGGCCTCGGACAGGTTGGCCCTGGCCACTTCCAGATCGGCCTGGGCCTGGGCGACCGCCTGGACGTACTCGTCATTGTCCAGCTCGGCGACAATCTGACCGCGCTTTACCACATCGGCGATATTCACGATCACACGCTCCACGCGGCCGCTGACTTTCGGCGCGACGACAAACTCGGCCAGGGCTTCCAGTTCACCGCTGAATGTCCGCTGCAGCGCGATCGGTCCGCGCTGAATTCGAGCCACCTCTACCGGCACAGGCCGCGAGGCCTTGGCGCTTTTGCTCGAGCCGGCCCGCTGCTGGAAATAGCCGAAAATCACCCAGCCCGATACCGCCGCAGTTCCAATCAGAATGGCCATCAGAATAAATAATTTGTGGGCGCTTGATTTCATGGTAAAATGCCTATTCCCTCGTTATCGACATCGGCCCTTTCCGAAAACATGGCGGTTTGGCCCGACAGAGGGGATATTGTGCTCTTTTAGAGCTCATATTGCAACCGTAATCGATTGACGAAAGACCCCGTACGGCGGTTCGCAAGTGCTGCTTTTCCACATCGCAAGTCCGTGCAGAGTCATCATGTGGTCACGTGTGGTGTTGGTTGCCTCGGTGAAGCAAAAAGCTGTAAAGCATATCGAACGGCTTCCAAGACGTTTATAAAACCTACTGGTTGTCCGCCATCGGCAGGCATCGGTCTTCGTAAGGATTCGATTTTATGGGTGCGAGATGGTGTCACCGCATGCTGGGATTTCTTGCCGTGTGCGGGTTGGCGGTGGTGTCGGCGTCCTGCACGCTGGTCGCAGAACGGATTGACCGCGCGGCGGGCGGGCCGAGTGCGCCGGCCGACACAACGGTCTACATGCGCCCTGCGCCTGCCGAACAACCCGCAGAAATTGCCGCGCGACCGCTGCCGCCGGGGCCCTTGAAACTGACGGTCACCGAAGCGATTTTGCTTTGCCTCGAGAACAACCGCGGGCTCGAGGTGCAGAGATTGAACCCTTCGATCCGACAAACCTTCGAGGAGCAGGAAAGAGCCGTTTTCGATCCGGTGACAGGCGTGGATGTCTCCGCCGGCCGGGTTAAAGGAGAACGCCTCGCACGGTCCGGCTCCGACACCGAGGATTTCACCACCGATGCCGCCGAGGGCATCATTTCTCTGGCGCAATACTTCCCGACCGGCACGACGGTCGCCCTGGAAGCCGGCGCGCAAATGAACGACTCCTCTCTTTACGATGACACCTTTTACGAAACCCGACTGGGCATGACGCTTACTCAAGCGCTGTTGAGAGGATACGGCACGAATGTCAACCTGGCCCGACTTCAGCAGGCCCGCCTGGAAACGCGCATGTCGGAATACGAGTTGCGGGGGTTTACCGAATTTCTGGTGGCGGAGGTGGAACGCATTTACTGGGACTATGCGCTGGCCCGGCGTCAGATCGAAATCGTCGAGGAGTCGCTGAAAGTCGCCCGTCAGCAACTCGACGAAACCAAGGAACTGATCACGGTCGGCCGATTGGCCCGAGCTGAATTGGCGGCCGTCCAAGCCGAGGTCGCGGCGCAAGATCAGGCCCTCATCGAAGCGCGGGCCAACAAGGAATCCATTCACCTGCAGCTGCTGCGGCTGCTCAATCCTGCGGGACCGGGCATCTGGCAGCGGGAAGTCGACCTGATCCATCAGCCGACCCTGCCCGAAGTCAACCTCGAAGATGTCGCGCTCTATGTGGCCGTATCGCTGCGCATGCGTCCGATTTTGAACCAGGCCCGTTTGGAAATAGTGCGCGGCAATTTGGAACTCGTCAAAACCCGGAACGGATTGCTGCCCTTGCTGGATCTTTTCATCACGCTCGGCAAAAGCGGATATGCGAATTCCTTCGGCACATCCATCGGCAATGTCACCGAAGACCGTTATGACGCCCTGGCGGGCGTCAAATTTAATTACCCCGTCTTCAACCGGGATGCAAAAGCCCAGCACCGGCGAGCGCTGCTGACCCGCGAACAGGCGAAAAAAGCGCTCGACAACCTGTCACAGCTTGTGGAAGTCGATGTGCGCACCGCTTATATAGCGGTCAACCGCACCAAACAGCAGATTGCCGCCTCATCGGTCACCCGCAGGTTCGACGAGGAAAAACTCCGGTCCGAATCCGAAAAACTGCGCGTGGGAAAATCGACCAGTTTTCTGGTGGCTCAAGCTCAACGGGATCTGCTGGTCAGCCGGATCGCCGAGGTGCGGGCCCTCGCCAACTACCTCAAGGCACTGGCAGACCTTTACCGGCTGGACGGTTCACTGCTCGAGCGCCGCGGAATTTCTGCTCCCGGACGCGAGCCGGTCGACCTTTCAAATGGCTAATTGCCGTTACCCACGAAAAAAAAATGGCCTCGGGCAAGAGGCCATTTCATCCGTTAACAATCCTTTTACTCTAAAGCGGCGGTCTGTCCTTTTGGGTCGTGCCGAAAATCAACGGGCGGCCCGGAGGAAAAACGCTGTATGCGCAAGGTACCAAAAAAAATATTAAGAGTGAAGCGATGCGGGAATTTACTGTTGGATGAGGTGTTGAAACCGTTTCAAGAACCGGTCACCCGCACCACCCCGATCGGAAAATCCGTGCCGACCATGTGGACCTGCGGAATTTTATTCGGTCGATTTTGTTGAACAACCCCGTAAAAGGCAGAAACCTGAAGGTGCACACTTTCTAAGAATAACTTTATCCAGCGCCGCCAAACCAGCCTGAATCCCGGGATAGGATTCGGCTTGCGAAAGTATTGCAGAATTATCTATTTTCACGGCATCGCCCACAAGCGCAGACCCCGTGTAATTTCAAAATGACCGTCATAGGTGACCACGACGGAACCCGATTCCACTGCATGCGCCGCGATCCAAATATCATTTACCGGCAGTGGGGTGCCGGCTTTTTTCAGGCTTGACTTCACATAACCGAATACTTCCGCCGTTTCAGCAGTAGCATTCAGAGTGTTGACGCCCGGTCTGCTTAGGAACCGCTGCAGGAGATCCTTATTCTCTTGTTCTTTGGTTCCGCTGCGGAAACCGGCATGCAGTTCTCCGAGCACGAACACGGACATGTAGATCGTATCGGCATTGGCAATGGCCTGCAGCACCGCTTTCTCACCGGCGAGAAGCCGGGTGTAGGCATTTGTGTCCAGGAGAATTTTCTTCAAGACCAGTCTTCGGGGTCGATTTTATTTAACGAATCATTATTTTTATGGAATTCCTTCATCTCAGCCTTGGACCACACCCCGCAGAATTCCTCGAAGCGGTGAATATTGGCAAGATAATTTTTCGGCTTTACTCCCAACGATGTCTCCAGAATGTTTTTGATCGTCTGGTTGATGCTCAGTCCCTCTTCTCTGGCCTTGGACCGGATAAGTTTAACCAACGGCTCATCAACTCCGTGAATCGTTATTGATTTCTGCAATGGATTTTTCCTGTTCATGCGTTGGTTCATATTATGGTTCAACTTTGAGTAATTTTAGTTCAACGCCAATGGCATGTCAAGGCAACTTCTCACTGAACATAATGAACGAAACCACTTGAAATAGGCTAATTGGCGGCTGAACGGAAACCCTTTCCTCCTTGATATATAGCTTCCTCCTCCAGCCCCTTCCGCCATGGAGGGGGGTTTCCGTGCAGACATTGATTAAACCGTGAACTGCCTGCTGCCGTTGGCTTATGCCGGCAGCAGCAGCAATCCCAGGATGAAGACGACGGCGCTGGCGACGAGCACCACCATCGTGTAGCCGACGATCTCCCTGGCCTTGAGGCGCGTGATGCCGAGCAGCGCCAGGGCCCAGAAGGGCTGGAGCATGTTGGTCCACTCGTCGCCGTAGGCGACGGCCATGATGGTCTTGTCGATGGAAAAGTTGAGGCTCTGCGAGGCCTGCACCATGATGGGCCCCTGGACCGCCCACTGGCCGCCGCCGGAGGGCACGAACAGGTTCACCAGCCCCGCGCTCAGAAAGGCGAAGAGCGGGTAGGTCACGTCGTTGGAGATGGCGACGAACCAGCCGGCGATAACGGCCACCAGGCCCGAGAACTTCATCATGCCCATGATCCCGGCGTAGAAGGGAAATTGAATGATGATGCCGGCGCAGGCCTTGGCGCCCTCGCCGACCGCCCGGATGTAGTTTATCGGCCGGCCCTGCAGGAGGATGCCGACGAAGAGAAACGTGAAATTGACGATGTTAAGATCGAGGTTGAACCCCTTGGTCGCAAAGTAGTACATCACGTACACCAGGCCCGCCGCGCCGATGATCCACGAGATGATCCGGCTGTTTTCGATCCTGTCGGCCATGACCATCTCTTCGCGTTTCAGGACCGTCGGCACGCTTTTAATCACGAGGTCCGGGTCGACATCCACGATCGTCTGGATCGACTTTTCACCCGCCGGGGCCATCAGCATGCAGACCAGCGGCACGAGCAGGATCAAGGCGATGGACACAACGATGTTCATCGGACTGAACAGGGTCTGGCTCGAAGGGATGATCCCGATCTGGGCTTCCAGGAAATGGCCTTTGGTGGCCACCAGCAGCGGGGCGGATGCCGAAAGCCCGCCGTGCCAGGTGAGAAAGCCGGCATAACCGGCAGCGCCGAGCAGCGGGTAGTGCATCGGTATGTTGCGCTGGTGACCGCTGCGGCCGACTTCCCGGGCCATGAGCGCGCCGATGATGATCCCCAGGCCCCAGTTGATCCAGGAGGCCATCGCGGCGACCAGCCCGACGAGGAAAATGGCCCCGGCCTGGTGTTTGGGTATCCCGGCCAGCTTTTCGATCATTTTACGCATGATCGGCGAGGTCGCCAGGGCATGACCGGTAACGAGTATCAGGCACATCTGCATACCGAAGGACAGCAGGGTCCAGAAACCATCGTACCAGTGCTTGACCATTTCGAACGGCCCGGTCCTGGTGAAGATCAGGCCCAGCAGGTAGGTCAGGAACGTCAGCATGATGGCAAACAGCATCGGATCGGGCATCCACTTGCGTGCCCAGCGGTCAAAAGCGGCTCCCATGGCTCGGATCATCCGTGTTTCCTCCCCTCTGTGTGTTTGGTTGTCCGCGGCACCCCATCGGCCCGGACCTGTTCCATTCCAGATAGCGGACATTCTTCAGGAAATCAAGCATATCAATAGCTGAAGAGTCTCAGGAACTCATCCAAGTCTCGACAGTGTCGAACGCCCATTCCGTAGCGGGTGAAAACGAGGTTGCCGGAGAGTTTTTCACGCCAGACCACGCGCGAGTGATATTTGGAAATGTCCGCGGGCGCCGGAGATCCGCTTTCATGAGCGAGCATTTCGAGCAGGAGGCCCGCGCCGACCCGCGGGGCGTAATCCGATTCCAGGTACATTCCCGCGCGGCTGTAATTGCGGGCGGTGGCCGGGTATGCCTCGCTGGTGTCGCGGTCGTGAATATGAACGGGCGTCTCGCAGATCAGGCGCGTATCGGCCCTCTTCTGGGGGTCTTCCAGGTAGACGGTGTTTTCATCTTTTGAGCGATCCTTGGTTTCAGGGCTTTTCTTCCAGCGTTTTTTAAAAAAATATCCGATGAAAGCCGCGGCCGGTTTGGGCTGCCTGGCAAACGACAGCAATCTGAACCGCCGGTCTTTGGCAAACCGTCTCTCCGTGCCGGAACGTCTTTCGGTATCATGCTGCCGCGGCAGTGCCGATTGCCGGCGGTCGGCCCCGCTGCGCCGATCGGTCCCGGTTTTGCGGTATTTTTTCATATTGTCCTTGCCTGCCATTTCTCCATCCTTGCGGCCTTGCCGATTGCGTGGACCCGTATATCTGTCGCCTTGATGAAGTGCTCTAAGCACTTAGTAACGCCAGGACCCCGCATGTCAAGGATAATCTGGCGCGAAGGGGCCGCGGCGATGCCCTGCCGGAAAAAACCAACACCTGAAACCGCCGCCAATCACTTTCCCTGCGGGTTCCGGTGTGGGCGGCTTCAAAAGGTGTTTACGGCTCTGGAAAATTCGCATAAACCGCGTTATTATCGAAACCAGGGCGGCAATCATAATCCGCCCTCATTACGAGCAATTTCTATGTACCTACACGTCTTTCGCGGTGCTCGGTCATCGCGAACAAAAAGGGCGCGTTTTGCGGCGACGAGGCGCCCGGGCCTGAAAGATGTAAACATGAAGGCGAAATTCTTCGCCGACTACCTAGGGCCCATCCGCGATCTTTTTTAGGCACTTTTCAGTGTCCAATTCATAAATGTGGATTTTTTTCGCTGGACAAGGCCGCACAAGGGTTTTCGGCGAGGCGTACTTTATGTACGCCGCAGCCGGAAACCCGCGGAGAACGCAGTTCAGCGGAAAAAAGACCATTTATGGATGGACACTACCTAGTTTCCGTCCATAAATGGCCCTTTTCCGCAATTTCGGCGGCAATCGGCGGAATCGCTTGTGCGGCATACAGGAAGTATGCCTCCGCGCAATTCATTGATTTCCTTGAACTTGCGAAAAATTGCTCATTTCTGGATCGGAAACTTATCAGTGCCTCTGATGAAATCGCGGATGGGCACTAACCAAGGTATACTTTGTGAAACCCCTCGGCTCTCGCAGGTGAAGAAAGGACCTTCCCATGAAAACCGACCACAATTTCGCAGCCGGCACCCGCAGGGATGTTCAACAGCTGATGCGCGTGGCGCTCGGCCGGGAATTCGCCGACCTGGCGGTGGTCAACGGCCGCTTGCTGAACGTCTACACGGGCGAGGTCCTGGACCGGATGGCGGTCTGCGTCAAGGGCCCCTGGATCGCCTGTCTCGGAACGGATGCGGCCGATAAAATCGGCCCCCGAACCCATGTCATCGATGCCGCCGGAAAAATGCTCGTTCCGGGGCTTATCGACGGCCACACGCACCTGGCCTGGCTCGGCGGTATCGCGGCCTCGCTCGAGCCGCTCATGGCCGGCGGCACGACGGCGCTGGTGACCGAAAGCCTCGAGGTGTACCCGATTGCCGGATTGGCCGGCGTCAACGACTTTCTGGAAGCCCTGTCCGATCAGCCGATCAAGATCTTCGCCACCGCCCCGTTTATGGCCTCGATCAGTCGCGAGGCGCAGGGTATCGACCCGGCCGACCTCGACGACCTCCTGTCCCGGCCGGACATCGTCGGCCTGGGCGAGTCCTACTGGCAGGCGGTCGTTCAGAACCCGGAACCGTCATCATCCGTCCTGGAGGCGGCTCTTACCAGCGGCAAGCCGCTCGAAGGCCATACGGCCGGGGCCAAGGGCAACAAGCTGGCGGCCTATCTGGCCGGTGGAATCTCCTCCTGCCACGAGCCGATAACCGCCGCGGAAGCGCTGGAGCGCCTGCGCCTCGGCCTGCACGTGATGCTCCGCGAAGGAAGCATCCGGCGCGACCTCGACCGCCTGGCTTCCATAAAAGATGCCGGCATCGACACGCGCCGCCTGATCCTGGTGACCGACGGCCTCAGCCCGCGCGATCTGATCGAAAAAGGCGGAATGGATTATGTGGTCCGCAAGGCGATCGAGCGTGGCTTCGATCCCATCGTCGCGGTTCAGATGGCCACTCTGAACGTCGCGGAACACTTTCGGCTGGATGGGCTGATCGGCGGCATTGCACCCGGTCGCGCGGCCGACATGCTGATCGTTCCGGACCTGAAAGAATTTCGCCCCGAAATTGTCATCAGCAACGGCAGGATCATTGCCGATCAGGGACGCGTGCAGGAGAAACCCCGACGGCCCCGCTACCTGCCCGCCAGCCTCTCGTCGGTCCTGCTGCCGGATGACGTGACGCCCGCCGACTTTCGGATCGTGGTTCCGGCCGCCGCGAGCGTCACGGTGCGGGTGATCGAAATGGTGACCGACCTGGTGACAGCCGAACGCCACCTGGATTTCCTGCCGGTCGAGAACCGGTTGAGCGCCGATCCCGCCCGGGACCTGATCAAGGTGGCGGCGATCGACCGCACCCGTTTTCCCGGCAAGCGGTTCGTCGGCCTGCTCAAGGGCTTCGGGCTGAAGACCGGCGCCGTGGCCTGCAGTGCGGCCTGGGACACCTCCGATATCATCGTTGCCGGCACTACCGGCGGCGACATGGCGGCCGCCGTGAATCGCATCCGGCACCTGCAGGGAGCCGCAGTCGTTGCGGAAAACGGCGCGATCACGGCGGAACTGCCCCTGCCGGTCTTCGGACTGATGTCCGAAGAATCCCTCGAACGGGTGGCCCGAAAACTGTCCGAGGTCAACACCGCTGCAAACCGGCTCGGCTGCCCGTTCCCCGACCCGCTCCTGTCCCTGGTCACCCTGACCGGAGCGGCCATTCCCTATCTGCGGATTTGCGAGGAAGGACTGGTGAACCTGAAAAACGGTCGGACGGTGGGCTTGTTTGTCGATCACGAGGAAGATGCCGGAAGCGCGGCATAATTTTTCCTCGCAGGCACCGAACACTGTCGCGCGGCGCGAAAAAACCGCGTCCTTCAACGCGTTCCGCTACGGCTGGTGAAGAGGAAACCGGCACGCGGATTGCATTCAGATCGGGTCAGAAAGACTGGATCGCAAAGCACGATGTGCAAAGAGTGTGCTATAATGGCGAGCGTCATCCATAATGAATGGGACGCTCAGAAGTGCCCGGTACCAACCAAGGATGGGCGCTGTCGGAAAAAGGTGGGAAACCGACCCCGCGTTGTATCGCGTGCGTGGGGGGGTGTTTAACTGGACGGGCGGCCGCGATCGTTGCGGCGCCGGTAAACCATAGGCTTTGAAATGAAGATCTGGCAAGGCACGAGGGAGGCGGCTGTATAAGTCATACGCCAACGACCGACACCAGCAGCCAAAATCTTCATCCCACGGCTTAGATCATAGGCTTTGAGATGAAGATTTTGGCAAGGCCAGAGGGAGGCGGCTGTATTGTAATACGCCAACGACCGACACCAGCAGCCAAAATCTTCATCCCACGGCTTAGATCATAGGCTTTGAGATGAAGATTTTGGCAAGGCCAGAGGGAGGCGGCTGTATTGTAATACGCCAACGACCGATAACACAGCCAAAATCTTCATCTCAAAGCCTATGAGGGAGGGCGGCATGGATGCCCGTGTAAGAACCGCCATCGAGGCGGCCGTCAACAAGGAGCCTTTTGCGCGGACTTTTGCAATCGAGCTGATCGAACTCGACGAGGGCCGATCGGTGGTGGAAATGACGTTCGATCCGCGCACGGCGGACAACATCTACGCCCGCGCTCATGGCGGGGTGATTTACGGGCTGATCGACGAGGCCTTCGAAACCGCCGGGCAAACCGATGGCACCATTGCCGTGGCACTTAACGTCAACGTCACCTACGTTTCCAGCCCCCAGGGGAGAACCCGCCTGCGCGCCGAGGCGAAAAGGGTCAGCCTGACCCGCAAAACGGCCGGCTACGACATCCGGGTCATAGACGCCGAAGGCCGTCTGATCGCCACCTGTTCGGCCCTGGCCTACCGCACGGGAAAGCCGATTCCGTTTCTCTGACCTTTCCCTGAAAACCGCCTATCCCCGGGTGTGACCCTGTACGAGAGGTTACCCAAGATAAAGATTGTCTGCCGGTAGCGGTCGTCGGCGTATGACCACACAGCCTCTTCCCTCCGGCCTCGCCAAAATCATTATCTTGAAGCCTAAAATTTTTTAAACCGAACTGACGGGTGATATGGAGAAGACAGACAAAGATAAATTTTCGATGGTCTACCTGGCGGATTTCTCCGCCGCCGGTCGAATCGCGTTCGTCCATGCCCTGAAAATCGCCCTCACCTTTAGTGCCGAGCTGTCGATCGTCCTGACCAAGGCGGTCGGCGCGACCGATCACAACTGGCCGCACAACCCGCCGGTGCGCGCGACTCTCGAGCAGTGGAAAATCCTTAGGAACGGGAGCCGCCGCGCCGCGGTATCAAACGAACTGGGGATCGCCATCAAGAAAATCGATCGGAACACCATGAATCCATCCGCGGCGATCGCCTATCACCTGGAAAAACACAGCGTGGACCTGATCGTGCTCTCCGCACATTTTCAGGCCCCCCTGCTGCGGCAGACCCGCGACAACCCCTTTTTGACCCTCATAAAGCGGACAAGTGCGCAGGTTCTCTTCATACCCGAGCGCACCGCGGGCTTCGTCTCGGGCACGGACGGCCGCGTGGCCCTTTCCAACATCATGGTGCCCGTGACACGGTCGCCACATCCCGGATCGGCGATAAAAGACGCCGGCGCGCTCGGTTACGCCCTGGGAGAACGGCGGGTGAATATCTCGCTGGTCCATGTCGGCGACGCCAGCGGCATACCGGCCGTCCAACTGCCGACCTACGACGGGTGTTCCTGGAATCAGGTGCTTCGCAACGGGGAGGCCGCCGACGAAATCAACGCCCTGGCCTATGTGCTTCCGGCCGATCTTATCGTGATGACCACCAATGGCCGCGGTGCCGACGGATGTGCGCGACGGGAAAGTGTCACCGCAAGGGTTCTGCAAAAAGCGCCGTGTCCGGTGCTGATCATTTCAGCATAAATTATCAGGGGCTGCTGTATTTCCGGTCCAATCGGTCGAGTTCCTGCAGGTAAGCCTCACGGTTCGAGAGCCCCATCTGGTTTCTGATATCCTGGTAGGCGCTCTTGATGTGCGGCCGGATGTCGATGCCCAGCGAATTGAGTTTTTTGTCGTTGGCCCGGTCGATGACCTCGATGCTGTAAAAATAGGTCAGCAGTCTGATTTTCGAATCCCGCCGCAAAAGGTAGGAGCGCCCGGCAATCGTGGTCAAAAAATAGCCCGCATAGTCGTAGAGGACTTCCGGCGACGGCCGCGCGTTCTTGAGTGCCTGCGGGCCGTCTTCTAAGGTAAACCAGCGGTAAAAGGCCTGCATGACCGGCTCGACGATCTCATACTCGTTGTCCAGAACGCTTTTGATCAGAGCGATCCGCTGCGGTCCCAGCACCCGGTAGAAATGGGCCATGTTTTTGAACAACCGGTGCAGACTGTCCGTTTCTCCCACCAGCACCGGCTCGCTTTTTGACAGCAGCTCCACCGCTTCCTGGTACTGGCCCTGAATCCCGTCCTTTAGCTGGTAGGCCGCGATGTATGGCTGCTGGTCGAGATAGGCAAAAAAGGTTTTGACCTGGGCATCGGCATCCGCCAGCGTGATCGGTTTTCCCTTTTCAACGTCCGTCGGCTGCTGACCCAGGGCCGCGATGACCTTGTCATCCGGCGCGATGGGTTTCTCGGCTTCGGCCAGTTTTTGCTCGAGTCCGGCGATCCTCTGTTCAAGCCCTTCGGTTTTACCCTGCCAGACGTCCTGTTCCGCGGTGATGGCTTTCTGAACGCGCTTGTCGTGCCACTTCATGGCGTTGACGTAAACCAGAACACAGAGAGCGGCAACGATCAGAATGCCGATGAGGACCTTGGCCGATTTTCCCATAAAAACCATCCCTCGCCACAATAAGGGGTTCCCTCGAAATAACTTCACATATCAGGTCGATTGATCCCTTTTCAAGCCCCCGGCGCTCCGCCGCCGCCCTGGCGGGCGACAAACCCCAGGGTCTGAAGTCCGGTGGCCGACGGCGTTCCGGCGATCTGGGCCAGGTAGGCATCACCGAGCTTGGCGATGTGGCCGTCGACGTTGTCGAAGTAATTGAAGTGCACCTGCTCCTCGTCGATAACCGCCTCGAATATCTTCACGCTGGTGCTGTCGCCGTTTTCCCGGCACACCAGCAGAAACTGATTGTACAGATCGATGGTATTGTCTTCGAGATCGGCATCGAATGAAAACACGGCCTTTACTTCCTGGCCTTTTTGCGCCTTGTCGGCCGGATCCACGGTCGGCTCCCCGCCCAGCTCCTTGATCCGTTCAGCGAACATCTCCGCGTGGCGCATCTCGTCGACGGCGATAAGTTTGATTTTCGCCGCCAGGTCGCCAAAATCCATATCGTCCAGATTGTAGTGCTGGTTCATGTACTGGGCGATGGCGTGCAGTTCCATGCCGCGCGCCTTGTTCAGAACCTCGATCACGTTTTTCCGTCGCTCTTCCTTCGTGGTTTGATCCATTGATTTTCTCCTTTTTTTAAAAAGTCCTGATGGGTTTCAAAAAGCCATATCACGTCAGGGCCTTCACCAGCGCAGCGAAAAGCCGTTCAAGGTCCTGCTCCGTAGTGAAGAGATGAGGCGCTATGCGAATCGCGTCGCCCCTGACGCTCACGAAAACGGTGTCGCGGGCAAGCTTTGACGGCAGACCTTGCGGCAGACCGGACGGAATCGATATTCCCAGCATGTGGGGCGCCCGAACACCGGCCGATGTGACCTGAAAGCCGATTTTGACGGCCCGTTCCGCAATGCGGCCGGTGGTTGCCCGCAGTGTGGCGGCAATATTGTCCACGCCCCACGCCAGAATTTGGGCCAATGCTGCGGCTGCGATCGGCGCCAGGGTGAAGTTGCTGGCCGCGCCCATGTCATAGCGCCGGGCGCCGGGTTGATACTCGTCGCGATAGTCGATGAGACGCGCGAAATCTTCCGATCCGGCGCGGTTGAGCCAGTTCTCCTCCAGCGGCTCACCCTGCTGCCTGTCGGGCGCGACATAGCAGAAACCGAAGCTGTAGGGCCCCAGCAGCCATTTGTGGGCCGTTGTGACCAGGAAATCAGGCTGGACGGCCGCGGTTGAAAAGGGCATGGCGCCCAGAGACTGGGTGCCGTCCACCACCAGGGCGGCCCCCACACGGCGGCACCTTTCTCCAATTTTAACCAGGTCGAGCAGCGTGCCGTCGGTCCAGTGGCAGTTGGGCAGCGCCGCAATCGCGGTCCGATCGTCGATGGCGTCGATCACTGCCGCCGTCCAGTTGCTATCGGACGGACGCCGAACGGTTTTCAACGCGGCCCCCGCTCGACCGGCCTTCAGCCGCCAGGAGTAGACGTGGGAGGGAAATTGATCCTGGAGAAGCAGGATTGTTTGTCCCTTGCGGACGGGCAGATTTCTGGCCGCCAGGGCGATGCCGTAAGACACCGCCGGTATGATCGCAACGCTGTCGGCGGAACAGCCGATCAGCGCGGCGAACAATCTGCGGTTTTGCTCGATCGTTGCGAAAAAATGACCGGATGTGATCGTCCAGGGCGCGGATTTCGACGCCAGGGCCGCTTTTCCGGCTTCCGCCGCACTGCGCAGCAACGGTGCGGTGAACGCGCAGTTGAAGTAGGCGATGTCTCCGGGAATCTGAAACAGTTCGCGTTGGCAGGCAATCATCTTAGACGCCCTTTGAGAGAATCCGTTCGTCGTGCCGCAGCCGCTCCTGGATTCCCTTGCCGACCTGGTAGGTGCGGCTGAACTCGGACCAGAACTCCTTGTCCTTTTCCTTCCAATGCGGCCCGAAACGTTCGTCGAAATAGCCGCCCAATTTTTCGAAGAGCAGTTTCCAGGGGGGCGTGCCCTGCTCGCGGGCCGCCAGGAGTTCCTCCAGGAGCGTGTCCAGATCGGTGAGCGTCTCCTTGGGCAGGTAGGATATGGCGCCTTTGCGAATGGACTCCATCAGCGTGTCCGGGTTGATGGCATGGGCGGTCAGCATCACCGTCGGAATGCCCCGCGCCACGGCTTCGGTCAAAAGCTGGAGACCGTTGACGCCCATAATGTCCAGAATGGCGAGGTCGTAACGGGTCAGCCGGATCTTTTGCGACGCGGTGTCATAATCGGCGGCCACATCGAGATCCGCTTCGTCCAGAATATCTTCGATCGTCTCGAGAATATCCTGCTCGTCGTCCACGGCCAGGATGCGCTTGCCTTTCAATCTCGATTCCGCCGTCATCTGCTTTTCTCCTTCAATGTTTTTACTTCGTAGCGGTAGATCTCAGGATGTCTGCCGCCACGGCGACAACCATAGAATCATCTTTGCTCCGCGAACTCCGCGCCTCCGCGGTGAGAAAGTCTCCATAGAAATCAGGCGTGATCACCTCAAAGCGCCTTGTCATTGAACACACGGGGCAGCTTCAGCCGAAAGGTGGCCCCCTGCCCCGCCGTGCTCTCGAGTTCGATGTCGCCTCCCAGGCAGCGGGCCATGATCAATGCGCCCGCCAGCCCCAGGCCGTGACCGCTGCGGGGCTGGCCGGTGCGGGGCGGGATCGCGCACTCGTTGACCTGTTTGTAGCGCTCGAAAACCATCCGGTGGTGCGCCGGATCGATACCCGGTCCATCGTCGGCGACTTCCACCACCAGGGTGTCGCTTTCGAGCTGCAAGCGGATTTCAACCCGCTCTTTGCGGAAGTGCAACGCGTTCTTGATGAGGTTGCCGATGATCTGGCGGAACTTTGTCTCGTCCTGATGCAGTTCGGCGTCTTCGAGCGCGGAGCCGATGGTCAGCAAAATACCCTGCCGCGCGAGGAAATCACGCACGGTCTTTTCTTCGGTCAAGGCCCTGAACTGCTCGGAAACATCGCCGGGCAGCCCATCCAGCGCTTCCAGCAGCACGCCGTAGGCCGCCGGGACCGGTCTGAAAGCAGCGCAGTAGAAACATCCGGCCTCGGAGCGGCCGATCTCCAGCAGGCTGCTCAGCATGGCACGCGCCTTGTTGGAATTGCGCAGGGTGCGCTTCAGGATCTTTTCCTGCCGCGGTGCCAGCGGACCGAATTTGTCTTTTTTCTCCAGCAGCGTCCGGACGCCGGTCTCGATGACCGCCAGCGGGTCTTTGAGTTCGTGAATCAGAAACTCGATCTCCACTTCCCGAAAAAACCGTCCGTCTTCGCCGGTCTGCGATCCGCCGCGGTTGTCCTGGATTGGGGGTTGCTTCATGGCGGCGCCTTTGGTCACACCATCACTTCGGCTGCCGGGTGAAAAACGACCCTGACGGTCGTGCCGCCCGTTGCGCCGCAGTCCGCGGCACTCCGGCAGAAACCGCACCCTTCGGTGCTGCCGGGACACCGCTTGCCGCCATCGGATAGATGCCGACAGCGCTCGGAGTGCATGGTGAGCTTGAAGTGGTAGCGTTCTGAAAATATCTTCATGCGCAGCAGGTCGAAGCCCCTGCCGCCGGCATCGAAATCGTAAGGCCGGCGGGTGGAATACTGAAGTGCTTCGGCCGCTGTAAAGTAATTTTCGAATATCAGCCGCTGGTCCTCCGCGGAGAGGCCGACACCATAATCCTTGACCTCGAACTCCGGGCCCGCCTGTCCGCGGCGGGCCGCTATCTCGATCCGGCCGCCGTCGGGCGTGTTCTCGACCGCATTTCGTATCAGCCCTTCGGCGATTTTGGACAAGACCGCGCGGGGTATCCAGATCGTGCCGGTTTCTTCGAAATTCGTTTCCAGTTCCAGGTTCCGGTGCGCAAACAGCGGCCGCAGCCGGGCGACGGTGCGGTCCATAAAGTCATCCAGGCCGATTTCTTCCAGCAGGGCGGCGCGCGGACCGAACAGCGCGTCGATACGGTCGCGGATCCTGGCGAGCAGTCCTTCGTCGGCCCCCTCGAGGCTCAGGAGCGTCTCCAATTCGTCGGTGCAGGCCTCCAGGAGCACGGAAAGCATCTGGTGGTCGCGGTAGTCGCGCCGCTGGAGAATATCCTCGATCTCATATTGCATTTCGAGCAGGCGCTGCAGGTTGCGCCGGCTGCGCTCGATGATGCGCCGAGTGCCCCGGTCCCCTCCAGCGGTGTACTTCCTGCCCAGCAGTTCCAGTGACGCCGACAGGACCGATATGGGGGTTTTGAGTTCGTGCGCCAGGCGATGAATCACGCGGTCCTTGGCCCGGTTGAGACTCTTGACCTCTTCGTACGAGCTTTGGAGAGCCTGGTTGATGCGGGCGTTCTCGATCGGCAGGGCAACGGTTCCGGCCACCGTGCCGAGCAGGTCGACATCGCTGTCGTCGAAAACACCGCTTTTTTTATTGACCGCGCACAGCACCCCGATCATCCGGTCCTGCAGCCGGATGGGAACATCGAGCATGCTGCGGGTGTGGAAGCCGGCCATCTCATCGACTTGTTTGAAGTAATAGGGGCTGGCGGCGGTGTCGGGCACGATCAGCGGCCGGCCGGTCTGGTAAACGTGGCCGGCCACGCCCTTGTCGGCCGGAAACCGGATTTCGCGAAATTTCCGGCCGGTCTCCGAGTCGTCGTGGTGCACGGCGGAAAAGTAGAATTCCTGCCGGTCTTCATCCAGCAAAATGATCGATGCGCTTTCGATATTCAGCAGGTCCTGTATCTCACGGGTGATAAAGGCCAGCAGGCCGTCCAGGTCGCGGTAGTGCGGAATGGCCTTGGTGATCCGGAACAGGGTCTGGTTGATGCGGGCCAGCCGCTTCTCCTGGGTGATATCCCGCAGGGTCACGACCTGCCCGCCCGGCCGGCTGTCCTGGTCGTAAAACAGGGCGCCGTCGATCACGATGTCCAGCAAGCGGCCATCGCGCGTCAGCCGCCGGGTTTCGAAGTTGTGCAGGACCTTTTCCTCGAACAGGCGCGCCACCCCGGCGCGGGTCTGGGCCTTGTGGGATTCGGGCACGAAGGGAATCCGCTTGCCCTTCAACTCGTCAAGCGTCCAGCCGAAGACCTTTTCGAAGGCGGGGTTCAGGTAAGAGACGCTGCCGTCGAGATCGAAGGCAAATACCGGGTCGGGCAGAAAATTCAAAAATGCGCGGTAGCGCTGCTCGGCCCGGCGACTGGCTTCAAACTGGCGCCGCGCCAGTTCTTCCGACGCCAGCGCCCGGCGCTGCGCCAGATGCTTCTCGGTGACATCGCGCGCGATGCCGCGAAAACCGCTCTTGACGCCGTCGTCCTCGACGATGAGGGTCGCGGAAAGCTCGATGATGCGCTGGCGGCCGTCCTTGCGGATGATCTCCCAGACGATGTCGGTGATGCCTTCACCGGATTGATAGATCTGATTGAAGCGCGAAAGGGCCGAAGCCGCATTGTCGCGGTCCATGAAGTCACGGAAATTGCGGCCCTCGATCTCGTCTCCGCCATAGCCGAAGATCCGGCACAGGGCATTGTTGAAATAGGTGAAATTACCCCGCAAATCGGTTTCATAGTATCCGTCGGCAACGGCCTCGATGAAGACCCGGTATCTATCGTCGCGAACTTTGGGATCGTCCGCAAGACCACCGGGCGCGTTGAAATCTTCTGCCGGCCGGACCTTTTTCATGGGCCACGCTTTATCTCTCGGTTTCAAGAATGCCGAAGGCAGTGTCGTCAAGGAGCCTGTAGCCGCTTTTCTTCAACACGGCGATCGCCGCGTCATTGTCGCTGAACCGGAAAATCATGACGGCCTTGTCGGTGGTGGCACCGATGAAGGCGTACATGTAGATCACGTTGATGTTGGCATCTCTGAGCGGCCGGAGCAGTTTGGCCAGGCTGCCGGGCGTGTCCTCGATTTCCGCCGCGACGACTTCGTTGACGAAGGCGGAAATGTGCATCTCCATTAAAATCTGCCGGGCACGCGCGACATCGGATACCAGCAGGCGCAACTGCCCGAATGCACCGGTGTCCACCAGGTTCAAGGCCCGCAGGTTGATGCCCGCCTTGCCGAGGGCATCCGTCACCTCCATCAGCCGGCCGGGAGAGTTTTCAATCGAAATGACAATCTGTTTCAGTTTCATCGTTCCTCCATGTCACGAATCAGGAATGTGTCCATCTCCAAGCGGTCTGCTGAAACCCATGAACCGGGCCGGCACCGTGCTGTCCGGCCGAAAACTCCTCTCCCCGTAAAATCCGCCCCCTTCCCCGTTGAAGGGGGAAGGAGAAAAGGATTGCCGCTTAGACCGGAACTCCGTCTCCCGACCGAAACCGCAAACGGTGTCGGGTGCCGGTGCCGATTTCCCGCGGCGGGTGCTTGAAACCATACAGAAAATGCAGCCGTGCGTGTCAAGCCGCGGCCGTGTTTCCTCCACGGCTAAGGGCTTGAACCAGTGCGGCCGGTCGAGGTCGCGAACCGCCGGCCGCAAAGACGCGCTGATGCCGGCGTATCCGGATCGGTGCGATATCGCCCACCGGTCGTCGGACAGGTGATTGGCAGTCGACGTGAGGTGTTGAGAACCCTGGCCCCCGAAATCCGCAACCGCCGTCACTCCTGGTCGCGGACAAGGGTTTCACGCATGAAAAAAGTGGCGCCCATGGCCACCAGGGCACAGATGAAAAGGATCAGAAACGCCTTTTCGTATCCGGCCGGCGTGAACTTGCCGTCGATGCGGCCGTGATGTTCCAGCACGGCGCCCAAGACCGGCTGGAAAATGGCGCCGCCGGCAAAGGGGAACAGGTTGACGATGCCCGTGGCGGTGCCGGCCATCTGGACCGGAAACAGCTCCTTGTTGGTCGTAAACCCGATGACCACGACCGCGCTCGCAAAAACGCCCAGCCCGAAGCAGAGCGCAAAGAGTCCGGCAACCGGAATCAGCCGGGTCTTGAACGCCAGCACCGCCGTCAGGCCCGCGACGATGATGCTCGATAGGACCAGGACCGGTTTGCGGGCCCGGAAAACGCTGTTCGACGCGTAGCTCAGCAAGGGGCTGCCGACGATCATGCCGACCGCCAGCATCGAAAGGATTTGTGCAGCCTGGCGCTTATCGAGACCGTAGACCTGAATCAGGAAAGGCCCCCCCCACAGGCCGCCAAAGGAAAAGAAAATGGCGCAGTCGAAGAAAAACCAGACGGCCAGCGGCCAGAAGGCCGGGCTGGCCAGCACTCTGCCGACCGCAGCCGTCAGTTTGATCGGCGCCAGGTTCGCCGACCGATTTCCGGCCGGAGACGGCCAGCCCATGTCGGCCGGGCGGTTTCGGACCAGAAGAAAAACCAGCACGGCCAGAATCAGCGTAAAAATCCCGACCGCCACGAAACTGAAGCGCCAACCGAGCCGGGCGCTCACCCAGGCCAGCGGGGCGGCGGCAATCAGAGACCCCACGCCGCCCAAGGCCATCAGGATGCCCGTCATGACGGCAAACTCACGCACGTGAAACCATTCCGCCAGAATCTTCAAGGTCGGCACGAACAGCATGGCAACGCCCAACCCGACCAGCGTGCGCCCGATGATGGCCGCCGTCACCGAGGGCGCCAGCCCCAACAGCACCGAACCGGCAAACGCCACGAAGAAAAAAAGGGTGATCGTCTTGCGCGCGCCCCAGTAATCGGACAGGAGCCCGGCCGGCAGCTGCATCAAGGCATAGGGGTAGAAATAGGCCGCCCCGAGCAGGCCCGTGAGTGCACCGGTCGTGTGCAGGTCGCGCATCATGTCGACCGCCAGAACGGCCGGGCACAGCCGGTGGAAATAGACCAGGATGTATCCCAGCGCCAGGATAGCGAAAATCACCCAGCGATAGGTCTTGGCTTTTTGCAGCAAATCGGTCTGCATGGCGTTATTTCACAAACCCCATGACCTTGGGCAGCCACAGGACCGCGTCGGGCATGTAGGTCAAGAGAAGCAGCACGCCTATCTGAATGATCAGAAAGGGCACCACGGCCTTTGAGACGTAAATAAGATCCCGGTTGGCGATTGATCCGGTGATGTACAAACTCACGCCCATCGGCGGCGTACAGTACCCGATCGCCAGGTTGACGGTCATGATCAAACCGAAATGCATCCAGTTGATGTCGAATGCGTTGAGCATCGGCAAGAAAACCGGGCCCAGGATCATTGTGGCCGAGATAATGTCCATGAACATCCCCACCACCAGGAGCAGCATGTTCATGGCCAACAGAAAAACCGCCTGGGAGTCGATGGCGCCCAGGACGGCTTCGGTGATCTTGCCGGGGATGTTCTCGAGAGTGAGCAGGCGGCCGAAACAGGTGGCGCCGGCGACGATAATCAACAGCGTGGCCGAAGTGACGGCCGAACTGACGGTAATCTGCTTGACGGCCGAGAGCTTCATGGACCGGTGGATGAACAGCTCCACGATAAAGGCGTAGACACAGGCGACGACCGCCGCCTCGTTGGCGGTGAAGGCGCCCGAAAATATGCCGCCGAAGATGATGACCGGCAGCATCAGCGACCAGAATCCTTCTTTGAGCACCGCCAGCATTTCGCGCGGATTGGGAATCGGCTTGCGAACGATCTCGGTACGCTTGCGAAAAATAAAATAGGTGTAGACACATGTCGCCAGCATGATCAGAACCCCCGGCAAAAAGCCGGTCAAAAACAGGCCTTCGAGAGAGACGTTGCTGATCATGCTGTAGAGAATCATGCCGATACTGGGCGGAATGATCACGCCCAGATTGGGCGAGGTGGTCATCAGCCCGATGGAATATTTTTCCGGAAACCCGTTTTCCAGCAGGGCCGGGATCATGAAGCCGCCCAGCGCTACGACCGTCGCCACGGTCGAGCCGGAAATGGCACCGAAAAGCCCGCAGGCCAGCACGCCGGCCATGCCGAGACCGCCGGGCAGCCAACTCACCAGCGCGTTGGCGACCTTGATCAACTTTTCGACGATGGAACCGGCCGTCATGATGTTGCCGCACAGGATAAAGAAAAGGACTACCACCAGGGCGAAGTTGTCCATGCTGCGAAACAGCGATTGGGCCAGCAGGAGCAACGGCAGGTCGGTAAACAAGAGAAAGCCCAGCACGGCGGTGAAAAAAAGGCACATGAATACCGGGATATAAGTGGCCATGCACCCGAGAAGGATCAACAGGATGATGACGTGGCTGGTTTCCATGGGAAGAGGCCTCCTGAAAAACGGGGTCGACACCGATCTTGAGCACATGGCTCGATACGATCTACCGCCGCTTTTTTTCCGATCGAATTTCGTCGATGTCCTGAACCATAACCTGAACCACCCGTATGATCATCATCGCGCCCATCAGCGGCAGCACGGCGTAGAGATAGACGAGCGGAATCTGCAGGATGATCGTCTTCTGGTGGGTGCGGACCTGTAAGGCCGCCATCAGCCACCCGTAATAAATCATCAGGGCGCCGAAGATCAATATGGTGAAATTGCTGAACAGGCTGAGCGCGTTCTTGAGTTTGGGAAGCAGTTGCACCGAGGCATCGATCTTGATCATCGACCGGTTTTTGACCGCGGCGCTGCAGCCGATGAAGGTGGTGTAGATGATGACCTCGCGCACCAGCTCTTCGGACCAGGCCAGAGAATGATTGAAGCCGTAGCGCAGGACCACGTTGACAAAGAGCGACCCGAGGGCCACCATGACGGTGATAAAAAGGGTCCACTCCTCGAAAAAAGTGAGAACCTTGTCCAGGAAGCCCAAAAGTTTTCGAAACATCATCAGCGTCCCCCGGCCTGTCATCCATCGTGAAAAGGGGCCCTGGTCGCGCCAGAGCCCCTTCCGAATTTACAGAAACGCCCGTTCCATCCGAAACAACGGCTTATTTTCCGCTGCCGATGTAGACTTGAACTTCTTTTAGATAATCGGCCGGCCGGTAGGTGTCTCCCGGATAAAGTTTATTGATCTCCGGCGCGAATTCCTTGTAAACGGTTTTGCCTTCTTTCTCGAGGGTGGCCATGTCGGCATCGGGGAGTTTGAAAAATTCGATGCCGTCCGCCTTGGCCTTGGCGATTTCATCTGTTTCCTGTTGCTTGGTTTCCTCGCGGATCTTTGCGCAGACGTCGTGCACGGTGGCCGTGAAGGTCTTCTGGAGATCCGGCGGCAGGCTCTCGAACCAGGCCTTGTTGAAGATCCAGATGAACAACCCCTGGGCGTAGTTCACCTGCGTGAAATATTTGGCGACCTCGAATTTCTTGGTGATGTTGCAGACCATCGGGGTGTGGTCGAGGCCGTCGATGACCCCCTGCTTGAGAGCCACCGGCACGTCCGGCCAGGGCATCACGACCGCGTTGAGTCCCCAGGCCTTGTAGGTCAACTGGTTGACCGCGGCCTCGGCGATGCGGAACTTGATCTTCTTCGCATCGGCGAGCGTCTTCACCGGGGTGGTGGTGGCCCAGCCGTAATTGCCGTAGCCGGTGATGTCCAGACCCATGATGCCCTGGTGATCCATGGCGTTCATGAAATGGGTGAACAGCTTGCCGCTGTTGACGAACTTGTCGAGCTTGTCGAAGGAGTCGATCAGAAACGGCAGGTTGACTACGCCGAAGCGCGGCCCGAGGTTGGTCGATGCCACCGAACTGACGCCCATGCCCTGAATGGCGCCCATCTGAAGTTGATTGAGGACCTCGACCTCGCCGCCCAGCATCGAAAAAGGCTTGTAGTCTAAAAACATCTGCCCGTTGGTGCGTTTCCACAACTCATCCCGGATCGCAAAGCCGGTATAGACGCCTTTCAAAACCGGGTGCGAAACGTTGGAAACCACCAGTTTGTATTTGGCCCCGGAAGGATCGAAAGCCGGCTTCCAGGCATCCAGGGAAGGGCCGGCCGCCAGGGCCGGACCGAAGCTGAGCATTAAACCGATGAAGCCGACGAGTGCCGCGATAGAGATTTTTTTTCCTGTCATCTACGCCTCCTTTGAGAGTCAATTCCTCCAGTTTCTAAACCCTATTCATTTCCCAAAGAACATTTATAAGCTATATTTCAGCTACAAGGTTGTTTGTCAAGAGAAATAAAAATGTAAATGCGGAGACCGGAATTTAACCACGGGGACCGCCCGCCGTAGCCGTC
Source organism: uncultured delta proteobacterium (assembly GCA_963728055.1). GTDB lineage: Bacteria > Desulfobacterota > Desulfobacteria > Desulfobacterales > SG8-13 > JARFQH01. The sequence continues at coordinate 22,745 of CAVSIM010000015.1, read as the reverse complement.
TGATTTTGAAAGCAGCTGCAATCCGGTGCTTCCGAATCCTTGGCCGCCCCTGGACCATATACCCTGAACCCCATGCCGTTCCGCCTTGAGCCTTCAGCCTTTTTTCTTTTATCTTTTTCCGTCAAGCCTTTGGCCGTTCTCCTTCCCAGCCTTCCCGCCGCCTCCCTTCCCTGCCTTCCAGCCTCCCGGCCTTCCAGCTTTCACGCCTTCAGCCTTTCGCCGTTCGCCTTTTTTCCCCCGTCCAGAACCCCTGCGGGTCGAATCGCCGCAGCATCTCCAATTCGTGGCGGGTGGGTGCCGGTGTGGAGGCCAGGCTGTCCATGGCCTGCAGCGGCCAACCGGTGTTTTCGCGCACCTGCGCCGCACTGACGCCGGGATGCAGCGATGCCAGGCGCATGTCGCAGGCGGCCGGATCGAAGCGCAGAATTCCAAGGGTGGTGATCACCGTCGATGGCCCGCCCCGCGGCAGTCCGACCGCTTCCCGCCAGCCGGCGCCGTCCCCGTAGCCGGGCGAGGTGATGTAGTCCACGCGCTCGACGAACCGCCGCTTTTCATGGGCCATGATGATGATGTGCCGCCGCGACAGACTGGCCAGGTCGCAGGCCCCGCCGCTGCCCGGCAGGCGGGTTTTGTTTCCGGCGGGCGGGCCGATGTAGCTGGTGTTCAGGTTCCCGAAGCGGTCCAGCTGGGCACCGCCGATAAAACTCGCATCGACCCGTCCCTGCTGGAGCAGCCCCATGACGTCGGCCGAATCGGTGCAGCACCGCGCCCGAAACAGGTTCGGCAGATCGCCCATGGTGAGGATCGGGGCCGGTGCCGGGGTATCCCTGATGATCCCCAGTTCATACAGGCCGACCGCACGGGGCGCATGGGTGCATTTGGCCAGCAGAAATCCGAGCAGCGGCAGCCGCATGCCGACAAAAACGACCTCGCCGTCCGCAATTTCGCGTGCCGCAGCCGCCACCATCAATTCCGCCGGCGTAAAATCGTCCGCCGGTTCGCTGTCATCGCTCATGGATTCCCCAAAAATCCCCCTGGCCCCCCTTTTCAAAGAGGGAAGTTTGTGAATTTGAATTTTTTGGTCATTGTGATTTATTTGTGATTTGTCATTTAATTTTTGGAATTTTTCACTGAAGCATTAAAGTTCCTTTAACGATCAAGCTGGACGCTCCGCGGCCAGCGGCCGGGCAACACCCCCATACCCTATACCCTAAACCCTAAACCTTATACCCTATACCCTATACCTTATACCTCGTGCCTTATACCTCGTGCCTTATACCTTGTGCCTTATACCTTGCACCCCATACCTCATACCTTCCCCCGACACCCCCCCACACCTGCCCTTCGCCCTTTCCCTTCCGCCCTCCGCCCTCCGCCGTTTGCCCTCCGCCATCTGTCATCTGCCGTCCGCCCTCCGCCGTCCGCCCTCCGCCGTCCGCCCTCTGTCATCTGTCATCTGTCATCTGTCATCTGTCCTCTGTCGTCTGCCGTCCGCCCTCCGCCATCTGTCATCTGTCCTCTGTCGTCTGCCGTCCGCCCTCTGCCCTCCGCCGTCCGCCCTCCCTCAATACCCATAATCCACCGGCGCGGAAAACAGGTGCTGCTTGAGCGCCAGTTCCCGCCGGCGGTCTTCGCCCAGCAGCCGCCGGTAGTCGTCCGTACTTTGGAGGTCAGTCACCCAGGTTTTCAGCCAACTTCGGAAGGCCTCGATCGTCCGGCTGGACTGCCGATAGTCGAGAAACGCACGGTGGTCGCGGTTGTAATGGCCCGGGGCCGGTGAGGGATGCGCGCCCCACGGGGCGTGAACGACCGCGGCAACCCGAAACCCGGGCGTCACGACCCGGTTGGGGTCGCTGTCGATGACGGCCGGAGCGACAATCTCCTCGGCCGTAATGATCACCGCCCGGCTGGCCAGGCAGGCTTCACGGGTTATACCCATGTTGCCCCAGACGTGCGCATTGCCGTATTCATCGGAGCGCTGCGCGTGAATGATGGCCACATCCGGCGTTATGGCCCGCACGGCCGTCAGCTTCCGGCCGGTGAACGGACAGTTCATGGTCTTCAGGCTGGCGTTGGTCCGGTAGAGATCGCTGCCGAGCGCCGTGACGGTCGGCATGAAGGACACTCCCATCTTCCCGGCCGTCAGCGCGGTCACCAGGGTCAGGATGGAGTGGTCTTCCACGCGGATGTGCCCGGACTCCACCGCGCGCCTGAAATTGTAGCCCGAGCCGGTGATGACATTGCCGACCCACGCCGCCCTGATCCTCTTCACGCATCCGGCGCCGATAAGCTGATCGAACAGGATGTCCGATATCGGACCGATGAGGGTTAACTCACGCTTTTGCTGACGGATGATCTCGTGACCGGCGGCAAAGGGGATCAGAATTTCCTGGGCGGTCCCCAGGGCGAGGGCGGCGCCATCGGACACGAGGGAAGAAACGGCCTCGGCCAGGCTGGTCAATTTGGAAACCGGCATGTCGGCAGACTTTCCGCGGGCCTTAAAAGAAAGGCTTTGGCAAGGCCGGAAGGAGACGACGGCTTCGTCATACGTCAACGACCGTCAGTTCAGACAAAACCATTCTCCTGCAGCCTATGTCGATGATGTGAAGAACCGGCGTTACGCCTTAAATGAATGAATTCCGGGCCGATGTCAACCACCGCCGCACTGCGGAAGACGGTTGTGGTGCAAGGACCGGTCGGCTCGGCCGGTTTACGTTTCGGGGCCGCTATGGTATACTTTTTTATTGATTTATTCGGCGCGATGGCGCCAGTTGCGGGTGTGCGGGTTGCGGGGTGCAGGTTGCGGGGGACGGGTTACGGGTTGCGGGTTGCATAATGTGTTTGGTGGTTTGTGTTTTGTTTTTGGTGTTTGGTGTTTAGTATACGGTGTTTCGGGTAAGAAATGGGCCACCTGCCCGGTCGGTACACCGATGCGCAGGGGCGCCCCTTGCGGGTGTCCGAATGGCACCCCAGGCACAGGGCCGGCCCCTGCGAGTTCATGATCGTGCAGCGGCCCGTTTTCGTGAGCGATCATCAGCAATTGACACACAGGCAAAGCGGTGCACGTGACACCTGCCGAAGAAGCACACATACGATCGCTGAACGCGGCTTTCGACCGTGAGGTCACGATCGGCGTGCGGCTGACAAACGATCCGCGCAGCGGCGAGATCCAAAATTTTTGTGATCATCTATCGCGGTTGGTGCCGAAGATAAGGATCCGTCCCGCACAGGCGCTCCCCGCAGACAAACCGGCCATTCTCCTCGGCCCGCAGCTGGCGTATAACGGCATCCCCTCCGCCAACGAATTGTCCCCTTTTATCGAAGCGCTCGCCTTCCTGAAGACGGGCGCCCCCGACGTGGATGCCGCGATCGTCCGACGGCTGCAGGGCGCCCGGCCGCCGGCAGCGATGTCGCTCTTCATCGCCCCGTCGTGCACGTTCTGCCCCGCCGCGGTGCGCCGGTTACTCCCGCTGCCGTTTGCCGTCGAAGGACTGCGGCTGGAGATCGTCGATAGCATTTTTTTCAGGGAAGCGGCCGAAAAAAACAAGGTGCGCTCGGTTCCCACTCTCATTCTCGACGGTCAGTACCGCTGGACCGGTGCGGTGTCCCTGCTTCAAATCTGCGAGGCAATCGAAAACCGCGATCCGGCCAAGCTCGACAAGGCGGCGCTGCAAGCCCTCGTAACGGCCGGCGGCGCCCATGACCTGGCGCGGATGATGCTTGACAACGGGCGTGTTTTTCCGGCTTTCATCGAACTGCTGACCGAGGACAACTTCACCGTCCGTCTGGCGGCCATGGTCACGATGGAAGAGCTGGCGGCCGAGAACCTTACTCTCGCGCGGCAGGCTGCCGCCCCCCTGCAGGAACGGTATCCGCGGGCCGTGGCGACGGTAAAAGGTGACATCCTGTATATTCTCGGCGAACTCAAATCGTCTGCCAGCCGGACTCACATTCAATCGGTGCTGGCCACCGACCAAAATCCCGAGGTCAGGGAGGCCGCCCGGGAAGCCATGGAAAAAATAGACCATTCATGACTGACCTGACATCCATTCTCGACATTTTGCAGCACAACGAAAAAATCGCGCGGCGGTTCTTCGAAATCGAAAAACGGGTCCTGACGATCCTGAATTACACCGACCTTTTCGAGGTCCTGCTGGCCGAAATCCGCCAGAAATTCAGGGTGCCTTACGCCTGGATGACGCTGATCGAAAAAAGTGACCTCAGCGACTTCATCCAGCAGATCGAGTCCTCGGACAGGCTCAAGGCCCGTTTGAACCTGATCGCCAAGGAGGAATTCGTCAATCTGGCCGGCTCACAGATGAGCCCGCTGCTGGTCAACCGGAACCTGGAACCTTACGAGCGCCTGCTGCCGCAGAGCTGCAACTTTGCCGTGCAATCGATGGCCATCGCCCCGATTTCGCTGGATGGCGAGATAATCGGCAGCTTGAACCAGGCCGACATCTCGCGCCGCCGGTTCCATCCGGGCATGGACACGAGCCTGCTCGAGCAGCTGGCCGTCAAGGTGTCGCTGTGCCTGTCCAACGTGACCGCGCACGAAAAACTGCGGTTTATGGCCTATCACGACCCGCTGACAGGCCTGCTCAACCGGCGCGTCATGGAATCGGTCCTGGCCCGTGAATTCGCGCGATCGCAGCGCTATCCGCAATTTCTGGCGTTGGTCTTCATGGACCTGGATCACTTCAAAAACGTCAACGACCGCCACGGCCACGACAAGGGCGACGACCTGCTCGTTTATTTTGCCAAGGGGCTCGCCCGGATGTGCCGCGCCACGGATGTCGTGGCGCGCTATGCCGGGGACGAGTTTGTCGTTATCCTTCCGGAAACCACCAAGGAGAGCGCGGCGCAATTGATGCACCGCGTGTGCGCGCACTTCGCCGCCCACCCCCTCGAATCGGGAGCGACGCGGCTGCCGATCTCGATCAGCTTCGGCATCGCCGCGGCGGACGACGATGGCGTCTTCGACCCCGAATCGCTGTTGAAAAAAGCGGACACCGCCCTTTACGACGCCAAGAAATCCCGCCCCGACCGCGTGCACCCCGCCCCGCAGGCCCTTACAGCAGATCGGGGTCAAGGCATCCGGCTCTGACAAACCTCCGATCGCCCCGTCCCGCCGGCGACCCCGAAAAGGGTTTTTAAAAGTCGGCGGATCGCGCCCGCCGGGCGCCGCAAACCTTCATCTCCAAAGCGGTCCAAGCGTCCGATAAAAAAAACCCTGTTTTCTTCAAACAGGGCTTTGGATTCTAAAAAAAAGTCTCCGGCGGCAGCGACCGGTTCGGTTTTTTTTACTTCTTGTCCACATCCGGCGGCTGATCCTCGCCGGCCGGCGGCGGCGCGTCCGGCGCCTCCACGGTGTCTTCCGAGATCTCCGCCGTTTCGGGGGCGGCCTGGAGTTCCGATTTTGTATCGGCTTCATCGGCCCGGGCCGCGATGCCCTCGACGGGCTCGCCTTCCATCGGGGGCGCTTGCGCCGCCGGCGCCGGTTCGGCCGGGGCGGTCGTTTTCTCAGCCGCGGGTTTGTCCGCCGGGCCGGTCGCGCCGGTCTTGGGCGTTTTTTTCTTCTTCGGCTTGGCGCCGTCAATTTCGGGCGCCACGAGTTCGATAATCGACACGGCGGCGGCGTCGCCGGCCCTGCGGCCGACCTTGATCACGCGCGTGTATCCCCCGGCAGTGGCGCTGAACCGGCTCTGGGCTTCTTCGAACAGCTTGTGCACCACGTTTTTTTCCCTGACGATGGCCAGCGCCAGCCGCCGGGCGTGCAGGTCCCCGCGCTTGGCCAGGGTGACGATGTGGTCCGCCCAGCGTCGCAGTTCCTTGGCCTTGGCATCGGTGGTCCGGATGCGCTGGTGTTTGAACAAAGAGGTCACCATGTTCCTGAACATGGCATCTCTGTGGCTGGCGGTGCGGCTCAGCTTGAGCCCGGCTTTACGGTGTCTCATGGGGACCGTTTACTCCTCTTCTTCCGTTACTTCTTCGGGTGGCATGAACCCGTCCAGTTTCATTCCAAGCGAAAGCCCCATGTCGACCAAAACTTCCTTGATTTCGTTCAACGACTTGCGCCCGAAATTCTTGGTCTTCAGCATCTCGGCTTCCGTTTTGGACACCAGTTGATAGATCTTGTGGATATCGGCGTTTTTGAGGCAGTTCGCACTGCGCACCGAAAGCTCGAGTTCATCGACCGTGCGATAGAGGTTGTCGTTCCAGCGCGGCTTTTCGTCACTGTCGGGATCGATGTCGAGGCTGGGTTCCTGGTTCTCGTCGAAATTGATGAAAATCGAAATCTGGTCCTTCAGGATTTTGGCGGCGTAGGCCACACAGTTCTCCGGTTGAATACTGCCGTCGGTCCAAACCTCCAGCGTCAGTTTGTCATAGTCGGTCCGCTGGCCGACGCGGGCGTTGCCGACGACGTAGTTGACGCGTTTGACCGGCGAAAAAACCGCGTCGATCGGAATCGTTCCGATCGGCGCCTCCTCGTCCTTGTTGTTTTCCGCCAGGGTGTAGCCTTTGCCGACCTTGACTGTCATGACCATGTTGAGGTTGGCGTCTGCAGCCAGGGTGGCGATGTGGTGATTCGAATTCAGGATTTCGCACTTGCCGTCATCGCTGAGAATATCACCGGCCGTGACCTTCTTCTCGCCCTTGGCCTCGATTCTGACGGTGTGGGGGCCGGCATCGTTCACGCGCAGGCGGACCTCTTTGAGGTTCAAGATGATTTCCGACACGTCTTCGAGAACGCCCGGCACGACGCTGAACTCGTGCATCACCCCGTCGATTTTCACGGAAGTAATGGCGGCGCCGTGCAGAGACGACAAAATGACCCGCCGCATCGCATTGCCGATCGTGATTCCGAACCCTCTCTCGAGCGGCTCACAAACGAACTTGCCATACGAGGGCTTGCTGGTAACCTGAACCTTGTCCGGCTTGAACATATCGCGCCAGTTTATATACATAAGTTCATTCGGTGACATATTCTTGAATCTCCGGCTTTTTTTTAAGGTGTTGGTACCATTTGAACGAATTTTGGAATACCAAGCCCGCTGTCATTTCCTTCGCAGATCCGCTCCAAAGATCGCCGGCATTGGCGGCGCTTATTTGGAATAGAGTTCGACGATGAGCTGTTCCTGGATCGGCATCGTCAGGTCCTCGCGTGCCGGAAAATTTCTGACGACCCCCTTCAGATTTTCCTTTTCCAATTCCAGCCACTGGGGAATCCCCCGGCGCACCACGCCGTCCATCGAATCGGATATCGCCTGCACCGTGCGGCTTTTTTCGCGCACCTCGACGACGTCGCCGACTTTGACGAGATAAGAGGGGATGTCGACTTTTTTGCCGTTGACCAGAAAGTGATTGTGCCGGACGAAATGCCGCCCCTGCGAACGGGAATTGACGAATCCCAGGCGATAGACGACATTGTCGAGCCGCCGTTCGAGCGCAACCAGCAAATTTGTCCCCGTTACGCCCTTCTGGCGTTCGGCGCGCACGAAAAACAGGTGGAACTGCTTTTCGGAAAGGCCGAACATCTTCTTCACCTTTTGCTTCTCCCTGAGCTGAATGCCGTAATCCGATATCTTGCGGCCGCGACGCTGGCCATGTTCCCCGGGGGGATAGCTGCGGCGGTCGAAAGCGCACTTGTCGGAGTAGCACCGGTCGCCCTTGAGGTAGAGTTTTAAATTCTCGCGCCGGCAGATCCGGCATACAGAGCCTGTGTAGCGTGCCAAGATGAATCCTCCTGTGTTGCCTCTAAGCGGGTCTTTTACCGGAACGTCATAAGCGTGTGGCCGACCGCTCGCCTGTCGGCCGCCACCGTTCGGCCGCTCCGGGGCCGACCCGTCGAATACCGCCTGTGAAAAGGGTTAAGGAAACTCGTTAAACGCGGCGTCTTTTCGGCGGCCGGCAGCCGTTGTGGGGAATCGGCGTGACATCCTTGATCACGATGACGTTGAACCCGGTGGCCTGCAGCGACCGCAATGCCGATTCGCGTCCGGGGCCCGGCCCCTTGACGAAGACCTCGACATTTTTCATGCCGTGCTCCATGGCTTTTTTGGCGGCATCCGAGGCCGCCATCTGAGCGGCGAACGGCGTGCTTTTACGCGAGCCCTTGAATCCCTGGGCACCGGCGCTGGACCATGCCACCACGTTTCCGGTCGGATCGGTAATGGTGATAATCGTGTTGTTGAAGGTGGATTGAATGTGGACGACACCGTTCTGAATATTCTTTTTTTCTTTTTTTTTGGTACGGGTTCTCTTCGCCATGCCATGCGCCTCGTCAGTCTAAAAGTATTTTTTCGGGCTGAATATTATTTTTTCTTGGCGGCGCCCTTCTTCTTGACCGCCGCACGCTTGGGTCCCTTGCGCGTCCGCGCATTGGTGCTCGTGCGCTGTCCGCGGACGGGCAGCCCCTTACGGTGCCGCAAACCGCGATAGCAGCCAAGATCCATCAGCCGCTTGATATTCATGGCGACATCGGACCTGAGTTCGCCTTCGACCTTGTAGTCCCCGTCGATGACCTTTCTGATATCGTTGATTTGCGATTCCGTCAGGTCATCGCTTCTGGTGTTCGGATCGACGCCGGTTTTCGCCAAAATTTCGGTCGAGGTGCTTCGTCCGATCCCGTAGATGTAGGTCAACGCGATCTCAACCCGTTTTTGTTTCGGTAAATCGACTCCAGCGATTCTGGCCAAGTCCTGCCTCCTCTATCCTTGCCGCTGTTTGTGGCGTTTATTTTCACAGATCACCCGAACGCTCCCTTTTCTGCGGATGATCTTGCATTTCGGGCAAATTCTCTTGACAGATGCTCTGACTTTCATGGAAACGCTCCTTGTCCGACCACAGGTGCCGGTCCGCAGCCGAAAGTTCTTGTCGCCTATAAAGGGACACGGTAACGGTTCGGGCCGTTTTTTATTTCGATCGATACGTAATCCGGCCCCGGCTCAGATCGTAGGGCGACAACTCGACCGTCACCCGGTCACCGGGGAGAATCTTGATAAAATGCATCCTCATTTTGCCGGAAATATGGGCCAGAACCTGATGTTTGTTATCGAGTTCGACCTTGAACATCGCATTCGGCAGGGTCTCCAAAACCGTACCCTCGACTTTTATGGCTTCTTCCTTGGCCATTGACCCTCCCTTTTATGACACCACGCCCGCGGTCCGGACCGGAACCCGTGCTACCGACGGCCCTTGACCCTGGATCCCGACTTCTTTAAAAATCCCTCGTAATGACGGCTGAGCATGTGCGATTCCATCTGGGCCACCGTGTCGATGGCCACGCCGACCACGATCAGAAGCGCCGTGCCGCCGAAATAAAACGGGACGTTGAAGTGCGTGATGAGAATCGAGGGCAGCACGCACACCGCCGATACATACAGGGCGCCGCCCAAGGTGATCCGCGTCAGCACCTTGTCGATATAATCGGCCGTCCGCTTGCCCGGGCGGATACCCGGGATGTAGCCGCCCTGTTTTTTCATGTTGTCGGCAACGTCCACGGGGTTGAACGTGACGGCGGTGTAAAAATAGCAGAAGAAGAAAATCAGGCCCACGAAAAACAATTCGTAGACGGCGTTGCCGGGCCGCAGGGCCGCGACGATGTCCTGAATCCAGGGCACCGTGATGAAGCTGGCGATCGTGGCCGGAAACATCATGATGGAGGAGGCGAAAATCGGCGGGATGACCCCCGACATGTTGATCTTGAGCGGCAGGTGCGTGCTTTGACCGCCGTACATGCGCCTTCCGACCACGCGCTTGGCATACTGGACGGGAATGCGCCGCTGCCCCTGCTCGACGAAGATAATGAACGCGATCACCGCCACCATCAGGCACAGCAGGATGATGATCGGAAAAATGCTCATCGCCCCGGTCGACACCAGCCGAAACGTGTTGCTCATGGCGGTGGGCATGCGGGCGACGATGCCCGCGAAAATAATCAGCGAAATGCCGTTGCCGATGCCGCGCTCGGTGATCTGCTCGCCGAGCCACATGATAAAGGCCGTTCCGGCCGTCAGGGTCAGGACCGCCATCAGCCGGAAGCCCCACCCCGGAGCGATGACCGCCCCCATCCGTTCCAGACCGACGCTGATGCCGAAGCCCTGGATGACGCTCAACACCACCGTCCCGTAGCGGGTGTACTGGGTGATCTTCTTGCGTCCCTGTTCGCCTTCCTTCTTCAACTGCTCCAGGTGAGGAATCACCACCGTCATCAATTGCAGAATGATCGATGCGCTGATGTAGGGCATGATGCCCAGGGCGAACACGGACAGTTTTTCGAGCGCACCGCCGGAGAACATGTTGAAGATCCCCAGGATCGTTCCCTTGGCGCGCGCGAAAATCTCCGCCAGGGCGACGCTGTCGATCCCCGGCACCGGAACGTGGACCCCCACCCGGTACACCACCAGCAGGGCCAGCGTGTAAAGGATCCGGCGCTTGAGTTCGGGAATTTTGAATATGTTGCCAAAACCGCCGATCATAAGGATGAGACCTCTATCGTGCCGCCCGCCGATTCGATTTTCTGCCGGGCGCTCTGGCTGACCGTGTCGACTTTAACCGTCAGGGGGATGGTGATCTCGCCCCGTCCCAGCAGCTTGATGCCGTCGCGCCGCCCTTTGACCAACCCGGCGCGCACCAGGGCCGCTTCGTCGATGACGCTGCCGCCCTGCATTTTGGCCAGGTCGTCGACATTGACGATGGCGTATATTTTCTTGAAGACATTTGTAAAACCGCGCTTCGGCAATCGGCGGTGGATGGGCATCTGCCCGCCCTCGTAGCCGGGTCGGACCCCGCCGCCCGAGCGGCTGTTCTGGCCCTTGGACCCCCGTCCGGCCGTCTTGCCCCATCCGGAGCCGACGCCGCGGCCGATGCGTTTGCGGGCCTTGCGGGCTCCGGGCGCCGGTGCCAGATCATTGAGCCTCATGGGTCACCTCCTCGGATGTGACGAGATGCGATACGGTGGCGACCATCCCCCGGATAGCCGGCGTGTCGTTTCGCAGGACGCTGCGGTTGAGCTTGTTCAGACCCAGACCGCGCAGGACCCGGCGATGTTTCTCCGGCCTGCCGATCATACTCTTGACCATGGTGATCTTCAGTTTTCCTGCCATCGGACAAAACCCTTTTCGTTTATACGCAAACCGAACCCCTTGCGGCCGCAGTCAACTTGCCGCGGCTTAGAGTTCTTCCACATGGATGCCGCGGCGGCCGGCGACCCGTTCCCGGCTCTGAAGCTGTTCGAGACCGGCGATGGTCGCCTTGACGACATTGTGCGGATTGTGGGAGCCCATGCACTTGGTCAGAACGTTCTGGACGCCCGCCGCCTCGAGCACCGCCCGCACGGCACCGCCGGCAATCAGACCCGTGCCCGCCGAGGCCGGTTTCAAAAGGACCTTGCCCGCCCCGAACCGTCCGATGGTTTCGTAGGGCAGGGTCCCTTCCACCAGCGGCACCTCGATCATGCTCTTCTTGGCTTTCTCGACGCCTTTTCGAATCGCCTCGGGAACCTCTCCGGCCTTTCCCAGGCCGCACCCCACGCTGCCCTTGCCGTCGCCGACGACGACAATTGCGCTGAAGCTGAACCTGCGCCCGCCTTTGACGACCTTGGCGACCCGGTTGATATGAACGACCTTGTCGATCAGCTGATAGTCATCTGTTTCCTGTCTGTACAAGGACCCGCCTCCTTAATTGGCTGAAAAAGGGGATTTACGCTAAAATTCGAGCCCGCCTTCACGGGCGCCTTCCGAAACCGCCTTGACCCGGCCGTGATAGAGGAAGCCGTTGCGGTCGAAAACGACCTGCTTGACACCCTTGGCGACGGCGCGTTCCGCGACGAGCTTGCCGATTCGATTGGCGACCTCGGATTTCCGGCCGCTTTCGGAGCGCTGCGCCTCGGTCTTCTCGAGGCTGCAGGCCGCGGCCAGCGTCCGGCCGCTCGCATCGTCGATCACCTGGGCATAGATGTGCCGCGCGCTTCGAAATACCGTCAGGCGGGGCCGCTCGGAGGTTCCGAGAATTTTCTTCCTGATTCTCTTTTTCCGTTTCAGTCGGGCTTCTTTCTTTAAATTCAACGAACCCATCGTCTCAATTCCTACAAATATGGTGGTGGCCGCCGGCGCGTGCTGCCGTGAGGAACCCGGTTCCCCGATCCGGATCGCTCGGTTACTTCGTTCCGGTCTTGCCGGCCTTGCGGCGAATGTATTCCTCGGCGAACTTGATGCCCTTGCCCTTGTAAGGCTCGGGCGGGCGCAGGCGTCTGATCGACGCGGCGGTCTGTCCGAGCAGCTCCTTGTCGATGCCCTCGAGCTTGATGATATTGTTGCGTTCGACCACGGCCGAAACGCCGTCGGGCAACGAAAAATTGATCGGATGCGAATATCCCAGCATGAGGATGAGGCTTTGCCCCTTGACCTCGGCCCGGTACCCGATGCCGTTTATTTCGAGCACGCGGGCAAAACCGCTGTCGACCCCGGTAACCATGTTCATCACCAGGCTGCGGGTCAGGCCCTGCAGGGCCTGGCTGGTCTTGTCGGATTGCAGGGGCTCCACCGACAGCACGCCGTCCTGCACGGTGATGGTCACCGCGGGATGGATCGGCCGGCTCAATTTGCCCTTTTGCCCCTGAACCGACAACTCTCCGCCTTCATAGGTGACCTTGACTTTTGCGGGTATCGCAATGGGTTTCTTACCGACTCGCGACATGTATCGACTCCTTCTTCCTGTTCACCGCCGGCGGCAACCGCCGGGCGCCGAACCGTGACCGCTCGAACGCCAAACGGGGGGGCTACCAGAGATTGCAGATGTGTTCACCGCCGATTTTTTCGGACCGGGCCCGTTTATCGGTCATGACGCCCTTTGACGTGGACAGTATCGCGACCCCCATGCCGTTCATGACCGACTTGATGTTGTCGCTGTTCAGGTAAACGCGCCGGCTCGGCTTGCTGATGCGTTTGAGGCCGTAAATGACGCTCTCCTGGTCGGGTCCATACTTCAGGTACACCCGCAGGATACCCTGCTTGCTGTCCTTGATGAACTTGTAGTTCCGGATGAACCCTTCTTCCTTCATGATTTTGGCCAATTCGGTCTTGAGGTTCGAACCGGGGATATCGACACTGTTGAACCTGGCCTTGGCCGCATTCCTGATGCGTGTCAGCATGTCGGCAATCGGATCGCTCATCGTCATGGTATCATCTCCGCAACACCCATTGAATTCACCTGGTGACTCGTTGTTCCAAATTAACGTGGTTATCGGCTTCAATGTAAAGCTTTCGGCTGCCGGTGCCGGTCGGTGACGTATACGAGGCAGCCGACTTCCTCCGGCCTTGCCAAAATCTTGACCTTAAAGCCTGTGGTTTCGCCGCGCTGGCGCCGCGCGCCGTTTCAGGGGCGGACAAACCGCTGCGCACACCGGCAAAAAGTCGTCGCTACCAACTCGACTTGATGACGCCCGGCAGTTTGCCCTGCGATGCAAAATCACGAAAACAAATCCGGCAGATGCCGAACTTGCGGATGAAGGCCCGCGGCCTTCCGCAAATCGGGCAGCGGTTGTATGCCCTGACCTCGAACTTCGGTTTGCGCGAGGCTTTCATTTTGAGCGACGTCTTGGCCAAACCATCCTCCTTATAAAGCGGTATCCGAATCCCACAAAGGTTTAATTCCGGAAGGGCATGCCCATCAGCCGGAGCAGCTCGCGGCCTTCGTCGTCGGTCTTGGCGCTGGTGACGATCGACACGTTCAGCCCTTTGATCTTATCGATTTTATCGTAATCGATTTCCGGAAATATAAGCTGTTCCTTGACGCCGAGGCTGTAGTTGCCGAAGCCGTCCATGGCCTTGGCCGAAAGGCCGCGAAAATCACGCACGCGCGGCAGGGCGACATTCACCAGCTTGTTGAAGAAATCGTACATGCGCTCGTGGCGCAAACTGACCATGCACCCGATCGGCATGCCGGTGCGCAGCTTGAAGGTGGCGATCGACCGGCGGGCGCGGGTCACGACCGGACGCTGGCCGGCGATGGCCTGCAATTCCTCCACGGCCGAGTCGAGGATCTTGATGTTGTGGATCGCCTCCCCCAGCCCCATGTTCAGGGTGACCTTCTCGAGCCTGGGCACCTGCATCACGTTGCGGTACTTGAAGGTCTCCATCAACTGGGGAACCACCGTTTCCACATAAAAGTCTTTGAGCTGGGACATTGCCTTCCTCCGCTTACTTGTCGATGATCTCGTCGCACTTGCTGCAGGCCCGCACCTTCTTTCCGTCGTCGAGACGCTGCACTTTAATGCGGGTCGGCGTCATGCACTTGCCGCACATGAGCATCAGGTTCGACCAGTGGATCGGGGCCTCGCCTTCGATGATGCCGCCCTGCCGGTTCTGCGCGGAGGGCTTGGCGTGCCGTTTGACCATGTTGACGTTTTCGACAAGCACCCTGTTCTTCTTGCGGATCACCTTGAGGACCTTGCCGATCTTGCCCTTGTCCTTGCCGGCGATGACCTTGACCTTGTCGTCTTTCTTCAGTCTGACCTTGCTGGTATTCATCGGTGACATCTCCACCTGGCGGCGCCCATGGATCAAATGACTTCCGGGGCCAAGGAAATTATCTTCATGAATTTCTTCGCCCGCAATTCTCTTGCCACCGGTCCGAATATGCGGGTGCCGATCGGTTCGCGGCTGGCCGATATGAGCACGGCCGAGTTGTCGTCAAAGCGGATGAAGGACCCGTCCGGCCGCCTGATCTCCTTCTTGGTCCGAACCACCACGGCCTTGAGGACGTCTCCTTTTTTGACCTTCGCGTTCGGAATGGCTTCCTTGACCGTCACGACGATGATGTCGCCGATCCGGGCATAGCGCCGGCGGGTGCCCCCCAGGACCTTGATGCAGCTCAGCACCTTCGCACCGGAATTGTCCGCCACCGTCAGTCTCGTTTCTGTCTGAATCATTGCTCTCGAATCCCTTTACCGTCAAACGGCCTTTTCCAGAATCTGGCTGACCTGCCACCGCTTGGCTTTGCTGAGCGGCCGTGACTCGGTGATCAGGACCTTGTCTCCGATCCGGCACGAATTTTCGGCATCATGGGCTGAAAACCTGGCCCGGCGCCGGATGTACTTGTCGTAGAGCCGGTGCTTGACCAGTCTTTCCGCCTGGACCACGACGGTCTTGTCCATCTTGTCACTGACAACGGTACCGATCATTTGTCTTTTCATTCCGCGTTTTTTCATGGCAGCATCAACAACTTATCTCTAAAATTTTAGGGGGAGACACTAGCGGGCCTCGGTTTCAGGTGCCGACAATTCCTCTTCCCGGATGATGGTTTGCACCCGGGCCACATCCCGTTTGATCTGTTTGAGACGCTGCGGGTTTTCGAGCTGACCGGTCGCATGTTGAAAGCGCAGATTGAACAACTCCTGCTTCAGCTCGACCAGCTTCCGCTGCCGCTCTTCCTGGCTCAAGGCCTTGACCTCACCGGCTGTCACGATGCGAAGCTCCTTTCCACAAATTTCGTTTTGATCGAAAGCTTGTGGGCCGCGAGCCGGAAGGCCTCCTCGGCGATCTCGCGCGAGACGCCTTCCATTTCGTAGAGGATGCGGCCGGGCCGCACAACCGCCACCCAGCCTTCGGGGGACCCCTTGCCTTTGCCCATGCGGACTTCGGCCGGCTTCTTGGTTATCGGCTTGTCGGGAAACACGCGGATCCAGATCCGGGCGCCTCTTTTGACGTGGCGGGTCATGGCGATTCGGGCGGCTTCGATCTGCCGGGCGGAAACCCAGCCGCAATCGATGGCCTGCAGGCCGAACTGCCCGAAGTTCAGATGGCTGCCTCTGCGGGAGAGGCCCGTCATCCGGCCTCTTTGCTGTTTCCTGAATTTAACCTTCTTGGGGCTGAGCATGGGTACTTACTCCTGTGCCGGCCTATAGCTGTCGGTGTTGTGCCGGTCATCGACGGGTTTAAAGCCGGGCCTTTCGTGAAACGTCCGCGGCCGCACCGCCGGCCTGCTTACTGGTTCTCGTAATCCACCTTGTCCTTCTTGAGGATCTCGCCCTTGAATATGAAGACCTTGACCCCGATGGCGCCGTAAGTGGTGCGGGCTTCCGTAAAACCGTAATCGATGTCGGCCCGCAACGTGTGCAGGGGCACGCGGCCCTCGCGGTACCATTCGCGCCGGGCCATTTCGGCCCCCCCCAGCCGTCCGCCGCAAATGACTTTGACCCCCTGGGCGCCGAAGCGCATGGCGGAGGACACGCCGCGTTTCATGGCGCGCCTGAAGGCCACGCGCCGTTCGATCTGAAGCGCGATGTTTTCGGCCACGAGCTGCGCGTCGATCTCCGGTTTCCGGATTTCCTGAATGTCGATCAGGACTTCATGGGTCACCATTTTTTCGATGTCCTGCTTGAGCAGCGAAATTTCCGAGCCCTTCTTGCCGATCACGATGCCCGGCCGGGAAGTGAAGATTCTGAGCCTGATCCGCTTGGATGATCGTTCGATTTCGATCCTGGAGACGCCGGCGTGATACAGTTTCTTCTTGATGAAACGCCTGATCTTGTAATCTTCGAGAATATAATCGGCGTAATTCTTGTCCGCGTACCAGCGCGACTCCCATGTTTTGACGATCCCTAACCTCAAACCGATCGGATTTACTTTCTGGCCCAAGCTCTCTCCTCCTCCGGCCTATTGCAGCGACTGCTCAGCCAGGATGACGGTGATGTGACTGGTTCTTTTCAATATTCGGGCGCCACGCCCGCGCGCGCGCGCCCGAAAGCGCTTCAGTGTGGGTCCCTGGTCGGCGGTGATGTTGCTGACCACCAGGGTGTCGACATCGATATCCGCGTTCTGGTTCGCATTGGCGACGGCGCTGCGCATGGTTTTCTCGACAATTCCGGCCGCCTTGTTCGGCATGAACTTGAGCGCGTTCAGAGCCGCTTCCACCGGTTTGCCCTTGACGGCATCGACTAAAAAGCGAACCTTCTGAGGAGAAATACGGACGTGTCTCGTAACAGCTCTAACCTGCATGGTGCGACGTTTCCTTATGATTTCGGCAGTTTATCGGCAGTAATCGCCACCCGCGCCGGACGCGGCGCGTAAAGACCCGCCGGTGCTCTACTTCAGGGACGATTTCTTGGAACCCGCATGGCCGTAAAAAGTGCGCGTCGGAGAGAACTCGCCGACCTTGTGGCCGACCATGTTCTCGGAAATGAAAACGGGAACGAACTTCTTGCCGTTATGAACCGCCAGGGTGATGCCGACCATTTCCGGCAAGATGGTCGAGCGCCGCGACCAGGTCTTGATCACCCGGTTGCTGCGGCTCTTTTGAGCCTCGTCGACCTTTTTCATCAGTTTCGCCTCGACATACGGGCCTTTTTTCAACGAACGTGGCATCTTTTCTCCTGTTCGACAGCATGCCTGACAACGGGCGGGCTTTAGAGAAAAAAGCCCGTCGGGATTCCGTGCTCCCGGGTGGCGCGCGGCGTGCGCCCGCCGGTGGTTTGTTTTACTTCTTCGAGCGCCGCTTGACGATCAGCCGGTTACTGGGCTTCGTGCGCTTGCGGGTTTTAAAGCCCTTGGTGGGCATGCCCCACGGGCTGCACGGATGGCGCCCGCCCGAGGACCGGCCTTCGCCGCCGCCCATCGGGTGATCGACCGGGTTCATGGCCACGCCGCGCACGTGCGGCCGGCGCCCGAGCCAGCGCTTGCGGCCGGCTTTTCCGATCGATATGTTTTCGTGCTCCACGTTGCCGAGCTGCCCGATGGTCGCCAGGCAGTTCAAGAGAACCATGCGCACTTCGCTGGACGGCAGCTTGATCAGCGCGTACCGATCCTCCTTGGCCATCAACTGGGCAAACGTGCCGGCGCTGCGCACGATCTGCCCGCCGTTGCCCGCCCGCAGCTCGATATTGTGGATATGGGTTCCCAGCGGAATGTTGCTGAGCGGCAGGGCGTTGCCGGGCTTGATATCGGCCGCGGGACCGGCCTCGACCATGTCCCCGACCTTCAGGTTGAGCGGGGCGAGGATATAGCGTTTCTCGCCGTCGACATAGTGCAGCAGGGCGATGCGGCAGCTGCGGTTCGGGTCGTATTCGATGGTGGCCACCCGCGCCGGTATACCGATCTTGTCGCGCTTGAAATCGATCAGACGGTAATGCTTCTTGTGCCCGCCGCCACGGTGACGACAGGTGATGCGTCCCATGACATTGCGACCGCCGCTCTTGTTGAGCCGGCGCAGCAGGCTCTTTTCGGGAACCGTCGTGGTGATTTCCTCGAACGCCGAGTAGCCTTGAAAACGGCGTCCGGGCGAAGTCGGTTTTACTTTTTTGATTGCCATGCCTTGCTCCTGACCGGATAAAGCGTCAAAGACCCCATCCGGTGGTTACACCCCTTCGAAAAATTCAATCCGTTCTCCCGGCCGCAGGGTCACGATCGCCTTCTTCCAGTCGCGTCGTTTTCCCAGAACCCGTCCCCGGCGCTTGAATTTACCCCGCACCTGCATGGTGCGCACGGTGTCGACCCGCACGTTGAAGATGCGCTCGATCGCCCGCATGATCTCGATGCGGTTGGCCTTGCGGTCCACCTCGAAGGTCACCTGGTTGGCCGTTTCCTTCTGGGTGCTGGTTTTTTCGGTGACGATCGGCCTCTTGATGATGTCGTATTGCAGCGTCATGCCAGCAGCCTCCCCTCGATACGGTTTATGGCGGGCTCCAGCAGGACCAGGTTTTTGTATTTGAGAATGTCGTACACGTTGAGCCCGTCGGTCCTCAGGACCTTGATCCGCGGAACGTTGCGGCAGGACAGCTCGAGCGCGTCGTCTTTCCTGTCGGTCACGATCAAAGCGTTGTCGAGCTTCAGGGCCCGAACGATCGCAACGAAATCCTTGGTCTTCACCCGCTCCAGTTCCAGCTTGTCGAGCACCACCAGCTCGTTTTCGAGCAATTTGCTGGAGAGCGCCATTTTCAACGCCAGCTTCCGGACCTTCTTTGAAACCTTGAAGGCGTACGAGCGGGGATGCGGACCGAAGACGACGCCGCCGCCGCGCAGCAGCGGTGACTTGATGTCCCCGCGGCGGGCCCGGCCGGTGCCTTTCTGGCGATAGAGTTTACGGGTGCTGCCGCGCACTTCTCCGCGCCGCTTGGTCGCAGCGGTCCCGGAGCGTCGGGCGGCCAGCTGCGCCGTCACGACCTCGTGTAAAACGCTCGCCTTGGGCGCAACGTTGAAAAGGGCTTCCGGAAGGTCCCGTTCCGAAACTTTTTCGCCTTTGCTGTTCACTACATCGATTGCTGCCATGGTCATCCCCACTATGTATCAAGGGTCCGGAAACGGGCTTCAACACGAAAACAGGCGTCGGGTTGAGAGGTTCAGGGTGCAGGATTAAAGATTCGAGGCCGGTCGTCCCTTTACTTTTTTGACCAGAACCATATTGGGCGCATACCCCGGCACCGCCCCCTTCAGAAACATCAGGTTTTCAGCCGGGCGGATGTCGACGACCGTCAGGTTGCAGACCGTTTGGCGTTTCGACCCGTACTGGCCGGGCATTTTTTTGCCTTTGGTGACCCGCGACGGCCAGGCACTGGTGCCGATCGAGCCCGGCGGGCGAACGTTTTTACTGCCGTGTCCCGCCGGCCCGCGGTGAAACCCGTGACGCCGAATGGTGCCCGAAAAGCCGCGTCCCTTGGTGGTTCCCACCACGTCGACTTTCTCACCGATTTGAAACAGCTCCAGGTTCAGGCTCTGGCCGAGCTGGTAGTCCTGAGGATTGTCGACCGGCACTTCGCGCAGCCAGGCGAAACCCACCGCACCGCTCTTTTGCAGGTGGCCTTCCATCGGCTTGTTGACCCGCTTGGCCTTCTTTATGCCCAACCCCAGTTGCAGCGCGTTGTACCCGTCGCTGGCGGTGGTCTTGATCTGGGTGACGACACACGGACCGACTTCCATGACCGTCACCGGCACGAAATCACCGGTGGGGGTGAAGTAGGCGGTCATTCCCAGTTTTTTTCCCAGTAAGCCTTTACACATGGTCTTGTTTACCTCTGCCGCAGGTGGCGCCCGTTGTCATGGTTCGCAAGCCGCCGTCGGATCCATCGTCATGCCGGTCGGAAAGACCCGCCATTTTGACATCGATCTCACCGCACCGGCCCGTTAAAGCTTTATCTCAACGTCCACACCCGGTGAAAGATCCAACTGCATGAGCGCGTCGACGGTCTGCTGGGTCGGCTCCAGAATGTCCAGCAGGCGTTTGTGCGTTCGCATTTCGAATTGCTCGCGGGACTTTTTATCGATGTGGGGCGAGCGCAGAACGCAGAATTTGTTGATCTGCGTCGGCAGCGGAATGGGGCCCACGACCTTGGCACCGGTCTTGTTGGCCGTATCGACGATGTCGGAAACGGATTGATCCAAAAGTTTGTGGTCGTAAGCCTTGAGCCTGATTCTGATCTTCGTGTTCGCTATCATATAGGTCGTCTTGCCCCGCTATTCGATGATGTCGCTCACCACGCCCGCTCCCACGGTCCGGCCACCTTCACGGATCGCAAAGCGCACCTCTTTCTCCATGGCAATCGGGGTGATCAGCTCCGCCTCGATCGTCACATTGTCGCCGGGCATCACCATCTCAACGCCCTCGGGCAACGTCAATATCCCCGTCACGTCCGTGGTCCGAAAATAAAACTGCGGCCGGTACCCGTTGAAAAACGGCGTGTGGCGCCCGCCCTCCTCCTTGCTCAAAATGTACACCTCGGCCTTGAACTTGGTGTGCGGCGTGATCGAGCCGGGCTTGGCCACCACCTGCCCGCGCTCCACCTCGTCGCGCTTGGTCCCGCGCAGCAACACCCCGATGTTGTCTCCCGCCCGACCCTCGTCGAGCAGCTTGCGGAACATCTCCACCCCCGTGCACACCGTCTTGAACGTCGGCCGGATCCCCACGATCTCCACGTCCTCGCCCACCTTCACGATCCCGCGCTCCACCCGGCCCGTGACCACCGTGCCGCGGCCCGAAATGCTGAACACGTCCTCGATCGGCATCAAAAACGGCTTCTCCACGTCGCGCACCGGCTCCGGAATGAACGCATCGATCGCCTCCATCAGCTCGAATACGCACTTGGCCTCGGCCCCGTCCGGATCGTCGCTCTCCAGCGCCTTCAGCGCGCTGCCGCGGATGATCGGCGTGTCGTCGCCCGGAAACTCGTACTTGTCCAAAAGCTCCCGCAGCTCGAGCTCCACCAGCTCGATCAGCTCCTCGTCGTCCACCATGTCGCACTTGTTCAAAAACACCACGATCCGCGGCACCCCCACCTGCCGCGCCAGCAAAATGTGCTCGCGCGTCTGGGGCATCGGTCCGTCGTCGGCACCCACCACCAGAATCGCCCCGTCCATCTGCGCCGCCCCGGTGATCATGTTCTTGATGTAGTCCGCGTGGCCCGGACAGTCCACGTGCGCATAGTGCCGGTGGCTCGTCTCGTACTCCACGTGCGCCGTGGCGATCGTGATCCCGCGCTCCTTCTCCTCGGGCGCCTTGTCGATCTGGTCGAAGGGCACGTACTGCGCCATGCCCTTCAAGCCCATGTGCTTGGTGATCGCCGCGGTCAACGTCGTCTTGCCGTGATCGATGTGGCCGATCGTGCCCACATTCACGTGCGGCTTGGTCCGCTCAAACTTCTTCTTCGCCATCTGTCCGTCCTCCCCTTGAAAAGCGCCAACACGGTGTCCGATGCTGAGGGTGCCGGGCGGTGGAACGTCCCGCCTTCAGCGTGGTGCCGTTTACCAGCGGAAGTGGGCAAAAGCCTTGTTGGCTTCGGCCATCTTGTGCGTGTCTTCCTTTTTCTTAGCCGCGGCCCCGCGGTTGTTGGCGGCATCCATGAGTTCTCCGGCCAGTTTGCGGGCCATGCCTTTTTCGGGCCGCTTGCGGGAATACTCTATCAGCCACCGGATTCCGAGCGCCGTGCGGCGACTCGGCCGGATTTCGGTCGGTACCTGATAGGTGGAGCCGCCGACCCGCCGCGATTTCACTTCGATGAACGGCTTGATGTTGTCGACCGCCTGTTCGAAGACTTTGAGCGGCGGCTGCTTTGTCTTCTCTTCGATGATGTTCAGCGCATCGTAGAGAATATTTTCGGCGGTGCTCTTTTTGCCGTCCCGCATGATCTTGCGGATGAACTTGGCGACCAGTTCACTGCTGAACTTGGGATCGGCGCTGATTTTCCTTACGGCTATTTCTCTTCTTCTCGGCATACACTACACCATCCGCTCAAAATAGATCGATTGTCGAAGGCCGCATCACTTCGGCTTTTTGGCCCCGTACTTGGAGCGCCCCTGTTTACGGTCGGCCACCCCGAGGGTGTCCAGGGTCCCCCGCACGATGTGGTAGCGCACGCCGGGAAGGTCTTTGACCCGGCCGCCGCGCACCAGCACCACGGAGTGTTCCTGCAGGTTGTGGCCGATGCCGGGGATGTAGGCGGTCACCTCGATGCCGGTCGTCAACCGGACGCGGGCGACTTTACGCAGGGCCGAGTTGGGCTTCTTGGGCGTCGAGGTGTACACGCGCGTGCAAACCCCTCTTTTCTGGGGCGCGCCCCTCAAGGCCGGGGTGTTGGTTTTCTTCTTGACCCGTTTTCGGCCCTTGCGAACCAGTTGGCTGATTGTCGGCATGTGGTCCTCTCGCTTGTGATCTATAGACGTCAATCCAAAGATTTTCGACCGCTGGCGTCGGTCGGCGGCGGATGACCACGCAGCCGTCTTTCTCCGGCCCAGCCAAAATCATTATCTTACGGCCGA
>CAVSIM010000014.1:0-150448 GCA_963728055.1 uncultured delta proteobacterium | reverse complement strand
ATGGACGACAACATCGGCTACGTGCTGAAAAAGCTGGAGGATATGGGCCAGCTCGACAACACCATCGTCGTCTTCACCACCGATAACGGCGCTGAGACGATCACCTACCCGGACGGCGGTATTACGCCATTCCGGGGCGGCAAGCTCACCACCTGGGAAGGCGGTATGCGGGCTCCGATGCTCGTGCGCTGGCCGGGGCACATCAAGGCTGGCACTCATCCGGATCAGATATTTTCCTCACTGGACTGGGTGCCCACCCTCGTCAATATCGCCGGCGGGCCTTCGGGTGATGGCCTGAAGAAGCAGATTGAGGCCGGCAAGTATTCCGGCATCGTCAAGACCACGCTAGACGGCGTCGATCAGCGGGACTATCTCGAGGGCAAGGCAGATTCGGCACGTGACACCTTTTTCTACTACACCGGTGCAAAACCTTCGGCGGTGCGGTACAAGAACTGGAAGTTCTACTACACGATGATTTCTTCCAACGCGACGGAGGCGTTTAACCCCCCACTCACCTATCACTGGACCTATGTCAGCAACCTCAAGCGTGATCCCTTCGAAAGGTCGGTCGCGACGGTTGATGGAACCCTCCTGGGCTACGGCGGCGCACTGGCCGCGCCAAGCACGGCCTATATCTATGACTGGAACCTCCTGCCCACTGGGCAGCTGCTGTGGCTGAAGGAACTCGAGACGTACAGAACCTTCCCAGCGCTGCAGACTCCGGCGAGCTACAACCTGGATAACATTATCAAGGCGATGCAGGATGCGTCACACATCAGCCACGCGGGTCAGTGACGGTGAGTCCGGCATGACGTGAGCAAGCGAGCGCCCCCGTAATAAGAGCAGGGGGCGCCCTGCTTCTTGAAGGGCAAGGCTGGAATCAGAGCCGAGGCGGCGCTCCTGCAAAATTGGCGCCGTGAAACCAGTTATAGTCCAATGACTGGGCGTTCCGTCCGGGGAGGAAATATAAACAATCGAATAGTGCGTTCGACAAATGACCAAGCATGGTCACTTTGAGTCTATTTAAAAACTGCGATGCGACCGAAAACCGCATCAGTATGAAGAAAGATTGGGCGCGTATTTTTGCGTTTGATAATTATTGCCCATCCATCTGTTGTTTAATTATCTCATAATAATCATCTTCTCAGTTATTGGTTAACTGCTGGAACTGTCAAACTTTGGGAGTCTCCCCTGAAAAGCTGGGGATTTATCGATGATTATTACAAAGGAGAGGAATATGAAAAGGCGATGGTGGCAAACTAGGATTGTCCTGTATGCGGGCATGGTGATGTTGATAATGGGTTTTGGTGCGACGGGTTTCGCGGCTTCAGCCCTTGCGGCAGATAAACCCAACATCCTGGTCATCTTCGGTGACGATGTCGGCATGTGGAACGTCGGCGCCTACACCCACGGCATGATGGGCCGCACGCCCAACATCGACCGGATTGCCAAGGAGGGCATGCTCTTTACCGACCATTACGCCCAGCCGAGTTGCACGGCCGGACGCGCGGCGTTTATCACCGGACAGATGCCGATTCGCACGGGGATGACGACTATTGGCATCCCCGGCTCGACACTGGGGCTCCAGAAGGAGGACCCCACCCTGGCCGAAGTGCTGAAGCCGCTCGGATACACTGCGGGCCAGTTCGGCAAGAACCATCTCGGCGACCGCAATGAGTTCCTGCCCACGGTGCACGGTTTTGACGAGTTCTACGGCAATCTCTATCACCTCAATGCCGAGGAGGAGCCCGAGCAGCTCGACTACCCCGGCGTGAAGAACCCGGCTTTCAAGGAAAAGTTCGGGCCGCGCGGCGTGCTGCACTGCTGGGCGACCGACAAAGACGACCCGGCCGAAGATCCCAAATTCGGCCGGATGGGCAAACAGCGCTGCGAAAACACTGGGCCGCTCACTCGCGAGCGCATGAAGACCGTGGACGCCGAGTTCTTGAAAGCCACCGAGAATTTCATCGATCGCAGCGTCAAGGACGACAAGCCCTTTTTCGTCTGGTTCAACCCCACCCGGATGCACATCTGGACGCACGTTCCCCAGGAATACATCCAGAAGGCCGTGGACGAAGGTCGCCCCGAAATCGATGTCTACCGGGCCGGCATGATCCAGCACGATGAACAGGTCGGTCAGCTTTTGAAGAAACTGGACGACCTCGGGATTGCCGACAACACCATCGTGGTCTATTCCACCGACAACGGTTATGAGCTGCTGTTCTGGCCGGACGGTGGGTATTCACCCTTCCGGGGCGAAAAGGGCACCACCTGGGAAGGCGGCGTGCGCGTACCGTTGGTTGTGCGCTGGCCCGGCAAGATTCCGGCCGGAAGTGCCGCAAACGGTATACAGAGTCACGAGGACCTCTATGTGACGCTTGCCGCCGCCGCCGGCGCAGCAGAAATCAAGGAGGAGCTGCTCAAGGGCAAGAAGATCGGTGGCATGACCTACAAGGTGCACCTCGACGGATACAACAACCTGGATCTCTGGACCGGCAAGACCGAGAAGTCGGCCCGCAACAGCTACTATTACTATGACGAGTCGGATCTGACCGGCGTGCGGGTCGGTGACTGGAAGATGTCCTTCGCGGTCAAGGAAGAAGGCCTCTGGTGGGACCCACTCGTCTACCCGCGGGTGCCCTACCTATTTAATCTGCGCATGGACCCCATGGAACTTTTCGATCCGCATTCGCCCGAATGGGGCTACATGGGTCGCAAGCTCTTCGCCGAGAAGTTGTGGACCTTAATCCCGGCCCAGGGGATTATCGCCGAGCACATCAAAAGCTTGCAGGAGTGGCCGCCGAGACAGCGTGCAGAGTCTCTGAGCATGCAAAAGGCCATGGAGACCGTGATGCAGGCTATCGAAAGGACACCGGGTGGAATGCAGTAGCCGGCGGCGGGTTATAGGGATTTTCAGAGATTCATTCAAAATATTGCGGAAATGAACGAGGCCGCGTCGATGGACTGGGGCATGTGGGGTCCGTGGGAACCGGGGTGGTAATTAAACCGAATTACTCTATATCAGATCAAAATCATTAAGGGTAATTCGAAGAGAGTTACTCGATCGAGGTTTTTGGCAAGCTTCACCACTTATCATGCTATATGTGAAGGAAACAAAATGGAAATGGGAAAAAAGTGGTTTGTTCCGGCTCTGATTGCACTTTGTACAGCGTTCTTCCTGTTGGGCTGTGCCATGATGGGGTCGAAGGATAAAGCCTTCGATGAGGAAAAACTGCTCGTCTCCGCCGATTTCACCTTCAAGGTCGCAGATACCGCCGCAAAACTTGAAAAGTTGAACCGTCTGCCGCAGCGCAAACTGTTGCGGCATGTCCGGCAGGGCAAGGAAACCTATCTATATGTCGATGTTGCTGCCTGCAAATGCGTTTACATCGGTGATGAAGCCGCTTTTCAACGTCTCCGGCATTTGGAATACGAAAATAAACTGGAGGCCAAACAGGTAGAAGGACTCTGGACGGCAACATTAGATCGTGAAGGATTGGAATTAGTCAATGACGACGACTTTCCGAATTTTGATTAAAAAATGGAGCAACGCCATGCGATCGTTAATTAATCGTTTGATGTTGACCATATTCTTACTCTGCTTCGCCGGTCCGGCTATGGACATGGCCTTCGCCGATCAATACAGTTGTTATCTTCAGGCGCCGGATCAGGATGTGTCTGTCCGTGTATTTTCCGTGGACAGCTTCGGCGACCAACAGGTGGAAATCTGGAGCGGTGTGATCCCGAAAAACAAACAGCAACAGATCATCAGCAACACCGCAATGATCCTCTACGATCACCAGAATCGGCCCGATGGCCCGTTTGAAAGGCAAACCCAACAAGCGTGCGGCAGTGACGGTGTAATCCAGATTTTTCCCTAAACAACGTCGGGGTTGTTTATGCAAACATGGGGCCAGGCGCTTGAGGGGCATTACGTCTGCTGTACTTTTTCAAACTATACGCTTTTCTAAGAAAGAAGGGTAGAAAATCAGCGGCTTGGACTATTACGAATTTGAAATTGCCAAAGAGAAGGCCGCCAAATCGACCGACAAAGTTGGTCAACCTTAAAGGAGGTTTTAAATGAAGAAAAATCGTCGTCACTATCTAATCGTCATCTGTGCCGTTGTCGTCGGCACGTTTTTTAGCGTTCTGATTTCCCCGACCCTTTCGGCTGCGGCTTCCGAGGAACAGTTGCTCGTGGACAAGGCGCGCATAACCTTCGAAAGTTTCATGTCCGATCCGAACATGAGCTATTTGAAGGAGCACCTCAAGGAGGCTAAGGGCATTATGATCGTTCCGAGTCTTCTCAAAGCCGGATTTATCTTCGGCGGCTCAGGCGGCCACGGCGTGCTTATCGTCAATGACGCCAAGAAGGGGCAGTGGAGCCAGCCGGCTTTTTACACTATCGGCTCGGTCAGCTTCGGGCTGCAGATCGGTGGCGAGGCAGCCGAAGTGATTATGATGCTGAGGACCCAAAAGGCTGTGGACGCGATGCTCGCCACCTCTGCAAAACTCGGCGGCGATGCATCGGTTTCCGCCGGGCCGGTGGGGGTCGGGGCCAAATCGAATGTCATGACCGACATTTTCTCGTTTTCGCGATCTCAGGGCGCCTTTGCGGGTCTTGCCCTGGACGGCTCTGTCGTCAAAACGCGGGACGAATGGAATGCGGCATATTATGGCAAGCCGGCGTCACCAGTCGACATTCTTGTGACGCATTCGGTCAGCAATCCCGGATCGGCGGAACTTCGCAAGACAGTCGCTCAATACGCCAAGTAGACAAAAATTGTAACAAACGGGAATAAGGGCAGACGTATCGATCTATTAAGGCTCGGCAAAAAAGAGTTAATTTATTAAGATGCGGCTGCCCTTCCGGTTTCGCAACAACCCATGGAGAAATGACAATGATAAAGAGAAACCTCAGCATCGTATTGGCACTGTCCGTAATGACACTGGGAATGGGTGGCTTGACGGCTGTCGCGGCAGGCGAAACCGATTCAATCATGTGCGATAATGGCGTGGTTGCAATCGGAGATTTCTTCCAAACCGTTCAGGACAAATGCGGCGAACCCGACAAGAAGGAGGGGAAATTCTGGCGCTATAATTTCGGTCCTTCTCTACCGGTTTACACGGTTGAATTTGACGAAAACGGCAACACCGTCCGAATCATGGAAGACCAGGGCGGAAGCCAATAACATAAAAATTAGGAGGGGCTCATGCAAAATCGTGCCTTCGTTTTGCTCATGCTGATCGTATCGATGGTGCTGATAGGCGGTGCGACTGCAGCTTACGCTCTTGATGATGTATCAAACATGAACTGCGGCGACGTCATCGCCGAAATTGGAGATCAGCAGTTTGCATTCCAGCAGAAGTGCGGCTCCCCGACGGCGACCGAAGAAAACGGACGGGTCTGGGTGTACGATCGCCGACCGGACGACTTCGTCTACTATGTCACCTTTTCCGAAGGTCAGGTGCAGCGCATTCAAGTCAGCGGTAATGATTGAGGTGTGATCTACATTTCGGCAGGCTGCATTTTAAATGGTATAGCGGAAAAGGTAACCGTTCACGGGTTGCAATGTCTGATGCACTTCAAACCACCTAATTGTAAGCGTTTACAGGGTACCGCAGATGCAAGGCGTCGGGCGCGCAGACGACCTTTTGTACTTCTAATGCCCGACAACAAAGCAGATGCGGTGCCCTGTGAACGCTTATCGGAAAAGAATCTCAAAGGAGGTCGCGTATGGTTAAGTTAAAGGTCGCTTTCATTCTTTCTTTACTCTTGGGAGTTGCCGCTTGCGCCGGTATGCAGACCTCTGAAGAAACCCTCAATTCAATCGAATTGAAGGGGCATCAAATCTCGGTTGGCATGTCGACAGAGAAAGTCAGAGAATTGGTTGGCGAACCCGATTCAATCGTTCAGGGCATGACGTTCGATTCGACCGGTCAAACGGGCACTGCTCTCGGAGGCCAAGGAAGCCTCGATGCCGCCTCTTACACATGGTGGCGGTACTTCGGCAAGGGCCAGGACGTCAATTTGAAAATCGACGAAGCTGGTTATGTCAAAGAAATTATTGTATCCCGATATTCCGGATAGCCCCAAGCGATCCAGCAGAACTTTCACAATTCTGCAATATTAATAATGGAGAATAGAAGAGGTCGAAAAATAGCCGTCGGCCTGCTGGCCTGCTTGGGTGCCGGCTTCATTTTACTGTTGACTGCCATCCTTATTGTTCCCCGATTTATCGATCGCGGCAGCATGGGTGAAAAATTACGCAGCGAGGTATCGAAGCTTGTCAAAAGTGAATTCGACTTCAAGCGCATCGATCTTTCGCTTCTCCCGATGCCGCCCGTGTTGCTTGCCGATGAAACGTTAAATCTCCTGCAGCGAATAAATTCCTCGGCACAGGTGATCGAAGTCTACCTTGAAATCCTGCCGCTGTTAACCGGAAAAATCAATTTGAACAACGCACGGATCCAACAACCGGATCTCAATATCATGCTGCCGAAACCGACGTCTGGAGGCAGCGCACCGGCCAGCCCGGAAGCGGTCGGTGATTTGTTGTGCAATGTTTCAGCCGCCTTTTCCGCGCTGCAGGTATTCAAAATCCCCAAATTGGCAGAAATAGACAGGAGGCAATATGAAGACTCTAAAACAAATCATCTCGTTAGGATTACTGTTTTTGGTGGCAATATACGGCTGTGCCGGACCATCACTACCTCAAGGTGCTCAGAAAATCGGCCGCTATGAGGGCACGTTTAGTAGCGCTTTGCTTTCCGGATCCTGCCAGCTTGACCTTTACCGGCTGCCGGACGGCAGCGGCACGTTCGAGGGCGCTTTTCAGGGATTGGAGGAGGATGTTTTTCTCACCCTGAAAGGGACCATCACCGGCAACCATCTCGAAGGAACGGTAATGGGGGAAGACGTCTTCGGTGGCAGCACCGTTTCAGGCAATTTATCGCCTGATGAAAACGAGGTGAGCGGAACTTTCTCCCTGAATGCGCCCTATTCCCCCCAGGGAACCTGGAGCGCCAATAGAAAGTAGAGGATAAAAACATGCTGAGAACAAGCAAAAGCAAAATAGGAATTACTTAGCGAAGAGATCACTTGTAACAGGAGAAATTGATCGATGAGCCAGAGTCCTTTTCTATGGTCCTTTTTCTGGACCCTGCACGTTCTCATTCAGGTCGCGCTGATCGTGAGGGTGCTGCTACGACCCCATCGGGAGCCGGCGTCGCGGATCGCCTGGATCGTGGTCATCATCGCCGTCCCGTTGGTGGGGATCCTGTCGTACATCCTGTTTGGCGAAACGAACATCGGCCGACGCCGCGTGGAGCGGATGCGCACGGTCCTTTCGCGGCTGCCAGATATGGCCGACGCGAAAGAAGCGGACGCGGCGAACCTTCAGGCCGACGTGCCGCAACGCTACGTACATCTGTTTCAAGCCGGAAAAACGGTCAACGGGTTCGCCCCCGTCGGCGGTAACCGGGCGCGCCTGCTGGAGGATTCGAATGCGACCATCGCCGCCATGGTGGCCGACATCGATGCGGCGCAAGACCACGTCCACCTGCTGTTCTACATCTGGCTGCCGGACAACAACGGTTTCAAGGTGGCAGAGGCGCTGAAGCGGGCTGCGGCGCGCGGCGTCACCTGCCGGGCCATGGCGGACGACCTGGGCTCGCGCATTATGACCCACTCCGAACACTGGCACTCCATGCGGGAAGCAGGCGTCCGTCTGGCGGTTGCCTTGCCGATCGGCAATCCGCTGTTGCGGCCCCTGAAGGGCCGGATCGACCTGCGCAATCACCGCAAGATCGTCGTTATAGACGATGTCATCACATACTGCGGAAGCCAAAACTGTGCCGACCCGGAGTTTCTGGTCAAGGCGAAGTATGCACCGTGGGTAGACGCCATGATGCGCTTCGAGGGACCGATCGCCCGCCAGAACCAACACCTGTTCGTCAGTGACTGGATGGCCGGCGTGGACGAAGACATCAGTCACCTGCTGCGGCAGCCCATCCGGCCGGCTCCGCCCGGGCTGCCGGCCCAGGTGGTCGGGACCGGGCCGACACTTCGCTACTCGGCCATGCCCGAGATGTTCGAGTTGCTGATGTACACCGCCCGCCGCGAGTTGGTCATCTCGACCCCCTATTTTGTGCCCGACGAGGCCATGCAGGCCGGGCTGTGCGCGAGCGCCCACCGCGGGGTCGATACGACCGTTATTTTCCCGGCGAAAAACGACTCATGGATCGTGGGCGCGGCCAGTAGAAGCTTCTACGGCGATTTGCTCGCTGCCGGGGTTCGAATCTTCGAGTACGAGGGCGGGCTGTTGCATACCAAGTCCCTGACCCTTGACGGGGAGGTCACCCTAATCGGTTCTGCCAACATGGACCGCCGCAGTTTCGAATTGAATTACGAGAACAACATCCTATTCTATGACCGGTCGCTGACGGCCGACATGCGGGAGCGGCAGAAAAGCTACATCGCCAAATCCAAACAAATCAGCGCTGAAATGGTGGCACGCTGGACCTGGCGCCGCCGGCTCTGGAACAACGCCATTGCCATGCTCGGGCCGGTCCTGTGAGTCGAGATCCGCCGGATCGGCCGGCGATTCGATCCAACCCGGTACCGGGCTCCACACTGTACAGCACGGCGGACGTGAATTAGGAGGATAACACGCTTTATTAGCTGCAGGGATGTCACGGCCGGGACAATCTCCTTGCGCTTGTTCTTGGAGCAAGATTGCCGGGGTCCATGTTTTTGCACTGCTGCTTGCGCTTGTGCTGTTCGCTTTTCATGTATTCGTGATCTTCGATGCATCTGGCGAGACGGTTCGTCACAAGGCATGGCTGCTGGCACATCTGGGACCGGAAAATTATGGCAAGATCATCCTCCTTGGTTGCTTTTTGCTACTGACGTTGGCGCACCTGGCGGAGGCCGCGGCATGGGGCCTGTTCTTGCGCCGGTCGCGGCTCATACCAAGCCTTACGGAAGGCATCTATTTCACCGCCGCGACGATCACGACTCTGGGTTACGGCGACATCCTGCTGAAGTATCCTTGGCGACATCTCGGAACATTGATTGCGATAACGGGGGTGCTGGAGTTCGGCTGTTCAACGGCGTTCTTGTTCGTGATCTTGCAGGACGTCTGGGTGCATCACTTTTTTTAGAGTCCACAGAGGAGATCACTGTGTTTAATTTGTACTCGAAATTCGATTACCCCACTGCCTTACGGTGGTGGTTTGCTCTCGTCCTGATTTGCTGCGCCGCCACTTCCATTTACGCCCAGGAAACGACAGAAGGCAAATTGGACGGTGATGATATGTTCGCAGGGACGCAGCAGACTGCCAGCGATAAGCCCACAATCAAACCCATCCGAACGGACAGCCCACGTGCCACGCTCACATCTTTTCTTCGCCTCAGAGATGAGTTAGAAGAGACCTTGCAAACCTATAGATCGAACAAATCCCGTGAGCTTGCCGAGAAATTGCAGGTGATTAACGTCCAGTTCCAAGCGCTGCTCGACCTGTCCTCTGTCCCGCAATCGCTTCACGATGAGACCGGAACCGAAACAACTGCATATTTGCTCGACATCCTTGGGAGGGTCGATTTGCCTAACCCGGCTAGTATTCCTGACGAAGATGCCTTCGACGATGCTGTGTCACCCGCGAAATGGCGCATCCCCGGCACCCCGATCTGGATCGTCCAGGTCGATGAGGGAGCGCGTGAGGGGGAGTTTCTGTTCAGCGAGAGCACGGTTATGACGGCGCCGCGCTTCTACCAGGGTATTAATGATCTGCCTTTGCGAACGTCCTTGCCCATCATCAGCTGGCATCGCGCTCTGCCCCAGATCACCGGGCCGATGATCCCGGCGGCGGTGCTCAGAATCGTCCCGCAGAGTCTGCGCGACTTCTGGCTGGACACACCAAAGTGGAAAGTCATCGCAGTGGTCCTTATCAGTGCTCTCGCAGCGCTCCTGCTGTTGGTCTTTCACCGTGCTCTCAACCGCCGCGCAACCGAAAATCGGGTCGTCTTCCTGCTGCGCCGTGCCCTGACGCCAATTGCTATCCTCGTGGTGGTCTGGAGCCTGAAGGATTTCAGTGACCACCAAATAGTTGTTTCAGGCGCGTTCTCGGCCGCGGTTGCCGATATGGCAACCATCTTGATCACTGCCGGCGCAGTCTGGCTTTTATGGCTGGCCACACTCGCCATTTTCGAGCGCATCATCCAGGCTCGGGGTATCCCGGAAGATAGCTTCGACGCGCAGCTCTGGCGCATTGGTGCCCGTACACTCGGGATCGCGGCCAGCGTTGTAATCATCGGTAATGCAGTACAGGAGTTGGGGCTGCCTCTCTACAGCGTGGTGGCGGGGCTGGGAATTGGCGGTTTGGCCGTCGCGCTTGCGATTCGCCCGACTCTCGAAAACCTGATCGGCGGCATCATGCTCTATCTGGACCAGCCCGTGCGGATCGGGGATTTCTGCTCTTTCGGTGACAAAACCGGCACGGTCGAAACCATCGGTGTGCGCACGACCAAGATCCGGGCGCTCGATCGCACTTTGATTTCGATTCCCAACGGCGCCCTTGCAGATATGCAGCTGATCAACTGGGCGAAATGCGATCGGATGCTGATCAGCGCGACCATCGGGCTCCGCTACGAGACCGGAAATGATCAATTGCGCCATGTGCTGGTGAAGTTTCGCGAGATGCTCCATGCCCATCCCAAGATCCACTCCGAAACGGTGCGCGTGCGCTTCGCAGATTTTGGTCAATCTTCCCTCGACATCGGCGTCCGGATATATGCATTGACCCAGGACTTCAACGAATACCACGCCATACGTGAAGACGTCTTGCTGCGAATGAGCGAAATAGTTAGAAAGTCGGGAAGCAGCTTTGCCTTTCCTTCACAGACCCTTTACATGGGACGCGACGACGGACTCGACGCTGAGTGTGGCGAGACGGCTGCGAAAGAAGTTGACTCTTGGCGCAAAGCCGGCAAGCTGCCGTTTCCAAGACTTGCGGCCGACAGAATTGAGCAGCTCAAAGGTACCCTCGACTATCCGCCGCGGGGCTCGGTCGAGGCCGGCACTTTCGAGTCGCAGGTGTGGGAAACGTCCGAGCGGCTCTCAGCCGAGCCGGACGACGAAGAGGAGAGCGATCGCAAACCGCCATCGCAAAAACGTGGAGAGGATTCATAAGCCGGCCAGATAAATTTACAGGATGTTGCGTGATCTTCCGATCCTGCCATGATGTTTTTGGCTTCAATGTTGGGCAGATTTCTTACTTTATTGGAAAGATGTCCTTCCAGTCGTCTTTCATGCTGATGACGACCCATCCCTTCTGCTTCGCCTCGTCCATCAGTGACTGGGGAAATGTACCGAACTTTGTATCCGGCAGGCCGTTGGCCGGTCCGTAGGCATACTCGCGCTCGGCGTCGTCATGAAAGACCAGCATCATCAGCCGCGCGCCGCCGCCCGCCCCGGTCCACGCGAGCATCTCGCGGTCTCCGGCCGAATTGCCGAACGCGGCGATCGGTCGCCGGCCGATAAACTCGTTGATGCCGACGGGCTTGCCGGCCTTGTCGTTAATGAAACCGATCTCCGGCAGGCGCATCAGCACCGGCCGGCCGTCTTTGACCTCGTATTTGGTCTTGATGGTCGAGCCCACGACCTGCTCGGGCGGGATCCCGTAGACCTTCTCGGTCATCGGCCGCATGAACGCGACGCCGCCGCCGGAGACGATAAAGGTCTTGAAGCCGCTGGCCCGCAGGTACGTCAGGAGCTCGAGCATCGGCTGATAGGCCAGCTCGGTGTAGCGCCGCTTGAAGCGCGGGTGGCGCGCCCTGTCCAGCCAGTCGATCACGATCTCCTCGAACTCGGCCGTGCTCATGCCGGCATGCGAGGCCATGACCAGCTCGACCATCCCCTTCTCGCCCGCCGCCCCCAGCGCCTCGAGGTCGTTGTCGAGCACCGCCTTGAAGGGCTGTGTGGTCTTCCAGTCCGGGTGCCGGGGTGCCAGCGTCTTGATGCGGTCCAGTGCGAAAGCGAGCTGGGTGTATATCGGGTGCGAGGGCCACAGCGTGCCGTCATTGTCGAAGGTTGCGATGCGCTCCGCCGGCGGCACGAAGTCGGGCGAGCCCGGCGTCGTCACCTTTCGCACGAACCCGACGATCGCCTGCTTGGCGGGACCATCATTCCAGGAGGACAGCGGATCGGCTTGAGCCGTTGCCGTAAAAGCCGTCAGCACTGCGGCGAATACGACGATGGAGCGCAGCCCCACTCTCGATGCCATTCTCATTTTATTCCTCTCTTTTGCTACTTCGCGGGTCTTTGCGGGCGCCTCCTGGTAGGAGTGCGCCCGCTTAATTTCATCGGGCCGGGTTGACTTGGTTAATTGCCGGTCGGCATCGGGAGATTGAAGCCATCCGTTTCCAATTGTTCCCTGACCCACTTGAACCTCTGGTACTGCGAAAGGGTGAGCGGGCCCGTGTAGACTTCGCTCTGGAGCTTCCGCGGTGGATACTGGATGTATGTCTTCATCAGATTGCGGACCGCCTCGTTGAACGTGACCAGCGTCCAGGTGTGCTCCGTGAAGTTGTTCATGAAAATGTCGTAGCGCTCCTGGGGGTCCTGGTAGAGATCGAAGATCTGCGCCACGGTGGCGACGTACTTGTCCGCGCCCTTCCAGCCGAGATTGGCCGTAGGTGTATGCATTGAGGTGGTACAGGAAGGCGTGCTCCATAACGTCATAGCCCTGGGCATTGGGCAGCGCGTAGTCGGCCTCACCCAGGTGCCACTTGCCGGTGAAATAGGTCTTGTAGCCGGCTGTCTTGAGAACGGAGGCCAGGGTCCACTCCGCCTTCGGCAGCCCGCCGCCCTGGCCCTGGAAGGCCACGGTCGTCATGCCGCTGCGGTTCGGAATCCGGCCGGTCTGGATCGCGGCGCGACCCGGCGTACAGCTCGGCTGCGCGTAAAATGAAAAATCATCGCCTCGGCAGTCAACTCCTGGAACTGCCAATTTTTGCCACTTACCACTTATATAAAACTACGCCAAAATGGCACAGTTTCTTTAACGATCAAACTGGGCGCTCCGCGGCCGGCGGCTGGCTGAATTGGAAGATTATTTTGGAAAACGCTGTTCACAATGAATGATGCATGCTTTTATCTTTTCCCTCAACCGTCATGGTGGTGCCGGACGGACACTGGTAAGCCCTCATTTTTACGCCGGACGGCTATTATCCTTGAAAAAGAACCGCCGCTGTATTATATGTTTCATGTTAAAAATATTGACACCGGATAGAACCGGATGACGGGCTGAATCACGACTGGAGGTATTGTAATGGGCAAAGGCGATCAACGTTCGAAGCGGGGTAAAATTCACCGGGGGACATACGGCAAAAGCCGCCGCAGGAAAAAGGACGCTCAGAAAGAAGACAAAAAGTAGCCTCGCATCACATCGCGTAAAATCAGCCGGCAGCTGCAAGCCAGGCCGGCAAGCCGCAGCCGGAAAATGACCGGTGACCGCTATCGGTCTCTTTTTTCGCGCCGGGTCAGCTGGTATCAGAGGACCAACCCCAGGCACCGATCGACAAACGCGCCGACCGCAGTTTTCCTGCCCGTATTCCATCATGAAGGCCTCGATCGTTTCCCCCTGAAGCCATGCCAAGACGTTCCGTTAACATTAAGGGGTCGAGTGGGTTGGCGCTCCGGGCCGCGCCGTGAAAATTCATGTCGCCTCGCCGTGGCGTCAGGAATCGGCTTGGACGGTTCGAGGTCGGGCTCCGTACAGGGAGAATCGGCTGCGCCGTCGACAGACCGGCGTTTGAAAGGCCCGCAATGGCAATTATACCCCCCGCCTTCTTCAGTCGTGACACCCTGACCGTCGCGCGCGAGCTGCTGGGAAAAAGGCTGGTGCGCTGCTGCAAGGGGCAGCGCCTGAGCGGGATGGTGGTGGAAACCGAGGCCTATTTGGGGGCCTCCGACAGCGCCAGCCACGCCTATCGGGGGCAGACGCCGCGCAACGCCGTCATGTTCGGCCCGGCCGGCGCCGCCTATGTCTACCTGGTATATGGGCTGCATCACATGCTGAACGTCACCACCGATGCCGAGGGAGTCGCCGGCGCCGTGCTGCTGCGCGCCGTAGTGCCGCTGGAAGGCATCGATAAAATGACCGCCTTGCGCGGCGGCCCCCGCCGCGGTCTGGCCGACGGGCCGGGCAAGCTGTGCCGGGCCCTGGCGGTCGATCTTTCCCTGTACGGTATTGACCTGACCCGCGGTGAGAGGCTATGGTTCGAGACATACCGCGATGTGCCGTCAACCAACATTGTCCGCGGGCCGCGGGTCGGCATCGCCTACGCTTCCCCGATCGACCGCCGGGCCCCGTGGCGGTTCAAGGCGGGATAGACTTCGTGCGGTGCAAGGGAAATCAAAAGCGGGCGCCATTTACGGCCACAACCCGAAAGTCCAAAGGAGCCGAACCATGCCGGATAAACCACTCCTCGAAGGCAAGCGCATATTGGTGGTCGACGACGAACCCGACGTGCTCGACACGCTCGAAGACCTGTTGTCCGTCTGCGAGGTCGTGACGGCCGGCAGCTTCGAGGAGGCGCGCGACCTGCTGGAAACCCGCTCGTTCGATATCGCCATCCTGGATATCATGGGAGTGGCGGGATACGATCTGCTCAAGATCGCCGCGCGCAAGAAAATGACGGCCGTCATGCTGACCGCCCATGCCCTCAGCCCCGACAGCGTCGTCAAGTCATACCGCGAGGGCGCCGCTTATTTTGTCCCCAAGGAGGAGATGGTCAACATCGCCTCCTTTCTCGAAGACATCCTGGAGGCCCGACAAAAAGGGCAGAACACCTGGGGACGCTGGTTCGAGCGGCTAGGAGCTTACTGCGAAAAACGATTCGGCCCGGACTGGCAGAAGGGGGATCGGATTTTCTGGGAAAAATTCCCGTTTCACTAACGCTAAGGCGTAATTTGCCGCAGACACGTTTCAAAGGAACATTAACCGCTTTTCTCCGTCCCCGCTCAAACGGCCCGCATCAATAGAACCGTCAGGTCATCGTGCTGCAGCGAGCCGGCTTGATGCGCAGTCACGGCATGGAATAACCCGTCACACACGTTGTGTATCGGCGACTGTGGTGTGCGGCTTAAGACTTCAAAAATTCGTGTTAATCCGAAGCTCTCTTTTCGTTGATTTGTTGCATCGGGTATCCCGTCCGAGTAAAGCAAAAGCGTGCAACCGCAGTGAAGCGTAACCGTCTGTTCATCCAGGGAAATCTCATCAAATACACCCAGTGCCTGGCCATGGGCCGTAGGAAGGCGCTTTACAGAACCGGCCCGGTCGATAAAAATCGGTGCTTCATGGCCGGCACGGGCGTAGTGAAATTCGTGTGTCGTGCGGTTCAGAAATCCGAATAAAATGGTGACGAACATTTCCTTGTCGTTCATCTCACGCAGGTGGCGGTTAACCCCTTGAAGCACTTCTGTCGGGGATTTCCCCGGATAAGCCTCTGCCCGCAGCAAGCTGCGGACCATGGCCATGAACAGGGCCGCTGCTACGCCTTTGTCAGAGACGTCGCCGACCGCGATACCGAGCAATTCGCTTCCCATCGGAATAAAATCGAAAAAGTCGCCCCCCACCAACTTGGCCGGTATCATGTGGGCGCAGAATTCGTACCCATCAAACAGTGGAATTGATCTCGGCAGCATGCTTTTCTGGATTTCGCTGGCCAGTGAAATTTCATGCTCCAGCTTTGCGAAGTGTTCAAGCTGATCTATCTGCGCGGCGACGCGGGTTTCGAGCGTTGCGTTCCATTCGGCAAGTTCTTTGGCCTGCCGCTTGAGTTGACGGCTTTTTTCGCGGGCCTCGTTGAACAGTCGCACGTTTTGGATTGCGATCGCCGCCTGGTCGGCAAAAGTTCCGAGAAGCTCTATCTGATTTTCCGTTAACGGCTTGACCTCCATCCGGCGTATCAGGATCACCCCAATCGCCGTGCCTTCAATCAGCATGGGGGTGGCAAAAACCGTTCGGTGTCCGAACTGCTTCGCATACCCCGCACCGTTTGGAAATTCAGACTCAGAGGCCTGCAGGTCATGCACATGAACCACGGTGCGATCGGCCACCGCTCTTCCCACCACCCAGTTGCGGTTTATGGGAATTTTTATACCCAGCGGCCATATTTTGTTCATCCCGTGCTTCGTTACGAGTCGCAGTTCATCACCTTCGACGAGCAGGATCTCGGCGTTGGTTACCTCGCACAATCGTCCGGCGTTTTTCGCTACGGTTTCCAGCACCGACTGCACATCGGTCGGTGAACGCGAAACGACCTGCAGGATCTCACTGATCGCCGAAATATGTTGTTTCACTTCGAACAGTTGATGTCGCCGGACCTCGGTCTGATGCATGAGGGTCTTAACAATGCGATCCGCAAAAAGGGTATCGCCAATCAGCAGCGTCCTGAGGTCGGCCTGTCGAAATAGGATCACCTGACTCGGTTCGACGGCCATTGCCGAATACGGAAACGGCTCTACATGGAACTCCAGACTGCCGAAATACTCTCCCCCGCCACGCAGGCCGATAACGGTCTCACTGCCGTCGGGATCAACGACGAACAGTTTTACTCGTCCCTCGCGTATGATATACAGTAAACCGTTGGGGCCGCCCGCCGGAAGAATAACAGCATCCTTTGGAAAAGTACGCGTCTCAGCCCACTCGGAAGTCCTGCGCAACTCCTCCGCCGTCAGTCCTAAACCGGCTTCGGCTATTTCAGTGGTCATTGCCATTGGTGGCTTTCGCCCGTGACGATTGCCTTGAGCCACAAAGTGTTTACTCTGAGTGAGCAACTGCAGGAATTTTCGCATCAGGATCAAAGCCGGCGACAGGCATCGTCGACTGGTCTGATGCATGGTTGAGCGCAATTCAGGCTACCGCTCTCACGGTCCCTAGTATGCGTCTGCCGCTTATAATCGGGAGTTGGAGGAACGGCTTGACTGGTTAGAAATTTCTAAAGCTGCGGAAAGAATAATAATTCCCGATTGTCTTCAGGGTATTTACTAAATTCAGACTGTCAATAGAGGCCAATGTAAAATTATAGATCCAGCTAATCATCCCGATTAAGCACGTCGCTTTCACACCCGGAAATGGAGGTCTGTATGGAAATTTTATTGCAATCCGACACGATGCAGTTGGAAAAAGAAGGCAAGCGGGCCTGGGTGACGTTTATCCGCGAATCGCACCTGAATGCGGTCAACAACGAAGGAACCGTGCTGCTCAACCGAATTGCCCGTGCCATTGGAGAAGACCCTGACATACGGGTGGTGGTCATTCGCGGACGGGGCCGGGCGTTCTGCACCGGTATCGATCTCAAACAACTGGCGGCCGATGAAATCGATATGAGCTATCATGAACGCTGGGAAAAGGCCTTGCGCCTATTTGAACAAATGGAAAAAATCGTGATCGTCGGAATGCACGGGTACTGTCTTGGCGGGGGGTTGCAGCTCGCATTGGCCGGCGATATCCGTGTCTGCACACCCGGATGCCAGATAGGCCTGCCGGCCATCCGGGAATCACTGATTCCAGGGTTGTCCACCTGGCGCCTGCCTCGTTACATTGGATGGGGACGCGCCAAAAAACTCATTATCGGTGGCGAAAATATTTCCGGAGAAGAGGCTTCGACCATCGGCCTGGTGGACCATCTGATCCCGGAAGAAGACTTTTTTTCTCATCTCGACCGGGTTGCGGCCGACTACCTGAAATCCTGCTCGGCCGGGTCTCGTATGAGCAAGCTGCTGACCAACCAGGCTTTTGACAAAGGGTATGGTGAGTTTTTGACACTGTACTTCAACCTGCAGGAGCGAACCCAATACAGCCTGGATGCCGAGGAGAGCAAAAAGGCCTATCGGGAACGTCGCGAGCCCTGCTGGCAATAAAATTAGGCTCTAAGATAAAGATTTTGGCCGGGTATCGGTCGTTGGCGTTTTTTCAGAAGGATTATAACGAACAATAGAAATCCCCCTGACCCCCTTTTTCAAAAGGGGGAATGCTGGACCTTAAGTAAATGGCTATGACGTGCAATGATTCACTAACGCCCTAATACATCAAGCGTGGCAGAAACAGGATGATCTGGGGGAAAACCGCCATCAAGATGGTGCCGACGATCACGGCGATCAAAAACGGGACAATCCCCTTAAAGATGGCCTCCAGGGCAATGCCGTCCTCGGTGACGCTTTTAGCCACGCCGTAGACCACGTACACGTTGATGCCGACCGGCGGCGTGATCACCCCCATCTGGGTGACGAGCACGATGATGATGCCGAACCAGATCGGGTCGTAGCCCAGGTGGACGATGACCGGATAGAAAATGGGGATCGTCAGCATCACCAGGGCCAGCGCGTCCATGATGCAGCCGCCCATCAGGTAGACCCCCACCACCGCCAACAACACCAGAAAGGGCGGCAGGTTGAAGCCGCCGATCCAGTTGGCGATGTCGAAGGGAATGCGGCTGATGGCCAAAAACTTCCCGAAGACCACGGCCCCGGCGATCAGGAACATGATCATGCAGGAGGTGCGCAGCGTCTCGTACAGCGATTTGACGAACCCCTGCCACGACATCTGACGCCGGATGAGGGCCACCGCCAGGACCCCGAAGGCCCCGACGGCGGCGGCTTCGGTGGGGGTGAAAAGTCCGATGAAAAGCCCGCCCATCACCAGCAGGAAAACCGTGAGGGTGTCCCCCATGCCCGACAGCGATTTCATCTTCTGCTTCCAGGTGAACTTCTCGCCCGGCGGTCCCTGTTCCGGCGCAATGCGGCACTGAATGTAAATACAGATGATGAACAAAATGGTCATGACGATGGCCGGTATGATTCCGGCCACGAAAAGCGCACCGATAGACTGTTCGGTCAGCACTCCGTAGACGATCAGCACCACGCTGGGCGGCATGATCATGCCCAGGCCGCCGCCCGAGGCGACCGCGCCCGAGGCCAGTTCGTCGGCATAGTTATAGCGCTTCATCTCCGGCAGGCCGACGGTGGCCATCGTGGCCGCCGTGGCCGGACTGGAACCGCACACCGCCCCGA
The DNA here is from genome assembly GCA_963728055.1 of uncultured delta proteobacterium. GTDB lineage: Bacteria > Desulfobacterota > Desulfobacteria > Desulfobacterales > SG8-13 > JARFQH01. Next base: position 131,369 of record CAVSIM010000014.1, on the reverse strand, counting down.
AAGCCGTGCAGGCCGAGACCGTGGCCATCGCCAGGCCGCCGCGCGTGCTGCCCAGAAACTTGTAGGCCGTGTCGTAGAGCCGGCTGCTGATGCCGCTGTTGAAGGCGAACTGGCCCATCAGGACAAACAGGGGAATGGTTGTCAGACCGTAGGAGGAAAACGCTTCGTAGACGTTGCGGGAGAGCAGGTTGAGACCGCCCTGGAGCGAGACCATGTAGGAAAACCCGAGAAATCCCACCAGCGCCATCACGTAGGCCACCGGCATACGGGTCATGAAGATGACCAGCATGAGGGCGATCCCGATAATACCGATCAGCGTCGGGTTCATTTGTCACCTATCAACAGCTGCCGGGACAAGTTGACGATGTCCTTGACGATAAGCAGGGTAAAAACGAGGAAGCAAAAGCCGACGGCATAGATGATCAGATGTTCGGGAAACTCCAGGCTCATCGAGACCTGACCGGACTCCCGGATGGTACCCGCGTAATCCCACATGCGCCAGGTGATCAGGCCGATCAGGGCGGCAGTCAAAATGCTCGTCGCCAGTTCGACGGCGGTCTGGGTCCTCCGGGGCAGGAGCCGCACGAAGATTTCCACCCCGATGTGGCCCCGGGCCTCATGGGTGTAAGGCAGCGCCAGGGCGGTGGTCAGCGTGGCCAGGAAAATCACCAGTTCAACGGACCCGAACACCGGCCGGCCGAAATAACGGCCGATAACGTCCACGCAGGTCAGGCCCATCATTGCCACCAGGCATATGGCCCCCAGGATCTTGAGGGCCCAGCTCAACCAGTCGATGACTTTCCAGAAGGTCGGCATAGGGTGATCATTCGATCGATGCCGGCGGGAGAAACGGACAGCTGACCCCGCCGGCGGGCATTGAATTTTTTCAACGGTATTCAGGTTACGCGATCACGATTCCGCCGCTCACGCGATTTCGGCTTATCGCACGCCGATTCATCTCACTTGCGGCGCTCACAGTGTAAACCGCTACTGTTGGAGTTCGTTCAACGTCTTGATGGTGAAATCGACGATTTCCTGCCCGTTGAGGCCCTTGGCGGTGATCTCCTTGACATACTCGTCGACAATGGGCGCCACCGCCGCCTTCCAGCGCGCCGCTTCCTTGGAATCCTGTCCGAGAATTTCGTTGCCCTGGCTCAGGAAGAAGGCGATCCCCTCCATGTCGCTGGTGTCCCAGGCTTCGCCGTGCTTGATGGCCCATTCGGCGTTGATCTCGCGGATGATTTTCTGTACGTCGGCCGGCAGGGCGGCCCATTTCTTCTTGTTCATGACCACGAAAAAAGAGGTCGTGTAGGCGGATGAAAAATTGGCCGTGCTGTATTTCGTGACCTCGCCCAGGCGCCAGCCCTTGTTGGACTCCCACGGGTACACGGCGCCGTCGACCACGCCTTTTTGAAGCATCTGGTAGGTCTCCGGCATCGGTTGGGGGACCGGCGTTCCGCCCAGGGCTTCCACCACCTTGGCGCTGGTGCCGTGGGCCCGGAATTTAAGGCCTTTCATGTCCTCCATCTTCCGCACCGGTTTGTCCTTGGTGTGCACCAGTCCGGGCCCATGCGCGTGCAGATACATCACTTCCGTGTCATTCAACTCGGCCGGTTTGAATTTCTCGTACACCGTGTTGATCACCGCCGTCGCGGCCCGGCCGTTGGTATAGCCGAGGGGCAGGTCGATGGCTCCCATCACCGGAAAGCGGCCGCGCGTGTAGGCGAATACGGAAAAGCCGATGTCCGAGAGGCCCTCCACGACGCCGTCGTAGTTCTGATTGGCCTTGGTCAGGGTCTGCCCGGGGAAATACTGCACCACAACCCGGCCGCCGGTCCTTTTTTCGACCTCCTTGCACCAGGCTTCGGCCAGCTTACTCTGGACGTGGGTCGGGGGGAAAAAATTACTGTAGGTCAGGGTGACGGTTTCGGATTGCGCCGGAACCGGGCCGAAAGTAAGGCATGCGATCGCAATTAAAAAAAGCACTGCGAAAAAATAGCGTCGTGGCTTCATCAGGCACCCTCCTCGATCGTTGGTCGGTTATTGGACGAGCGGTTCGGTGAATTTATCCTCTGCGAGCCGCCTTCCTGCCTTCGTCCCGCTGTAAGGTTCACGATAAACAAGTTCGCATTTGCAGGCGTTGAAACATCCGGAAGGCATGCGCCGCCCTCCGCAGGGTTCACCTGCATTCGTCGAATCGCTTATTGGGCTGACCGGGTCCCGGGTTGGGGCGGCATACGGTTCTGACCGGGCTTTTTAACAGAACCGTCATAAAATGCAAGAGGAATCGCATTGCCAGGCCGGTTGAAAAAAAATTTAAAATAATGTAACATGCTTAAAATAAAAGGCATTATTCTATCCCCTTTCTTCGCAGTTGGCATGAGGCCGCCGGTCCCGCAAAAGGCGGCCTCGAAAGGACACCTTATGATGAATCACGGCACGGTTTCCGGCAACGGGAACACGCACAACCAGGTCGTGGCGCTGATCGACCGCATGCCCGAAAAGATGCAGGTGAAGCTGCTGCGCTTTCTGAAAGAAAAGTTGCCGAAGCACCTCACCGACCATCTGGTCGTCGAAAATCGGACCGATTCCCGCCGACTGTGCCTGATCGGGGTCGACTACAAAATAGACGGCGCCGACTGTTACGGCTTTATCCTCGATATCAGTGCTTTCGGGGTTTTCATCGAGTCCGACTCCCCACTCGACACCGGCCGGGATGTCCAGCTCGACTTCACTCTGCCGCGCATTCCGCGCTCCTTCAAGGTGAGCGGCAAAATTGTCTGGAGCGGTTCCCAGGGCTTCGGCGTCAAATTCGATTCCCTGACAACCGGCCAGGAAGCCCAGATTCGCTCCTTCGTGGAAGAGGAGGCCCGCGTTTACACCATCGTCAGCTGAAACACCGCCCCTGAGACGCCGGAATACATCGGTCGTCGTCCGTCGAGCGCCTTCTCGCCTCTCATCCCGCCCACAAAGGCGCAAGCCGTTGAACAAACCGGAATATGCCTGATAGCGGTATCCGCAACAACGAACAGATCGACACCCGCTGCCCTCTGACCGTTCAGCCAAACGACACCTGACTGCGGCTTGACAGCCTTTTGATTGGCGTTAATCTGTAATACGACGGGCTCGGACGATACTGGGAGGGCTCGATGGATCACCGTCGCGGTCATCAGCGACATTCGGAATAGAACGGCATAAGGAGGTGAACAATAATGGGATACGCCGTTGCACACAAGCTTATCGAAAGCCATTTGATCGAGGGGCGCATGCATCCCGGTGAGGAAATCGGCCTCAAAATCGACCAGACCCTCACCCAGGATGCCACCGGAACGATGGTCATGCTCGAATTCGAAGCGATGCAAGTCCCGGCGGTCAGGACCGAACTCTCGGCCCAGTATGTCGATCACAACCTGCTGCAGACCGATTTTAAAAATGCCGATGACCATCTCTTCCTGCGCAGCGCCTGCCGCAAATTCGGCCTGTGGTACAGTCGGCCGGGCAATGGCGTCAGCCACCCGGTGCACATGGAGCGTTTCGGTGTGCCCGGCAGGACCTTGCTCGGCTCGGACAGCCACACACCGGCGGCCGGCGCACTGGGCATGTTGGCCATGGGGGCCGGTGGCCTCGAGGTGGCCATGGCGATGGCCGGCGAGCCGTTCTTCCTTAAAATGCCGCAAATCATGGGGGTCAGACTGACGGGTGCCCTGCCGGATTGGGTCAGTGCCAAGGACGTTATCCTGGAAATGCTGCGCCGTCACGGAGTGAAAGGCGGTGTCGGCAAAATAATCGAGTATCACGGTCCGGGGCTGAATAGCCTTACGGCCATGGACCGCCACGTAATCGCCAATATGGGCGCGGAACTGGGTGCCACGACGACGGTGTTTCCGTCGGATGCCATCGTGCGCAAATTCCTCAAGCTTCAGGGGCGGGAAAACATCTGGCAGGAGCTGACCGCCGACCGCGATGCCGCCTATGACCTGCACGATGAGATCGACCTGTCCGCGTTGGTGCCATTGATCGCCGAGCCAAACAGTCCCGGCAACGTCGTAGCGGTCAGCGACGTGGCCGGCCGTGAAATCTATCAATCCTATATCGGGTCTTCGGCCAATCCCGGGTTCCGTGACTTTGCCATCGCCGCGCTCATTGTCGCCGGACGCCAGGTGGTCGACCGGGTCTCGCTGGACATCAACCCCACCTCCCGCCAGATCCTCGAAAACCTCATCCACCTGGGATACCTCGAACAATTGGTTCATGCCGGAGCGCGGGTCCACCAGCCCGGCTGCAACGGGTGCATCGGCATGGGCCAAGCGCCGGCCACCGGCAAGATCAGCCTGCGGACCGTGCCGCGCAATTTTCCCGGCCGTTCGGGTACCAAGGGCGACCAGGTGTATCTGTGCAGTCCCGAAACCGCCGCCGTCTCGGCCCTCACGGGGGTCATCACCGATCCGCGGGATTTCGATGGCCCCTATCCCGTATTCAAGGAACCAAGATCCATCAGGATCAACACCGCCATGCTCGTATCGCCAACGGTCCCGCAGGAGCGAGCCAGGATCGAATTGGAAAAAGGCCCCAACATCCAACCGTTGCCTTATTTCAGCCCGCTGCCGGAATCCGTAAGCGGTCCCGTGCTGCTCAAGGTGGGAGACAATGTCTCGACCGACGAAATTATGCCCGCCGGAAACCGAATCCTGCCGTATCGCAGCAACATCCCTGAAATAAGCAAGTTTGCTTTCAGCCGCATCGACGAATCGTTTTACGACCGTGCTCTGGTGCATCAAAAAAATGATTTCTTCGTCGTGGGAGGAGACAACTACGGCCAGGGATCCAGCCGGGAACACGCCGTCCTCGGCCCACGCTATCTCGGCCTCAGGGTGGTCATCGCCAAAAGTTTCGCCCGGATCCACTGGCAGAACCTTATCAATTTCGGCTCGCTGCCGCTGACCTTCCAGACGCCCGACGACTGGAAGGATATCGAACAGGGGGACGTGCTGTTCATCAGCGATATCCGCTCCCTCATCCAGAAGGAAAAGAAGTTGACGGTCGTCAACGGAACCAGACAACGGCAATACGTCGTCGAGCACGCACTGAGCGGGCGCCAGGTGGAAATGGTGCTGCAAGGGAGCCTTATAACGGTCATCAGGAGGAAATCCGTTTAGCCCTTCCCTGCCTGTAACGAATGGTCCGCTTGACGAAGCGCCGTTCGAAACTTAGCTTTGCCAAGTGCTTTTTTTGAGCCGGAGACATTTAGATTTAGAATAAGCAATTTACGGAAACACACCACAGTCTTTGCGGCCAAGACATTAAGGAGGTCAATCATGCTCGATCAAGCGGAACTCTGCGAAAAGATTCGCGCCATCTATCCCGATGTCGGCGAATGCGGCATCGATGTCACTGTGGACTACGATCGGGATCAGAAGTCGTGGGTCGTCTATTTGAAAAAGGACAAACACGAACTGAAAACGTATCTGGAAGACAGTGACGCCGAGCGGTGCCTGCTGGGCGAAAAATGTGTCGGCCTCGGGGTCGAAATCGCTCAATTGCGGGCCAATATCGAGCGGATCCCCACAGACCGGTAACCGGCGATGGAATACCGCGAAGAAAAAGACACCATGGGCACCGTGCGCGTACCCGCGCAAGCCTACTACGGCGCGCAAACCCAGCGGGCGGTGGAGAACTTTCCCATCAGCGGCCTGCGCCTTCCGCCTGAGTTCATTCACGCACTGGCCCTGGTCAAGGAGTGCGCTGCGCGCACCAATGCCGGACTCGGCCGCCTCGACGGCCAGATGGCCGATGCGATCGCCGAGGCCGCCCGGGAAGTGGCCGAGGGCCGGTTCGACCCCCAGTTCGTGGTGGACGTATTCCAGACCGGCTCGGGCACGTCGACCAACATGAACATGAACGAGGTGTTGGCCGCCCGCGCCAACGAGATCCTGACCGGGCGCAGGGACGGCCGCTCGCCGGTCCACCCCAACGATCATGTCAATCAGGGACAATCGAGCAACGATGCCATCCCGACCGCCCTGCACATCGCGGCCCTGACGTCCATCAGCCGCAAACTGGTTCCGGCTCTGGCGCACCTGCACGAGGCCCTCGAAGAAAAAGCCGCTGCCTTTTCCGATGTGGGCAAAATCGGCCGCACTCACCTGCAGGATGCGGTGCCGCTGACGCTCGGGCAGGAATTTTCGGGCTATGCCCGCCAGATCGCCTTGGGAATCGAGCGCCTGCAGGCCGTTGAGGCGCGGCTGGCCGAACTGGCCCTTGGCGGCACGGCCGTCGGCAGCGGGCTCAACGCCCCTCCGGAGTTTGCCGGACGCGTGATCGCCGCCATCGCCGAGCGCACGGGTCTGCCCTTCGTGGAGGCCGTCAATCATTTCGAGGCCCAGGCGGCGCGGGATGCGGCCGTCGAGACCAGCGGCATGCTCAAAACCGTGGCGGCCGGACTGGTAAAGATCGCCAACGATATCCGCTGGCTGGCTTCCGGCCCGCGCTGCGGCCTGGGCGAGATCAACATCCCCTCTTTGCAGCCCGGTTCCTCCATCATGCCCGGCAAGGTCAACCCGGTGATTCCCGAGGCGCTCATCCAGGTGGCGGCCCAGGTCATGGGCAATGATGTGGCGATCACCATCGGAGGCCAGTCCGGTAATTTCGAACTCAACGTGACGATCCCGCTGATCGCCCACAACCTGCTGCAGTCGATTCACCTGCTCAGTTCGGGAGTTGAAGTTTTCTCCCGAAAGTGTATAAGGGGGTTGACGGCCAATCGTGACCACTGCGCCGCCACTATCGAAAAGAGCCTGGCCCTGGTCACCGGCCTGGTGCCGCATATCGGCTACGAAAAAGCGGCCGCCATCGCCAAGACGGCCTATGAAGAGGGCCGCACGATTCGGCAGGTGACGGCGGAACGAAAAATCGTGTCGGAAGAGCTTTTAACCCAAATTCTGGGTCCCGTCGACCACGGAGGAAAACATGGCTAAAAAAAATTATCAAATCAAATCGCCGTGCCCCCAGTGCGGTTGCAGCATGATAACGGTCCTGTCGGCCGAAGAGATGAAGGAGCGGTATGGCGACATGCCCAACTTACACCTGGAATGCGGCGAATGCATGCTCAAATATGAAGCCGAACGCAAAACCGTTTGCCCGGAATGGGACAAGGAGTGTCAACTGAAGGAATAACGGAGCGGGCGCACGGTAAAAAAGCCGGATGTGGACTTGCGCCGGCCCGCATGGGCGAAATCAATTTTAAGACGACCTCGGGGCGGCCGGTGCACCAAAGAGCACTGCAGAAGCAAGGGATCGTCGGGGCTGGATTTTGGAGCACGCATCGGTCCGGAACCGCTATAGCGGCCTGTCGCGTCTGAAGCTTTTTCTGGCGCTTTCGAGAACGCCGCACGGCCTGCTCGATATGGCGACGCCCCTTTACGGCGCCCTGCTTTGGTTGGGCGCCTTCCCTCCGTTGGTCATTTCCCTGCTCGGGCTTATCACTGTTTTCGCCGGTTACACGGCCGTTTACGCGATCAACGATGTGGTGGATTACCGCGTCGATAGAGAAAAAGCGCGGATCGCCGGCGGTCTGCGGGAAGCCGACAATTACCTGGACGCCGCCCTGGTCCGCCACCCGATGGCCCAGGGCCTGTTGAGTTTAAAAGAAGGACTGATGTGGGCCCTTGGCTGGTCGGCCGTGGCCGTCATCGGTGCCTGGCTGCTGAACCCGGTGTGCGTGCTCATTTTTCTGGCCGGCTGCACGCTCGAAGTCATCTACTGCCGGATGCACCGGGTCAGTCCCCTGCGGGTCCTGATCAGCGGCGGCGTGAAGACCTCGGGGGCCGTGGCCGCGGTCTTCGCCGTCGATCCCGACCCTTCCCCGGCGTTTGTCATCCTGTTGTTTGCCTGGCTGTTCTTCTGGGAAATCGGCGGCCAGAACATACCGGCCGACTGGGCCGACATCGAGGAAGACCGCCGGTTGCGGGCACAGACCGTTCCGGTCCGTTTCGGCCTTCAGGGCGCCGCGGTGATCGCGGTCGGCACCCTGGTCATGGCCGTGCTCGTTCAGCCGATCCTGATCTTTTTCTCGAAAAGCGGCTTTCAACCTTTTCTGATGACCGTTTCCCTCCTGCTCGGGGCCGGCCTGCTCCTGCCGCCGGCGCTGCAACTCCATCGAACCCGCCAACGCACGCACGCCATGGCGCTTTTCAATCGCGCCAGTTATTATCCGCTGGCGATGCTTGCCGTTTTTTCACTTAACTGTCTGATATTAAACACATTATGGAGGTGATACACCCATGCAGGAATTCGATCCTTCTATGCTCGCGGAAAACAACGGCCAGGACGGCAAAAAGGTTTTCATCGCTCACGCCGGTAAAGTTTACGACGTCAGCGGGAGTAAATTATGGAAGGGCGGCCTGCACATGCGCCGCCACCATGCCGGAGCGGATTTGACGACCGACATTCACGCCGCGCCGCACGGCACCGAGGTCCTCGAACGCTACCCGCAGGTGGGGGCCGTCAAGAAGGAAGCGGCGGCGGCAGAGCGCAAGATGCCGCGGACCGTGGCCTGGCTGTTGGAAACCAACCCGTTTTTCCGTCGTCACCCACACCCCATGACGGTCCACTTTCCCATCGTTTTTTTTCTGGCGAACCCCTTTTTCAACATCCTTTACCTCGTCACCGGCAACGCGTCCTTCGAAACCACGGCTTTTCACTGCCTGGCGGGCGGCATCCTGTTCGGAGCCGTCGCCGTGGCCACCGGTCTTTTCACGTGGTGGTACAACTACATGGCACGGATGATGGCACCGATCGCGATCAAAATTCCGTTGTCCATCGCCCTGCTGGCGATTGCCGTGATCCTTTTCTTCTGGCGTCTCAACGAACCGGCGGTGATGGACAGCGTCGGGGGCGCCGGCCTGCTCTACCTGCTCCTGGTTCTGGCGCTGGTCCCGATGGTCTCGGTCGTCGGCTGGTTCGGGGCCACCATGACCTTTCCGGTCGAAAAGAAATAAGAAGGGGGGCTTCCCGTACTCGGGGCCCCCCTTTTTGTATCATCCGGTCATTTCTTGCCGAACGGTTGACGTATCGAGATCGGATTCAATCAATCATAGTTTTCGGTGGCTGCGAACTCGACCCGTCGATTCAGGGCACGGCCTTCCTTGGTATCGTTCGAGGCCACGGGGTTCGACTCACCGTATCCTTTAGTGGTGATTATTTTCGGATCGACGCCTTTGTCAACCAGGTAGTTCCTGACGGCGTCGGCCCGTCGCTTCGACAATCCCATGTTATATTCTTCCGTCCCGATGCTGTCGGTAAAACCCTGAACCTCGATTCTAAGACCCGGATTCTTTTTATAAATCGTCAGGGCTTCGTCGAGAATCGGATAGGCTGCGGGTTTGATGTTGTACTTGTCGAAATCGAACAGGATATCGCCCTGGTAGGCCCAGCAGCCGTACTGGTTGACCGTGGCCCCTACGGGCGTATTGGGGCATTTGTCGACGTTGTCGAGTATTCCGTCTCCGTCGCTGTCTCCAATGACAGCCACAACCACCGGTTCGGGGGCCTTCCCGCCGCAAAATGCCGACTGGACGAATTTGGCCATCCCATCGCTGGAGTAGACCGTGTCGGCGGTGGTGTAAAAACCGCAATCGCCGATGTTGGCGATTTTTTCCAGCAGGACTCTACCACCCGGGTCGTCCCCCACCTGAACGGTGTAGAAACAGACCTTGTCGCCAAAACGCTGCTTCAGGGTCTGGGCGGCCTTGGTAGCGTCCTCACCGACATTCTGTTTGCCGTCGCTGACCAGGATGACGGCCGAGACGCCGCTCAAAGCGGCCTTGTCTTCTGCACTGGCGTTGATGGCTTTGCCGATGGGGGTAAAGCCGCCGCGATTGACTTTTTTCAGGGCGGAAGCCAGACTTTCCTGAGAGTAGGGCCCGGGTTTCAAGGCCGTATTGGCGTCACTGCTGAAGCCGGCGCCGAATGTAATGACGGCCGCTTTGAGATTCATGCCGCCCGGAATGGTTTTGTTCATCCGGCTGACCACTTCCTCGGCAATCTCAAACTTGGTCTTGCCCTTGTACTTTTCCCCCATGCTGCCCGAAGCATCCAGCAGGATCAGGAAATTATCCGTCTTTTGCTGGTAACAGGTCGATGAAATCGACTGAGGGGTAAAGGCCGGTTCGGCCTTTTTGGGTTCGGGCTGCATGGATGCACAACTCATCAACACCCCGACCGACGCCAACACCACAAGTTTTGCCCACACGTGTTTTACCATCTCTATCCTCCTTGATGTTTTCCCCCGCTGTCTGCAGCAGGCAAGTTTGATTTTCGGCTCCGTTGGTAGCGCCCCCACCAGGAGCCTCATCCTCAAGAAACCCCATGTCTCCTATTTACAAGGCACTTAACAACATTCAGCCCCAACTGTAAAGAAATAATAATAGTGCCGACGCGAAAAAGTATTGGACTTTAGTCCAATACGGGGAAAATATCAAGATTGATACCGGGATTTTACGCCCCTGTGAAGCCCGCCGGGCAGAAGCGGCGGCAGCCGGCCAGGTCTTTAAGCCCCTATTTGATGCGCCGCAACTCACCGCGGCAAACTGACCATAGCTGACCTGGGTACCGGCAAATTGCGGCTGATATCACGTGCTGCCGCACTGCTGCCAGCTGATGCCGTCGATCACCACCACCGAGCAGGACGGCACCAGTGCCGAGGCCGCCACGGTCGGGCCGACCACCAGCCCCATGATCGCCCCGGCGACGATGTTCCCAGCGACATTGTGATGATAATAACCGCGGCCATTGACGTCAACCGGGACATTCCGATTGACGATCCGGATGTTGGGCGCTTCTTGCCCGAAGCAATGGGTGTTTGATTTTCATTCAAGATCTCTTTTCCGTCGAAGCGGAATCGCTTGTGCAGCATACATAACCGTCTGCCACCGCGCAATTCTTTAATTCCCTTGAACTTGCTAAAAACTGCACATTCCTGGTTCGGAAAATTATCCGTGCCCGTGGTGAAACCGCGGATGGGCGCTATGTATTCTTTGCCGTGTTTTATGGAAATGTGGGGGTCAGTCCACCATTTTTGACCGCCGGCGGCTTCCAGGTGCCCTTCTGCAGGCTGTCGTCCGGCACGTACATGCGCAGGTTCAGGTAAAAGCCGCCCGCGGGCGCCGGCAGCCAGTTGGCTTTCTGTTTGCCATCCCGCGGAGATTCATGTTGAAGATAAATGTCCAACGACCCGTCGTCATTGGTGATCAGTCCCTGGGTGCGGTCACCGACGGTATAGCGCTTGATCGGGTTTTCGACAAAGGAACCGTCGCTGACGTTGTACATGGAGATCGACCAGAAGGCCTCGGCCGGCGGCTGCCGGCCTTTGTCGAAATGGATCAGATACTTCTTGCCGCCCTCGAAGGGCTGGCCCTTGTCGTCCTTGCGCCCGTCCATGTAAATGGCCTCTTCCGGAGCGTTGCCGCCGGTATACCACTTTGCGAATGGCACCCGGCAGCAGCTCTTCCTCGGTGAAGTAGAACCAGTTCTTGCGCGTGTACTCGCCCTGGCCGAACAGCAGCGGACCCATGTCGTGGCTGTCGAAGATCATCGGTTTGCCCTCACGGTCATTTTTGGGCAGTTCGACGCCCGCGAGCCTGGCGCAGGTGGCCATCAGGTCCAGGCCGCCGGCGATCTCGTGGGTCTGTGAACCGGCCGCGATCCGGCCCGGCCACCAGGCGATCCCCGGCACCCGGCTGCCGCCCTCGCGATCGGTGCTCTTGGAGCCGCGGAACGGGGTGTAGCCGGCATCGGGGGCGACATCCTGCCAGGCGCCGTTGTCGGAAGTGTAGAAGACGAAGGTGTTCTTGTCGATGCCGAGAGCGCGAATTTTGTCCATGATCCGGCCGATGTTGTGGTCCGGTTCCACGACCGCATCCGCGTAGGGCCAGCGGCCCGGCGACTTGTCTTTAAACGCCTTGCTCGGCAGGTTCGGATTGTGGTTCTTGGCGAAGTTGATGCTCATGAAAAAGGGCGCATCTTTTTTGGCGAGTCCCTCGAGGTCTTTAAGCGACTGATCGGTGATGATCAAGGGATTCCTGGAGATCGTGTCGCCGGCCAGGATCGGACGTATCAGCCCGGTGCGCACCGGCAGGTGGCCGGTCATCATGGCCGAGCGGGTGGGGGTGCAGGTGGGCTGCGAATAGGTCGCGGTCAACGCCAGGCCTTCCCGGGCCAGGGTGTCGATATGCGGCGTCGCGGCACCGATGTGCGCCCCGCCGCCCCACGGCCCCCCGATGTCGCCGAAGCTCATGTCGTCGACGACCAGCCACAGGATGTTGGGCCGCTTGCCGGTTTGCTTTTGCAGGGCCGCCAGCTTGGCCGCGGCCGCCTCGTCCTGCTCCGGGCGCGGGATGACCGGCTGCATGTTCTCCCTGGTCGATACGGCCCTGCTCAGGGCCGAGCCTTCGGCCCGGACGGCGTCTGGAAACAGCGTCAAACAAAAAACGGAATTACCAAACCGCACAGGCAGTGCATCAATTTAACAATTTTCATCTCGCCTCCATCCCTTGCCGTTTTCCATTTTTTGGTTTAGCTGTATCCCACCGTCAATCGTCCAGGATGGTGTTCACCGCGGATCTCTTTCCATTGCGTTTACTTCCGTTCCGGCCTTCCATATTCGGTAGCGCACCTCAACGCCTTCGGGCACATACACCACCAGCGGCAGGCGGCTGTTGTAGCGGATCAGGGATGGGTCACCGGCCAGCGCGATGAACCGCTCCACCTTGGGCGCTTTGGGGTCCACTGCCATAAGCGTGCCCGCCATCGGGCCGATATTGTTGACGATGAAGCGCGGAAACCCCCAGCCTTGGATAGTTTCCTCTTTAATTTGACCGGCAAAAAAGTATGTGTTCGCCTTGTCGACCGCAACGGTTTTACCGATGATCAGCTCCACCTTGAGATCGGATTCGTCTTCCTGCTTCGGGAGCTGAACGACATACCGGACCATGCCCTCCTCGGCCGGGGGAAAGGCCTTCATGTTGTCGGCCGCCTGTGCAGATACGACGGCAGCAAAAACCGAAATGGCTGCAATTGAAAAAGCACCAAGCATGGGTCTTCCTTTCAACTCGATGTCAAGTGAATGAATGCACGACCCGGATCGGACACACACCTGGAATTCAGGCCTGCAATCAGGATTTCGTAATGTCTGACCGAAAATCAGCCCGCCCTGGCGGGAACGGCCGGGGAAGGGGCATAGGAATGCTTTATTTCATGCACTCCCAGATCGGCCCTTCGGTATGAGGGAAGAGGGAGGAAAGGTTTCCGGTTCAGTCAATAGTTAAGGATTCAGAATTGACATGCTATTGGACACCCGAAGTGGGCCAGGTCCTGATGCTGAGCACGCCGCAGGGCCAGCAGATACCGGCCCGGGTCGAGAGCATCGACGATGAAAAGGTGACCTTCGACCTGAACCACCCCCTGGCCGGTCCATCCCTGACGTTCGAAGTCAAGGTGGTGGGCATCAGCGAAAACGCCATGCAGCAGAACTGTGGCTGCGGCTCCGAGTGTTCCAGCGGCGGTTGCGACTGCGGCGAATCGGGCTGCTGCTGATATCCGCACGTTAGCGACCCGTCGAGATTCCGCTCCCGAAGCCTTTATTTCAGGGCCCATCCGCGATCTTTTTCAGGCACTTCTGAATCTCGCGGCCCGTCTTTGAGCCCGTCTACCGCGTCACATCCACCGACGCGATATCGCCCGCGCCGCTGGATGTGACGTTCGGTGATCTCGACCCCGGCGTAACGCTTGTCTCCTTGCCACCCGCCGCATGCCCTCGCCTTCGCCAGAGGATGCGCAGACGACGGTCATTTCCCGCCCACCTGCTGTTCCATTTCGCGCAAGACTTCGTCAAGATTGAAGGCCGCCGGCTTCTGGATGCTGGTTCTTATTTTTCTATCTTGGTGTTGGCCTTGAACTCCTCTTTGTTTATTGGGGTCACCTCGGAGTTTTGAAGCGTCACCGTGCTGCCGGTATTGGATCCTTTAATTGACGGCGCCGCTCTTTTCCTCTTCGAGTTGGTGGGTGTAATAGGTTATGTCGGTGGTCGTGTCTTTGACCCTGTAGTAATCGCCACCGCAGGAAAATCTTCGGCCTCTATTTTCCGATCGCCAAAAGGTGCGAGCACCCAGATGTCCTCGAGCCGGTGGTCGACGACGTATCGGCCGCAGCCCTCGACGGTCTCAAAGTCCGCATTTACCTGTCAGGGCTTTTGGAGCAGGTCCCGGATCTCGGTCAGAAGTTCCTGCTCCTTGGTGAGTGCCGGAGGTGCCAGCGGCTCCTCTTCCTTGGTTTTCAGAATGAAACCCAGAAATTTCTTGATAAAGATGAAGAGCGCCAGGGCGACGATGAGAAAGTTGATGATTTCACCGATGAAAAGCCCATAGGGAATTTCCTTCGCCCCGACGACAACCTTCCAGCCGAGGTAGCCTTTGTCACCGGGCATTATCACGCCAATCAGCGGCATGATGATGTGTCGCACGAGGGAATCGACAATCTTACCGAAGGCGGCTCCGATGATGACGCCGACGGCCAGATCGACGACGTTGCCCTTCAGGGCAAATTCCTTGAATTCATCTACCAGGCCAAGGGTCTTGCCGGTCGTTTTTTCCATCATTTTAGATTCTTTTCTTAAATAAATCGGCGGTTTACAAATATTTTTTTGGTGGTATGGGCACCAAAAATATGATGCGATCATTTTAGTGGAAAAAGGTATTACCTTGAGCCATGCTTGGCTATTGGACTTTGGTCCAATAGTGACGGATCACGGCCGGCAGCCAGGCCTTATGGGCCGCAAGAACAAAACTTCGTCATCGATCCGCAAAAGTAGGGAACATCTGAAGAAATGATAAATAAAAACCCGGCATTTCTCGAAAATGCCGGGCTTAAATGGTCCAGTTTTAATTTGGTGATAGAGATTCTCGCTTCACACCGGTTCACGCCGCCTGTGAGAGCTTGACCGCACAGACCTTGTACTCCGGGATCTTGGAAACCGGATCGAGCGCGGCGTTGGTCAGACGGTTGGCGGCCGCCTGGGCGAAGTGGAAGGGGATGAAGACCGTACCGTTCACGGCCTTGGGGGAAACCTGGATCCGGGCCCTGATCTTGCCGCGCCGGGAGGCGATCTCGACCTCGGCGCCGTCCGTCAGGTCGTAAAGGGCGGCGTCCTTGGGTGAAATCTCGACGAAGCACTCCGGGACCCGCTCGTTCAGCCCCGCGGTCTTCATGGTCATGGTGCCGGTGTGGTAGTGATAGAGCACCCGGCCGGTGGTCAGGTACATCGGGTATTCTTCGTCGGTGATCTCGGCCGGCGGCGTGTAGTCGATGGCGTGAAACTGCCCCCGCCCGCGGGTGAACTGTTCGCGATGCAGGATCGGTGTGCCGGGATGCTGGGGGGTCGGACAGGGCCAGTGCAATCCCTCGACCGCGATGCGGTCGTACGTGATCCCGGCGTAGGACGGCGTGACCCGGGCGATTTCTTCGAAAATCGCGCGGCTGTCGGCATATGCCATGGGCGTTCCCATGCGGGTGGCGATCTCGCACAGGATCTGCCAGTCGTCCTTGCAGTCGCCGGGGGCCTCGACCGCCTTGCGGATCAGCTGCACCCGTCGTTCGGTGTTTGAGAAGGTACCGTTCTTTTCGGCAAAACAGCGTGACGGCAGCACCACGTCGGCCAGCTGGGCGGTTTCAGTCAGAAATATGTCCTGCACCACCAGAAAATCGAGGTTTTTGATGGAGGCCTCGGCATGGTTCAGATCGGGGTCCGACACCAGCGGGTTTTCCCCGATGATGTAAAGGGCCTTGAGGTCGCCGTCGTGGGCTTTGGGCAACATCTGGGTCACGGTCAGGCCCGGTTTCGTCGGCAGGTCTGTCACGCCCCAGGCCTCCTCCATCTTCTTGGCGATGGCCAGATCGCTTACCGGCTGATAGCCGGTATACACGTTGGGCAGCCCGCCCATGTCGCAGGCTCCCTGAACGTTGTTCTGGCCGCGCAGGGGATTGACGCCGGTACCGGGCCGGCCCATGTGGCCGCAGAGCATGGCCAGGTTGGCCAGGGACTTGACGTTGTCGGTCCCGTGGCTGTGCTGGGTGATGCCCATGCAGTAGAGGATGCTGGCGGCCTTGGCTCCGGCATAGATCCGGGCGGCCGCGGCCAGATCTTCACCGGC
The DNA here is from genome assembly GCA_963728055.1 of uncultured delta proteobacterium. Taxonomy (GTDB): domain Bacteria; phylum Desulfobacterota; class Desulfobacteria; order Desulfobacterales; family SG8-13; genus JARFQH01. Next base: position 115,167 of record CAVSIM010000014.1, on the reverse strand, counting down.
AATGCCGCTGATGCTCTCGACGTAGTCGGGCGTGTATTTCTCAACGATTTTCTTCAGTTCCTCGAAGCCCTCCGTACGGTTTTCAACGAACTTCTTGTCGTACAAATCTTCGGCGATAATCACGTGCATCATGCCGTTGATCCAGGCCACATCCGAACCCAGGTTCTGGCGCAGCCACTTGTGGGCGAAGGTGGCCAGCTTGATGCGCCGCGGGTCGACCAGGATCAGTTTGGCGCCCCGGTAGGAGACCGCGCGTTTGACGTGGCGCGAAAGGACCGGATGATTCTCGGTGGTGTTGGAGCCGGTCACCAGAATGACGTCGGCCTCCTCGATGTCGCCGATGGTGTTCGTCATGGCACCGCTTCCAAAGGCTGCGGCCAGACCGGCCACGGTGGAGCTGTGTCAGAGACGGGCACAGTGATCGATGTTGTTGGTCTTGAGGACCGCCCGCGCAAATTTGTTGGCGATGTAGTTCTCCTCGTTCGTGACGCGCGCGGAGGTCAACACGCCGATGCTGTCGGGTCCGTGGGTTTCCTTGATCCGGCCCAATCGATTCGCCACCAGGTCCAGGGCCTCGTCCCAGCCCGCCGCACGGAATTTTCCATTTTCCTTGATGAGGGGTGTCGTCAGGCGTTCGGGCGAGTGAATGAAATCGAACCCAAAGCGCCCCTTGACGCACAACGATCCGTAATTTGGCGCCGACTCCTCGACGCCGGTGACCTTGACCACCCGGTTGTCCTGAACGTGCAAATGCATCTGGCAGCCGACACCGCAATAGCTGCAGGTCGTGCGGACGTCTCTGGTCTGCCAGGGCCTGACATTGTAACGCACATTTTTTTCGACCAGCGCTCCCACCGGGCAGGCCTGAACGCATTCGCCGCAAAACACGCAATCCGAATCTTTCAGCGGCCGGTCGCCGGCGGCGACGATCTTGGTCCGTGCGCCGCGAAACCCGAAGTGGATGGCATTGTTGACCTGGATCTCGTTACAGGCCTGAACGCAGCGCCCGCACTGGATGCAGCGCGAAAAGTCGCGCACGATGAACGGATTGACGGTTTCCATCGGATAGGGTGTGTCGGTACCGGAAAACCGTTCGCCGGAAACCTGGTAGCGGTAGGCCAAATCTTGCAGCCGGCAGTCCCCCCACACGGGGCACAGTTCCTGGCTGCCGTCGTCGCGTTGGACGCCCAGTTGAAATTGGGTCCAGTCCTGCCCGTCGGAACCGCGCACGGCGCAGTTGTGGTTGCCCGAGGACAACAGGAGTTGCAGGATCAGCTGCCGGGCCTTGACGACCGCCGCCGTCTCCGTCTGCACCACCATGTTGTCTCCGGCCGGGGTGGAGCAGGAGGGCAGCAGGCTGCGGGCGCCCTTGACCTCGACCACGCAGATGCGGCAGGCGCCGGTCGGAATGGCGCCCTTCAGCCAGCAGAGGGTCGGGATATCGATATGGTGCTGCCGGGCGACCTCAAGAATCGTCCGCCCCGGCTCGAACGGAAAGGTAATCCCGTTGATCGTGATGCGATGGTCTTCGGACATGGTGTGGGTCTCCAATTGCAGAGGGTCCAGAGTGTCGGTTTCGTAGAAAGCCCGTAATCTGGGCTACCGTATCGGATTTTTATTAGCGGATGCCGTATATTTTGTCAATTGGCTTGTCAAGGCAGCCGGACGGTGCGTTTCGCGAAAAATGCCAGGAAAAAAAGCGCCCCCAGGGCCGCCCCGAAAAAATCGGCGGCGGCGTCCATCACGTCGGCGGTACGACCGGGCACGAAATACTGGTGAATTTCATCGCTGATCCCGTAAAGGCCGGCGGACAGGATGCTCGACAGCGCAAGTCGCCTGAGCTTGCCGCCCGACCACCGGGAGGATCCGCAGTAGGCCCGGTAGAACAAAGCCCCGAGCAGACCATAGCCCAACACATGCAGGTATTTATCGAAAAAGGCGATGTCCGGTTCCTTGACCGGCGATGGAAACGAAGACTGAATGAAGATCAGCAGGCAGTAAGCGAGGACCGGCAGCCAGTAAACGATGAATTTCGGCAATTTCAGCGGGTTTTGTGGTTGGTGGTTTGGTGTTTTGTGTTTTGTGGTTTGTGGTTGGTGGTTGGTGGTTGGTTGCATGCCGGTTGTCTCTTACATTCCAAACGCCGAAAACCAAACACTAACCACTGACCACCAATTCCAGCCGCCGCTCGCGGACGGCGGCCGCCACGGTCTTCAGGAACACGTCATGCGTCACGCCGTGCTTGACCGACCCGTCCAGGGTCCGCACCGAGAGGGTCCCGGCCTCCTGCTCTTTTTTACCGATGGTCAGGATCAGCGGAATGTACCGAAGCTGGGCTTCACGGATTTTTTTGTTGAGGCTCTCGGCGCGGCTGTCGACCTCGCAGCGCAGTCCCGCCTTCTGCAACGTGCGGCCGACCTCATCCGTGTAGGCAACGAGGTCATCGTTGATCGGCAAGAGAACCACCTGCACCGGGGCCATCCACAGTGGGAATTTACCGGCGAAATGTTCGATCAGGATTCCCAGGAACCGCTCGATCGATCCGAAAACAGTTCGATGAAGCATGATAGGCCGATGCTTTTCGTTGTCCTTGTCGACATAGTAGAGGTCAAACCGCTCGGGAAACGACATGTCTAGCTGAATGGTGCCGCACTGCCACGTGCGACCCAGGGCGTCCTTTATATGAAGGTCGATTTTCGGCCCATAAAAGGCCCCGTCACCTTCATTGATTTTGTACCCCCGACCGTACGCATCGAGCGCCGATCGCAGTCCGTCGGTCGCCATGTTCCACTGTTCCTCGGTTCCGATCGATTTTTCGGGTCGTGTCGACAGCTCCAGATGGTACCCGAGTCCGAAAGTACTGTACATACGGTCTTCGAGCGACAACAGGCTCAGGATCTCACTCTGAATTTGTTCCGGCGTTATGAAAATATGGGCATCGTCCTGGTGAAATGCCCGAACACGAAAGAGCCCGTTCAAAACGCCGCTCAGCTCATGCCGGTGAACCAGGCCAATTTCGGCCTGCCGAATCGGCAAGTCCCTGTACGAGTGGTGGCGGGACGTGTAAACCAGCATTCCTCCGGGGCAGTTCATCGGCTTGATGGCCACATCGGTATCATCGATGACTGATGTGTACATGTTCTCGCGGTAGTTTTCCCAATGTCCGCTGCGCTCCCAAAGTGAACGGTTCAACATAATCGGCGTCTTGGTTTCCACATAGCCCGCGGCGCGGTGTTCCTCGCGCCAGTATTCGAGCAGCGCGTTCCAGATCACCATGCCGTTGGCGTGAAAAAAGGGCATGCCCGGCGCCTCGTCGTGAAAGCTGAAAAGATCCAGGGCCGTTCCGATCTTGCGGTGGTTGCGCTTGCGGGCTTCTTCCAGAAAATTCAGGTAGGCGTCCAGGTCCTTCTTGTCGAAAAAGGCGGTCCCGTATATCCGCTGGAGCTGGGCGTTGGATTGATCCCCGCGCCAGTAGGCCCCGGATACCTTCATCAGCTTGACCGCCTTGATGAAACCGGTGTGGGGAACGTGCGGCCCGCGGCACAGGTCGGTGAAGTCCCCGTGCCGGTAAAACGAAATCGTTCCGTCCGGCAGACCGCGGATCATCTCCAGCTTGTAGGGCTCGTTTTTGTAAAATTCCAGGGCCTCGGCTTTCGACACCGCCGATCGCTGAAACGGGTCCTTGTTCTTGATCGCTTTCTTGATTTCGGCCTCGATCCGGGGAAAATCCTCTTCCGAAATCGGCGGCATGTCGATGTCGTAGTAGAAGCCGTCCTCCACCGCCGGACCGATCGTCAGGTGCGCGTCCGGGTAGAGGTGCAGAATCGCCTGGGCCATGACGTGCGCCGCGCTGTGGCGCAGGATGTCGATGGCTTCGGGGTCCCTGGTGGTGATCAGCCTGACCGCGGCATCCTCTTCGAGCCGGGTGGTCAAATCGAGGATGTCGCCGTTTTTCTGCAGCGCCACGCAGTTGCGGGCAAACCCCTCGGAAATACTGCGGGCGATATCGAGGCCCGTCGGCGGATTTTCAAAAGCCTTTGTGTTCCCGTCCGGAAATGTTATATGTACCATTTGATGCGATCTTTTTTTCTTCGATAGTGGCTGAACGGAAACCTATTTCTCCTTCCCCTTTGACGGGGGAGGGCCGGGGTGGGGGTGTATGAAATTAGACCGTTATATCCCCCTCCCCCATCCCCTCCCACCAGGGGAGGGGAGTTTACGGTCAGGCACTGGCAATGGGCTTTAAGAAAAAATTTTTAGCAAAACCAGGGCGGTGGCGTATGTATGGTGATACGCCAACGATCGATACCTCGGCCAAAACCATTATCTTGAAGTCTAAAGCAGGTGATGTTCAATAAAACGCTACGTGCGTCCAAGCCTGTAAGGCTAAGTGAAATCCCCTGCGGGGTCAAGGAAAATTTGAATCCGGATAGGAACCGAGGATGACAACCAGCGACACCTTGATCGATACACCATCGGCTCTGGCCCGGCTGGCGGATGAAGTTCGGCGTTCACCCGCTGTGGCGGTCGATCTGGAGGCCGACTCGATGTACCATTTTCAGGAAAAAGTCTGTCTGGTCCAGATGGCCACGGCATCTCAAGATGCCGTCATCGATACCCTGCGCGTCCGGGACCTCGGGCTTCTCCGCCCGATGTTCGCCGATCCGGCCGTCGCGAAAATTTTTCATGGCGCCGACTACGACGTCCGCTCACTTTATCGGGATTTCGCCATCGAAATCGCCAATCTGTTCGACACGCAGATCGCCTGCACGTTTCTCGGAATAGAAGCCACCAGCCTGGAGGCGGTCCTGAAGTCGCGCTTCGGCGTGACCCTCGACAAGAAATACCAGCGCAAGGACTGGTCCCGGCGGCCGCTGCCGGAGGAGATGATCGCCTATGCCGCCGGCGATGTCCGCCACCTGCTGCCGCTCGCGGAAATACTGGTAGCCGAGCTGAAAGAAAAAGGCCGGCTTAAATGGGTGCGGGAAGAATGCGACCTGCTGAGCAAGGTCAGGCCTTCTCACAACGATCATGAACCGCTTTTTCTGCAATTCAAGGGGGCCGGCCGGCTCGGACCGCGCAGCCTGGCCGTTCTGGAGGCACTGCTGCAATACCGTCGGCAGGTGGCCGAAAAAAAGGACCGCCCGCTGTTCAAGACCTTCAGCAACCATTCCCTGCTGCAACTGGCGCTCGAGAAACCGGCCAGCATTCGCCGGTTGAGCGAGAGCGGCGTGCTCAGCGGCAAGCAAGTCAGCATGTACGGTGAGGACCTGGTGGCGGCGATTCACCACTCCCGGCTGATCCCCGCCGATGGCCTGCCGGCTTATCCGCGCAAGAAAAGCCGGGCCATGCACCCGGCAGTCCCGGATCGCATGAAGGCTCTGAAAAACTGGCGCGACAAGAAAGCCCGCGCGCTCGATATCGAACCGTCCGTGCTGCTCAACAAGAGCGCGATGACGGCTCTGGCGATCGCAAATCCGAAAGAACCGCCATCGCTGACCGATATAGCAGAACTGAAGGGTTGGCAGAAAAACGAGTTCGGCGATGAAATAGTGGGAGTGCTGAGACGGGTCCGATAGTGTCGGGCCATAAGTGGTCCCTTTTCCCCTGGTCGGCGGTCTCCGCGGGTTTTGATCCTCAACGTAGCCAGGCGACGTCTGCGGTCAAAACCCGTGTGCGGCCCTGCCCAGTGAAAAAACGCCTCATTTATGAACGGACACTTATAGCAAGTGCTCATCGATTTTTTATGGGCTATGGATGGGTACTATAGTCGCATGGAAATGGCGCTTTTCTGCTAGTTCGGCCCCAATCACGCCTACGGATGAATACCGGCTATGGAAGAAAAAGTGTGTTTTCGATCGGGGGATTTTGAACTCGAAGGGCTGTTCGAAAGCGGCGGCACCGGGCGCGGTGTCGTCATCACCCACCCCCACCCGCTCTACGGCGGCGATATGCACAACCCCGTGGTGGAAGTGATTCGCCGTGCTTACCGCTCGAAAGCCGTCGCTACTCTGCGGTTCAATTTCAGGGGTACCGGGCGAAGCGGCGGGCGCTACGACAACGGCGCGGGCGAGCAGAACGATGTTCTTGCGGCGCTTTGCTGCCTGAAAGAAACCGGCATCGAAACAATCGACTTGTGCGGCTATTCGTTCGGGGCCTGGGTCAATGCGCTGACTGTTTGCCGTGCAGGAGGCACCGAGGACCTGGTCATGGTGTCGCCGCCGGTCGGCTTTGTCGATTTCTCCGCGATAACGAGCCTGCCCGGCCTGCGGCTGGTGGTGACCGGCAGCCGGGACGAGATCGCGCCGCCCGACACCATCCGACAGATGCTGCCGGCCTGGAACCCGGCGGCCGGCCTCGAGGTCATCGACGGTGCGGACCACTTTTACAGCCGCTATACCCGGCGACTGGAAGAGGTGCTCGCCCAGCGCACCAGCGGTTTTTTACGTCCGGCCGGCCGCTGGTAGACCTCGTCGGGATATCCGAGCGCGATGACCGCGTGGACCGCCTCTTCCTTGGGGATACCCAGTTTCCGTACGATGGCCGGATCCTTCTGCATGGCGGCCACCGCGAAACCGATCAGGCAGGTGCCCAGGCCCATGCTGTGGGCGGCCAGCAGAATGTTCTGGGTGGCCAGAAGGGCATCTTCCACCGGGCAGCTGGCGCCCGGCGCGGAACCGACGACAAGGGCGGCCGGCGCGCCGTGAAACAGGCGATCGCAGCCGTCACGGGTCCATTCTTCCAGGCCCTGCGTGACGGATGAATAGTAGGCGTGAAAATAATCGTCGAGTTCGGGCCGGCCCATCACTTTGAGGGCGAGGCGCAGCAACCGCTTTTCCGCCATCCGGTTCAACCGCCGAAAAAAACGGCCGACCTCTTCGCCCAGGCGCAACACCGCGTGCCGGTCGGGCAGGAGGGTAAACGTCCACCGCTGGCTGTTGGTCCCCGAGGGGGCGGTAATGCCGATTTTCACCAAATCCGCGAGGCGCTCGCGCTCGACCGGCCGATCGAGATAGGTGCGGCAGCTGCGTCGCGACCGCATCAGCCGCACCAACTCGCCCGTGTCGAACCGGCCGGGAGGCAGCCAACTCTCGTCGGGCTGTGAAAAAGTATCAAACTTCCGGGATTCGTCATCGAGCGCGCCGACCGTCACCGCCCCGACCGGACAGATCGCCGCGCAATGGCCGCAATTAAGAGAGGTGTCGCCACTGACCACGGCTTTGTCGCCCCGCATGGACAGGGTGCGATCCGGACAGACGCGCACGCACAGTCCGCAACCGATGCATTTTTGATCGTCGATACGGGTGGTTACCGCTCGGTCGCTTCTCATGGAATTTTCCTGCCGATATCAGAGGTGTTGACCCCCTGTAGGTTGTAAGAATTGCGGTATCAACCCGCAAGGTTTATCATACCGCCCTCGAACCGCCATCGGTGCCCTCGATCAAAAGGAACACCGAACGCTTCAAGTCTCACTGCTCGAAAGACACAGATGCCGTATTTCGTTCATTTCCTACCCGAAACACCAAACTCGAGGCACACTTTTAAACCCGCATCCCGCAATGAGCCAATTCGGCACGACACCGGGCACCCACAAGGGGCGCCCCAACGGTCGCATCGCCAAAACACCAATTACCAAACACCAGACACACTCTGAAACCCGCACCCCGTAACCCGCACCCCGCATCCCGCACCTCGCAACCCGTACCCCGCATCCCGCTCATCTACTACATATTGTATCGATTAACGCTTGACTCACAATATGCGATGGCATAAAATGCACCGCGTTTTCAACCAGAGCAACCGGCATGCAAGCGAATGCCCTTTTACCGTGCGAAACCGGGTGTCGCCACATGAAAAAAGGTGGCGCGTCGCAAGAGTGCCGGCAGCTGCAATCACGACGGACGCACGGTGTGCCGGTGTTTCCGGCGCAGACACGATGGAAACCCGAACCGCACGACACCAGACGAAAGGCGAAATCAGCGATGCCCTTGCCGCAGAACCCAACCGGGCCGGATTCAGCCGCCACGGATCAAACCGATGGGAGCGAAGAAATGAGCAACCCTTATTTTGACAGCAATTCGGAGAAGATACCTGATGAGGAGTATCTGGAAAACCAGAGCTACCGCAACCTCAAGGAAAAAAAACCGTTGCCGAGCGTGCGGTTTATTCTGCCTTTGCTGCTCGTCGGAATCGTGCTGGTGATCCTGATGGCCGTGTGGTTCAGGGGCAAGCCCCAAAGCCCGCCCGTAAGTCTGGTGGACCATCAACTCGAAGACCGCATCGCCGCCCTGGAAAAACAGACGGCGGATTTGAGAGGCATGGAGGAACGCCTGAAGGCGCTTGAACGAGACGCTCAATCATACCTTCAGGCCGTCGACAAGATCAATCGCATGGAAACCTCCCTGGCGCAGCGCATGGATCAACTGGGCAAGGCGCCCGCCCCGCCCCCGGCCAGACCGGCCGCACAGCAGCCGGCGGAAAAACCGGCCGCCCAAAAGGTCACCAGACAGGCCAATGCCGTTACCCATGTGGTCAAGTCCGGTGACACGCTCTACGCCATCAGCCGTCGCTACCAGGTGTCGATCGATCAGTTGCGCGCGGACAACAGCCTGGGTAAAAAAGCCACCCTGCAGCCCGGACAGAAGCTGGTCGTCAATCCACCGCGTACGAATTAGTTTCCGTCCCCAAATGGCCCTTTTCCGCAATTTCGACGTCAATCGGCGGAATCGCTTGTGCGGCTTTTACACGCGTATGCCTCCGCGAAATTCCACCGATTTCCTTGAACTTGCGCAACGTTTCAGGATCGGAAACGTATCGTGCATTCATAAAACCGGGGATGGGCACGACTCAGGTGATCCAAGAAGCTGTCAACGCGGGCGTTTGCGACGGTCCCGGCCGCTGCGGCGGTCCTTGCGGGTCGAGAGGGTGACGATCACCCCGTCCCGGATGGCGCGGCGACGATCGACCTTGTTCTTGCGTCGATTCCTGCTCGATTCTCTTTTTGTGAGCACCGGCAAGGGCACCGGATGTTGCGGATTCCTTTTCGGTCGCACGACTTCCTTTAATTTTATCTGCATCGCCGGATCCTCCTCGAAGACCTCATCGTCCGTTTGTCACTGAATCTTTAGCGGCTATTTCAACGTTCGCGCGGACAAGCGCCACGTCCTTTGACGGCCGGAGTGCCGTCGTCAATAGGTGTCGCACAGCCGCGGAAGCGTTGCGGAACACTTCAAAACGTTGATTAATCGCTGTGTTTTTGATACTCTATGGCTTTAAGGGCCGGGGAAATGCCGCCGGGCCGGCATCCGCACGAATCGACGCCCCCCCTCCCCGGATCATGGAATTACATAAAGGAGAACCGCATGCGAAAAGATCGATGGACGGGGCTTGTGCTTCCGGTGATGCTGTTTCCGTTCCTTCTCGTTTCCTGCGCCGGCAAGTCAGCGCCGCCGGCCCCCTTGACCGGCACGCCGGTGGTTGTAACCGAACCGGCCGCACCGATAGCGGTCGAAAGCCGGCCGGCACCGGCTGACAGCAGGTTTCCGACTGGGTGGGAAACCTTTGTGAACCAAGACGTTTACTTCGATAAAAACAGTGCGGCCCTGCTGCCGGCCGCCCGGAAAATCCTGACCGAAAAAGCTGCCTGGCTGCGGGCCCATCCGGAAATTCGGGTCGTCGTCCAGGGCAACAGCGATGAAGACGGCACCGCTGAACACAACTTTGCGCTGGGTGACAAACGGGCCGGCACGGTTACCACTTACCTGATCGAGCACGGGGTGGATATCGCACGCCTGGCGGTGGTCAGCAACGGGCGCGAAACACCGGCTGTCAATGGGCGGGACGAAATTTCGCGCGCCAAGAACCGCCGTGTTCATTTTTCGATCGACGCCGTCAACTGAAAACACGCGCCCCGGACACAGTGTCGAACCGGTGACGGCCGCAGACCGGCGAGCATCGTTCAAAGAGCGTCGGCGGACATGAAAAAAGGTGACCGAGGAATGCTGTCTTCTCATTTGCGCGCCTGACGGGGCTCAGGCCTTGTATCAGCTTATTTGAGGGCCCGATATGAACGCTGCCCGCGACACCAAACAGCAGGGCGTTACAACCCCTGGTTTGAAACAGGGGTCTTGACCGCGAACCCTGCAGTTCGGCATACGCCAGCGACCGATACCAACAGCCAAAAGTTTTATGATAAAGCCTTTATGAGGCAGCCCCGCCCTGATGACCCGAACCCTTCGGATCCTGTGTCCGCTCACTTAAGGGTCCCGACAAAAATCTTGTGGTAAGACTTGCTGCCGTAACGTCGACCCGTCGATAGCATCGATCACCTTCAACGCCTAATCGAATCCAGCCTATCCCCAATTTTTCGCCGGCCGGCGTTTTAATTTGACATCCGAACGACACATTTTATACAAAGAATATACAACTCCAGAACCATTCAACCGCTTGACAGGCGATCGGGACATAAATGAAACATCTTTTCACGCCGTTTCGGATCAAGACCCTCACCCTTAAAAACCGGATCGTCCTGCCCCCGCTGGCTTCCTTTCTCATCGAAAAAGGCGGCGGAATCACCGATGGCGCCGTCGAGCACTACCGGCGGCGCGCCGGTGGCGGTCCGGCCATGGTCATCATGGAAGCCTGTGCGGTCGCACCCGAAGGGGTGGTCTCCGAAAATCAGGCCCGCATCGACAGCGACCGGCTGCTGGAAGGGCTTTCCCGGATCGCGGCCGCCATCAAGGCCGAGGGCGCCATTCCGGCCATCCAGGTCCACCATGCCGGACGGCAGACCTCCGCCAAGGTCATCCGGCGGCTGCCCCTGGCCCCCTCGCCCCTGCCCTGCCCGGCCATCCGCGGGGACGTGGAACCGCTTTCCGAGTCTCAAATCCAGGACCTGGTCGACAAGTTCGCCGCGGCGGCGGCAAGAGGCCGGGAAGCCGGTTTCGAACTGCTGGAAATCCACGGCGCGCACGGATACCTGATCAACCAGTTCCTCTCACGCTACTCCAACATCAGGACGGATGGCTACGGCGGCGATATCGCCGGCCGAACCCGCTTCGCGCGCGAGATCATCACGGAAATCCGAAAGCGCATCGGGCCCTCGTTTCCGATTTCTTTCAAGATCAGCGCCCAGGAGTTCGTGCCCGACGGTCTGACGGTTGCAGAGAGCATCGACATCTTAAAATTGCTGGTGACCGCCGGAATCGATGTCGTCCAGGTCTCGGCCGGCAACGACTCGACCCCCGAGTGGATCTCTCAGCCCATGTTCATGAAGAAGGCCTGCCTGGCGGAATCCGCCGCGGCCGTCAAAAAGGCGCTGCAGGTCCCGGTGATGGCCGTCGGGCGGATCAACGATCCCTGGACGGCAGACAGAATCATCGGCGAAAAAATGGCCGACCTGGTCTGCATCGGACGCGGCCTGATGGCCGATCCCGAAATGCCGATCAAAGCCCAGGAAGGGCGCTTCGATGAAATAAGGACGTGTATCGCCTGCAACACCTGCATGCAGTCGATCTATCGCATCGGGCGCCTGGAGTGCCTGGTGAATCCGGCCCTGGGCCGTGAAAAGGAAATGCAGATCGTCCCCACCACCCAACCGAAAAAGGTCATGGTGGTCGGCGGCGGGCCGGGCGGGCTGAACGCGGCCTGGGTGGCGGCCAAGCGCGGTCACGAGGTGCACCTCTACGAAAAACAGCCCTACCTTGGCGGACAATTGATTCCGGGCAGTAAAACCGCATACAAGCGGGAGATGCAGAGCCTGATCAATTTTCAGAAAAGACAGGTTGAACTGAATGGCGTCATCTGCCACCTGGGAGAGGATGTCACGGCGCAAACGGTGAAAAAAGAAAATCCGGACGTGGTGATCCTGGCGACCGGGTCCATACCCGTCCTGCCGCCGGTGGAGGGAATCGATGCGGCCGCGGTGGTGACCTTCGACAAGGTCCTGAACGGCGACGTGTGCCAGAAAAAGAAAACGGTGGTCGTGGGCGGCGGGGCGACCGGTTGCGAGGTGGCGTTTCACCTGTCCGAAACCGGATCGTCGGTAACCATCATCGAACTGCTGCCCAAAATAGGGGGCGATCTGGAGTCGGTGACCAAGAAGCTTCTGCTCCGCAAGCTCGGTGAGAACAAGGTCCGCATCCTCACCGAGCATCGGCTGCTGCGGGTGAACGACACCTCCCTGGTGATCGCCGGTCCGGACGGCCGCGAGCGGGTCTTGGAAGCCGAGCGCATTGTGGTGGCCATCGGCATCCGGCCCGACGACACCATCCACCGCCAGATCAAGTCACTGGGCTACGAAACCCATGTGATCGGAGACTGCCTCGAACCGCGCACGGCCAAAACGGCTATTTACGAGGGCACCAAGCTCGGCTGCACGATATGATCACAAAGCCCCAGGCGTGTCAGATGGTCATTTTCACCGCAGGGACGCTGAGGTCATTTTTATTTTCTCGCGCTCAGTTGCGTTCCTCCAGCGGCACGAAGGCGCATTCCTCCGGCCCGCAGTAGTCCCCGACATAGTCCGAGGCCGGCCGGTAGAGGGCCGGTTTATCCGCCGCACCGGCATACTGCTCCTCGATGACGTGGGCCGCCCAGCCGGCCACCCGTGACACGGCAAATACCGGCGTGAAAAAGTCCATCGGAATGCCCATCGCATGGTAGAGCGAGGCACTGTAAAAATCAACGTTCGTGAAAATATCGATGCCTTTGCGTTCCTTGAACAAGGCCTTGCCTTTTTCTTCCAGGGCGCGTGAAATCTCGTACCAATGCGGCTCGCCTGTGCGCTGCCCCATTGTCGCCGACATCGGCGCCAGGATCTTGGCGCGCGGATCGTCCACCTTGTAAACGGCGTGGCCCAGGCCGAAGATCAGCTTGCCCGCATCCAGCTGGGCATTCACATACGCCTCCACCCGATCCACCGACCCGATCTGTTGGAGCATTTCCATCACGCGCACGTTCGCGCCGCCGTGCAGCTCCCCGGACAGCGAGCCGACCGCCGCCGAAACCGAGGCGTACATGTGGGCCCGCGTCGAGGCCACCTGCCGCGCGGTGAAGGTCGAGGCATTGAAGGAATGCTCCGCGTGCAGCACCAGGGCCACATCCATGAAATGGGCCGTGTCCTCCGCCGGTCGCTCGCCGCTGAGCATGTAGAGAAAATTGGCGCCATGATCGAGATCCGCCGCCGGCTCGACCGGCTCCAGACCCTGCCGGATCCGTCCCCAGGCCCCGAGCAGAACCGGAAACTTGGCAATCAGGCGCACCGCTTTCCGTTCGGCCGCCTCCTTGGTCTGGCTGCCCGCTTCCGAATCGTGATTGGCCAGAAGCGACACGCCGGCCTGCAGAATGTCCATCGGCAGGGAATCGGCCGGACGGGTCTTCAAGGCCGCCACAACCGCCGGGGGAATCGATCGCTCGGCCGCCAGCCGCTCCTTGAATTGGGCCAGCTCGTTTTTTCCGGGCAGTTTTTCGTAGAGAAGCAGGTAGATGATTTCCTCGTAACCGGCCCGCTGTGCCAGATCGCTCACCAGAAAGCCGCGGTATATCAAGCGCCCCCGTTGCCCGTCCACATCGCTGATGCGGGTGCTGGCGACCGTCACCCCCCTTAACCCCGTGTTGACAATCACATTGCATTCTTCCATCTTTTTAGCTCCTCCTTCTTCCGGCGACCGCAGGAAAACCATTCATTTTTGGAAATAACAAAATTATCAAACAGTTGTACCGTCTTAAAAATGAGTTGGAACCGTTGAAAAGTCAAGAATGATTCAGAACATGGTTTTCTCCGGCGGTCGGCGCTCGGGCACGTAGGCATGCGGAATCTTGTTCTCGTTCCAGCTTTTGGACACATAGAGGTTGCAGTAGCAGCTGCCGTATTCCTCGATGTCCGCCACGCTGTAAACGCAGGGGCAGATGATGTCGCGGTCGTTTTCGCGATCGCCGGAAAGCAGCCGGCAGGGGCAGCCCATGTATCCGTAACGCTCCTTGTTCGAAAGCAGGGCATCGAGCAGCTCGAAGGTCCTTTCCTTGTCGGCATTGAAATAATAGCCCTTGGGTTCCTGGACTTTCTTCATCATGGCATACAGTTTCTGCGCATCCATATTATAGTCCCAGCGCCTCCTTGATCTCTTTTTCCTTGAAACCCACGATGACCTTCTCGCCGATGATGATGGTCGGGAAAGAGCACTTCGGATTGAATTTCTTCACATCCGCCAGAATCGCCTTGCGTTCCTCGCCTTCCAGCAGGTCGACGTCGACGAAATCGTATTTGATCGTGCATTCCGCCAGCATCTTCTTGGTCGACTTGCAGTGGCTGCAGGTGCTCAGGGAATAAATCGTTACCGGTTTTTCTTCTTCCATGACCCATGTTCCTTCCGTCCTGAAGTGGTCTCCACGTTTATCGATGTTCAAGAGCCATTAAATGTTGGGGCCGGTGGCGGCGGTGCGCAAGAGGCGATGCCGGACGCTTTACCGGTTTATGAACCGGGTGATGCGACGATGCCTACCTCGCTGCATAGTATAAAAAGACCGCACTGGCAAATTTTTTTATTTTTGCTTGACAAGGGAAAACCGTCCCTGTAGGTTTAATAGTAATCATTACTGATAACTGGAGACGGAGGATAAAACGCTTCAACCAATTGGAATTTTTTCAGAAACGCCTTAAAAACCTCACCACGAAGGGAGCAACCATGGCAGAAGAAAAAAAAATCATCGCTAAAAAGGAAAAAGAGATCAATTTTCGGGACCTGACGACCTGCGACGCCACGATCCAGATGCTCGAAAAAGCCAGGCGCGACGGCGTTGAAACCGCATGGGACCGGGCGATTAGCATGAAAGCCTGCCCGATCGGCGCGGACTCGGCCTGCTGCAAGCACTGCGCCATGGGGCCCTGCCGCCTGAACGCCAAGGACCCCTACGGCAAGGTCGGCGTCTGCGGCGCCACCATCGACACCATCATGGCCCGCAACTTCGCGCGCATGGTCGCCTCCGGCTGCGCCGCCCACACCGACCACGGCATGAGCATGCTCGACTTGTTCCGCGAAGTGGTCAACGGCAACATTCAGGACTACAGGATCAAGGACACCGTCAAGCTGGAAGAGGTGGCCCGTTCGATCGGAATCGAGACCGAGGGCCGCGAAATGATGGACATCGCCAAGGACCTCTACAAGGAACTGGAAAGAACCTACACTCAGGTGGAAGGCGAGATCCCTTTCGCCGACCGGGTTCCCGCGAAAACGCTCGAAACCTGGCGCAAACTGGGCATCGTGCCGCGCGGCGCCATGCGCGAGATCATGGAGATCATGCACCGCACGCACATGGGCGTCGATCAGCACTACGAGAACATCGCCAAGCAGTGCAGCCGCACGGCCCTGGCCGACGGATGGGGCGGCTCCATGGTGGCGACCGAGATTTCCGACATTCTTTTCGGCACGCCCTCGCCCATCAGCATCGAGGTCAACATGGGCGTGCTCAAGGAAGACTATGTCAACGTCATCGTCCACGGCCACGAGCCCAACCTGTTCGAGTCGATGATCGAATCGTGCAACGAGCAGAGCCTGATCGAAGAGGCCAAGAAAGCCGGCGCCAAGGGCATCAACCTGGCCGGCATGTGCTGCTCCGGCGCCGAGGTCCTGGTGCGCCACGGCATCCCCCACGCCGGCAACTTCATGTCGACCGAAGCGATACTGGTGACCGGCGCGGTCGATGTGATGTGCGTCGATGTCCAGTGCATCAAGCAGGGCCTGGCCAAGGTGGCCGAGTGCTACGGCACGCCGCTGATCACCACCAACCCGCGCTGCCACATCGAGGGCGCCACCCACATCGAGTTCCACGAGCACACCCCCAAGGACTGCACCGACGAGGTGGTCATCAAGGCCATCAGCCGCTTCAAGAACCGCAAGGCCAAGGTGGAAATCCCGCAGATCCGCAACATCGGCGTCCACGGGTTCTCCCACGAGTACATCAAGTACATGCTCGGCGGCACCTTCCGCGCTTCCTACCGGCCGCTCAACGACAACATCATCAATGGCCGCATCCGCGGCGTGGCCGGCGTGGTCGGCTGCACCAACCCGCGCGTCAAGCAGGATTTCGTCCATGTCGAGCTGGTCAAGGAACTGATCAAGAACGATGTGCTGGTCGTGCAGACCGGGTGTTCCCAGGTCGCACTGGCCAAGGCCGGGCTGACCACCCCCGAGGCGGCGGTCATGGCCGGGCCGGGACTGCGCGAGGTCTGCGAAACCGTCGGCATGCCGCCGGTTCTCGGTATCGGTTCGTGCGTCGACAACAGCCGGATCCTGATCGCCTGCGCCGAGATGGTCAAGGAGGGCGGCCTGGGCGAGAGCATGGCCGACCTGCCGGTGGCCGGCGCGGCACCGGAGTGGATGAGCGAAAAAGCCATCAGCATCGGCCAGTATTTCGTGGCCTCCGGGGTCTACACCGTGTTCGGCGTCACCTTTCCGATCGTGGAAGACACCAAGTTCTACAACCTGCTCTTCGACGGCCTGGAAAAGCAGGGGCTCGGCAAGTGGGGCTTCTCGCCTGACCCCTATGAAATGGCCCGCATGATGATCGAGCACATCGACAAGAAACGCAAGGCCCTCGGGATCGACAAGGCCCGCGATCGCGTCCTGATGGATATGGCCGATCGCCAGAGACTGGAAGTCGCCTGAGCGGCAACCGGATCTGATCACACCGTATGAGATTAAAATGATCGGATTAAAATACGTGAGTTAAACCACCTGGAAGGGGCTCGGCGACGGGCCCCTTCTTTTATGCGGAACCCGTTTCGGTCGGTGATCACTCCGCAAAGATACCCCATTGGCTTATCTTGAGGTCTGTAGATCGGCGGCAATAATTGTTCAGGCAAGTTGTCGGTGGACGGGAAAGAGCGGTTCACTGCCCGCTGAAGGATTAACGGGCGGCATCGCAGCGCGCTTCGATCAGATCGGCGATCCGGGCGATGTCGTTTAACCCGAAGGTGGGGACACCCAGGTCAATCGCCGAGTCGGTCACGAAGGCCATCAACCGGTTATCGCCCCGGCAAAGGGGCTGCGCGTGCGCGGCCTGGCGAAACACTTCTATTTTCGGCATGGCGCCGGATTTGAAGCCCTCGGTCAGGACCAGATCGACATCCTCGAAGTATTTTTCGAGGTCCTCGAGGCGCGGTGACGGCATGCTCTTGATCATGGCCACGGTTTGCGGCGCCACCACCACGACCGTGTCGGCCCCGGACTGCTTGTGGCGCCAGCTGTCCTTGCCCGGCTTGTCCATCTCGATGGCGTGGGCCGAATGCTTGACGGTGCCGATCCGCAACCCGCGCGATTTCAACTCCGCAATCAGTTTCTCGATCAGCGTCGTTTTGCCGCTGCCCGATTTACCCACGATCGACAGCATGACCGGCATGGCATCTCCTGCGGTTTGTAACGTGTTTGGCAAGACGCTAGGCCCGCGGAACCCATCGCGCCGCAAACGAGCCATTCCTGCGCCGACGTCGACGGTCCCGCAGCCGCGGGACCCCGCGAAACGCCCGGAAGCTAACCCGCGCCATCCCGGTTGTCAAGCCGGATTGCGGCCGATTCCGGATTGATAACCGCGCCCGAATGTTTATACTGTCCGGAATCGGTTGGGTCGGTCGAGTCGGTTGGGTCGCTTGAGTCGGTTGGGTCCCTTGAGTCGGTTGGGTCTTTTGGGTCTGTTGGGTCTTTTGGGTCTGTTGGGTCGGTTGAGTCTATTGGGTCTGTTGGGTTTGGTGGGGTTACTGGGGTTACCGCCTGCCATCGACCCCCGGCAACCCCGTAGGGGCAGGCCTATGTGCCTGCCCTTGCTCTCGATTCGTCCCCGGTCGTTCAAACACCCGAAACCTCCCGGGCGTTGAGGCAGTTGGGTCATGGATCGGAGGCAGTTGGGTCATGGATCGGTTGAGTCAGTTAGGTCGGTTGGTTTACTGGGGTTCCCGGGTTTATCGCCTGCCATCGACCCCCGGCAACCCCGTAGGGGCAGGCCTATGTGCCTGCCCTTCCTCTCGATTCGTCCCCGGTCGTTCAAACACCCGAAACCTCCCGGGCGTTGAGGCAGCTGGGTCAATTGGGTCGGTTGAGTCGGTTAGGTCGGTTGGGTTGGTTTAGCTGTAGGGGCGAAAAATTTTTCGCCCCCACAATGGCTGTGGGTGTTACCTAAATGGCGCTTCTGGAAGTAAAAAACCTGGTTAAAAAATACGGCCGCACGACGGCGGTCGACGGGATTTCCTTTGCCATTGCGCAAGGAACGTGTTTCGGCCTTCTGGGACCCAACGGCGCCGGTAAAACGACGAGCATCGAAGTCATCGAGGACATCGTCGCACCGACCGAAGGCGACATCCTCTACAAGGGCCGGCCGCGATCCGACACCTTCCGGGCCGAGGTGGGGATTTTGTTCCAGCAGACCGCCCTGCTGTCCTTTCTGACGGTCCATGAAACGCTGGTGACGTTTCAGAACCTCTATACGGACACCGCCGACCTGCAGGAGCTGATCACGATGTGTCACCTGCAGGATTTTTTAAAGCAGTACAACGACCGCATTTCCGGCGGCCAGAGGCAGCGGTTCATGCTGGCGCTGGCCCTGGTCAACAAGCCCGAACTGGTTTTTCTGGACGAACCGTCCACCGGCCTGGATCCCCAGGCGCGCCGCAACCTGTGGGATATCGTTCAGGATATCAAGGCTGGCGGCCGCACCATCGTGCTGACCACCCACAACATGGAAGAAGCTCAGGCTTTGTGTGATGACATTGCCATCATGGACTACGGCCGCATCATCGCCCGCGGGTCGCCGGCCGAGCTGATCAAACGCCACTGCGGCGGCGTCACAGTGGCGCTGCCGCTGGCAAGTGCCGATACGGCGCTGCCGTCGCTTTCCGCTCCCTTCCAGGTGGTTCAGGACAGGGTCGAAATCATGACCGATGACCTCAATGCCTGCGTGGCGCAACTCGTCGCCGGAAACGTCGACCTGAAGGACATGACCGTGCGCTCGCCGAACCTCGAAGATGTCTTTCTCACCTTGACCGGCCGCCAGCTGCGAGACTGACCATGCGGATCAAAAGACTCTGGACCCTGTTTGTCGCCCGCAACCGTGAATTTCTGCGCGATCGGGCCGCGTTCGGCTGGAACTTCCTCTTCCCGTTTCTGATCATCGGCGGATTCGGCCTGATCTTCGGCAGCGACCGCTATGCCGAGTACAAGGTCGGCGTTTTTCCGGTTGCCGTCGAAAATGCGGCCCCGGACAGCCTGGACATTCCCGCGCCGTTTCGGCAGACCCGTTACATCCAGTTCGTGGGGTTCAAAACCGCCGACGAGGCCTTCGACAAACTCAAGCACTACAAGATCGATTTCCTGATCAAGGCCGGCCCGCCGCCCTACCCGTATTGGCTCAACACCACCTCGCCCAAGGGCTATTTCGTGGAAAAGATCTTTCAGAGCAGCCTGCTGCCGCCGGATTCGTCGCTGCCGGCCCAAAAGAATGAGATCAGCGGGCGGCAGATCCGTTACGTGGACTGGTTTTTCCCGGGCATTCTGACCATGAACATGATGTTCAGCGCCCTGTGGGGCGTGGGCTACGTGGTCGTCCGCTACCGCAAGAACGGCGTTCTCAAACGCCTGAAGGCCACCCCGCTGACGGCCTTCGAATACCTGAGCGCCCAGATGCTCTCGCGCATCTTCCTGTTGATGTTCACCCTGACGGTGGTCTGGATCGGCTGCGATCTGATTTTTACCTTTCACGTCGAAGGCTCGTATCTGGACCTGGCCGTCGTTTTTTTGGTCGGCAGCCTCAGTTTGACCGCCCTGGGCCTGGTGATCGCCGCGCGCGGCACCAGCGAGGAATTCGCCACCGGCTTGCTGAACTTCATCGCCTGGCCGATGATGTTTCTGTCCGAAGTCTGGTTTTCGATAGAAGGCGCGCCGCAGTGGGTCAAAAACATCGCCGCCGTGTTTCCCCTGACGCACCTTTTAAAGGCCGTGCGCAAAATCATGAACGACGGCGCGGGCCTGTTCGACGTTGCCCCCGAGCTGGCGGTGCTGGCGTTGATGACCCTCGCCTTTTTGGCGATCGGCGCCTGGCTGTTTTCCTGGAACCATTGACGCATGCGAAGGTAAACCGATGGAATCAGATCTCCTGCACGACACATCAGCCTACGGCGGCCCCGGCTGGGCGCCGCGCCGCAGCTCATTGGCCGAGGAGGCCGGCCGCATTTGGGGCCACTTCGGCCAGTCGACGGAATGGTCGACCTTGAAAACGGTCCTGATGCACCGGCCGGGTGCGGAACTTTGCACCACCCAGAACCCCGACGCGGTCTTGATGCTCGACCGGCTGGATGCGCAAAAAGCCGGCATCCAGCACGATGCATTATCTCTGGCCTACCGCCGGGCGGGGATCGATGTCGTTTATGTCGCGCCTTCGGAAACCCGGTTCCCGAACCAGATGTTTGTGGCGGACCTGATGTTCATGACACCGGAAGGCGCCATCCTGGCCCGGCCGGCGTCCGCGGTCCGGGCCGGTGAAGAACGCTGGGTGGCCCGGCGGCTGGCCGATATGGGAGTTCCGATCTTAAAGACCATTCGGGGGCGCGGGACCTTCGAAGGCGCCGATGCCGCCTGGCTCGATCCGGCGACGGTGCTACTGGGCCGCGGGCTGCGCACAAATGCCGAAGGTGCCTGGCAGGTGACAACTCTTTTGCAGGAGATGACGGTGCGGGTTCTTCAGGTCGACCTGCCCTGCGGCACCATGCACCTGATGGGAATGCTGCGGCTGGTGGACCGTGACCTCGCGCTGGCCTGGCCGCAACGGCTGGCGCAGGCCGCGGTGGAGGCTTTGCGCGACAAAGGCTTCGCGGTTCATTTCATCCCGGATGAAACCGAGGCCAGCCAAGGGTTCGCCCTGAATTTTGTCACCTTGGGTCCTCGAAAAATCCTCATGGCGGCCGGAAACCCGGTCACGCAGGCATTTTACGAAAATCTCGGGATCACCTGCCTGACTGTTGCGGTCGACGAACTGGCCAAGGCCGCCGGTGCGATCGGCTGCCTGACCGGAATTGTCGCCCGCGAGCCGGTAACGGCCTGAACGGAAGGCGGCCGGCGCAAGGCTGCCAAAGTCCCGGGTGCCGCCGGCTTTGGCACGGCATGCCGGCCGATTTCTTGTTCCCACCTCCTTTGCCGCTCTGTATTCCCCCCGGGTCGCCGGGAAAAACGCCTTCCGCTGAAGGAATTTCCCCAGTCAATTGAAGCCGCAGCCCTATGGACACGCCCGATAATGTATTTCATAAGTAGTTTCCGTCCGAAAATAATCTTTTCCCGGCATTGCAGCGTTCAAGTCGCGTCGCGGGGTGTGACAGTCCCGTATTAACCGGTTGTAAGGCGGGCTCCGTTTACCTGCCGTACATCACTGCCGGTTTACTTGGCCGGATAAGAATTGAAGTATTCCCGAACATTTACAATAGTCGCCACAAGGCCCCGTCGCTGATTTTTCTTCCACGGTTTGAAAGGAGATTTTTGCCATGCTTGCAAAAGATACCGCCGGTTTGTTCATTTCACTTCACAGGACCATCTTCAACGGGGCGTTCGAAACCATGGCCCTTTGGCAGGACGAGGCCGCCGAACTCAACCAAGGCTGGGTCCGCAAAATGGGTGTCTCCCCCCGCCTCGACACCTCTTGGGTACAATGGCAGGCGACGTTCAAGCAGGGCCGCAACGAATTCAAACGGTATGTTGACAACCAGTTCAAAAAAATGGAAAGTATCTGGACGACAGCCGCCGGCGGAAAGATAGCCGGTACGATCGTGCCTTCGGCCGCCGAAACCGGCGAAAAGCGGAAAGCGGCCTGACCCCCATCGATCAAGGAGTGCAGAGATGAGCCGGACCGACAAAAGAAGATGGCCCCGCGCCAGTTTTGAGATGCCGGTGATGTATTGTCTCGGAAACAAGGAGCCGTTTCATGCCGCCACCACCCGCAACAACAGTGTCGACGGGTTGCATTTCGTCGGTGACACGGCGCTGGAAAATGGCGATGCCTGTCACATCCTGATCGAAAAGGACCCGGCGGCCTTGAGTTGCCCGCCGGATTTCAAGCTCTGCAACGCCACGGTGAAGTGGTGTTCTCCGCTGCCGTCGGACGCCCGGCCCGCTTTCGCCATCGGCGTTCAGCTCGGCGGCTGGTGCCGGTCCCTGGACAGTTCCGAAGTCCAGAAAATTTTTTACCCCTGCGATGCCTGCGGAGAGGCGGTTATCAGCTGCGATATCTGCAAAATCGACGGGCCCCTCTTCCTGTGTTCCAAGTGCCACGGCCGCCTGCAGGAAATTCCCGATGGGCCTTTGAAGCAATCTTACCTCAGGTGTTTGTGCGGCAATGTGATGTGAGGTCGATCAAATTCAGTCCGCCGACACCGCCTTCCCTTTTTCACCGCTCGCCGCCGGCACCTCATCGCTCCTGCCAGTAAGGCCGCACCGTCACCTCGTTGAGGGCCACGGATCGCGGCCGCGTCAAGGCGAAATAAATGGCCTCGGCGATGTCTTCCGGCTTCAGCAGCTCGCCCTGGCCTGTCGGCAGGGACATCCCGTCCGCGGAAAAAGAGTCGAAAAAATGCGTGTCGACCATGCCGGGGTTCACGGTCGCCACCCGAATGTTGTGCGCCTGCACCTCGTTGCGCAATCCTTCCGAAAAAGCCCGCACAGCGAACTTGGTGGCCGAGTAAAGGGCGAAGTTGGGAGAGTACTTCAACCCGGCGACCGAGGCGATGTTCACGATGTCGCCCCGTTGCCGCTCTATCATGCCCGGTAAAACCGACCGGGCCATGTAATAGACGCCCAGCACATTGACCCGCACCATCGTTTCCGCCTCTGCGGGATTGGAATCGACCACCTTTCCCGAAAATCCGATGCCGGCATTGTTGATCAGGATGTCGACGCTCCCGAATTGTTTTACGGCCGATTTGACCAGATCTTCGCAGTCCGCCCGGCGCGTCACATCACAGCGCTGCACGCGGATTGCCGCGCCCAGTTCCGCCGCCTCCTTTTCCAGCGCTTCCAGTCCTTCCACACCGGTGGCCCCGGCCACCAGCGCGACCCCGTCGCGTGCCAGCCGCAGTGCCGTCGCCCGGCCGATGCCCTTGCTGGCGCCCGTGATAATGGCGATCTTGCCCTTTAAGTGTTCCATGTTATCTCCGATGGGTTAAATACTGTTCGTCACAGGGGTAAAACCGGCGCCGGATCCGTTCACTTGTTCCTGCCGGCGGCGCTGCGCAGCAATTGCAGAGCGTTGCGCTGTTCGGCCAATTTATCCATGAACTGCGACTCGACC
Organism: uncultured delta proteobacterium; assembly: GCA_963728055.1. Lineage (GTDB taxonomy): Bacteria > Desulfobacterota > Desulfobacteria > Desulfobacterales > SG8-13 > JARFQH01. The sequence goes on along the minus strand of CAVSIM010000014.1, from coordinate 91,851 downwards.
TTGCCGAACTCATCATCCGAAATCATGCCGCTGACGTAATCGCGCCGTATCTGGCGCAGCGACTGTGCCATTTCCTTCAGTTCGTTCTCCATTTTTTCGATGGCCGCTTCCGGGTCGACCGGTTTGCCTTTCGAGTCCCGATTTCCTATCACCTCGGGTCGATATTCCGTTGCCATGAGTTGACCTCTTACCTCGAATCAGAAAAAAAGTTGACGTTGGTGCCTCTCCTATAGCTTTTTAAAATAACCTTTTTCAAGGACAAGTCGAGGCGGTCGGGCGGATGGAATCTATGTTTTCAGTGCGACGACGATTCCGCGCGCCGCATCGGCCAGCAGCAGCATCTCCGTGCCCACCGCCACGAACCTGTACCCGTTCGCAAGGTATGGACGGGCCTCGGCGGCGGTCGCCACGAATACACCCAACGGCATTCCAGCCGCAGCCGCCCGCGCACGCACGGTTGCTATTGCCGCAACGACCGCGGGGTCGTCGACCCGGCCGGTGAGTCCCATGCTGGCCGACAAGTCGTATGGACCAATGAAAAGGGCGTCCACGTTGTCGACGCCGAGAATCTCGTCGATGTGCTCGACGGCGGCAACGGTCTCGATCTGCAGCACAACCGCCACGGTGCGGTTGGCGCTCTCGAGGTAGTCCTTGAAAGCGGCGCCGTATCCTTGCGCCCGCGCCAGGCCGATGCTGCGAGCCCCCTGGGGCGGGTATTTACTGAACCGGACGGCCCGGCTTGCCTCGATTGCCGAACTCACGTGGGGCACAATGATGCCGTCCGCTCCGGCATCCAGGCTTTTTTTGATCCAGATTTCCTCCAGGGACGGCACCCGCACCAGACAGGGTATTTTGCCAGCCACGGCCTGGAGCACGCGCTGAACGGCAAGGCCATCGAGGGCACCGTGCTCCATGTCGATGAAGAGCCAGTCCAGGCCGCACACCGACAGAAGCTCTGCGATTTCGGGCGAAGGGACGCCGATGATCGTCCCGATAAATGGCCCCGGATCGCGCCGAATAAATGATTGCATATACACTCCTGTTTGTGACTGCTTACGCGCGGACCGCTTGACGTATGTGGAATTGACCCTTTTTTTCCTGGGAAAGCCAGGGGACCCGTATAACCTTGGTTACTCAATTTAAAGGGGACGCAAAGGTGATGGTCGATATAAATAACCGTAAACAAAAGAATTTTTACTATTTTGATTGGCTTGCACGCATCTTGCATTTCCGGCGGTGAATGCCCACCCCCCAGGAAGGAAAAAACGCGGAGGAGCGGTTATATAATCGCCATCGAGTTTGATTTACCCCGCCGATCCGTCTTGGGTGTTGACCATCCGGCCGAATATGGTTATCAAAGAACAAGGGGAACATTCAATGATGAAAACCGCCTTTTTAAAAAACAGTTCGGTCAGTTCGCGGGCCATGTGGCTCCTTTGCGGAATTTCCCTTATTTACGTGGCGTTGTTTCCCCCCGTCAATGCCTCTCAGCACCTCGGCCTGCCGGGCGTCCTGGCCGCCCGCCACTATCCGCCCATACCGTCGTTGTTTCCGGAGAGGCTGATCGCTTTCGATCCCTTTCGGGTTCCGCTGAAACGACAACAACTCGATCGTCGGTTTTTTCTTCATCCGGTTCAGCCGCCAAAAAAAACCGTCAGCGCCCCGTCGCCCGTCCCTGCAAAGCCGATACGCCGCCTGCCCCAATTCAAGCATGAACACACCTTCCAAACCCTGATTGCGGCGGCATCGGCGCGGTACGACGTCGATACGGCCATGATAAAGGCCATCATTCGCGCCGAATCCGGCTACAACCCGCAGGCCCTGTCCCCCGCCGGTGCCGGCGGCCTGATGCAATTGATGCCCCTGACGGCTGAATCCCTGGGCGTCGAGGATATTTTCGATCCGGCCCAAAACATCAACGCCGGTGTCAGGTATTTCAAGAAGCTCATGAAGATTTTCAAATACGATGTCAGCCTGGCGCTGGCCGCCTACAACGCCGGCATTCAGCGCGTCTACGAGTACAACGGCGTCCCGCCCTTCACCACCACCCAGATTTACGTCAAAAAAGTTCTCGAGTATCACCAGTATTATTCAAACCAGGCCAGCAGAGAAGAGATACCGTCCCTTGCTTCATCCGAAGGATGACATCGGCAAGGTCAATTTCCGGCCGGCTCGATGGGTCCCAAGATCGAGGCCGCCTTGCAAGTTCGTGGAGAACCGGGGCAAACGGGCCGTGATCTGCTCCATCGCAGAAATAGAAATGGCCGCGCGGGGCCGGGCCGGAACGCAGATCGTTAAATAGCAGGTGTCAAGCGCACCGTTTGGCGAGGCCGCGTTCGACGGTCACCACGAAGTCCTGGACATTGGTCAGGATCGAACGGGCCGTCAGCGAGCCCCGGTCGGCCAACTTGCTGACCGCAAACTCGGACATGTCCACCGAATAAAAGTAGACCGGGCGGATCACGCCGCCCAAAACCGTGTAGGAGGGCGTCATGTTGCCGGTTGCGATGGCGTGCAGCTGGGTGGCCAGGCAGACGATGGTGGTGGCCTTGCGGGTCAGGCCGCGCATGCGGTCCTGGGCCCGGTAGACGTCGGCGATCACCTCGGGCATGGGCCCGTCGTCGCGGATGGATCCGGCCAGCACATAGGGAATTTTTCCCCGGATCACGGCCCGCATGACCCCGGTGTCGATGGCGCCTTCGCCCACCGCGGTTTCGATCGAACCGATGCCGCGGATTTTGTTGAGCGCGTCCAGGTGCCGGTAATGCCCCAGGGCCACCGTGCGTTTGGCATAGAGTTCCTGTCCCAGGGCCGTTCCGAACAGAGCGCCCTCCAGGTCGTGGGTGGCCAGGGCGTTGCCGGCCATCAGGCCGTGCACGAAACCGGTTTCGATCAGCCGGGTAAAGGCCTGGCGCGAGTCGTGATCGAACACCACGGCCGGCCCGAGGACCCAGAGGATGAACCCGTTCTCCCGTTCGTAGACCAAAAGATCGTAGAGTTCGTCGTAGTCGATCGAAAAGGAGGTCTCGCGGGTCAGCTGCGACCGGAAGGCGAATTTTTCCTTGACGTGCGGCGGGAACTCGAAGGCTTCGGTGTGGACGTAGATACCGTCTTCGCCGTTTTCACGCCGGCCGCAGGCGACCTGGTCGCCGGCTTTGAGGTTCCTGAATTCCGTCACCGCAAGCCGGCCTTCGGCGGTACGGACCACGATGCAGTCCATGCGCGATTCTTCCAGCAGGCGCCAGTCGGTACCGCGCAGGTGAAAATATTCCGGATAGACCGAGGTGGCATGATAATCGGCGGGGGCAACGCCGGGCGCCGTCACCGGCTTGAAAACCACGGTGGGCGAACTCTTGAAGGGCTCGATTGCCGGATCCGGCGCCTTGTAGGATGGTAGAACGAATGCCATGACGCACCTCCGTGAAGTGGTTGAAGGTAAAAAAGCGCTTAAATGTTTCTTTCTCGATCAAACTGGCCGCTTTTCAGGCCGGCGGCTGGGCTGAACCCTGAACCTCAAATCGCATTCATCCTTCGACCCTGCACCGTGAACCGTGAGCCTTGTACCCATCTTTTATCAGACGCCAACGACCGATACCAGCAGTAAAAACCTTTGGTCCTGAAGCCCATAGAAGGTGACCCATGATCCCCATCGCACAGTTCCGGCAGGCCGCGGCGCTGATTGAAGACCAGATCCTCAAGACGCCGCTGATCAATTCACCAGCCCTCAGCCGCATGTTCGGCGGCGAGATTTACCTCAAACTCGAAAATCTGCAAAAGACCGGATCGTTCAAGATTCGCGGCGCCACCCACAAGCTGCTCAAGTGCAAAGAAGATATCGGGGCCGGCGGGGTCGTGGCGGCTTCCGCCGGCAACCACGCCCAGGGCGTGGCCCTGGCGGCCCGGCAGCTCGGCATACCGGCCACCATCGTCATGCCCGAGTGGGTGTCGATCTCGAAGGAGGAGGCCACCCGCATGTACGGCAGCCGGGTGGTCATCTCCGGTCAGAGCATCGGCGAGTGTCTGGACGAAGCCCGGCGCCTCTCCCGCCAGGGGCTTCTTTTTGTCCATCCTTTCGACGACGCGGACATCATCGCCGGCCAGGGGTCCGTGGGTCTCGAAATATTCGACGAGATGCCGGACGCGGATCTCGTCGTGGTCCCTGTGGGCGGCGGAGGCCTGATTGCCGCCATCGCCGCAGTCGCCCGGGCGATCGCCGGCGACACCCGGGTCATCGGCGTCCAGGCGGCGGTCTGCCCCTCGGCCTATGATGCGCTCATGCAAGGCCGCATGATTCGGGTCGCCGGCAAATCGTCCATCGCCGACGGCATCAGCGTCCGGCAGGTGGGCCAATTGACGTTCGACGTCATCAAGGAATGCGTCGAGGAAGTGGTGCTGGTCGAAGAGGAACAAATCGCCGCCGCCATCCTGGTGCTGCTGGAACGCGAAAAGATCCTGGCCGAGGGGGCCGGGGCGGCGCCCCTGGCAGCCCTTATGAACGGCGCCGTGCGGGTCCCCCGCGGCGGGAAAACCGTGCTGGTGGTCAGCGGCGGCAATGTCGACAGCCCGCTATTAGGCCGGATCATCAGCCAGGGTCTCGACAAGAGCGGCCGCGTGATGCGCATCCATGTCCGCATGGCGGACGTGCCCGGCTCCCTGGCCCGTCTCCTGACCCTTGTCGCGGACTTGAAGGCCAACGTGCTGCATATCTTCCACGATCGCAACTTAAGAGGCATTCCTCTCTATGTGACCCATGTCGAGCTGGAACTCGAAACCCGCGGTCCGGCGCACGTCACCGAAATCGAGACGGCCCTGGCCCGCAGCGGCTATGATTTCAAGGCCCGCTGATCGATTGATGGCATCGGTTCGATGCGCTACACGTCTCCCAATCGCAAGACGGCGTCGACTTCCGCCACGATCGAACGGCCGAGCACTTCACCACCACCGGGCTCGGCCGCCTCGACCAGCCGCCTGAATGTCTTGTCGACCACGCTCCGGCCGCTGGCAAACCGCACGATGATTTGAAGCAGAAAGAAGGAGAGCAGCCACACCATCAGAACACTGACCGCCGCGTGCAGGAAGTATCCGGAGGGCAGGGTCGACTGCAACAGGAAATTTTTCACGCTTTGGAAGGCGAAGAGCCCCATCACCGCCAGGGTCGGCAGGTTAAAGGCCAGCTGCAGGACAAAACCAGACACGGCCGCGGCCCTTTGATCCATCACGGCTTCCATCTTCGATCGCCAGGAAGCCGACAGGTGCCGTTCCAGGGTCTTTTCGTCCGGCAAAACGGCGGCGCTGTCCCGCACCCCGCCATTGAATCCCAGGGCGATCAGCTTGTCGGCGATGTCCGGCCAGGACTGCTGAAGCGTAAAGCGGTATTTGAGCATCACCGAGCCCATTTCCCCGCCGGCGGCGGCTTCCTCGACCGCTTCGCGGGTCTTGCGGTAGCGCACCAGTGAAGAGACGAGCCCCCAGAGCTGCAGCACCGGGTTGCCGAAACGCAGCGTCGCCACGACACCGGCGCCGGCCATGAGAAAACGGGCCCAGAGGGCCACCAGCCAGCCGACCGGACCCCACCAGCGGCCGGCCAGGTTCTGGTAGAAAAGGGCCTGAATGCCGGTCAGCATCTGCGTGCCGCTCTCTTTGAGCGCGGCCGAGGCGGCCGTCGTCGCCTTGAGTTCAAGATCGAGAATATCCTGCCGCACGCGGGTCAGGGGCTCCTTCACCGCCGCGACACTCGCCCGCACCGAACCGCGGATCAGCTCCACCAGGTGATCGGCGCGTTCCACGCGGGTATCGACAAAACGGCCGCCGCGGCTCAGGCCGCCATAGATGAGGTCCCGCAGCTGCGGGTACTGGTCGAAATCGTGCAGCGGTTTCTCGTCCTCGGGCCAGCGCGGCTCTTTGAGATGGCTGCGCGCGCTGGTGCAGAATATGTGGTCGACCTGCCGCTGCCAGGCCGATTCGAGGTGGCTGCGCAGGTCCGGCAAAATGACCTCTTTCAGCTCCTGCTCCGCCAGGCGGTCGCAGCGGTTCAGCACCACGTAAAGCGCCGTGCCGGGGAAGAGGTCGACGAACCGTTTCAGGAAAACGACCGTGTCGCGGCGCTTGGGGTTCTCGGCGTTGAGCACGCACACCAGCACATCGGTCAGCGCCAGCGTTTTTTCGAGGACCGGGTGGAATTTTTCGCTTTCCGTGCTGTCCATGTCGGGGGTGTCCACCAGGATGACATGCTCCAGGCCCTCGGCCGCCGGCCGCTCGGCCACAAATACGGTATCGGAGCCGAGGCCGGCGAGCAGAAGGTCGGCATCCGCGCGGGAGCGGCAGAATACCACGACCTCGCGGGTCGTCGGCCGGTCGTGGCCGGAGCGTGACAGGCGGTCGTCACCCGACAATGCATTCAGCAGGGTCGATTTGCCGGCCCCGCTGGGGCCGATCAGCGCAACGACCAGCTTGCGGTCCAATCTCTCGGTCATCTTGTCGAGCAGGCCGGTCGCCGCGCGGCATTCGGCCTGCAGCACGTGCGCCGGATTCCAGTGCGGTGCCGCGCCGGCCATGCCCCGATAGGCCTCCACAGTGTCCCGGGCGGCCGAAAGGCGCCCGCGCGCCTTGAGCCGATATTCGTCGAAGGTGGTCGCGGGGGTTGCTGTCGGCATCTTTTTTCCCTCGGAAAGCATTAGGTAAAGGTGGCCAGTTCGGCCGCGATCCGCTTCAGCAGCCCGTCAGCCGTTGCGGAGGTTTCTTCGACCTGCCGGGTGACCACACCGGAAAGTGTTTCCTCGAAAAGCTGTCGCACGATAAGGGCCCGGTTCTCGACCCATTTTGTAACGACCGGTTCGAGCATGTCTGACAGGCGCTGCCGACCGGTTTCATCCAGGCCGGCCGAGGCGGGGATCGACACCAAAGCCCACAGGTCATGCATGCCGAACATCCCCTGCAGCTTGGCGTAAATGCCGCTGCCGCCCACGGGATCGCCGGTGGTCAGAATGTAGGCCATCCCGAGGGTCGCCGGCAGAACATTCAGGGAGGCGAAAAATGACTCCCGGGTTTTCTGACGAAAATTCATTTGCCGGCGAAAGTATTCGACCAGCCCGGTCAGCTCCCGGTTGAGGGCGGCATCCTCGGCAATGTTCAGGATCTCCGGGGCCGTGGCGACGATTTTTTCGGCGGTCGCCGACCAGGGACGATCCTCGACCTGCTTGCGGGGACCGCGCGTGCAGTCCGGCGCCGCCGCATGGAAAATGACGGTGCCGGTGGCGGCCGACATATGCCGCGACGGCAGTTCATTATGATCGCGTCCGCCCTTCATCCGGATCCGGTCGACCAGCGCGCTCAGACGCCGGCCTTCCGCCTCCTTGGCAATGGTTTCGGCAATCACCTCCTGCGCCAGGATTTTGTCGCGCAGTTCGGAAGCGCCGGCCAGCAGGTTGGATTTGATCAGCTCCAGCGTATCGGCTCCGCCCGTATTGCCTTCGGCCGCCGCCCCGTTTTCACCCCTGGCCAGGCGCACCATGGAGTAGATCATGCGCGCCGGCGTTCCGATCACACGGCCCACGCCCCGAAAGAATTTAAGGTGGGACGGGCTGGTTTCGAGCCAGATGTCGTTCATGCGCTGCATGATTCTCCTGAGCGGAAAAGCCACCAGAGACTGCTGAACGGCATGCGCGAGGGCCAGCTGCAGGGCGCCGCCGTACAGGTCGATTTCGTCGCGGGTGATTTCAGCGGCGGCGATCACCCGCCGGACATGCTCCCGAAAGGCCGTTAAGAGAGTTTTTATCTGCTGCTCGCGGATAACCCGGGGATCGAGCTCCGCCAGCAGGTCCAAAATGGCCGGGTCGTCTTGCCGGACCGCCCGCAGCGTCATGAACTCATCGCCGGCCGCCACGGCATCGCTGGTGTCGGTGCGGTAGGTGCCGATGAGATAATCGTCGCGGGCGGGGCCGTAAAGGTTGGTCGCCGTGATGGACAGATGGTCCCTGACCTGGCTGTCGCTCAGGGTGCGCGAACAGTTGTAGACCAGGATGCAGCGGCGCAGGCCCGCCTCGGTCAGCACCCGGCGCATGAAACGGGTGTTTTCCAGGTTGTTGTAGGTCGTGTTGGTGACGATGTAGATCAGGACGTTGCAGGCTTCCAGCACTTCGCGGGCGATGTCGCGATTGGTGTACCGGTCCTGGGTGCCGGTGTCGAAGTCCGGGGTGTCCATGAGGATCTGGCCGCGCGGAACGTCCGCGTGCGCGATGAAAAGCGGCGGTCCGGGGTCGAGCAGTTCGGCGGGATCTTCCAGGGGCCGCGGGTGCTGGCCGAACGGATCGAACAGCGCGGCAATGAGATCCTCGCGGGCGAGCACCGCCGGATGCCCGGCGACCAGCACGCGGCGCGTGCTGCCGGCGTTGCCGCGCACCACCGACAGCTGCGTCTCGAGAAGGGAGTTGAACAGGGTCGATTTGCCGGAATTGGCCCCGCCGCAGATGGCCACCATCAGCGGCAGGCGCGGGTCGAGGAGCGGCAAAAGGCGGGCGTCGAGATTTTTCCAGGCCGCGCCGGAAACCGCGTCTTCGATTTCCAACAGGTCCACCAACCGGGGCACCAGGTCGCGCAGCCGCGCCAGAGGCTCCTGGTATTGATCGAAGGGTGTCATCGAATCCTCTTTCATCGCCTCTCACAGGCCGCGGTCAAAAAGAAGCCGGGTTGAGCCCAATTGGCTGGCAGGTAACGTAGTGAATGGTGGAATGGTTGGAATGGTGGAATGGTGGAATGGGAATGGTGGAATGGTGGAATGGTGGAATGATGGAATGATGGAATAGCGGATAGAAAGAAAGTTCCATCATTCCAGTGCTCCACCATTCCAATATCCCTGCCTTCCAGCCTTCCAGCACTCCAACACTCCAGCATCCTAGCATCCCCAGCACTTTTACACTCCAGCATCTATCACTCCACCATTCCAGCATTCCAACATTCCAGTATTCCCGTATTCCAACACTCCACCGTTCCAGCCTTCCAAGCCACTCCCCTACCTTGGAACCACCTCTTTGAGAACACGGATTCAGCCTGGGTTGGCTCCCGTCCCGATTCAAACCGCTGAAAAGTAATCATTGGGTGCGGCTAAACAACACCCTTGTCCTCGAGGGTCTTTATTTCGGCAGCGGAATAACCGATTTCCTTCAGGACGGCACGGGTATCGGCCCCGAAGGCCGGGGGCGCGGTGCGGATGCCGCCGGGCGTGTCGCTGAGTTTGGCAGTTGGGCCGAAGAGGGTCGTGACGCCGCCCTGCCCGTCTTCGATCTCCACCACCATGTCTCTCTCCCGCAGGACCGGCGACTGTAAGACTTCGGCCAGGGTCTCGACCGGCGCCCAGCAGGCATCGAGGTTCGCCAGCTCCGCTTCCCACTGCGCCAGGGTCTTTTCCGCGAAGGTCCCGCGCATGAAGGCCAGTATTTCTTCCCGGCGCCCGTCATCGTATTGAAGCGCCGCGTATTGCGGCACGCCGAAGTGGTCGCAGATCTTTTGCCAAAAACGGCTTTCGACCGCACCGATCGCAATGTAACGCCCGTCAAGGGTTTCATAGGTGTTGTAGCAGGCGTAGCGGTGAGACAGCCGCGAGTCGCCGCGGCCGGCCGCCCGGCCGCTCGTTTGAAGAAAGTGCAGCTGCAGCGAAAGCAGGCCGGCCGCGGCATCGGTCAGCGATACATCGATATACTGCCCCCGGCCGTTCTGTCCACGCGCGAGGAGCGCCAGCAGAATGCCGACCGCGGCATTCAGGCCGCCGGCGATGTCGGCAATCTGCACGCCGGGAATCGACGGCGGCCGGTCGGCCGCGCCGATCAGATCGAGGACGCCGGCATGCGCCAGATAGGTGACATCGTGCCCGGCCCTGTCCTTGAGCCGGCCGCTCTGGCCGTAGCCGGTCAGGGCACAGTAAACGATGCGCGGATTGATCTTCCGGATGGTTTCATAGTCGACCCCGAGGCGCCGCACGACGCCCGGCCGGAAACCTTCCACGATCACATCGGCCGCCGCCGCCAGGCGATAGAAGATCTCGCGTCCCTCGCCGGTCTTCAGGTTGAGCGCCATGTGCTCCTTGTTGCGGTTGACCGTCGCCGGAAAAATTTCGCTCTCCTGATAGCGCCGGTCCTCGATCGCGATCACCCGCGCGCCATGATCGGCCAGGATCATGGTGCAGTACGGCCCGGGCAGAAGCCGCGACAGGTCAAGCACCAGAAGCCCGCACAGCGCGCCGCGGTTGGCTGGCATGTTTTTACCTCCTGTGACAGACATGGACGATTCGGTGGAGAGGGCATGGCTGCAAGGGCACGGCGCGCCGTGCCCCTACCCTTAAACCATCCACGGTTCTTCTTTGGGGTGCGGGCCGTTGCTATGCGCTGCCGCTGGATTTTCGCGGTCCAATGACCAGCGCCGGGGGTTTTCCACGATGTATTGCCGAATGCGATTCAAGGAAGCATCGTTGCGAATGATGTGTTCGTAATAGTTTCGTTGCCAAAATCGTCCAGCAAAAGGCGGCAATACCCCCGTTTTTACGCCTCGGATATATTCATTGGTCGTCATCGTTTTTAACCATTGCATTATTTTCGGTAGGGGCGCACCTGTGTGTGCGCCCTTTGGGTCCGAGCCTCCAGAATGGGTGCCATTTGAAAAGCCTTGTTTCTGGTAGCCGTCCGAACGGGTCGTGTCCGTTGGAGGGCAGACACACAGGTCTGCCCCTACAGTTGTGATGGTGATGATGCCGTGAAAATGGTTGGGCATGACGACGTGGTCGTCGGTTTCAATGTGGGGAAATTTATAATTCAGTTCGTACCACCATTTTTGGACAATTAACCCGGCATCATTCAGACACATGTCGTTACCGGCGATGTTCCCGAGTAAACAGGCCTTTTTGTGGGTGCAGACCGTCACGAAATAAGCCCCGGTCCGTGCGTAGTCATAGCCCTGCAGGCGAATCGATTTGCGTTGATGCGTTTCTATATGCTGGGCCATTATTCAAGCATCGTCGGCACGGCGCGCCGTGCCTCTACCGGCCCTTGAACCGAGGGTTGCGTTTTTCCTTGAAGGCGGCGAAGGCTTCACTCAAATCCTCGGACAGCAGCATGGCGGCGTTCTTCTGCGCGACGTAGCGCAGCCCGGCCGCTACGCCGTGATCGCGGCTGTAGTTGAGCACGTCCTTGACGCCCATGACCGTCAGGGGCGGGTTGTCGGCAATCTGGCGCGCCAGGGTTTCGGCGGTGTCATACAGGCTCTGGCGCCCCTCGCAGAGTCGCGTGACAAGCCCCATTTCATATGCGTCCGCCGCGCTGAAATCGCGGCCGCTGAAGGCCAGATCCCGGGCGCGGCCTTCTCCGATGATTTTCGGCAGGCGTTGCAGGGTGCCCAGATCGGCAATGATACCCATCCGGCTTTCCCGGATGCTGAAAAGCGTGGCGCTTTCGGCCAGGCGGATGTCGCAGGCACAAATCAGGTCCACGGCGCCGCCGATGCAGTATCCGTGAATGGCGGCGATCACGGGCTTGCTGCACGTTTCGACGGTGCTGATTGCCTCCTGGAGGGCCAGGATCCTGCGGAGCAGGCGGCTGCGATCGTCCGCGCCGCCGCCGCCCACCAGTTTTGCGGCGCAAGTCAAATCGGTGCCGGCCGAAAAGCTTTTACCCGCCCCCTTCAGCACCACGACCCCGACGTCGTCATCGTCGCCCAGCTGCTGGAAATGTTGCGAAAGGCCTGCAAAAAACTCATCATCCATGGCATTGTGCTTTGCGGGCCGGTTGAGCGTGAGCCAGGCGATTCCGGCGTTCTTCTCCACGATAAAATATCCGGGCTGTTGCATGAGCTGTTTCTCCATCGGGGGTTTACGATCGGCGCGAGTATAGGCAAGCCGCCGGCCGGTGTCAAATCGGCCGGTACTTTTTGACATCGGGGTATGGTTCGACTATGGTGCTGTTCTCGACGGTCGCGACGATCGCCCCTGACGGGCGGAAGCGCGCCGGTTCATCTCACGGGCATGCCATGTCGCAGTCACAAATCCGGGAGCACGACGTTAAGGAAGAAACAGCCGGCGACCACCGGCCGCCGCCGGAATCTCCGGCCGGCGCGGCCTGCGCCGTAGCGGCTTTTCTCATCTGGGGCCTGACGCCGATCTACTTCAAGACCCTGCGCTTTGTGCCCGCGCTCGAAATTCTGATGCACCGCATGGTCTGGTCGTTTCTGTTTCTGCTGCCGTTTGTCGTCTTCACGCAGCGGCGGCACGAATTTGTGAAGGTCATTTCCAGCGGCCGCACCCTGATGATCCTGCTGGTGACGACCATCCTGGTCTCGAGCAACTGGTTCGTCTTCATCTGGGCCATCAACAGCGATCACATTCTGCAAACCAGCCTGGGCTACTACATCAATCCGCTGATCAACGTGCTGCTGGGGGTGGTGTTCTTAAAAGAACATCTGCGTCCGACCCAACTGGCAGCCGTTCTCCTGGCGGCGGCCGGCGTGGTTTACCTGACGATCGAAATCGGTCGGCCCCCATGGATCGCCCTTTTTTTGGCCTTCACCTTCGGTTTTTACGGCTTGATCCGCAAAGTGGCATCGGTCAACGCCTTGGTCGGGCTGACCATTGAAACACTTTTGCTCTCGCTTCCGGCCGTGATCTACCTGGGCACCCTCTATGCTCACGGCCGGGGGGCCTTTCTGCGGATAGACACCCGGACCGATGTTTTGTTGATGTGTGCCGCCCTGGCCACCGCCCTGCCCCTGCTGCTGTTCACGACCGGCGCGCGCCGGATTCATTTTTCGACGATCGGAATTCTGCAGTATATCGCTCCGAGCTGCACTTTTCTGCTGGCGGTTTTCGTTTATCGCGAGCCCTTCCTGCCGGCCCAAATGTGGACCTTCGTCCTGATCTGGGCGGCGCTGCTCATCTATTCGGTCGACTCGGTGGTTTATTTCAGGCGCTACCATGCGCGTCGTCGTTAAAAATGACCTGACCCTATAGCCTGTAGATTTCGGGCCTTCGGTGGGGCAGGAAATAGCGCATCCGGTGGCCGCGCACGCGACTCATCCGGTCGGCCTTCAGATCCGCCACCAGCAGCGCCTCTTCGTCGCCGGTGACCTGCCGCAAAACGTTACCCGAGGGTTTGATCACCACTGCGACGCCCGGAAAGGCGAGCCCGGCACGATTCTCGCCGACCTGGTTGCAGGCGGCGACGAACACCGCGTTGTCGAAGGCCCTGGCCGTCAGGTGGCGCATCCACGAGGCCAGTTTATCCGCGGGGGTCCCCCGCGGCGAGGCATGCGGCATGAATATCAGGTCGCACCCTTTGAGGGCCATGGCGGTGGAAAGTTCAGGAAAGTGGCTGTCGTAGCAGAGCTGAATACCGAAAACGAGTCCCGTTGCAGAAAAAATGGATATGCTTCGGCCGGGTGAAAAGAGCGGGCTTTCGGGCGGTGCGAGATGAATCTTGCGGTAGGAACCCGAAACACCCTGCGGCGTCACCACCAGGTGGGTGGCGAAAATTTGCCCCTCCCGCCCCTTTTCCGCCAGCCCGGCCAGGATCGTCAGCGAGGTCGCGTGCGCGATGCGGACCAACCCGGTGGTCACAGGGCCCGGCACCGGCAGCGCCGTTTCGGCCAGGTTCGCCGAAACCCCGTACCCGGTGAGGTTCAATTCGGGAAAACAGACGATTTTGGCCCCCGCGCGTGCCGCCGCAGTCGCCCATCGGGCCACGTTCGCCAGATTGTCGTCGACGGCCCCGACCGGGCACTTGGCCACCACGAGCGCGATGCGGGTGTCGTGCATGGGGAAACCTGTTGCGGGTTGCGGGTTACGGGTCTTTTATTCATTTATTTTACCCGCTGCCTGCAGCGGGTAAAATAAATTTAGAGATCGAACTTGGCCCTGATCTTGAACACGCGGGTCGCGGGCATGTTCAGAATCGGGGCGATGCCGGTTTGGCGCTCGATCTGTTTGAGATTTTCCTCGATCTCGGCCATCGACGGGGCGATGAAGGTGAACCAGATGTTGTAGAGGTTGTCGCGCTGGTAATTGTGGGTGACGCCCGGAAACCGGTTGACGACCGCGGCAAATTGATCGATCGCGGTTTCCGGGACCCTTGCGGCACAGAGCGTGCTGACAAAGCCGACTTTTTCCGGTACGAAATTGCCGCCGATCCTGCGAATGATGTCCCGGGACTTCAGCCGCCAGATACGCTCGATCACCTCGGTTTCGGTCAGGCCGAGGTCTTCGGCGATCACCGCGTACGGGCGCAGCGCAATTGGAAAACGGGTTTGTATCCGGTTGAGGATGCGGCGGTCGGTTTCATCCAACGTCATAGTGGTCAACCCTTTGCCGGTCATCGCGGCCGGGCCGGGTGTGCTCCGGCCGGAATCACCGTCACCTGCAGCCGCCGGGTGCGCGGGCCGTCGAATTCACAGAAAAAGATCCCCTGCCACCGGCCCAGAACGAGGCGCCCCTTTTCGACCGCTATCAGTTCCGAAGCGCCGACCAGGGTGGACTTGATGTGGGCCGGAGAATTGCCTTCGCCGTGACGGTAGTTTGCCTGCCAGGGAACGATGTCGTTGAGAACCATGAGAATATCCGACTTGACGCTGGGGTCGGCGTTCTCGTTGATGGTAACCGCCGCCGTGGTGTGCGGCACGAAGAGCAGGCACAGGCCCTCGGTCAGCCCGGCGGAATCGATGGCCGCCTGAACCCTGGCGGTGATATCGACGAACTCCGTCTTGTTCGATGTTTTAATATCGAGAACGACCATAACGCCTCCCTGATGCCCGCGGATCGGCACCATCATGTTTTAAAACAAAAGTTTCGGCAGCGCCGGGGCCGAAAGCTCTTTGATGTGATAAGCCGACGGCCGCTGCCACAGCCCTAAATCTTTTGCTTACAGGCCCGTATACAGGAAAGGCCCTGCGCAAATCGCAGGGCCTTTCTTCATCGAAAAAATCGTGGTGTCGTTGCGGTGAAACGGGTTAGACACAACCGGTCGGCTTGGGAAGACCGGCCATTTTGCAGGCTCCCTTACCCGGCCCGGAGGGAAACAGCTCGTAAATGTGCTTCAGTTTGAAACCGGTCACCTTGGAAAGAACCCGAACCATCGGGGCGATTCCGTTTTTCTCGTAGTATTCGCGCAGGACCTTGATCACCTTCTGGTGCTCTTCGTTCAGTTCGTCGATGCCCTCTTCCTTCTTGACCCATTGCACCCACTCCTGGCTCCAGTTCTCGTAGGAATCGATGAACCCGTCTTCGTCCACGCTGAATGACTTTCCCATGAAATCAATTGTCGGCATACAAATACCCTCCTTTAAATTAAATTATTCCAATGGCTTACGCCTTTCCGCCTGTCAGGATGGTTAAAATTGGTTTATTAACGTATAGGATCGGGGATGTCAACATTAAAAGACAGGACCATCAATACTCTTTCGGCAGCCGGTTCAACTGCGCCAAAGTGAACACCGGGCCGTCCTTGCACACGAATTCCTTGCCGATGTTGCAGTGCCCGCAGATGCCGATACCGCACTTCATCCGGTTTTCCAGGGACATGATGATGTGGTCGTTCGAATACCCCAGGTTTTCGAGAACGGGCTGGGTGAATTTGATCATGATCGGCGGGCCGCAGACGATGGCGTAGGTTTCCCCGTCCGCCGGCGGCGCCTTCTGGTCGGTGATCGTCGGCACGAA
The DNA here is from genome assembly GCA_963728055.1 of uncultured delta proteobacterium. Taxonomy (GTDB): domain Bacteria; phylum Desulfobacterota; class Desulfobacteria; order Desulfobacterales; family SG8-13; genus JARFQH01. Next base: position 76,166 of record CAVSIM010000014.1, on the reverse strand, counting down.
GCCGACATTGTATTTCCAGTCGGGATCGTCGGTGGCGTCCACGGTGATGTGCATGTGGATGTCGTCGCGTTTCTCCCAGGCCGCCAACTCGTCGCGGTAGAGCAGCATCCCCGGAGTCCTGGCCCCGTATATGACGTGTATATCCTTGAATTTTTTACGGTTCGACGGATCGAGCATGTAAACGATCGAAGAGCGCAGGGTCGTGAAGGCGAATCCGCCCCCGATGATGACCACGCTTTTGCCCTCGAATGTCTCCCAGGGATAACAGTTGCCCAGAGGACCGCGAACGCCCATGATGTCACCGGCGCGCATGTTGTGCAGGGCGGTCGAGACCAGGCCGACCCGGTTGACGGTGAAAAGCAGAAAGCCTTTCTCCGTGGGCGATGAGGCGATTCCGATCGGTATCTCGCCTTTGCCGGTGATCGAGAGTTCGGCGAACTGGCCGGCCTTGTAGGCGAATGTGTCCTCATCGGCCGGATTCACGAAAACCAGCTTGAAGGTCTTCAGGTTCCGGTCTTCGGTTTCGGTGGTGATCCGGTCGATCCGGACCGGATAGGGAAAATAGGGATTCTGCACGAAAAATCCTCCTCTGTCCTCACGTCACGTCGCAGGCGACAGCGGCTGTATCGTGGCTGTTCATCAGGTCGCAGACCCGGCGAATGTCGATATTGACCGGGCACTGGCGCACGCAGCGGCCGCAGCCCACGCACTGAATGCCGTCGCCGTACTTGTCAACATAGTATTTGAGCTTGTGCATGAATCGCTGGCGGACCCGCTGAAGCTTGGTGCCGCGCGGATTGTGCCCCGAGCCGTGCAGGGTGAAGAGCGGAAACATGCAGCTGTCCCAGTTGCGCATCCGCTGGCCGGTTTTTCCGCGGGTTTCGTCCTGAATGTCGTAGCACCAGCAGGTGGGGCAAACGAAGGTGCACGTCCCGCAGTTGATGCAGGAAAAAGAAACGTCTTCCCAGAAGGGGGCCTCGTACAGCTTCAGCGTGTCCTGGTCGCCAAGATGGTCGGTGTCGACGAAGGAAGTGATTTTCGCCTCGGCCGCCTGTTTCATCTTCTCGATCCGGCCGGTCGCCTCACCCGCCTCTGCGGTCCATCCGGCCGCAGCTGCCAGCCGCGCCCCTTTTTCGGTGAGAATCTTGGCCAGAAATTTTTGGCCCTCATCCACCAGCAGGATGTCCAGCCCCTGCTCGTCGTAAGGCCCGCTGCCGGCGCTGGTGCAAAAGCAGGAATTGCAGGGCGCGTTGCAGGCGAAGCCGACAAAGGTCGTGGCTTCGAAAGCTTTCAGCCAGTAGGGATCCTTGTACTCCGGCGTGTCGAAATTCTTGCGCACCAGCAGAAATGCCTTGACGTCGCAGGGCCGGATGCCGATCACGGCCCGCGGGGTGTCGTCTTTGGGGGCTTCGTGCATGACATGGGGGTCATCCCGAGCCTCGTCCAGGCTGTAGTCGAACATCACCTCCGACTGGGGATAGACCAGGGCTTTCGGCGACAGGCGGGTGTTCAGGAAATCGAAATCCGGGACCTGGCCTTGGGTCAGTTCGCGAAAGTTGCTGAATTTTTCTTCCCTGACCGGCCCGAAAATCCGATAGGTCCCGCGCAGCCGGTCCAGTTCGCCCGCCAATTTCTTCTTGTCGATTTCAACAATCTTCATTATTGAAAAACCTTGGTGTTTTGTGTTTAGTGTTCGGTGTTTGGTGTTTTGTATTTGGTGTTCATCCTCGCTTTCCCAAACACGAAACACCGAACACTAAACACCATTTCTTCTATTTTATAAACTCATCCGGATCGTTGGCTTTGTAGAAATCGAGCACCGGCCGCTTATCCAGCGTCATACCGGCCTGCCAGTCGAAGAGGTCGCGGGCGTCTTTTTCGAGCTTCTTGGTGAACTGACGTACCGGGATCCCCACCGGGCAGGCGCGCTCGCAGGCGCCGCAATCCGTGCAGCGGCCGGCGCAGTGATAGGCGCGCAGAAAGTGAAAGGTGCGCACGTCCACCGGGTCCTGGCTCTTGCCGACCCACTGCGGGCGATTTTCGTCTACGAAGCATACCGGGCAGTAGCACAGCGGGCAGGCATTGCGGCAGGCATAGCAGCGGATGCAGGGCGCCAGCATATCTTCGAAGAATTTCCACTTGTCCTCCGGCGCCATGGCTTCTATGCGGCGCACGTCGGCATACCGGTCCACGTCCGTCTGTTCGGGCACCGGTTCGGCGATCAGCTCGTCGTAGATGACCGGGTTGCGCTGGATGCAGATCGCACAGTTTTCCTGCAGGACTTCCCCACGCTCGAAGGCTTTTTCGGAGCCGCCGCCCACCACCACCACGCGGCCGTTTTCTTCCCTCACCTCGTCGATTTCGCCGCCGAAAGCGGCCGCGACTTTGCGGCGGTCGATCATCCCCAGGCAGGGCACGCCGATGATCACGAGCTGTTCGCGCTTGATCTTGTTTTCCAGGATGTGGGTGACGATATTGCGGGAATCGCAGCCCTTGGCGACGATGCCGATTTTCTCCTTGCGGTCGCTCAGATAGTTGGCCAGGTTGATGCCGCAGTTGCCGTCCCACACGAACGCGTCGACTTCGGCGGGGGTTTTCGCAAAGCACGGCTCGTTCATCATGGGAACCGTGCCCTTGCGGAAGCCGATCACCATCTCGACGGTGCAGTTTTCCAGGAGTCGTTTGGATATTTCTTTTATCTTAGTCGTGTATTCAGAAAACATGTTAAGCGACCTTGGCTTCGGTTTTGACATAGTTGCGGTTGGGTCCCAGTTTTTTGACCCCGGCGGTGACCTTGGTGACCACCTCGACAAATTTGGTCGATTCGGCGGAAGAAACCCAGGAAAACTGTATTCTTCCGGGCTCGACCCCCATGTGCTCCATCAGGTTCTGGAACAGGGCGAACTTGCGGCGGGCGTAGTAATTACCTTCCAGGTAATGGCATTCGCCGGGATGTCACCCGGAGACCCACACGCCGTCGGCACCCTCGCGTAGCGCCGACAGGAAAAACTTGGGGCTCATCCGACCGGTGCACGGAATGCGGATCACGCGGATGTTGGGCGGATACTCCATGCGGCTGACGCCCGCCAGGTCCGCGGCCCCATAACTGCACCAGTTGCACAAGAAGGCGACGATTTTAGGTTCCCACTCGGACATGATCACTCCATAATTTTTAAGGATTTATGGATGGACACCAACAGGTGCTCATCCGCGAACTATTTCAGTCACTGCTGAGTATCCAATCATAAATGCGGATTTTTTTCGCTGGACAAGGCCGCACAAGGGTTTGCGGCGATGCGTACTTTATGTACGCCGCAGCCGGAAACCCGCTACGACCGACAGGCCAACGGAAAAAAGACCATTTATGGATGGACACTCATCCCACCTCTTCGCCCAGCGAAAAAAGCTGGGCAAAAATCTGGTTGTTGTCGAAGCCCTTCAGATGAATGGCCCCGGAGCGGCAGGAAGCCACGCACAGGCCGCAGCCCTTGCACAGGACCGGGTTGATCTCGGCCTTGCCGGCGTTCGGGCCGGTTTCGGTGAAAAAGGGCGCCGAATACGGGCAGATGGCGACGCACACGCCGCAGCGGCTGCACATGAACGGGTCGGTCCTGGCCACGGTGCCGCTGGTGTGGATCGTTTTCTGGGCCAGCAGCGTCAGGGCGCGCGCGGCCGCCGCCCGGCCCTGGGCCACCGACTCGTCGATCGGCTTCGGGTAGTGGGCCATGCCGCACAGGAACACGCCGTCGGTGGCGAACTCCGAAGGGCCCAGCTTGGCGTGTTTCTCCACGAAAAAACCGTCATCGTTCATCGGCACCTTGAAGAACTGGGCCAGTTTCTCGTCGCCGGCCGGAATGACGGCCGAGGCCAGCACGACCAGGTCGGTCGCGATATCGACCGGCTGCCCGAGGACATGGTCGATCACCTCGACGTGAATCTTATCGTCGGTCAGGCTGACTTTCGGCTTGCGGTCGAGCGTGAAGCGGATGAAGATGATGCCGGCATCACGGGCTTTCTTATAAAGGTACTCGCGTTCGCCGTAGGTGCGCAGGTCGCGGTAGAGAATGAAGACGCGCATATCCGGGTTGCGCTTCTTGAAATCCAGGGCGTTTTCGACCGAATGGGTGCAGCAGACCCGGGAACAATACGGCCGCTGGGGTTCGCGCGAGCCGACGCACTGAATGAAGACCGCCGATTCGAGTTTATCGAGAGCCGGATCGTTTTCGATGAAGCGGCGATCCAGTTCGAGACTCGTCAGGATGCGCGGATCATCGCCATACCCGTATTCTTCGGGCTTCAGGGGACCGGCGCCGGTGGCCAGAACGGCCACACCGTAAGTCAGGTTGTCTTCACGGCCGTTGGTGGTCAGCAGGGACTTGAAGTTGCCGACAAAGCCTTCGACCGTTTTCAGTTCCGTGTTCAGATGCACCTGCAGGTTTTCCTGGTTCCGAACATCGTCGATGAGGCTGGCGAGTTTTTCCTGAACCGCTTCGCCCTGCGCGGTGTGGTAGAGGTTGAGGGCCTGCCCTCCGAGCCGCTCGCTTTTCTCGATCAGGTGCGTTTCGTAGCCCTGGCGGGCCAGGCTGCGCGCCACCGTCATGCCGGCCACCCCGCCGCCCAGCACCATGGCGGCCGGCGCGATGTCGAGTTCGGCCTCTTTGAGCGGTTCCATCAGCGCCACCTTGGCCACCGCCATGCGCACCAGGTCCTTGGCCTTGCGGGTCGCCAGTTCCGGGTTGTTCTTGTGAACCCAGGAATCGTGATTGCGGATGTTGGACATCTCGAACAGGTATTTGTTGAGGCCGGCGTTGATCAGGGTCTCCTGAAACAGCGGTTCGTGCGTCTTGGGCGTGCAGGCCGCCACCACCACCCGGTTGAGCTTTTCGCGCTTGATGATAGAGGCCATCGTCTCCTGGGTATCCTGCGAGCAGGAATATAAATTGTCGGCCACGAACTCGACGTAGGGCAGCGTTTTGGCGTAGTCCCTGACGGCCGGCACGTCGACCACCCCGGCGATGTTGATGCCGCAGCGGCAGACGAAAACGCCGATGCGGGGGCGCTCGCCCGTGACGTTGGTCTCCGGAATCTCTTCCTTGGTCCTGGTGGCGCTGAAACGCGCCGAGGTCAGGATCTCGCCGGCCGCACCGGCCGCCGCGCTGGCGTCCACGACCGACTGCGGAATGTCCTTGGGTCCCTGAAAGGCGCCGCAGACGAAGATCCCCGGCTTGGAGGTGGCCACCGGTTCGAAGGTCTGGGTCTTGGCGAAGTGCCCTTCGGTCAGCTCGATCCCCAGGTTCTGGGCCATGGCTACCGCTTCGGGCGCGACCTCCATGCCGATCGAGAGCACCACCATGTCGAAGGTCTCGGTCACCATTTCGCCGCTTTCGGTCACGTAGCGCAGCTCGAGGTCGCCGCTGCCGGCCACCGGATCGATGGTGTGCACGCGGCTGCGGATGAAGCGCACCCCGTGCTTGTCGCGGGCGCCGTCGTAAAACCGCTCGAAATCCTTGCCGGGTGTCCGCATGTCCATGAAAAAGATGGCGCAGTCCAGATCGCTGCCGCCGTGCTCCTTGGCGATGACGGCTTCCTTGATGGCGTACATGCAGCATACCGACGAACAGTAGGAATTGTCGCAGCGGTTCAGGTCGCGGGAGCCGACGCACTGGAACCAGGCGATCTTCTTGGGCTCCTTGTGATCGGAGGGCCGCACGAGGTGGCCGGCCGTGGGGCCGGAGGCCGACAGGTAGCGCTCCATTTCCATCGAGGTGATCACGTTGGGGTGCCGGGCGTAATTGTAGGCATCGAATTTGGACGGGTCGAAGGGCTTGAAACCCGGGGCCAAAACGATCGCGCCGACATCGAGTTCGAGGATCTCATCCTGCATGCTGTGATCGATGGCATTGACGCCGCAGAATTCGGCACAGATCTTACACCCGCCGGTCTTGAAATGGACGCACACGCTGTCGTCGATGGCCGGCGTGTTGGGCACCGCCTGGGCATAGGGAACGTAGACCGGTTTGCGGCCCTTGAGCCCCATTTCGTATTCGGAGGCAATCGGCCGGGTCTGGAGTTGCGTGTGCTGCCGGTTGACCCGGTCGAGGTTGATGTGCCCGGTGGGGCAAACAAAGGCGCAGGCGCCGCAGGCGATGCAGGCATCCGTGTTGTCGGCGTAAGGTGTTCCGACCTCCATCTCGACCCCGCGACCGGTCAGGCTGATGGCGTTGGCGCCGATCCGCTCGCAGGTGCGGGTACACAAACCGCACAGGATGCAGGTGTCATCCTCGGTCTTGAATCGGGGCTTGTCGATACCGTATTTCTTGGCCAGCTTCTGCAGCAGCGGCACTTCGGGACAACGGGCCATCAGCAGCTCGACGATCAGCTTGCGGCCCTGATGGACGCCGTCGCTGTCGGTGCGAACTTCCATGCCTTCCCAGATCGGGTAGTTGCAGGCGGTGACATAGCGGCTTCTGCGGCCGTCGAACAATTCGACCGTGCACAGACGGCACATGCCGGCCGGTTCCAGCGCCTTGTGGTAGCACAGCGTCGGGATATCGACCCCGTACTTTTCGGCCACCTGAAGAATGTATTGGCCTTCTTCGCCTTGAACTGTCTGACCGTTCAACTTGAATGTAATCATTGTCGGCATTTCCTTGTATTAACGGATCTTGACCGCATCGAACTTGCAGGCGTCGTAACAAATGCCGCATTTGATGCATTTTTCCTGGTCGATGGTGTGGGGCTTTTTCTTCTCACCGGAAATCGCGTCCTGGGGGCATTTCCGGAAACAGACCTGGCAGCCGGTGCAGGCGTCGTCGTCGATCTGGTAATGGTACAGGGCCTTGCAGACGCCGGCCGGACATTTTTTTTCGCGGATGTGCTTCTCGTATTCGTCCCGGAAGTAGAGCAGGGTCGTCAGGACCGGGTTGGCGGCCGAGGTCCCCAGCCCGCACAGGGAAAAGCGCTGCATCATCACCCCTAGTTCCTCCAGCAGGGGAATGTCCGACTCGGTGCCGCCGCCGCTGCAGATGCGGGTAAGGATCTCCAGCATCTGCTTGAGCCCCTCGCGACAGGGATTGCACTGACCGCAGGATTCCTCTTTGAGAAAATCGACGAAATAGCGGGCCACATCCACCATGCAGGTGTCCTGGTCCATCACGATCATACCGCCCGAACCCATGATGGATCCCACCTCGGTGAGCTTCTGATAGTCGACCGGCAAGTCGAGAAAGCGTTCCGGAATGCAGCCCCCGGAGGGTCCGCCGGTCTGCACGGCCTTGAACTTTTTCTTCTTGGGCACGCCGCCGCCGATCTTGAACACGATATCGCGCAGGGAAATCCCCATGGGAACTTCGACCAGCCCGGTGTTCTTGATCTTTCCGACCAGGCTGAACACCTTGGTCCCCTTGCTGTGTTCGGTGCCCATTTGGCCGTACCACTTGGCCCCTTTGAGGAGAATGGCCGGCACATTCGCATAGGTTTCCACGTTGTTCAGGTTGGAGGGCTGGTCGCGAAAGCCTTTTTCGACCGTATGAACGTATTTGGCCCGCGGCCGACCCACGTTGCCTTCGAGCGAGGCCATCAGGGCCGTGGACTCTCCGCAGACGAAGGCCCCGGCCCCGGTGGATATTTTGACGTCGAAGGAAAAATCGGTCCCGGCGATATTTTTACCCAGCAAGCCGCAGTCCTTGGCCTGCTTGATGGCCGTCACCAGGCGCTTGACCGCCAGCGGATACTCATTTCTGACGTAGATGAAGCCCTGGTGTGATCCGATGGCCACCGCCGCGATCAGCATGCCTTCGAGCACGCTGTGGGGATCGCCTTCCAGAATGCTGCGGTCCATGTAAGCGCCGGGATCGCCTTCGTCGGCGTTGCAGATGATCATCCGGTCGCCCTTGTGCTTGGCGCAGGTGGCCCATTTGATTCCGGTCGGAAACCCGCCGCCGCCCCGGCCCCTCAAACCCGAGGCCTTGATGACGTCGATAATATTGGACGGCTGCATCTCCTTGAGCGCGTTGAGAAATGCGACATAGCCCTTGCGGGCGATATACTCTTCGATGACGTCCGGATTGATGTACCCGCAGTTTCGCATCGCCACTTTGACCTGGTCGCCGTAAAAAGAAATTCCTTCCAGGACGGGGATGCCATCGATCGGCTCGACGCCGTCGAGCGGATTGGCCACGTCGTTTTCCAGGACACTGCGCGGGTCCTTCATTTGGCCCAGGATCATCTTCAGGTCGAAATCATTGGCCTTGTATCCTTCGATGACCTTTTTTATCTTGTCCGCCGTGACCTTCTTATAAATGATGCGGGGTTTGCCGGCGGCCAGCACTTCCACGAGCGGCTCGACTTCACAGTAGCCGATGCACCCGGTTTTGCAGATGTCAACGCCGTTCTTGCCGGAATATTCTTCGACGGCCGTTTCATAGGCCGCCTGCGCTCCGGCGGCGATACCGCAGGATGCCATCCCGATATTGACCTTCAGGTCATCGGGCGCATAAATTTTCTGGCCATAGTCCCGGCTGATTCGTTCTAAATCAGCGATCGACTGGATTTTCATCGTTTGTGCCCCATGTACGTTCTATTTGTATTGCTCCAGAATTTTTCCGATCTTGTCCGATTCGATCCGGGCATGCATGTCCTCGTTGATCTTAACGACCGGTCCCAGGCTGCAGCAGCCGATACAGCGCACCGATTCCAGGGTGAAGCGCATATCGGGGGTCGTTCCACCGTCGCAGATCGCCAGGGAGTCGTGAATTCTCTCGCGCACCCGTTCGGCGCCCCTCACGTGACACGCGGTTCCCAGGCAAATGGAAATGATATTTCTGCCGCGCGGTTCGAGGCTGAAGGTGCTGTAAAAAGTGGCCACGCCGTATATTTTACTCAGCGGCATCCCGATTTTGGTTGCCAGATACTTGAGCGCCGGTCGGGGCAGATAATTGAACTGTCTCTGAATGGCCTGAAGGATCATGATCAGGTTTTCTTTGTCATTGCCGAAATCCTCCTCGATGATCCGGTCCAGCTCCATGAAGTCGATATCATCGACGGGTTGCTTTTCTAACGTCTGGGCGACACTCATCCGCCAAACTCCTGCTGTGATGTCGGTTGGTTGAAAATGTGGTCCGCTCGTCTTACAAAGATACCGGATCTGACACCGGAACCTGCTGCTGAACCACCGGACAGTTTTCGACGCAGGCGCCGCAGCCGGTGCACAGGTCCTCCCGGATGTACCGGGCTCTTTTTCTGACCTTGACCTTGAAATTGCCGGGCGTGCCCGCCACCGATTCAAGATCCGCGTACGTGATAAGCTCGATGTTCATGTGCCGGCCGACCTCGACCAGTTTGGGCGAGATGATTCACATGGCACAGTCGTTGGTGGGAAAGGTCTTGTCCAGTTGGGACATGACCCCGCCGATGGACGGAGATTTTTCGAGCAGGTAAACGTAATAGCCTGAATTCGCGAGATCGAGCGCCGATTGCATCCCGGCGATACCGCCGCCGACGACCAGCACCGACCCCTTGACATCGGTTGCCATGATAGCTGTCTCCTGATGATGACGCCTCGCAATGCGCCGTGATCCCATCGATTTGTCGATGGGGCCTTAAAGCCGAAAAAACAAAAGTGTTTTTGTATAGAGTGTACCGGATCTTGTCAACGAATTTCGGTCTTCAAGAATTGCGGGGCCGAAATGTTTTGGGAATATACTCATAATTAATCGCCGATGCAACCTAAAAATCGGTTGGATCGGTTAGGTCTTTTAGGTCTTTTGGGTCTGTTGGGTCTTTTGGGTCTGTTGGGTCTGTTGGTTTGGTCTGTTGAGTCTATTGGGTCTGTTGAGTCTATTGGGTCTGTTGAGTCTATTGGGTCGGGTGGGGTTACTGGGTTTCCTGGGTTTTCCGCCTGCCATCGACCCTGGCAACCCCGTAGGGCAGGCCTGTGTGCCTGCCCTTTTCGTCGATTCGTCTCCGATCATTCCAGCACCCGGAACCTTCGGCCTTTCCTGAAATAAAAAAAAATCACCCGGTCCACGAGGCGGACCGGGTGACAAACGGCGGGCGGGATTTACTGGAGCAGCCCCGTCAGGCGGCCAGACGCAGGGCGTTGTCGGTTGCGCTCCGGATTTCGTCCGGCGTAAACGGTTTGGGGACATAGTCCACGGCGCCCATGCGGGCGGTGTCGACGGCGGTTTCGATGCTCGCGTAGCCGGTGATGATGATCACCCGGGCCCGGGGCTGCACGTTGCGGATCGCCTCCAGGAGTTCGAGGCCGTTGACGCCCGGCATTTTAAGATCCAGCAGCACCAATTGGTAATTTCGCCGGTCGATCATTTCGAGCGCTTCCGCCTTGCTGGTCGCCTGATCGATCCGATATCCTTTTTTATTCAATATCTTGCGAATATTGTTGTTGACCGCCACCTCGTCATCGATCACCAGCACGTTCAGACCGTCGGCTTCGACCGCGGTTTTTCTCCGTGCGGCCGCGCGACCGGCCATCTCCGCATCGAGCCGGGCGACGTTGGCCTTGACCTCGTCGTAGGGCACCATGACGGTTTCGTCGTGATACAGGTGGCTGACGAACTCGGGACCGGTCGCGGCCACCACCTCGTCGTAGTCGAAAGGTTGATCGATACTGATGAGCCGTGTCAGGTCGCGGGCCGGTGTGAGATCGACGCCGCGGGCTTTCTTGGCCTTTTTCTGCGGGCAGGCGCCGCTCTTGGTGCCGGCCTTGCAAGTCGCCCCCAGCTTTTTGAAGATGTCGCACACCATGCCGCCAACCTCGCAGAAATTTTCCAGGGGCTGGTCGGCGATGATCTCCACGACCGGCACATCGGATCTCGTCAACTGCTCGGTGTATTTATCGCCGGTGTAAGCCGCCACTTCATCGCGATCGAAGGGCATATCGACATCGATGCGCCCTTTTTGCATCATGCGGGCCACATTTTGTTTCAGTTCCTCGTAAGGGACGAAGGCCACCCCTTCGCCGTCAAGCGCCCGAACATACTCGGGGCCGGTTACGGCCGAGACCTCCTCGTAGTCGAAGGGCATATCGATCCCGATCAGCTTCTTCGGGTCGCCTTTCGCCCGGGACGCTTGTTTCCCGGTTTTTTTGGCCTTTTTCTGGGGACAGGCGCCGGACTTGGTGCCGGCCTTGCAAGTGGCTCCCAGCTTTTTGAAGATGTCGCACACCATGCTGCCGACCTCGCAGAAGTTTTCCAGAGGTTTTGATATCTTGACCTCGACGATCGGCATATCCGAGCGGCCGAGCATGTTCATGTACTCTTCGCCGACCTGCTCCGCGACTTCCCGGGCCTCGAATGGCAAGTCGATGTCGATGACATCGATCGCCTCGCGTTCCTCCGGCGCAACGGGCGTCTCGGCCAAGTCGCCGCTGAGGGCCTTTTCGACCGTCCTGCGCATCTCATCGGGGGTAAACGGCTTGGGAAGGTAGTCGAGCGCCCCGAGCCGGATCGCCTTCATGGCCGTGTCCGTGGAGGCATAGGCGGTCATCATGACGGCCTTGGTCAGGGGCCACTCCTTTTTGACCAGCTTGAGCAGCTCCAGCCCGTTCTGGCCGGGCATGACGATATCGGAAATCAGCAGTGCAAAGGATTCCCGTGCCATTTTCTCGAGAGCTTCCTGCGCGCTGACGGCCTGGGTGACCTCGTAATTGCCTTTTTTCAAAATTTTTTCGACGTTTTCGCCAATGCTTTTTTCGTCGTCGACCACGAGAATTTTTGTCGTTGAGTCCATTTCGCCCTCCCTCGTTACAGTTCTTGAAGTCCACTTAAGGTCTTTTCGTCTATTGCCCTTTAACTTTGCAGGGATTATGCCAGAAGCGCCACAATTATAAGCTACTTGAATTAAAGAACTTTTTAGATATGCCCCTGACGTCGCCCGGATAACGTATTATTTATAAATACGCCTGGGTCCCTTGTAACGATCTCCGGCCTGCTGCCGCCGTGATGGTATTACTGCTGCAATTGCCGGTATTGGCCGGTTTCCCGGCGAAATAAAACACCTGTTTACGGCTTCGAAAACAGGCTGTTATTAAAAAATTATACAGTGTATGACAGAAAACAGGTATTTCGCGGAGTCAGCGGGAAGGGTTACGGAGGGGTCTTTTGATGCCGTGCTTCTTCATCATGCCCTGAAAGTTGGTTCGCTGCAGGCCGGTTTCACGGGCGGCGCGCGTGACGTTGCCGTCGCATCTCTCAAGCGCGGCACGGACGAAATCGGCTTCGATGCGGTCGGTCGCTTTTCTGCGGATCTCCTTTTTGGCCCGCTTCAGGTCCTCGTTGGTGGCGGGGACGGCGGCGAGCAGCTCATCGAACACCGGATCGTCACCCAGCCTGGGCAGGTCCTTGCGGGTGATGTGATCGGATTCGCATAAAATCACCGCCCGCTCGACGACATTGCGCAGCTGGCGCACGTTTCCGGGCCAGTCGTATTGGGTCAACCGCTGAACGGCGTCCTCGTCGAAACCGAGGATGTGTTTACCGAGACGCCGGCCGAACTGATGCAGAAAATGGTAGGAGATGGGCAGAATGTCGGTCTTTCTTTCGCGCAGGGGCGGCAGGAAAATGGGATAGACGTAAATCCGATAGTAGAAATCCTCCCGGAACTCGCGGCTCTCGACCAGGCTCTCGAGATGCTGGTTCGTCGCCAAAACAAGCCGGATATCGACCTTTTCGACCGTGGTTCCCCCGAGCGGAGTGAACTCGCGGTTCTCGAGAAAGCGCAGCAGCTTGGCCTGGACTTCAAGGCTGATGTTGCCGATCTCGTCCAGAAAAACCGTCCCCCCGTCCGCCCGCTTGAACAGCCCTTCCTTTTCCCGGTGGGCACCGGTGTAAGCCCCTTTCACGTGTCCGAAGAGTTCACTTTCGAGAAGCTCGCCGGACAGCGTGCCGCAGTCGACCGCGAAAAACACGCGATCCTTTCTCAGGCTGTTGGCATGCACGGCGCGGGCCACCAGTTCCTTGCCGGTTCCACTTTCCCCGTAAATCAGGACCGTCGCATCGGTGGCCGCCACTTTTTCCACCATCTGGACCACTTTTTTTATTTTGGCGCTGCGGCCCACGAGCTGATGAGTGACGGGTCGCCGGCTCTTGGGCTGCCCGATCAACTCCGCATTCTGCCGGCGCAGGTCTCGTTCGGCCAGGGCCTGCATGACCACCGCCCTGAGCTCGTGGGGCGTGAAGGGTTTGGGCAGGTAGTCGAAGGCGCCCGACTTCATGACCTCGACCGCCGATGAGACGGTTGAATACCCCGTGATGACGACCACGACCGTCGCGGGGTAAGCCTGCTTGACGCGGCGCAAAACCTCCATGCCGCCCAGGCTGCTCATTTTCAGGTCGGTGATGACCAGATCGTATGCCTGGTTTTGCAGCCGTTTCAGGGCCTCATAGCCATCGAGGGCATATTCGGCCGCACACGCCATCCGCGACAGGATCTTGACGCAGTTCAGGCAAATCTTTTCCTCGTCGTCGACAATCAGCACGCGGGCCGGTGCCGGTGGCCGGTCGAGGTCAGCGCTCATTCCGCTCTCCCCGCTCCACCGGAAAGCGCAGGAAAAAGCAGGCGCCCTTGCCCGGTTCGGTCATCACGTCCAGGGTGCCCCCGTGCTGCTCGAGGATCCCGTGGGTGATCGACAGCCCCAATCCGCTGCCGGATTCCTTGGTGGTGAAAAACGGATCGATAATTTTGTCCAGAATATCGGGCGCGATTCCGCCACCGGTGTCGCTCACCGCGATTTCCACCAGCCGGCCCTTGGGGATGTACCGCGAAGAAAAGGCCACCCGGCCGCCGGCCCCGGTCGCTTCGATGGCGTTGATGGCCAGGTTTATCAGGGCCTGCTGCACCTGGTCCTTGTCCACCTGGACTCTGGGGATGCCCTCCTCCAGGTATTTTTCGAGGCGGATGTCCTTGAAGGCGGCCTGCTTGTTGATCAGCATCACGGTTTCCTCGATGACCCTGTTCAGGTCCTTCAATTCTTTCCTGGGGGTCTTCTGCCGCGCGAAATCGAGCAGGCCGGCCACGATTTTACGGCAGCGCAGGGCTTCGCTCGATATGGTTTCCAGTTCCGGCTGCATCGGGTCCTTAGGGGGCAGGTCTTCGAGCAGCAGCATGGCGGTGGTCAGAATCGTCGTCAGGGGGTTGTTGATCTCGTGGGCGACCCCGGCCGAAAGACGTCCGATGGAAGCCAGCTTCTCCTGCTGCATCATGACCTTCTGAACGTTCATGTCCCGGGTGATGTCGCGCGAGATTTCGATCGCCCCGGCGACCTTGCCGCCTTCGATGAGGGGATAGGTCGAGATCGAATAGAACATTTCACGGTTGTCCTTGTCCTGGTGGATGTGGGTGGTTTGCGAGGGTTTTTCGGTTTTCAGGGTCTCGATCAGCGGGCAGGGGTGCTGGTCCCCCGAACAGGGCTGATGGCGGCGGTGGGTGATTTCGTAGCAATAGCGGCCGATCACCTCGTGCCGCTTGAGACCCAGCTTGGTCAAGAGACTGTCATTGACATCCAGGATGCGGTAATCGGCCCCGATTACCAGGATATCCTCCTGGATAAGCTCGTTGATGACCGTGCGATACAAGGCCCGTGTCTCCTCGAGTTTTTCGCTGCAGCGTTGCTGCAGGCTCGCGACGCGCGCGATCTCCCAGAAGAGATGGGCCGTCCGGGAAGCGATGGCGCGCACGTCGAAGGCTTTTTTGCGCAGGATGTCGTTGTAGATGTCCATGCTGCCGGTCATTTCGATGATCAAATCGACGTCGTCCAGTTTGAAAAAATCGTTGTAATCGATCGTGACGAAAAGGTCCTGCTGCTGCGCCTTGAGATAGCCGGGGGCATTCGGGTTCAGATCGGCCACCGCGATCACCTGCGGGTGAACCTCCTCGAAATGGTGGCTCTCGAAAAGCTCCATCAACCGTTTGCAGCGTTCGCCGCCCCCCACCACCGCAATTTTCATGTCCGCCTCTCCTTTTATGATAGATTCCGGCCCTGACCGGATCCGCCGCGAGTGTCATACCGCTCGGCGTCACTTTCAGGCGTAGCATGTCTGCCGCCGGAAATGCAAGAAGTGAGAACCCGGCGCCGGCAGTCCGCGGCCGGGCCGCTGGCGGGGGCCGCTGGGCACATGAATGCGGTTGCCATGGCAAACCGGAAGCCACAACCGAACGCATACCCGGCTCCAAGAAAAAGATTTTGGCAAGCCGGAACGATATCCCAGCCAAAATCGTGAACCTGAAGCCTATCGCCGGCAACAGGCCGATTGATGCCCGGCAGCCGATGCAATTAATTGCATTTTCAAAAATAATTTTATATAGAGGATGACGCAGGAATCAGGAGCACCGTAAAAAGGGAAATACCGAGGCAAAGGAGGGCAAATGGCCGAAGAAAAAGGCTGGGACTGGGAGACCGGTGAAAAGCGGATTCCTTTCGACGCTTGGAAGGATAATTTTCGCTGGGTCGAGGAGCCTTACGTGAGCCCCGACGGCGAAAAGATCGCCGCCATCGTCAATATCGAGGAAGGGCAGTTCAGCGTGTGCGTCAACGGCGAAGCCTGGGAAGCCGTCTTCGACAAGATCTGGCACCTGCGCTTTACTCCCTCCGGACGCCCGACCGCCATCGTTTCGGAGATGGGCGAGTGGACAATGGCCGCTGACGGCACGCCGTGGGAGAACAAATTCGGCTACGTCTGGAATCCGATCTACGGTGCGGACGGCAACCACATCGCCGTCGGATTTCAGCAGGACATGCAGTACGGCATGGCGCTGAACGACACGCCCTGGGAAGAAACCTACAGCAACATCACCTATTTCGCACTGAGCGCGGACGGTGAAAAAACCGCGGCGGCCGTCCAGGTGAGCCCGGCGGATTCCGGGGAAGTGCACAAGTTCCAGGAAGGCACCTTTTCGGCCGCACTGGACGGCAAGGCCTGGTCCAGCCGGTTCGTCAATGTCTGGAACCTGGCCATCAGCCCGGACGGGAATCATCTGGCGGCCGAGGTGCGGCTCAACCTCTACGATTACACCATCGCGGTCGACGGCCGGCCGTGGGGCAAGACCTTCGGCAGTGTCTGGGAACCCGTCTTTCACCCGCAACGGCAATCGGTCATCGCACCGGTCAGGATCGAGGGCAAATGGACCCTGGCCGAAGACGGTCAGCTGCTGTGGGACCGCCGGTTTGTCCAGCTCTGGCATCAGCTGTTCAGCCCCGACGGCAGCCGGCTGGCGGCCATCGTCGCCACCAAATACGGCCAGTGGACGGTGGCCGTGGACGCCACCCCCTGGTCGGCCGTCTTCAACGAAATGGTCACCGATCTTACCTTCAGCCCCGATGGCAGCCGCATCGCGGCGGTCGCCAAACAGGACGGAAAATACCGGATCGTCGCCGACGGCAGCGCCTGGAAAGAGGCCTTCGATATGGCCTGGAAGCCGGTGTTCAGCCCGGACGCGGGGCACATGGCCGCCAAGGTGCAGCACAACGGCTCCTATACCATCGCGATCGACGACCGGCTGTGGTCCCATCGGTGCGAGGCCGTCTGGGACCCGGTGTTCAGTCCCGACGGCCGCAATATCCTTCTGAAATCCCTCGAGGGCGGCTCCTATTATCGGCGCGTCATACCCGTAACCGATCTTGCAAGCTAGGAGGGCGCAACAATGCGTGAGATCTACACTTTCGTCAGCGGTCCCCTGGCATGGCTGGCATTCATTCTTTTTTTCGGCGGCTGCCTCTTCCGCTTGGTCCGATTGCTCATGCTCGTCAAGGAAAAGGAGCCGTTCATCTTCACGTACATGAGCTGGAAATACAGCCTGCGCTCCATTTTTCATTGGCTCGTTCCTTTTGGAACGGTCAACTGGCGCCGGCACCCGGTCCTGACGGTGGTCACGTTCGCATTCCACTTCGGCCTGGTGCTGGTGCCGATATTCCTGCTGGCGCACGTGATTTTATTGGACCGGGCCCTGAACCTCAGCTGGTGGACGCTGCCGGATGGGTGGGCGGATGTTCTGACCGTGGTGGTCATCGTCGGGTGCATTTTTTTCCTGATTCGGCGCCTGACCCGACCGGAAGTCAAATACGTCACCTCGGCCTCGGATTTCGTGATCCTGGCCATCGTGGCGGCGCCGTTCGTGACCGGCTTCATCGCGTACCATCAGTGGTTCAATTACCCGGTGATGATGGTCCTGCACGTGGTGGCCGGAGAAGTGATGCTGGTGTCGATCCCCTTCACCCGGTTGAGTCACATGATCTTTGCGCCTTTCACCCGCGCCTACATGGGCTCCGAGTTCGGCAAGGTCCGGCATGCCCGCGACTGGTAACGGCACCGGCTGCGCTCAGTGGCGTGCGCCGCGGACGCACCGCCGGCGGGGTCCAAAAGAATCGATGACAGCGTGCGCCGCATCTTTCAACTGCTTACCGGACAAAGAAATGATTGCCGGGAACTGAATCGGCATCATCGAATCGTGAATGGGAAAAGCTCTCATTCAACGAAGGGAGAAATAAAATGGCTGGACCTGCGGAAGACAAATCACCATCCGGGGATCAGAACAAAAAAATCGTCGACGAGGGGATCGAGGTCGGCGCTTCGCGCCTGACCCCCGAGCGCATCGAAACAGTGATCAACAGCGTCATCCAGGGCGAGACCGGCGCCCGCCTGAAGACCTACGTCGAAACCTGCATCCACTGCGGGCTGTGTTCGGAAGCCTGCCACTACTACCTGTCCCACGACAACGACCCCCGTTTTTCGCCGGTCGGCAAGGTCAAGCAGACGATGTGGGAAATGCTGAAGAAAAAAGGCAAGGTCGACGCCGAATTCATCAAGCGCGCCGCCGAAATCGCCCACACCGAATGCAACCTCTGCAAACGCTGCGCGCAGTATTGCCCTTTCGGCATCGACATCGCCTACATCATGAGCGTGGTGCGGCGCATCATCCACCGCCTGGGGGTCACGCCCCTGTATATTCAGGACACGGCGCACAGCCACTCGGTCACCATGAACCAGATGTGGGTCAAGGGCGACGAGTGGCCGGACACCCTCCAGTGGCAGGAAGAAGAGGCCCAGGCCGAAATTCCCACCCTGCGGATTCCCCTGGAAAAAGAGGGGGCCGAGATCATGTACTCGGTCATTGCCCCCGAACCCAAGTTTCAGGCCCAGCTGATCTACCAGGCGGCCGTCATCATGGACGTCGCCGGCGTCGACTGGACCATGCCGGCCTCCATGGGCTGGGACAACAGCGACATGGCGATGTTCACCGGCGACAACGAACTGATGGGGCGCATCAAGCGCACCCATTTCGAAACCGCCGCGCGCCTCAAAGTCAAGCGCATCGTCATGGGCGAGTGCGGACATGCGTTCCGCTCGGTTTACGACATGGGCAACCGCTGGCTGGGCTGGCGCATGCCGCCGATTCCGATCGTGCACGCGATCGAGTTTTATTACGAGCTGCTGAAGTCGGGGCGGATCAAAATCGTTCGCAAATACGACAAGCCGATCACGCTGCACGACCCCTGCAATGTCGTCCGCGGCGGCGGCCTGCATGAAATGGCGCGCTACATCGCCCACGAGCTTTGCGACAACGTGGTCGAAATGATCCCCAACCGGGAGCACAACTACTGCTGCTGCGCCGGCGGCGGGGTGATCAACTGCGGCCCGCCGTTCAAAATGAAGCGCATCGAGGGCAACCGCGTGAAAGCCGAACAGCTCTTCGATGCCAAGGCCCGCGGCGCCGCCACCATGGTCGCCCCCTGCCACAACTGCCACAGCGGGCTGCACGATATCGTTCACCACTACGAGATCGGACTGGACATCAAATTTTTCGGCGACCTGATCTACGAACTCATGGAAAAACCGGAAGCGGTCGAAGCCTGAGAGCCCCCTCGAACCCCGCAAGGAGAAGCCTATGAACACACGCGCCCCGATGATGATCCTCGCAACGCTGGCGGTCTTTTTGATGGTGGTTGTCATGGCGTACTCGCAGGAAGACATGACCCATGTCGACAACAGCGACTTCAGCAGGCCCCGGCGCGCGCCGGCGGTTTTTCCCCACGACCGGCACAACGAGGCCGCCGGCATCGAGCAGTGCAACGAATGCCACCACGTCTACGAAGACGGCAAGAAGCTGGAGGACGAGTCTTCCGAAGGCGAGCGCTGCTCGGCCTGCCACTCTTTAGAAGCGCAAGGCAGCCAGCCGGGGCTGATGCAGGCGTTTCATATGAATTGCATGGGGTGCCATCAGAACCAAAGCAAGGGGCCGGTGATGTGCGGCGAATGCCATGTGAAGCGTTGAGCCCTTTAGTTCACCATTGGGACAACCGGGAAAGGGGATCTGTCATGCCTAAAAAAATTCTGATTATCGACGATGATCCCGTTATCGTGAAGTACCTTGCAACGCTGTTCGAAAATAACGGTTACGACACCTGCACGGCCTCCAGCAGTTCGGAAGGGCTGGCGGTGGTCCGTCGAGAAAAGCCCGATCTGATCACCCTCGATCTGCAGCTGCCCGGCGAGTGGGGGCCGCGCTTTTACCGCAAACTGCGGCAGGACGCGGAACTGCGCGAGACCCCGGTGATCGTGATCAGCGGCATCGATGGCGACCACGCCGTCAAGGATGCCGTGGCGTTTATGGCCAAGCCCTTCGATGCCGACAAACTGCTGGGAATCGTCAAGAAGACCATCGGGTAGGTATTCGAAACTTGATACTGGAAAAAGCGGAATGAAACTGGAAACTTGAAACTCGAAACTCAACACTGAGGATTGAAGCTGGATAAGTTTGTGATTTTGTATTTGGTCATTGTGATTTATTTGCTATTTGTCATTTGCGATTTGGAATTTGACCCGGAAGCTTAAAAGTTTCTTACACGATCATACTGGACGGCCAGCGGCAGTGCTGAACCTTGAACCCCTCAGTTCAGCATCCGCCGACGACCGATAGCACAGCCAAATTCTTTATCTTGAAGCCTAAATCGGATCCAGTGGCTGACGACCCGACAAGCGCAACAAACCCCGACAAGCCCCCCGTCCTCATCATCTGCGGTCCCACCGGCATCGGCAAGACGGCGGCGGCGATTGCGGCCGCCGCGGCTTTCGGCGGCGAAATCATCAGTGCCGATTCCATGCAGGTGTACCGTTTCATGGACATCGGCACCGCCAAGCCGACCCCCCGGGAGCGCGACCGCGCTCCGCACCATCTGATCGATGTCGTCGACCCCGATGAAGATTTCGATGCGGCCCGCTTCTCGCAGACGGCCCGCGCCATCGCCGCCGACATCGGCCGGCGCGGCGCGGTTCCCATCGTCGCCGGCGGCACCGGTCTTTACATCAAGGCCCTGCTCCACGGCCTTTTCCGCGCCGAGCGGCCCGACCCGCAGATCCGCCGCCTTCTCCGGGGGCAGGCGGCCGAGTCCGGCTCCGAAGCCCTCCATCGGCGATTGGCGGCCATCGACGCCGCGGCGGCCGCTCGAATCCATCCCCATGACACGTTCCGCATCATCCGGGCGCTGGAAACCGCCGTCGGCACGGGAGAAGCGATAACCGACCATCACCGCCGGCACGGGTTTCGCGAGTCCGCCTTCAGGACACTGAAAATCGGTTTGGACATGGACCGGAAGGACCTTTACGAGCGCATCGATCGCCGGGTGGAAGCCATGCTGGCCGCCGGGCTCCTGGATGAGGTCAGGGGGCTGCTGGCAAGAGGCTACACCGAAGGCCTCAAGTCGATGCTGTCTTTAGGCTACCGCCACATGGTCGATTTCATAGCCGGCCGCCTGAGCCGGGAAGAGGCCGTGCGCACCATGAAGCGCGACACCCGCCGCTTCGCCAAGCGCCAGCTGACCTGGTTCCGGGCCGACGAGGAAATCGTGTGGAGCGCGCCGCAAGACATCACCACATTGTTCCCAAAGATCGATGCCTTCCTGCGCGGTATCGCCAGACAGTAGCCCGTGGAAAAAGATATAGGCTTCAAAGTTAAAGATTTTAACAAGGATATACGAGGGGAGAGGTCGTATGGTCATACGCCGACAACCGATACCAGCAGCCAAAATCTTTATCTTAAAGCCTATACCTTGGATGGCGTGCGGCGAAACCGCCAGTCATAGGAACAACCGCAGGGGACCTCCATGATTACATGTTTTTCTTGAGGGGATCATTGCTCGGGCGGCTGCCAAAAAGATCCCAGTCCTTTTACCGCTTCGACTAACTCCGCCAGGTACTCCGGCAAGCGTGAAAGGTAGTCGGCGTCAAGCCGCTTGCTGAAAAAGTTGATCGAGAACAACCCCGCTAAATTAGATAACGGATTGATTCCTTCTTCGGTACCGGCTTTGAAACCACTCCAATTGCGAACATGCTCTTCCGACCGGAAGAGGTTCATGGTACTTCAGGCATAGGATAGATCGTTGAACCAGTCTCTAAAAGGAACAGACACATACCCTACGATGCCCTCCGGCTCGGCACTCTGAACGATGCCGTCTTTCATTTCCACCCTGATCGGCGCACCGCAATCCAGACACGGGGCATCGATCTGCACGGTTTTGCCCGGGTAAAGCCAGCAGACCGCCAGCGCTTCGAACCCTCATTGGCCGAACCACTTTTGCTGGCCGTCAACAGTGATGCGGTTTTGGGTGGGAAGGTTGCTGAACGGCGGAAACGAGCCGATGTAATCCGTATTGGGAAACAACCAGCCCGGAAAACCAGGTGAATAAAGCTCGTGCAAGGCCTTGCGCCCCTCCTCTACCGGCACATCGATCTCAGAAGCAATTTCTGTGTAGTGCGGTGCCTGGCCGGTTTCCATCATGCGCTGCATGATGACCTGAAATACTCTGTCCAGTCGATAAGAGTCACTCATGTTTCCCTCCTTTCAATGTTCCGGTTACGAATTGTTACGAGCGCTGATCTGCCCGGACACCATTGGCGTCCACCCCCTGTTGCCTGACGTGTCGCCTGTGCATTCCGTTCGTGGATCTCCTGCCCTGTTGAGTCACAACTACCTTTAAGGAGACTCGATCCATATTGTCAACCCCTATCGACCAAAATTCGATTATTGATGACAGGCGTTCATCATCGCTTGAATTCCATTGTCGCATGAGGTAAAGATTTTTTTAGAGGAAAAGACGATCCGGCCGGCGGCCGTGCCGCCCATCGATTGGAAAGGAGTCATGTGGGACGGGATCAAAGCGAAAAACCGGCGCTGCTGGTCATCGACATGGTCAAGGATACTTTTGATGAGGCCAACCGTTTTCCCATCACGCCCTTCGCCCGAAAAATCGTGGCGCCGATCAACGCCGTGATCGTAAGTTTCCGGAAGCAGGCCCGGCCCATTGTCTTTTCGACCGACGCGTTCGACAAACAGGATTTCATTTTCAAGGGCCGGATGAAGCCGCATTCACTGGCCGGAAGCCGGGGCGCCGAGGTCATCGACGAACTGGACCGCCGGCCCGAGGATCTCTGGCTGCCCAAGCCGCGGTTTTCGGCCTTTTTCGACACCGACCTGGATGCCTGGCTGAAGCAGCGGGAGGTCACCCTGTGCGCCGTGGCCGGGATCGCCACGAATTTCTGCGTGCTGACCACCGTCATGGATGCCCTGTGCCGCGATTACAAAGCGGTGCTGCTGTCGGACTGCACCGCGTCATGGTCGGAAAAGATCCACGAGCAGACCCTGAACACCTACCGCCGTAACCCCCTGGACCCCCTCCTGCGGGTCCTCGATTCCGGCCGGCTGGTTGAAACCCTCGGCCTCGGTTGACTTGTCTTCTGTACATATCGGTTATGATAACTCGTAATTGCGCGGCTTTTAAATCGGATAGCTTATCGAGTTTCTTTTTCAATAGTTGCTTGCTGATGGTGCGAATCTGGTCGACAGCAATTTCGGCGTTCTTGTGTTTGCGCATTTGATCTGGAGCCGGTTTCGCCATAACGGATGCAACTTTGATGTCAGTGGACACAATCAGGCGGTCTGAATGCGAGCCACCGTCTCGCGTTCGAGCCGCCGGGTGGCATCTTCGCGCAGCTTGTATTTCTGGATCTTGCCGCTGGCCGTGGTCGGGTATTCGGTGACGAAGATCCAGAATGCCGGGATTTTGTGATAGCCGATCTGGCCTTGGCAGAAATTGCGCAATTCTTCTTCTGTCAGGGTATGGCCCGTTTTGCCCTGGATGTAAGCCGCCACCTCTTCGCCGTATTTTTCGCTCGGAACCCCAATGACCTGTACATCCTTGATTTTGGGATGGGTGTAGAGGAATTCCTCGATTTCGCGCGGGTAGATATTCTCGCCGCCGCGGATGATCATGTCCTTGAGGCGGCCGGTGATCTTTACATAGCCGTTCTGATCCATCACCGCCAAATCCCCGGTGTGCAGCCAGCCGTCCCTGTCGATGGCCAGGCGGGTGGCTGCCTCGTCCTTGTAATAGCCTTTCATCACGTGGTAGCCGCGCGTGCACAGTTCCCCCTGAACACCCGCCGGTGACGGTTTGCCGCTGGTGTGATCGAAAATCATGACTTCCACGTTGGCGATCGCCCGCCCCACCGTGGAAACGCGCAGTTCCAACGGATCATCGGTGCGCGTCATGGTTATGCCGGGCGAGGCCTCGGTCTGCCCGTAGGTGATGCAGATTTCGCGGGCCCCCATCTGCCCGACGACTTTTTTCATCACCTCGATGGGACACGGCGCCCCGGCCATGATGCCGGTCCGCAGGGTGCCGGTTTCGTAAGGCCGGTGCGACAGCTCCTCCAGCTCTGCGATGAACATGGTCGGCACGCCGTGAATGGCGGTGCACCCGCAGGCTGCGATGGTTTCCAGGACATCGACGGGTTTGAACTGGACCACCGGGCACATGCAGGCGCCCGCCACCATGCAGGTCAGGGTGCCCAACACGCAGCCGAAGCAATGAAAGAACGGCACCGGGATGCACAGCCGATCTTCGGCGGTCAGGTGCATGCATTCGGCCATCGACAGCGCATTGCCGATAAGGTTGGTATGGCTCAGCATCACGCCCTTGGGGAAACCCGTGGTTCCGGAAGTGTACTGCATGTTGATCACATCGCCGGGCGAAAGCGCGGCCTGGCGCTTGGCGCGTGCCGCATCCGAAACGTCGCGGCCCATCGCCATCACGTCATTCCAGGTGAACATGCCGGGATGGTTCTCCTTGCCGATGAAAATCACGTTCCTGAGCAGCGGCAGTTTGGCGCATTTCAACCGGCCGGGGGCGGCCTGCTTCAGTTCCGGGCAGACCTGGTAAACGATGTCGAGGTATTCGCTTTGCTCCCGCACGCCGCCGATCATGAACAGGGTGGTGGCATCGGACTGCTTCATCAAATATTCGAACTCGAAGGCCCTGTAATTGGTATTGACCGTCACCAGCACCGCCCCCATTTTGCTGGTCCCGAACTGGCAGTAAACCCACTCGGGCACGTTGTTGGCCCAGATCGCGATGTGTTCGCCCTTCTCGATGCCGAGCGCCATGAAGCCCCTGGCCACATCGTTACGGCCCGAATCGTTTTGGAAACAGACGGACCCGGATGCCGTGCATGCCTCAAAATGTGTAATAAAGGCCAAGGTAGTAAGAGAATTCGTTTGTAGGAATGTTTTTCAGTCCACGCCCGGCTGAGAAAAGAAGTTGAACATCACCCATCAGTGGCAGGCCGCCACCGAAATTAAAGCCGCTGTCGGCATCGCCAACGTCCGTATCCGCCGTCTGGTGGAAAAGTTCGCCCCCGAGGTAAAAGCTCTCTGAAAATGCGTATTGCAGCAGGATACCGGTGAACCAATAATTTTTATTGTCGGCACCAGGATTGATCCAATATCCGCCGCCTCCATAAGCGGTCCATTTGTTAAAGTCCTTTTGAAGCCAAATCGGAAAAAAATATTGTGCGTGGCCGCTGCCAAGTCCCTTTTCTTGGTTGCCCGTGGGTAACTCGATGAGCGGAAATGCGCCGATCGACGGCATGACATCGGTTTCATGGACAAAACGGTATTTTATCCCAACCTCTGTGTCACCGTAACCGAAATGAGACGGCCCATTTTTCGGATTGTCGTAGGCCAGGGGGGCAATCAGGTGCAGCATGGCATCCGGCAGGATGCCAAAATTAAATTCCAGTGCAGGCCCCGCGCCGCTTTTTTCGGTGGTGTCACGGGTGCCCGAAGAAAAAAGATAGGCTTCACCCTTTCGATAGCCGACCGGAACGGGATCATCGGTGAGAAACGGCGGGCCGGCTGATGCGGGGTTGTTTAGAATAAACCATAGAAGCAAAACCAGACAGGCCTTTATTATATTTACTATCGAGGACATCGGAAATAGTCTTGGCATACCTTAAAAACATGCCCTGGGAATTGACCACCGTAAGCAGCGGGACAGTCGTCTTCGGGGTTACCCCTTTAGGTAGATTCTCGGGACGCGGGCGGTTATGGCGGAGGTGATTTCGTAGTTTATGGTCCCCAGCAGACCGGCGATGTCCTCGGCCGTGATCGCGGCGTTCTTCTGGCGGCCGAGGATCACGACCTCGTCCTCCATGACGACGCCGGGGATGTGGCCGACATCGATCATGGTCAGGTCCATGCAGACCCGGCCGACGATCGGCGCCGCCTGGCCGCGGACCAGCATGCGGCCGCGGTTTGACAGCCGGCGGTTGAAGCCGTCGGCGTAGCCCACGGGAATCGTGGCGATGGTGGTCGGCGATGCGGTGGTGTGGGTCATGCCGTAGCTGACGGGAAATCCGGCCGGTACCCTTTTCAGGTGAACGATTCGGGCCTTCAAAGCCATGACGGGCGCCAGATCGATCCGGCTGCGGTCGACCTCCGCCGAAGGGTACATCCCGTAAAGCGACACGCCGGCCCGCACCATGTCCAGGTGGGTGTGGGGCAGGTCGATGATGGCGCCGCTGTTGGCCGCGTGCCGGACCTCGAATTCGAGTCCGGCGCGCTTCAGCCGGTCGAGAAACGCCATGAAGATGTCGAACTGCTCCCTTGCGTAGCGCTTGTCGGCGCTGTCGGCACTGGCAAAGTGAGTAAAAATCCCTTCCAGATCCAGCTCCTTTAGCCCGGCGATATCGAGAACCTCCCGCACGGCATTTCCGGATATGTCCATGCCCGGCGCCGCATACCGGCGTGCGTCTGGCAGGATGCCCAGCCGTCCCATGCCGGTGTCGACTTTCAAATGGACTCTGAGGCGCGGGCCGCCTCTTTTGATTCCTCGGGCGTAAGCTTTGGCGGTCGCCGGCGCATAGACGGTCTGGATGAGATCGTGTCGCAGGAGTTCAGCGACATCGGCGGGCGGCGTGTAGCCTAAAATCAGCACCGGCGCTGCGATGCCCGCGGCCCGCAGGGTAAGGGCCTCGGGCAGCCGCGCCACCCCCAGGGCATCGGCGCCGCATTCCAGCGCCCGGCGCGCAACCTCCACCAGTCCGTGGCCGTAGGCATTGGCCTTGACCGCCACCAGCAGCCGCGCTTCGGGCCGGGTGACGCGCCGCAGATCGCGGACATTGGCGGCAAGGGCATCGAGATCGATTTCAGCCCATATGAGCGGGGTGGCTGCCACGGTCTTATAGTATCCGCTGGAAAGTGGTCAAATCAGTCCATCGACGGGCTCGTACGTCAGGCCAAAAGCCTCGGCCACGCCCTGGTAGGTCACCTTGCCCCGCACCACGTTGGCACCGCATTTTATTTCCGGATTGCTGGCGAAGGCTTCGCGCCAGCCCTTGCCGGCGATTTCCACCGCATAGGGCAGAGTCGCGTTGGTCAGGGCCATGGTCGATGTCTTGGGCACTGCTCCAGGCATGTTGGCCACGCAGTAATGCACCACGCCCTCGACGACATAGGTCGGATTGGCGTGGGTGGTCGCCTTCGAAGTTTCGAAACAGCCGCCCTGGTCGATTGCCACGTCCACCAGCACCGCACCGCGCTTCATGGTTTTCAACATCTCGCGGGTGATCAGCTTGGGCGCCTTGGCCCCGGGAATCAGCACGGCGCCCACCACGACGTCGGCTTCCCGGATCAGCTCGCGGATGTTGACCGGGCTCGACATGAGCGGGATGCAGTTGCGGGGCATGACATCGCTCAGGTAGCGCAGGCGGCTAAGACGCATGTCCAGGATGTAGACTTTGGCGCCCAGGCCGCAGGCCATCTTGGCCGCATTGGTGCCGACCACTCCGCCGCCGATGATCACCACGGTACCGGGGTCGACGCCCGGCACGCCGCCTAAAAGAACGCCTTCACCGCCCTTGCTCATCTCCAGGAACTTGGCCCCTTGCTGGATCGCCATGCGCCCGGCCACCTCGCTCATGGGGGTCAACAGCGGCAGAGATCCGTCGGGCTTTTGAATGGTTTCATAGGCGATGTTGATGCTGCCGCGTTTCATCAGGGCGCGGGTCAGCTTCTTGTCGGCCGCCAGGTGCAGATAGGTGAACACGATCTGGTCCTCACGGATCAATTCGTACTCGGGCGGCAGCGGCTCCTTGACATGCATGACCATCTCCGCCTGGTCGTAGATCTCCACCGGCGTTTTTACGATTTTGGCGCCCGCCCGGGTGTAGGCCGAATTCTCGAATCCGCTGCCGACCCCGGCATCTTTTTCCACCAGCACGCTGTGGCCGCTTTGGCTCATCACTTCCACACCGGCCGGCGTCATGGACACCCGGTTTTCTTCCGCCTTGATTTCCTTGAGTATGCCGACGATCATGTTTCCTCCGTGGGGGGCCGTTGGCCCCCGGTTGAGCCCGTTTGGGCTCGTTGAGCCGGTTGGCCCGTTAGCCCGTTGGGCCCGTTAGCCGGTTGGCCGGTTTGGCCGTTGGCCGGTTGCTCCATTATCCCGTAGGTTTAAACCGTTAAGTCGTGCCCATCCGAACTTCAACTCCCGCCTGGCGGGAAACAACGAATTAACCGGCTAAACGGACTCAACCGGCCAACCGGCCGCCACAGGCGAGACCAACCGTCCCAGGGCGGATCTTGCCCTCACCCCAAATCAATGTTTTTTTAGAATATTAAGTTGACCACCTACAAATTTTGTTGCTGAAGTTCCACCCCGGATTTCCTGTTTTTTTACAGGATTTCCGGATCAAGTCCCTAACGCTCTCACCGGACTAACGGGCTAACCGGCTCAACGGACTAACGGGCTAACCGGCTCAACCGGCCAACCGGGCGCCGCAGGCGCCCTACAGCATTTCAATCGCGCAGGCCATCGAGACGCCGCCGCCGCCGCACAGGGTGGCCAGACCCAAGGTTTTGCCGCGCTGCTGCAAGGCGTGCATCAGGGTCACCATGATCCTGGCGCCGGTCGCACCGACCGGGTGCCCCAGGCCGATGCCCGAACCATTCACGTTGGTGACCGCGCGCTTCAGCCCGAGTTCGCGCTCGCAGGCGATGTACTGAGCGGCAAAGGCCTCGTTGATCTCCACCAGTTCGAAATCGGGTATTTTCAACCCGCTGCGGCGCAGCAGGTCGTTCACGGCCGGCACGGGGGAAAGCCCCATGACCGACGGATGGCAGGCGCCATAGCCCACGGCCCTGATCCGGGCCAGGGGCCGGAGGTTGAGATCCGCGGCCTTTCGAGAGGAAAGGACCACCATGGCGGCCGACCCGTCGTTGATGCCGCTGGAGTTGCCGGCCGTCACCTTGCCGGTCTTGGGCACGAAGGCGGGCGGCAGTTTTTTGAGGTCTTCCAGCGTCAGTCCCGGCCGAAAATGCTCGTCATGTC
This sequence comes from uncultured delta proteobacterium, assembly GCA_963728055.1. Taxonomy (GTDB): domain Bacteria; phylum Desulfobacterota; class Desulfobacteria; order Desulfobacterales; family SG8-13; genus JARFQH01. Next base: position 47,491 of record CAVSIM010000014.1, on the reverse strand, counting down.
CGAAGACGACCGGCGCTCCTTTTTTCTGCGGCAATTCCATCGGCACGATTTCGGCCGCAAACGATCCGTCGCGATTGGCCCTTTCGGCGTTGTTCTGACTCCGCAGTGCCACCTCGTCCATTTCTTCGCGGCTGATGTCATAGTGTTGGGCGATGAACTCGGCCGTGTGGCCCATGATGTAGGGCTTGCCCTTGAAAAAACTCAGCGGCGGTTTGTCGGCATCCACCGGTCCATCCTCGGGATGCGGAAGGATGTGCGAGCCGCAGTGCAGCGCCCGAATCATGGCATCGACGAACACCTGGTCCTGCAGCCGGCAGCCCCAGCGCGCGGCCGGCACCTGGTAGGCAACGCCCGACATGTGCTCGACGCCGCCGGCCAGAATGACCTCCGCCAGTTCGGCCTGAATCATGGCCATTCCCGAAACGACCGCCTCCATTCCCGAGATGCACACCCGGTTGATGGTCACGGCCGGAACCGTGTCCGGAATCCCCGCCAGCAGCGCCGCGACGCGGGTGACATTGAGGGCGTCGGAAGGCTCCAGGCAGCACCCGTAGCGGACATCATCGATCTGCGAGGGCTCGATGCCGGCGCGTTTGATGGCTTCCTGCATCGTCACCCGCGCAATTTTCGCGGCGTGGCTGTCGCGCAGCGTTCCCCCGAAAGCGCCGATGGCCGTGCGGCAGGCCCCTGCAATTACAACCTCTTTCATCGAATTCTCCTTGGCGGCAACGAAATTTGCACCACCCCGATAAAATAAAAACCGTCAGATGAATGGTCTGTCATATGAAAAGCGATCCGTACTTGTCAAGATATAGCGGAAAAGACCAAAACCTTGATAACCTTGGCAGGGCCGGAGCGGAAAGGCTGCCTTGTGGACCGCCGAAGACCGGTACCGGCGGCCAAAATATTTATATTGGAAGCCTATATATCTTGACAATCAATTTCCATCCACATTATTTGGTCAACATCGGAAGTGAAGTCGTTGGTGAAGTCATGGATTACAAACTGTTTTTCGGCGGGAGGCGAGGCTCATCATGACCAAAAAATGGGTTTACCTGTTTGACGAAGTCGACCAGGCCCAGGAATATGTTGACGGAGACTGGGACAGGGTGCGGGGGCTTTTGGGCGGCAAAGGGGCCAACCTGGCGGAAATGGCGCGGCTGAAGATACCGGTGCCGCCCGGTTTCACGGTCACGACCGAAGCGTGTATCGCCTATCTGGACGGCGGCGGGACCCTGCCGCAGGGCATGTGGGACCAGGAGCTTCACGCCTTGCTGGCGGTGGAAAAAATGGTGGGCAAGACCTTCGGCGACCCCGAAAACCCGCTGCTGGTCTCCTGCCGCTCCGGCGCCAAGTTTTCCATGCCGGGTATGATGGACACCGTACTCAACCTCGGGCTCAACGACGAAACCGCGGAAGGCATGGTGAAGCTGACCGGTGACGAGCGCTTCGTGTATGACGCCTATCGCCGGCTGATCCAGATGTTCGGCAGCGTGGTGATGGGCGTCGCGGACGAGATCTATGAGGATATCCTCACCGCCGCCCGCCGCAAGGCCGGGGTCCAGACCGACACCGAACTGACGGCCGGGGACTGGAAAGGCGTCGTCCATGATTTCAAGGAGGTCTATCGCCACCAGACCCATTACGATTTTCCCACCGACCCCTATGTTCAGCTCAAGCTGGCCACCGAAGCGGTCTTTAAAAGCTGGAACGGCAAACGGGCGATCGACTACCGCAATGCGGCCGGCATCGCGCACGACCTGGGGACGGCGGTGAGCATCGTCACCATGGTTTTCGGCAACATGGGCTCGGACAGCGCCACCGGTGTCGCCATGACCCGCAACGGGTCCACGGGTGAACATCAGCTCGAGGGCGACTACCTGACCAACGCCCAGGGCGAGGACGTGGTCGCCGGCATCCGGATGACCAAGGATCTCAAGGAACTCAAAACCGAAATGCCGGCGGCTTACGACGAATTCGAAGCGATCGCCCGCAACCTCGAAAAACACTACCGCGAGATGCAGGATGTCGAGTTCACCATCGAGCACGGCAAACTCTGGATGCTCCAGACGCGCGACGGCAAACGCACGGCCCAGGCCGCGGTGCGGATTGCGGTCGACATGGTCGAGGAAGGGCTGATCAGCCGCGAGGAAGCCGTGCTGCGCGTCACTCCCGAACAGGTCGATTTTTTCATGCACCCCCAGTTCGATCCCGAAGCCACCCGCGCCGCCCGCGCCGACGGCAAATATCTTGCCCGTGGACTCAATGTGTCACCCGGTGCCGCCTGCGGCATCGTGGCTTTCACCGCCGACCTGGCGGAAGCGTGGGCGAAAAAGGACAACCAGCCGGTCATCATGGTGCGCCCGGAAACCAAGCCGGACGACGTCCACGGCATGTTGGCCGCCAAAGGCATTCTGACCAGCCGCGGCGGCCGCACCAGCCACGCCGCCCTGGTGGCCCGGCAGTTCGGCAAACCGGCGGTGGTCGGGGTCTCCTCGCTCAATATCGACCTGACCAAACGCCGGATGAGCGTCGATGAAACGATCGTCCACGAAGGCGACTGGGTTTCGATCGACGGCTCGTCGGGGGAGGTCTATCTCGGAAAAATCGCCACCTCGGTGCCGGACATCAAGGACCCCGGGCTGCTGAAACTGCTGACATGGGCCGACGAGTTCCGCCGGCTGGGGGTCTGGGCCAACGCCGACTATCCCCGTGACGCCGAACGCGCCCGCGACTACGGGGCCGAGGGCATCGGCCTGTGCCGCACCGAACACATGTTTTTCGAATCCGATCGTTTGCCCATCATCCAGAAGATGATCACCTCCGATCGGCACCTGGACCGGATAGAAGCCCTCGACGCCCTGCTGCCCTATCAGAGAGAGGATTTTGCCGGGATTTTCAGGGCCATGGACGGCCTGCCGGTCATTTTACGCCTGATCGACCCGCCCTTGCACGAGTTCCTGCCCAGCCACGTCGAATTGATGAATGCGCTGACGGATCTGAAAATCCGCCTGCAGCACGCCGGCAGCCTGTCGGAAATAGATGACTTGCTGGAGCAGGTGCGCACCAAGGAAATGCTGCTCAAGCGGGTCGAAAGCCTGCGGGAGGCCAACCCGATGCTCGGCCTGCGCGGCGTGCGCCTGGGCATCCACATCCCCGAACTGACCTCCATGCAGGTGCGGGCCGTTTTCGAGGCAGCCTGCGAAGTGGCTAGGGAGGGCATCGCGGTCCATCCGGAAGTGATGATCCCGCTCACCAGCCACGTGAACGAACTCAAGGTGCAGCGCGGCCTCCTGGAAGCGGAAGCCCGGAAGGTGATGGCCGAGCAGGGAATCGAGGTCGACTACAAATTCGGCACGATGATCGAGATTCCCCGGGCGGCACTGACGGCCGACCAGATCGTCTCCCAAGCCGAATTCTTCTCGTTCGGCACCAATGATTTGACCCAGACGACTTTCGGCATCTCCCGCGACGATGCCGAGGCCGGGTTCCTGGTCGAATACATCGACCAGAGCATCCTGCCCAACAATCCTTTTGCCACCATAGACCGGGACGGCGTCGCGGCCTTGATGGCCATCGCGATCGAGAAGGGCCGCAGCGTCAAACCGGAGCTGGAATGCGGGATCTGCGGCGAGCACGGCGGGGATCCCCAATCGATTCAGATCTGCCACGAACTCGGCCTGACGTACGTCTCCTGCTCGCCGTTCCGGGTGCCGATCGCCCGCCTGGCGGCCGCGCACGCGGCCTTGAAGGAAGCGACAAAACGGGCCGCCCCATAGGATTTGTGCCCCACGGCTCTGTCATGTAACCAAAATTGAGCGGTTCGGGGTTCAACGTTCCGCATTGAAAAACCCTTCCGCGCAATGCATGAAGGCGCTCAAGCCAAGTAATGGTGGATGAAGTTTCGGGATAAGCACTATGGAACCTTCAAACCCTGATCCTTCGTGAGAAACTACGCCGAAATGGCTTGATTACTTTCTCGATCAACCCGGCCGCTTTTCAGGCCTGCGGCAGGGCTGAACCCTGAACCTCAATTCGCATTCATCCTTCGACCCTGCACCGTGAACCGTGAGCCTTGTACCCATCTTTTATCATACGCCGACGACCGACACCGGCAGCCGAAATCTTCATCCCCGATGAAACCAGCCGCCGGCTTTTAGGCTTCGAGATGGAGATTTTGGCAAGGCCAGAGTGAGGAGGCTGTATAGGCCATACGCCGACGACCGACACCGGCAGCCGAAATCTTCATCCCCGATGAAACCAGCCGCCGGCTTTTAGGCTTCGAGATGGAGATTTTGGCAAGGCCAGAGTGAGGAGGCTGTATTGGCCATACGCCGACGACCGACACCGGCAGCCGAAATCTTCATCCCCGATGAAACCAGCCGCCGGCTTTTAGGCTTCGAGATGGAGATTTTGGCAAGGCCAGAGTGAGGAGGCTGTATAGGCCATACGCCGACGACCGATAACGCAGTCCAAAATCTTCATCTCGAAGCCTAAAAGATTTTTTCTCCGGCGCGGCGGCGGTCCGCCTCCCTCTCGCGACGCTCTTTCTCTTCAGCCGCAGCCAGCTTTTCGAGGTTGTCGACGTAATAGATCGCCAGACGCGATTCCTGGTCGCCGCGCCACGTCGGAACGATGGAGATCAGAAGCACATCGCGCCGATCGGTCCAGTAGAGATAGCGTCCCGCATCGGCCGGCTGCTCGACGGCCTGCGGCGGGCCGTATTTCGCTTCCAGGCTTTGAATGATGCCGGCAAGGTCCTTGCGGGAGCGGATTTGAATGAAAAGCGGTTGACCGGTCGCGTTCGAAAAGACCAGCTCGACATAGCTGAAGGGCAGGTTTTCTTTGACGGCGTAACGGTACACGAGCTTGACCGTGTCATGTTCTACCCGTTCGCCCGCCGGCGTGTTCAACCGCTGGTTCAACCGATCGAGAACGGGAAAGTGCCGCTGCAGAAAACCTTTCTCGTTGAACTCCAGATCGATGGTGCCGCGGTGTTCGATCGCGTCGGGACCAAGGCTTTTGCGCAACCGCTCCCGCAGTGCATCCGAAAAAACGGTTTCGGCGCCGACGTCGAAAAACGTGATGCCTTCCATCCCGCTTTTCGACGACTCGCCGGACGGCCGTTCGTCTGCCGAACAGGATAGCATCACGAGAGCGGCCACCGCCAGAAGGAACCAGGGCCGGTATAGGCGAGACGCGGGCGTGCTTCCAGAAATATGCATGCGTTTGCTTACCTTCCGATGGGTATTCCTTTTAAAACTTGAATTTCGCCGACATAACCGTTACACCACCAGTAACCTGAAGTCCCGCACGAATCCCAAAACACATGCAGCTGGTGGGCAATGGATACCAAAGAAGCCATATTGGCGTTCTCGCAAAGTGAAAAGATAAAATCCGGCATCATCTGGGTGACCCAGGCCCTGGAAATGCTCGTTGGACTGCCGGAGAAAAACCGCAAAAGCGGCGAACGGATAGCCCATGTTTTTATCGGATTGATGCTCAGGGACGTCCATTTGGCGGTAAAAGTGACCACCGATGCGACCTGGCGCGATGTCGAGAAAAACATCGATTTGGCGCTCGTCATGCTCGATTCGGGCGTCGCCCAGGAAGCCGGATACCACCTGACGCGCGCCCTGAGCCATGTGGTCGACATTGGACAACGATCGATGAACGACCTCAAATCAAAAGGGCTGTTATGACACCTTCAAACCCTAAGCCTTGAGCCCTGAACCTCAAATCGCTTTCATCCTTCGACCCTGCACCGTGAACCGTGAGCCTTGTACCCATCTTTTATCATACGCCGACGACCGACACCGGCAGCCAAAATCTTCATCCCCGATGAAACCAGCCGCATCTTTTAGGCGGACGGTTGCCCCATGCGGCGAACGATGTCCTCGATGTGAAATGAAAAATTTCCGTCCGTCCGGTCCGCAACATAGCGCGCCAGGGTCCGTTCGATCACCGGAAAGGCCAGGTCCTCCCACGGTAGGTCGTTTTCCGCAAACAGCCGCACTTCCAGGCTCTCCGTGCCGGGCGCGAAGTCCAGCTCTTCCAGTTGCGCCCGAAACATCAGGTAGATCTGGTTGACGTGGCAGATGTTGTACAACCCGTACGGGATCAACTCGCCCAGCTTCGCCCCGGCTTCTTCCAGGGTTTCGCGCCGCGCGCCTTGCGCCAGGGTTTCGCCGTTTTCAAGATAGCCGGCCGGCAGCGTCCACCGGCCGTAGCGCGGCTCGATCGCCCGGCGGCAGAGCAGGATCCGGCCCTGCCGGTGGGGGATGCAGCCGACGACGACCTTGGGGTTCTGGTAGTGAATCGCGCCGCAGGAAACGCAGGTGTAGCGCAAATGGTCGTCTCCGGCGGGAATCCGCAGGGTTACCGGCGCACCGCACTGACTGCAGAAATTCATTTGTCACCCAATTGGAATCTTCGCGAGGCTGGCGCGCGAGCCTCAGGGGTTCAGCCATACATAGTCGGCATCCTTGCGGTTCACAAGGTCTTTTTCGATGCCGCCATCCTCTTCCGGCAGGAAAACCGAGACGGGAACGGCCGCCCGGTTGCGGACCTGGGTGGCAATGGCCTGCTTGCGCACGTGGCCCGTTCCGGCCAGTATCACCATGAGAGTGTCCGGGTGCCGCTCGATATACTCGAGAGCGGTGACCGCCATGACCGTGTCCCAGACCATCTGGGCCTCGCAGAAGTAAACGAAATTAAGGTCCCCATGGGCGTGCCCCCCGAATGCCTGGCGGATGAAATCCATGTAGTCTTTGTCCACCCGGCAGGTGACATTGCCCAGCTCGCTCCGTTGTTCCTCGGAAAGGGACTGGTAGCCGGCGCGGGCGACCTGCCGGGTGATGGCGCCGGGGACATTCAGCCCGATGACCGGGATCCGGTTTTCCCTGGCATACAGCAGGATCGGGCGATACAGGCGCCACGGGTAGCTCCAGTTGGCGTCGTATATTTTCTCGAATTCCGCTTCATCTATCTTTCCGGCCACCCATCGGTCCAGGTCCGGCTGGCTGTCACGGCGGAACATTTCCATCCCGATCGCCAGCGGCACGCCGGCCTCGTGCAGCTGCCGGATCACTTCGAGCTGCATGAGGTGATGGTTTTCGTCGGTGTGGTGCTCGCCGACCAGAACGATGCGATCGGTCTTGAGCTGCGGAATCACCTTGTCGAGCGTGGTTTCCACTTCCTGATCGACATCGAAAACCCGCTGGGTGACAGTCTTGTTGCCCGCCGCGCAGCCGCCGCCCAACAGCAAAACGGCCAACGCCGCCGTACAGAGTATTTTTCTCATCGGTTTCTGCTTCTCCATCGGGTGATAGTAGAACGAGATCCCTCAACGTACCGACCCGCTCGGGTGAGCCGCGGGGACTTCTTCCGGCCGCCCGGTCGGCCGCGGGGATTCGCCTGCCCCCCAGCGATAGATCAGGGGCGAGGCCAGGGTGGGCCAGACGCCCTTGATCCGGTTCTGCCCGCCGCTGAACGCCAGGTAGCTGTACGATCCGTAATGGGTGATTTTGCGGGCCACCCGGTCCGCGTGTTCGGACGACAGCGGGAAAAAAAGGGCGGTCGTCCGCCGGCCCGCGCCGGGCTGCTCGAACACGCCGAAAAAAGCATCGGCCGGGTCGCTGAAGGCCACGCCTTCCAGATCGAACGATTGTCTGGTCAGCCGCACCCGCCCGTCCAGCGCGGGCAGCAAATCGGTCCTGGCGGGCAGCCCGATCAGCAAGAGATCGTGGTGGGCGTCGGCGGTCTCATCGAATCGATCCTCGGCCACCACCCGGTAGTTCTCCAACCCCAGCGACAGCAGCAGCGTATCGGCCGCCTTCCGGACATCGTCCGCCAGAGCGGCGGCCAACACGACCGTGACGTCCGGGGCGCTTTTTATGGCATTGATCGAGGGCGGAATTTCAGACGGATAGAGTCTTCTGAAAAGATCGTAATCCGGATCGACCGTCAGCGCGGCGGGCCGGCCCTTTGCTTCGAGCACGAAAGGGGCTTTTTTTTCTGTAACCGCGAGTTTCCGGACTGCCGCCGCGCCGACCTCGGACTGCAGCACCAGCGGCACGCTGAACACAAATTCCGGGCCCGCCTGGGAAACGGAGCCCGTGACCGACCAACCGCTGCCGGTCGGTTGGGCGGCGACATCTTCAAGTGCCGGCAGGGGCGCCCCGCCGCGGTCCACCCACTGCCGGAAGAAGGTGCCGAGGTCCGCGCCGGAACGGCGCTCGAAACCTTCGCGCAACTGCTGCCAGGAGGCCGGCTGAAACAGGTGTTTTTGATAGATATCGCGCAAGGCGCCCCAGAAGACCTCTTCGCCCAGGCGGCGTCGCAGCATGTGAAAGACCATGGCGCACTTGTCGTAGCCGATGACCTTGGAGACGGGATCGAAGCGGCCTTGAAACCGGCTGATCGGAAAATCGGTCGCCGGCGTCACCGACGCGGCGTAGTTGCGCAGGATCTGCCGGCGGTACTCGCGCGCCGCCTTCTCGGAGTCGCGTTCCTTGTAGAGGTAGTCGGCAACATAGGTGGTCAGGCCTTCGGACCAGTTGCCGCCGGCGCCGTCCACGTACACGCCGTTGCCCCACCAGCAGTGCGCGATCTCGTGGCCCAGGCTGGTGTCGATGATGAACGGCAGCCGCAGGACCTGGCTGCCCAGCAGCGTGTAGGAAGGGAAACCGTACCCGGTCGGGAAAAAGTTCTCCACCACCGCAAATTTGTCGAACGGGTAAGGCCCGAAAAGACCTTCGTAGAGGCGCAGGTACCGGTCGGTGGCCGCGAGATAGGCGGCGGACAGATCGGCGCTTTGCGGCAGAAAATAGGTCGCCGCCGTCACCCGGCCTATGGTCTCCTCCCGCACCTGATAGCGGGCCGCCGAAAGCGGGAGTCCGCGGACGGGATGATCGATCGTCCACGAGGAAACCGTTTTCTCCTGGTCGGTGCGGTGTCCCAGGGCACGACCGGCGGTAACGGCAATCACCCCGGCCGGCGCTTCGACCTTTAGGCTAAACGTGACCCGCTCGGCGTCGATGTGCGGATACCAGCCGGCACCGGGCAGCAGGAAGGTGCCGCGGGGCGAGATCGTGCCGCTGACCCCGTATCCGGGGTTGTCGGTGTTGGCCGGCATCACCGGCACCGGATCGTCGAAAACCGCGGCATAAGCCAGGTGTACACGCAGCAGACCGGGGGCCCGCCCCTTTCCCGGCTGCAGGCGCAAGCGACCCCGACCGAAAGAAAAGGACGCCGGGTTGCCGTCGATCGCAACGGCGAGCCCGGTGGCCTTTTCGGTCAATTCCAGCACCACCTCGGCGGGTGCGACCGGACCGATCGTGAGGGTGTCGGCCCCTTCGAGCCGGCTGGCGGACGGATCCAGCACGATCTTGAGATCGTGGTGCACATCGAGCGCCGCGCCCGGGACGGCGCTCAGCAGAAAAAGAAAGCCGGAGAAGAGCACGGCCCGCAGGACGTGCCTCCCCGCTGAAATCCAAGTGACCGTTTTTTCCATTGAAATTGAGAACTTTCAAAAAGAAACCGGTGGTGGCGGTTTTCCGGCTTGTGAAATCCGGCGGTGATGCCTGCAGACAATTTAACGCATCACCTCCTCTTGTCAAAACCATCGCCTGTTCCTCGTTCGCCCGGGAATTCGTCGGCATTGCCTTGACACGCGCTCAAGAAATTGATTATTAGAGGATAATTCATATCGCTTTGCAGGACCCAGTCCCCAACCACCAACTATTCATTAGATTAGAAAGGAACAGCCGCAATGAGTCAGTCCGAAAAAAACTTGTGGGAGGCATTTGCCGGTGAGTCACAGGCCAACCGAAAATACCTGGCCTTCGCCAAGAAGGCGGATCAGGACGGCTATGCTCAGGTGGCCAAACTCTTTCGCGCCGCCGCCGAGGCCGAAACGGTGCATGCCCACACCCACCTGCGCACCCTCAAGGAGGTCAAATCGACCGCCGAAAACCTGAAAGCCGCCATCGACGGTGAAACCCATGAATACAAGAGCATGTATCCCCAAATGATCGAAACCGCCAGGAAGGAAGGCGACAAGACCGCCGAACGCAGCTTCACCTACGCCAACGAGGTCGAAAAAATCCATGCCGCGCTTTACCAGAAGGCCTTCGACCAGATGGACAAGCTCGAGCAGGCCGACTACTACATCTGCTCGGTCTGCGGGTACACCTGTGAAAATCAGCCGCCGGATGTCTGCCCGGTCTGCGGCGCCAAGGCCAAGGCCTTCTTCAAATCCGAGTAAGCACTGCGGTCTGACACGTGCAATCGCCGTAGCCGACCCGCCCGCCGTCGCTTTGCTGCGGAATGGCGGCGGGCGGTCACACCTCTCGTATGTCGAAATCCAAGGTTCATACTTGTTTCCGTAATCGATTCAGCGGACAACATCGAATCGCGATCCGCTTGACTTTGGCGATTTCCCGTCGCAACCTTCCGCGACTTGATTCAAACGAGAACGGTGTATACTATGGCTGACATCCAACTGTATGAACCGGAAAAAACACATGCCTGAAACAACAACAGCCCGGCCAACCGACACTGTCCGAAAGTCGACCCTGATCGGGGTTGCGGCAGCGTGTCTGGTCGTGGGGTTTCTCGGCGGCGTGGTTTTCAGCATTTACAAGGCGCCCGGCCTCGCTCCGGCGGCCCCTACCGCGGCGGTGCAGCCGGATGCCGGCAGCCGGGCGCCCGAACTCGACCGCCTGGTCAAGGAAACTGCTCAAAATCCCGGCAACGTCACGGCCTGGGTCCAGCTAGGCAACCTCTACTTCGACACCGATAATCCCGAGAAGGCCATCTGGGCCTACCGCAAAGCCCTGGAAATCGATCCCGGCAACGCGCACGTCTGGACCGACATGGGCGTCATGTACCGCCATGCCAACCAACCGCAAGAGGCGCTAAAGGCTTTCGAGGAAGCCATGCGGATCGACCCCAGGCACGAGCCGTCACGGTTCAACAAGGGCATCGTGCAACTGCACGATCTCAACGATCCCGCGGCGGGCATCAAAACCTGGGAAGAGCTGCTGGCCATCAATCCGCTGGCCATGGCGCCGAACGGCAAGTCCGTCGACGAACTGGTGGTCATTTACCGGAAGAACCTGGAGAAGGCAAAGTGACCCCAAGGCGCTGTTTGATGCCGGCTCGAACGGGCGCGGCCCTGCTCGTCCTGATGCTGCTGCTGACCGCTTGCGGCAGCGGCGCGGAGCAACCCGCGGCCGACGAGCGGAGTCGAAAAACCCTGCGGTCGATATCGAACGGCGCAGAGTTCGACCGGATCGTCGCCGGCGCCGGCGATCGCCTGCTGATCTTCGATTTTTATGCGGACTGGTGCGCCCCCTGCAGGGAACTCGAACCGGTTCTCGAATCGATTGCCGCACAGCAGGCGTCCGTGACCGACATTTACAGGATCGCCTTCGATGACAATCAATCCCTGGCCCGGCTTTTCGGCGTGCGGGGTATCCCGTTCGTCGCTTTTGTCAAAAACAAAACCCTGGTCTACAGCCTGATGGGACTGCGCCCCAAGGAAACCTACCTCGAGGCAATCGCGAGTTTCACGCGTCCCGGGGCCGTCGCACCGGAAACGGGTCCCGGTATGCGGCTGGATTCAGGGGTTACGCAAAAATAAGTCACGATTTTAATTTAGGGATGTTTCGGCGTCCGACCTGTGACATGGCTTTCGGGTGAGCCATCACCCGGGCCGCCATCCCCTGAGGCCGTATACCAGGGCGGCCAGGCCGAACGCGCTGAAAATCGCCGAAGCGGCTGCCGTTCCCGCAATTCCGCCCGCCATCCACACCGGTCCCCCGATCAGCGCTCCCAGTACCCGGCCGATCCCGGCGGCTGCCAGTACCGTCGACATCATGGTGGCGCGCTGGACCGGCATGAGTTCGGTGGCGAGCGACAGAAAGCAGACCATCGTAAACTCGAAAACCAGGAAAACGACGAAAAGACCGGCCAGGGCCAGATACACATGCCGGCCAACCAGGGGCAAAATCAGGTAGCTCACCATCGAGGCGATCAGACCGCCTGCCACCGCGATCTTCAGACCGATTCGATCCGCCAGGGCGGCCGTCGCGAATTCGCCCAGAAGTTCGGCCAGGCCGATCAGTCCGGTACCGAGTCCCAGCACCACGACGCTCAACTGAAACGATTGTTCGAGCCAGGCGCCGTAGACCACGAACAGGGTGTCGTTGGCCACGCTGACACAAAAAATAAAGCCCAAGGCGCCACGGGCTTCGCGGTGTCGCACCACACGGCGCCAGGCGTGCCAAAGGCCCGCACCGGATGGAGGACGGCGACGCACGCCCGCTTCACGGTTCACCGTCAGCACCAGGGCCAGAAGCCCTACCAGACCGGCCGCGGCCAAGGCAAAAAAGGGCGAGCGCCATCCGTAGCGATCGATCAACAGACCGATCACCGGCACCCCGATCAGGGTGCTGCCGGCCCAACTGAACTCCAGAACGCCGATGACAAACCCCCGGCGTTCGAAGGAAACGTGTTCACCCGCGTAAGCCTGAATTGCCGGATCGAAAATGTTTTTGCCCAGTCCGGCCAGAAAAAGGCACACCAGCACGACGGCGTAAAGCGGCACCAGGCCGGCTGCCAGCATGCCGGCCACCAGCATCCCCATGGCGGCCATCATCATCCGTCGGTAGCCGAGGCGGTCCGATAACGGCCCGAACAGCATTCCCAGCACACCGGTCGCCTGGTTGAGGGCGATCATCGCCGTCACGGCGGCCAGCGACACGCCCATGCCCCGGCTGAGTACCGGCGCAAACGGATAGGCGAACCGCCGGGCCACGTTCAAAATGATGCGGCATATCGTCGCGGCGAGAATGACACCGATCAGTCGACGCCCGCTCGATCCGGTGCTGTTTTTCCTGGTGGCATCGTCCATGAACGCGTTTCCGTGCAAGAAGAATCTGCGGCTGTTTACCACAGACGGCGTGGCGCGTAAATGCCCCGGCTGGCCATCCATACGCTTTACGGTTAAGCTTTTTCAAAGAAAGGTTTTCCATTCGGACACAGCCGCCTCTCTCCGGCTTACCGCCGAAACCCGCCGCCCATGCCAGATTGACTTGACGGAAAGGCGTTCTTAAGTTCTTGCTGTTTTCACCGAATGTAAAAGAAAAGTGTCGATATGAATCAAAGGATTTTTGCTTCAAAAAGCGGAGAAATTTTCAACCGACGACTTTTATACCGAATGGCTTTGCTCTGTCTGCTGCTCCTGCCGGCTGCCGGTCTCGCCGCGCCAGAAGCCATCGAAAGGCAGATCGACGAATCGCTGCGCGAGGAGCTTTCCTACCTGCTGTCTTTCGTCGGGGCCGAGGCCGCCGGCAAAGAAACGTTTCGGCTCGACCGGATTGCGGGCCTGATCGAGTTTGTGGCCGGCCCGAAGGATCCCCGGACGCTCTACCATGCCGGCGCGTTCAATGGCGCCGTCTCCGCCTATCACGAACTCGATCTCCACCGATCGCTGAGCGACATCCTGCACCTCACCTACAATCCGGCTATTCCAACTGCCGTCACCATGCCGGCTTCCATCCGCCTGTCGCATTGGACGGCCATCGACCCTTCAATGCAAGCGCTCGCGGAACTCAGTACTGCACGGCCGAGTTCAACCGAGCCGCAATTTATCCGGGGGATCGAACACATCGTCAATACGCCGGACCAACACTCGGAGGCCTACTTTGAATACGATCTTTACCGGACCCTGATCCTGACAAAATATGCGGGCCGGCCGGTTTTCATCAGTCTGTCCCGTCAAAAGGGCGTTTCCGATGTCGGTAAAAAGGGCGTGATCGTCGGTCCTGACGACAACTGGGACTACCTCTACACCGGTCGGCCCGGCATCAGTTATGCCGGTCTCGGTTGGGTCAAGTCCTACATGTACGATTCCTATTCGGTCTCTTTTTGCATCGAGACCGACCCGGCCGCTCCCATTGTGCGCTTCGGCGTCTTCAAATGGCTGCGCGCCGGCTGGGCCGGCATCAACCTGGCACGCCCGGTGCATATCTACAGCGGCCTCGAACGGTTCGGCGAAGGGCTTCAGAAGATCCTCGAAAACCCGCGTCTCGCCGACGTGAATGCGGTCAGCCGCTATTTCGCCGGCATAAAGAACCTCTCGGATGAAGAGCAGCGGATAATCGTCGCCGGGTATCTGGCGGAGATCGAGGTAAAGAGCCGGCGTGAAAAACGGCTCTCCAATGACCAGCTCGATGAGCTTTTCAATCCGGTCCGCGTTCAGGACGGGTTGAAAAAAGATGAACGCCAGGCGCTTATCGCCTTGGTCTACCTGAAAAGCCTGCTGGGCAGTGCACCCAACCTGGATTTGACGTACCTGAACCCCAAACCGGCAAAATAGATAGATAGACATAGACTTATGACCGGCATCACCCGCAAGATCATCGACAATCTGGCCCGCATCAACACCATTCCCCGTTGTTCGAAAAAAGAGGAGAAAATCGCCCGCTGGTTCGGCGAGTGGGCCGCCGCGCGCGGCTATCCGGTTCGCCGCGACGGGGCCGGCAACCTGTGCATCCGGGTGCCGGCCACCGCGGGGCACGAAGCCGCCCCGGTCATTATCCTCCAGGGGCACATGGACATGGTCTGCGAGAAGACCCCCGACTCGGGCCATGACTTCGACCGCGACCCGATTCCCATCGTTGAAGACGGTGACTGGATCCGGGCCGAAAAAACGACCCTGGGCGCGGACAACGGCATCGCCCTGGCGCTGGCCATGACGGTGGCGGAGGAGCCGGCCGTCGTGCACCCGCCCCTGGAGCTGCTCTTCACCGTGGATGAAGAATCGGGCCTGCTCGGCGCCAAGGAACTCGATCCGGACCTGTTTGACGGCCGCATCCTGCTCAACATCGATTCCGAGGATGAGGGCATATTTACGATCGGCTGCGCCGGGGGCCAGGAGACGCGCATTCGATTGGATTTTGGGCGCACAGCGGCCGACCCTGCCGGCCATGGCCGCTGCGAGCTTGTCATCGGCGGCCTGCGCGGCGGGCACTCGGGTATCGATATCCACAAACCGCGGGCCAGCGCCAACGTCCTGACGGCGCGCGTGCTGCAGGCAATCGCGCAGGTGACAACGATCGGGCTGGTGTCGTTGAGGGGCGGCAGCGTGCACAACGCCATCGCGCGCGATGCCGCGGCCGTCTTCAGCTGCACCGCCAGCCACCTGGAGCGGGTGCAGCAGGTACTGGCCCGATATCGGACCATTTTCAAGACCGAGTACGGCAGCGGCGACCCGCAAATCGACCTGCGCCTGGCCGGGGCCGCCGGCGATACATCCGGCGGCGGTTCGCTGAGCGCGACCGACTCGCTCCAGGCGATCGCCTTGCTCCTGGCGCTGCCCCACGGCGTCGTCCGCATGTCACCGGCTATCGACGGCCAGGTGGAAACCTCCACCAACCTGGCGACGGTCGCCCTGGCCAACGGCCGTCTCGAGGTCCTTTTGAGCCAGCGCAGCGCGGTGATGTCCCGCCTGGCGGAAATCACCGCCCGCATTCACGCCGTGGCGGATCTGGCGGCCGCGGCCGCCATCGACGAAAACAGCTACCCCGCCTGGGAACCCAATCTCGACTCCGCGCTGCTACAGCGCTGCCAGGCGGTTTACCGCGAGCGGTTCGGCCGGGCGCCGGCGGTTCAAACGATCCATGCCGGCCTCGAATGCGGATTGATCGGCGACAAGAAACCGGGAATGGACATGATATCCTTCGGTCCCACGATGAAAAATCCGCACTCGCCGGATGAAAAGCTCTTCGTTCCGTCGGTCGAGCGCGTGTGGGAGTTCATCGTGCACCTGTTGGCATCCTACGCAGCCTGAATTTCCGCGACCCGTCGGCTCCCGTCCCGATAAACCTCTTGAATGACTGCGGCACGTGCTGAACCTCGTTCGTTTCGCTCACACTTGGAATGACGGAACAAAGGAATGATGGAACATAAAGACCGTTGGTGTTCCATTTTCCCATAATTCCAATATTCCATCATTCCATCGAGTCCACGTAAAACCTGTATCGCTAACACTAGCCGAGCTGGTGTCAAAACATAAGGGCGGATAACATAGCGTTGAACAGCGATGCGGTAAACAGCGCGCGTGAACGCAAAGATTCGGCGATCAATAAATCATGAACATCGAATATAAAATCAACGTTCCGGTATCAACGGATCAATTCATCGAGTTGCTGCGGAAATCGACGCTTGGCGAGCGCAGGCCGATCGATGACCGTGAATGTATGGCGGGCATGGTAAAACATGGCAACCTGATGGTTACAGCCTGGCATGGCGAAAAATTGATAGGTATTGCACGCTCAATGACCGATTTTCACTATGCTTGTTATCTTTCTGATTTAGCCGTTCACAGAAAAAATCAAAAAAGTGGTATCGGGAAGAAGCTGATTGCCATAACTCAAGAGAAGCTTGGACCGAAATGCAAATTAATCTTACTCGCTGCTCCCACCGCGAACTCCTATTACAAACATATTGGCTTTACCAACAATCGAAGGTGCTGGGTGCTTGAACGTGATCAACGTATCAGCAGCTAACTGGCACCCACACCTACTGTCTCACGTCGCAGTGTACCGAAAAATCTCTTCCGCCCGTAAAAAATCGATTGACAGCCAATTTAAACTATAATATCGGACTAAAAACATCTTATTAATCTTTTATACCCATCGGGGAGAAACCGGTGAGATTGACCCGGGCGGGCGAATATGCGGTGCGCTGCATGCTCTATCTGGCGTCGCTGGAAACAGGCGAGCTGGCCATGCGCCGGGACATTGCCCGGACGATGGACATTCCCGAGCAGTTTCTCGGCAAGATCGCCCAGCAGCTGAGCCGGGCCGGCTTTATCGATATCGTCCAGGGCGCCAAAGGTGGGTACCGCCTGGAGGTGTCGCCGCACGAACTGACCCTACTGGAGGTGATCGAGGCCGTGGTCGGCGAGATTTTTTTGAACGATTGTGTCATGCGCCCGGATTCGTGCAACCGCTCAAACGCCTGCGCCGTGCACCGGGTGTGGGAAAAAGCCCGCTCCCAGCTCAGGGACACCCTCCGGGAAGCCACATTCGCCGGACTGCTCCAGGACAGCTGCCAAACCGATGCACCGACCACGACCGATGATACCAAAACCTGAAGCGGGCGTTTCCGATACGAGGCGTTAACCGCTTGGGGGCCGTCGACCCCACCGAGTCGACGTCTGGATCATGACGTCACCTGAAAGGAGATATGCGAAATGGACGTTTTGATGTTATCCCGGCTGCAGTTTGCCGCAACCACGATGTTTCACTTCCTTTTTGTCCCGCTGACCCTGGGTCTGTCGATTCTGGTAGCGTACATGGAGACCAGATACGTGCGCACGGGCGACGACACCTACCTGTCGATGACCAAATTCTGGGGCAAGCTGTTCTTGATCAACTTTGCCCTTGGGGTCGTGACCGGCATCACCCTCGAGTTTCAATTCGGCACCAACTGGTCGCGCTACTCCGCCTATGTGGGCGATATTTTCGGATCCCTGCTGGCGATCGAGGCCACCGCGGCGTTTTTTCTCGAATCGGTTCTGGTGGGCGTCTGGATCTTCGGCTGGCGCAAACTGTCGAAAAGGGCGCATGCGACGGTCATGTGGCTGGTGGCCTTTGCCACCAACCTCTCGGCCGTGTGGATCCTGACCGCCAACGGCTGGATGCAGCACCCGGTGGGATACGCCATCCGCAACGGCCGTGCGGAGCTGACCGATTTTGCGGCCGTGGTCTTCAATTCCTTCGGTATCCTGACGATTCTGCACACCCTGCCGGCCGCCTACATACTGGCCGGTTTCTTCGTGATGGGCATCAGCGCCTACCATCTGCTCAGGAAACAGCACATCGATTTCTTCACGCGCTCTTTTAAAATCGGCCTCGTTTTCGCCTTCGTGTTCTCGATCTTCATTGCCATAGAGGGCGACAAGCATGCCGTGGAGGTGACCCGCATGCAGCCGGAAAAGCTGGCCGCCATGGAATCCCACTGGGACACCACTACCCGGGCACCGATTCACCTGTTTGCGATCCCGGATCCGGAAAACGAACGCAACGCCTTCCAGTTCGGCTCGATTCCGGGTGTTTTGAGCCTTCTCGGCTACCATGATTTCAACGCCGAGGTCAAAGGCCTTAAGGATTTCCCCAAAAACGAGCGCCCCCCGGTGCTGCCGGTCTTCCTTTCCTTCCGGATCATGGTGGCCCTCGGCATGTACTTCATCCTTATGACCGCGATCGGGCTGCTCAGGCGCAACCGGTTGCTGGAGAGCCCCGGTTATCTGAAACTGATGCTGTGGTCGATTCCCCTGCCGTACCTGGCGATTCAGCTGGGCTGGATCGTGACCGAAATCGGCCGCCAGCCCTGGATCGTTTATCGCGTGATGGGCACGGCCGAGGGCGTGTCGCCCATCGCCGCCGGTCAGGTGGTGGTGAGCCTGATCGGCTTCACCCTGGTTTACGGGCTGCTCGGCGCCGTCGATTTCTACCTGCTGGCCAAGAATGCCAAAAAGGGGCCGGTGGAGGAGTCCGATATTGCCGATGGGGCGGCACTGGAAGGCGCAGCGGCCTGAGAACGGTCGGCCATCGTCCGCCGCCATCCGGGCGTGGGCATGATGAAGGTCCCTTACGGGGTCTTGAAAAATCCGGCAGTCATGCGTCGGAGTTTTAATTTCGTAATTTAAGTCAGCCGTACGGGGCAACCGGTTAAATTTATTCTGGAGGTTTAAAATGGAACTTCAAACGACCTGGTTTTTCATCTGGGGACTGCTGTGGGCCGTCTTTTTTATCACCGACGGCTTCGATCTGGGAATCGGCACGCTCTATCCTTTTCTGGGAAAATCCGAAAACGACAAACGCGTGATGATCAACGCCATGGGGCCGCTGTGGGACGGCAATCAGGTCTGGCTGCTGACCGCCGGCGGCGTCACCTTCGCGGCTTTTCCCACCCTCTATGCCGTTATGTTCTCCTCGCTCTATGCAGCCTTGATGCTCATTCTCTTCGCGCTGATCATCCGCGGCGTGGCCTTCGAATTTCGCAAGAAAACGGAGTCGGCCGGCGGTCGCAGGCTGTGGGACGTCTGCATCTTTTTGGGCAGTTTCCTGCCGGCACTGCTCTTCGGGGTCGCTTTCGCCAATATTTTCCACGGCCTGCCGATCGACGGCCAGGGCGTTTCGCACGGCACCCTGCTGGGCCTGCTCAATCCCTACGGCCTGCTGGGCGGGATGCTCTTTCTCCTGCTATTTCTGATCCACGGCGCCATCTGGCTGGCGATAAAGTCCGACGGCGCCCTGCACGATCGCGCCGTGGCCGCCGGCAAGCTTCTCTGGCCGGTGCTGCTGATCGTGGCGGTGATTTTTCTGGTGAACAGCGCGGTTTCCACCAGCCTGTACGCCAACTACCTGGCTCACCCGCTGCTCTTCGTCGTAGTCCTGGTGACGGTCGCGGCCCTTTTGGCCACCCGCGTGTATCTGGCCCGCCGGGCGTACTTCAAGGCCTGGTTTTCCTCGGCCCTGACCATTATCGGCGCCACGTTCTTCGGCGTCATCGGGCTTTTTCCCACCATGTTTCCGTCAACGATCGACCCGGCCTACAGCCTGACGGCCTTCAACGCCTCCTCCAGCCCGCTGACGCTTAAAATCATGCTGGTCGTGGCCCTGATCTTCGTACCGATCGTGCTGCTCTACCAGGCCTGGGCCTACAACCTGTTCAAGCACAAAATTACCGCGAAAGAGCTGGCATATGAGGAGTATTACTGATTCAGCTGCGCTGAGTTTGGCCGGTTGCGCCCGTGAGCCCGTTGGCCGGGTGAATGATGTAGCCGTATTTTTCTGCTTTCTTACTGAACGGCCATGGCCCTGCAGGCCGCCGAAATGCGGTGTAAATTCAATTGATTTCGGCAGAAGGGCCCTTGTAGAGAATGGTAGTGGTCATCACGCGCTGGACCGTTCGCGATACGGAGCCGAAGCTCTTGGCCACAGTCTCATGCGTCGTTTCTTTTTTTGTATATACGTATAAGTATATACTTGTTAAGTATGTTGTCAAATAGTGACTTTTGACGGCGTGTCTTGAATAAACGCGATTATGGCAAGTCTCACGGCGTCGGACTTGCAGACGCAATCATCGCTGCTACCTGCGGTGCCGAAAATGCAGCTTTACAGACACTCAATATCAAGCATTACCCTATGATAAAGGGCCAGGCCCCACCCTACGGGAAGTAGAACGCCACTATGGCGCTGGACATCGACCAGGCTATATCCACTCCAGCTCGGCGATCAGAAAATCGGATAGGCGATAGCCGGGATAATCGACGATCGGCTCGCCTTTCTCCAAACCGACGATCAGGGCCTGAGGGTCGAACTTGAAAAGAACGATTTTGCCGATCACGGAATTGATTTGGTCTTGCGGGAAGTTGCAGTAGGTGTCTTCGGCGAATGCGGTGTATTTGTTGAGAAGCTCCATGCGGTCGAGGCAGTTCATCTCTTCGATTTTTCTGATCAACACCTTCTTCAAATCGTTTGTCACGGCACCCTCCTCGGAACGGCAGATCCGGCATCGTATCCGCGGCGTCATTGAAATCATTCCACGGGCGATCCTGGTTGCGCTTAGCCTTTCAAGAGCTGTACCAGTTATCGAATATAATATAATTTAATTAAAATTCAGGCATATAGACAAAAAACGCGGCAGGTCGGCATCGTGGTCCCCAGGATGGTTTTGCGCAAAATGGCTCAACGGATACGGGTCAAATTACCCAGGCGGCATGACGCTCGCCGGTTTACCCGAATGTCCGACGGTCACGTTCCCGTTTCGGCATGACCAATACCCTCGAGGCGAGATTTTCCGGACTTGTCGTCATGGTCGTCACTGTTGCCACCAGCCCCATTCGCCGACGGTCACATCGGTTTTTTTCCACCGTTTGACCAGCCTGCCGATGGTCAGTCCCTGGACGGCAATCGAGAAAACCACGACCATGTAGGTCATCACCAGCAGCACGCCGCGGGCGTGGCCGGCGGGCAGGGACAGGGCGAGCGCCACCGCAATGCCGCCCCGCAGGCCGCCCCAGGTCAAGATTCTCACCGTGTTGGCCCGGTACGATTTTTTTATGCGCAGCAGGCTGAAGGGTATGCCGACGCTGATCAACCGGGCCAGCAGCACGAGCGGAATGATGAGGACTCCGGCCATCAGGTGCTTGATGGTGAACTCCAGGGCAAAGACTTCCATGCCGATCAGGGCAAAAAGAATGGCGTTCAGGATCTCATCGATCAGTTCCCAGAACGTGTCCAGGTTCCTGCGCGTCTTGTCCGACATCGCAAAGGAGCGGCCCTGGTTTCCGATCATGAGACCGGCGGCGACGATGGCGAGCGGGCCCGAGGTTTGCAGGGCGGTCGCGCCGGCATAACCGCCGGAGACAAGGCCCAGGGTGAGCAGGATCTCCACCTGGTAGTTGTCGACGCGCTTGAGCATTTGATAGGTGATGTACCCGCCCGCCAGGCCGAACAGGACCCCCCCCACGGCCTCTTTGGCAAAAATCAGCAGGGCCTCCCCGGTACCGACATCGTGGCCGCCATTGACTATTCTCAGCAGCACGATAAAAACGACCACGCCTACCCCGTCGTTAAACAGGGATTCACCGGCCATTTGCGTTTCCAGGCTTTTGGGCGCCTGCAGTGTTTTCAGGATGCTGAGAACGGCCACCGGATCGGTGGGGGAGATCAGCGCGCCAAAGAGCAGGCAGTATATAAAAGGGATTTGGAGCTCGATGACGTCGAACACGATCCAGGCGAAACCACCCACCATGGTGGTGGACAGGATCACGCCGAATGTGGCCAGGGAGAAGACCACCCACTTCTGGTTGATCAGCTCATTGAGTTCCACGTTGAGGGCGCCGGCGAAGAGAAGAAACCCGAGCATGCCGTTGAGAAGGAGCCGATTGAAATCGATGCTGCGAACGATGGCAAGGACCTGATCTTTCACGTCCCAACCGAACTGCCCCGCGATGATCAGGCCCGATGAAAGGATCAAGGCCGCAAGCATCAGCCCGATGGTCCGGGGAAGATGAAAATACCGGTAATTGACATAGCTGAAGACGGCCGAGAAGGTGATCAGAATCGCTATGATGTCTATGATGTGCATGTCGTGGGAGAGGCCTCTATTCCCGCATGTGCTCGCATTCCTTCATTATGGTTTCGTATTTTAAAGGGCAGCTCCTCGACTGTTTATCTATTGGGGGCCGTGAAGCAGTATAGGTGGCGCTGCGCGCTGCGGGTCTCGCGCGACAGCGCCACCGCCGGCGTGCCGCTCCGGCAACGGGATCAGGTCTGATCCACGCTGGCTTCTCTCTTCCAATACCGCAAATCGCGGCACGTTTCGATGAACGACTGAACCGCAGCGGCCGATTCCAGCGCAACGCAGCCTTCGTCCAGCATCTCGAATATTCCGGCGCCTTTCAAGAGGGGCTCGGCGGCGGCGCCGCCATACCCGATAAACTTGCAGTGGGCAAACGCATCGCTGACGAAATCACGGGATGTCGCATCCTTGGCCAGCTTTATCGCCCCGTCTTCGGAGGTCAGAATCACGACGGCATCATAGAGCACCGACGGTCCGCCGTCGATTTTCTGGTGGGCCTTGATGCGGTTGCCGCCACTGTCTTTAACCCCGCCGACTTTGGGTGCGACGACTTCCAGCATGGCGCCTTCCTTTTCGACCGCCGCCTGCAGCGCGTCAAACAAGTCGGCATCGGCACCGTCGGTCAGCAGCACGCCGAGCTTACGCCCTTTGAACGAATCGGGGCCGTTTTTAACTATGCTCAGCTTGTCCGATGGTTTCAGCCCTTCCACAGTCGGCCGGGCCGCAACGGCCGGCTTCGGCATCTTTTCGATCCCCAGCCCGTCGGCCACCTTTTCGGCCAGTTCCCGATCGATGTTGAGCAGGTGCGATACCATGCGCTCGCGGACCTCTTCGCGCTCCGCCTTGCTGAGTTCGAAGACGAGCGCATCGCCGATATGCTTTTGCTCGATGGCGGTCTGGCTCACGTAAAACTGGCGCGCCTGGCTGTAGTGATCGGCAAAGGTTTCCGAACGCACGCGCTGCTTTTGCCCCTCGATCGGCAAGGCGTAGCTGGCGAATCCCTTTTTGGCATCCTCCCGCGGCCCCCCCTTCGCGCCCCAGCTGTTGGGCTCGTAGTTGATCCGTCCCTTGGGGTTGTGCATCGCCATGTGCCCGTCCTGCTGCAGGTGGCGCACCGGGCATTTCGGCGCATTGATGGGAAGGTGGGTGAAATTCGGGCTGCCCAACCGTTTGAGCTGCGTGTCCAGATAGGAAAAGTTGCGCCCCTGCAGCAGCGGGTCTTCGGAGTGTTCGATGCCCGGCACGATGTTCTGCGTGCAGAACGCGACCTGCTCGGTTTCAGCGAAGAAATTGTCCACCACCCGGTCGAGCACCATTCGGCCGACGATGCGCACCGGCACTTCCTCCTCGGGTATCAGCTTGGTGGCATCCAGGACGTCGAAGTCGAATTTTTCCGCAAATTCCTCGTCAAACAGCTGCACGCCGAGTTCCCACTCGGGAAAGCTGCCCGAGGTTATGGCCTCCCACAGATCCCGCCGGTGAAAATCGGGGTCGGCCCCGTTTATTTTCACGGCTTCGTTCCACATAACCGATTGCAGGCCCTGCTTGGGCTTCCAGTGGAACTTCACGAAGGTCGCCTTGCCACGTTTGTTGACGAACCGGAAGGAGTGCACCCCGAAGCCTTCCATGAACCGGAATGAGCGTGGAATGGCGCGGTCGGACATGATCCACATCACCATGTGCATGCTTTCCGGCGTCAGCGATATGAAGTCCCAGAAATTATCGTGCGCGGTCTGGGCCTGGGGAAAGCCGCGGTCGGGAGCGACCTTGGCGGCGTGGATGAGGTCCGGAAACTTGATGGCATCCTGGATGAAAAAGACGGGAATGTTGTTGCCGACGAGGTCCCAATTGCCTTCCTGGGTGTAAAACTTCACGGCGAACCCCCGCACGTCGCGCGCCAGGTCGAAGGACCCCTTGTTGCCGGCCACGGTTGAAAACCGCACGAAAACAGGCGTTTTTTCGCCCGTGCGCTGAAAAATATCGGCGCGGGTCACGTCCGGTATCGGGTCGGTGGTTTCGAAGTAGCCGTGGACGCCGAAGCCGCGGGCGTGGACGACGCGCTCGGGAATGCGCTCGTGATCGAAATGAAATATTTTTTCGCGCATGATGTGGTCTTCCAGTAAGGTCGGCCCGCGCGCGCCGGCCCGCAGGGAATTCTGATCGTCGGCGATTGGCACCCCCTGCTGGGTGGTCATGATCTCCACCTTGCCGCCGGCCTCCTGATGCAGTTCTCCCCCCTTTCCAATCCTGCCGTCTTTGTCGGAATAGTTTTTCGCCATGTCTGCCTCCTGTGATGTTGAGTGGACCTTCATACGTTGGATTTACATTCAGTTCTCTCTGGAAGCCTTCGACCTTGCCGTCGCCGGCGTCCGCCGGGCTCGTCGACTCCCTTAGGTAGCGGTACCGGCGCGCGCAAACAATACGGCAAATCCCGCATTTGCGGCCCGGTGGCGCCCCAGTAGCCAAGTGGACTTACGGTGCGAGGGTGAAACGGACTGCCGAAGTGGCCGGAACGGTGGCGTCGACCGACAGCATGACGCTGAGGACAAGGATCGTCAGAATTGAAAAAGCAAACACTTTCTTGGCCCACAGCCGGTCGTCGACGGCTCCATAGCCCGCCAGGGCCATGACCAGCCACAGCAGGCCCAACAGCGCCGCCGCCGCGAGATAGGTGCATCCGGCATAGCCGCCGAGGGTCGGCATCAGCGCCGCCGCCGTGAAGGCGATGATGTACCCGACGATGTGATTTTTCACGACGCCCATTTTCCGCTTGAGCGGCAAAACCGGCATCTTTGCCAGGGCGTAGTCATCCGCTCGGAACACCGCTATGGCGTGGGAGTGCGGGATCTGCCACAGGGTGAAAATCGAGAGCAACATAACCGCCGCCAGGTCGAGGCGGCCGCTGACGGCACAATAGCCCGCCAGCGGCGGGGCGGCTCCCGCCAGACTTCCGAAAAGGGGGGCATAAATGGATCGTCGTTTGAGCCAGAGGCTGTAAACGCCGACGTAGATGCCGAATCCGGCCAATACGATGGCCACGGTGACCCCGTTTGCTGCCGCCGCCAGCAGCGCCGTCCCGGCAAGGCCCAGCACGGTTGCGTAGCAAACGGCGGCCGAGGGCGTCATCAGCCGCCGGGCGAGAACCCGGTGGCGGGTGCGCACCATTTTACGGTCCACGTCGCGGTCGATGATGTTGTTGAAGACGCACCCCGAAGCCACCGCAAGGGCGATACCGCTCAGGGTCGGCACCAGGACGGCGATATCGGGCCGGCCTCTGGCGGCCAGGAAAAAGCCGCCGGCCGCACTGACTATGTTTCCGAAGACGATCCCGGGCTTGGCGACGAGCACGAGTCGTTTGACCCCGCTTGGCCGGCTCACATCATGCGCTCCTTGAGATGGAACATGATCCACAGCGTCCCCCCCACGAAGAGGCTCATGATCAGCACCGTCAATAGAAAAGCCATGACGTTCCAGCGTGCCGCCGAAGAAGTGTCCAGGTGCAGAAAGAAATGCAGGTGCACCAGGATCTGTGCGATGGCGGCGCCGAAGATGACGGTCATGGCGGTCGAATAGGAAAATGCCGCGCTCATCACCACCCCGAAGGCGATGATGGTCAGCAAAACCGAGTAAATGAAACCGTTGAGGTAGGCTGAAAAACTTCCCCGGCCGGCGCCGGTTTGATCGATAGGCGTTTGACTCATCTGTGGAACCCCCCTCTACAGGACCCCCCTCAGGTAGACAACGGTGAAGACACCGACCCATACGACGTCCAGGAAATGCCAGAACATGCTCAGGCGCAGCAGCCGGGATTGAACGGGCGTGGTCAAACGTTTGATGAAGACCTGGGCTGCCATCACCGCCATCCAGACCAGCCCGACGGTCACGTGCAGCCCATGGGTGCCCACCAGGGTGAAATAGGCCGAGAGAAAAGCGCTGCGTCCCGGTCCGTTGCCGTCGGTGATCAGGCCGTAAAACTCGCTGATCTCCATGATGATGAATCCGAGTCCCAGCAGGAAGGTGATCGAGAGCCACAGCAGCACCTTGTTTTTCCTGTTATTGTGGACGGCCAGCATCACCATGCCGAAGGTGGCGCTGCTGAGCAGCAGGAGCATGGTCTCCTTGAACGTATCGGTCAGGTGAAAAACCTCTTTGCCGGTGGGGCCGCCGGCATAGTTATTGGCCAGGGTGCCGAAAACACCGAAGAGCGCCGCGAACAGCACCAGGTCGGTCATGAGGTAGATCCAGAAACCGAATGCCTGGTTGGCGACGGTATCCGGTTCTTCGGCTTCTTTGACGGCCTCTGCGTCGATATGGGTTACGGCGGTCGTCATCGGTTACACCTCCGGTACCAGCTCAGGCGTGGCCGGCCGGCCGAGCGGTCGGTAGGCTGCGGCCGCACGCAACTGCCGGTAGCGCTGATTTTCGATCCGCTCGACTTCGGCGGCTGAAATGGTCTCGTGCGTGTGGTCGTCGAACGAGCGGGCGAGCACCATAAAAAGCATGCCCAGCGCGCTGAGGATGGCGAGCCACCAGATATACCAGATCAGGGCGAACCCGAACGCAAAGGCCAACAGCCCGTTGATAAACCCCTTGCCGGTGTTCTTCGGCAGGTGGATGTCGTGATAGCGCTCCGGCCGCCGGTAAGCCGTGCCTTTTTCCTTCATGTCCATGAAGGCATCGAGGTCGTGCACGACGGGAATCACCGGGAAGTTGTAGGGGGCCGGCGGAGAGGATGTCGCCCATTCGAGCGTACGCCCGTTCCAGATGTCGCCGGTCAAATCGCGGGTGGCGTGGCGCTCCCGGATGCTCACATACAGCTGAATCATCAAAAAGAGGATCCCGACCATGATCAGGCCGACCCCCGCGGCGGCGACGATCAGGTGGGGCTGCCAGGCCACCGTGGCATAGTGTTCCATGCGCCGGGGCATGCCCATGAACCCAAGCACGTACAAGGGAAAAAAGCCCCCGTAGAAACCGATCGACCAGCACCAGAACGCGCGTTTGCCCCACTTTTCGTTCAGGGGAAATCCAATGGCTTTCGGGAACCAGTAGGTATACCCGGCGAGAAACCCGAACAACGCGCCGGGAATCAGGACATTGTGAAAGTGGGCGATCAGAAACAGGCTGTTGTGGAGCACGAAATCGGCGGTTGGAACGGAAAGAAGGACCCCGGTCATGCCCCCGATCGTAAAGGTCAGCAGGAACCCCAGGGTGTAGTACATCGGCACCGTGAACCGGATGCGGCCGCGGTACATGGTGAAAATCCAGTTGTAGATTTTCACGCCAGTGGGAATGGCGATCAGCATGGTCGCGATGCCGAAGGCCATGTTGACGTTGGCACCGGCGCCCATCGTGAAGAAATGGTGCAGCCAGACGGCAAAGGACAGGATCATGATCGCACCGGTGGCATACACCAGGGACCGGTAGGCGAAAAGCCGTTTTTCGGAAAAGGTCGCAACGACCTCCGAATAGACGCCGAAGGCCGGCAGGATGAGAATATAGACCTCCGGATGGCCCCAGATCCAGAACAGATTGACGTACATCATCATGTTGCCGCCCAGATCGTTGGTGTAAAAATGCATTCCCAGGTAGCGATCGAGGGTGATCAGGGCCAGGCCGACCGTCAGCACCGGAAAGGCGAAAATCATGAGCACGTTGGTAAAGATCGTGGTCCAGCAAAAAAGGGGCATTCGCATGAGTGTCATGCCGGGAGCGCGCATCTTCAGGATCGTGACCAGAAAATTGATGCCGGTCATGAGCGAGCCGATTCCGGCGATCTGGAAAGACCAGATCCAGTAATCCACCCCCGTGCCGGGACTGAATTCTTTTTCGGTCAAGGGGGCATACCCCGACCAGCCGGCCTTGGAAAATTCGCCCACGCCCAGCGATATCATGACCAGCATCGCCCCGGCCACCGTCAGCCAGAGACTGACCGAATTCATGAAAGGAAAGGCGAGGTCCCGGGCACCGATTTGCTGCGGGACTACGATATTCATCAGGCCGATCAGAAACGGCATGGCCATGAAAACGATCATGATCGTGCCATGGGAGCTGAAGATCTGGTTGAAGTGTTCCGGCGGCAGATAGCCCTGAGCGGTTCCCGCGGCCAGCGCCTGCTGCGAGCGCATCAGGATGGCGTCGGCAAACCCGCGCAGCAGCATCACGAGCGCCAGCACAATGTACATGACGCCGATTTTCTTGTGATCGAGGCTGGTCAGCCATTCTTTATACAGATAAGTCCATTTATGATAGTAGGTGATCAGGGCCAGGATCACCACGGTCAGCAGCAGGGCGCCGCTCACGGCCCCCATGATGATCGGCTTGTCGAAAGGTATTGCCGAAAGGCTTAATTTACCGAACATATCCCCGGCCCTCCCAAGCGACCGTCGGCATGCTGATGGCACCTGAATTCCGGCTCAGCATGTCGCCTTTTTTGTCATCAGGCCTGTATTTGCCAATTATGTATTCGAAAAGATCCGGCTTGACCGACGAAAATGTCGTAACGGGGTACCCCTTGCTCGGCTTTTCGAGGCTTTCAAAACGGGCCAGATCGAGCGTTTCGGATGATTGCCTGGTTTTCTCCAGCCAGGCGTCGAATTCTTCGCGCGAGGTGGCAATCGCCTCGAAATGCATGTCGGGGTAGCCGCTGCCGCTGAATTGCTGATTGTGGCCGGAAAAGGTACCTTCCTGGTCTGCCATTAAATGCAACCGCGTACGCCGGCCGGCCATGGCGTAGATCTGGCTGCCCAGCTGCGGGATGAAAAAAGAAGACATCACCGAATCCGAAGTAAGCTTGAAATTCAGCGGTACCCGGGCCGGGAAAACGAGTTGATTGACGACCGCGACATCATAATCCGGATAGATAAAGAGCCACTTCCAGTCCAGCGCCACGGCCTCGATGGTAAGCGGCTTAACCTCGGAATCGATGGGCTTGTAGGGATCTATGCGGTGAGTGGTGATCCAGGATAAAGTGCCGAGAACGATGATGATGGCAACCGGCACGAGCCAGATGGTCAAATCGATTTTTTTGGAATAACTCCATTTTGGGGTGTAGCGCGATTTCGTGTTGGTGGCCCGGTACTTGCGGGCAAACCAGATGCCCAGGATAAAGACGGGAATGACGACGATCTGCATGAGCGCAACCGCCGCCAGGATGGCGAACCGGTTGACATCGCCGATCGGCCCTTTGGGGAATAGCAACGGCATATGGCTGCAGCCCGTGAGGAGAATGGCCGCGGCGAACACGGAAAAAAGGCACGGCAGGCAGCGGGAAAGGAAGCGGCACGTCGATGTCATTTGGCCCTCCGGTGGATTCAGGGTCTTAAACCAGCCAGGGCGCGCTCGGATGGACGGTACCAAGGTTCGCGTGAGAAATACAAAATCGGCAAAAAAAAGAAAATAAGGCAATCTGTTTATTGGAGGCGCAAATGGCATGTATTTTCAATGCAGTTTTCCTCCTCTGGCCTTGCCAAAATTATCATTTTAGCGCCCTATTGTTGGATTTTCGTTGTGAAGCCCTTTTCAATACCCCAGCCATGAAAAGACCTCCTTGATTTTTAGAATATGAAGGGTCAAGATACATCCCGCTGGCCGGGTCCTCCACCGTTTTAAAGGGCTGTCGGCCTGTTAATACACAGCGAATAACGTGAATTTAAGGTTTTAGACCTATTGGGGCCGCATCCGATCGTTGAGAGTATAGGTTCTTGAGGTTTCCTCTGGATGCGAGGCAAGGGGCATCACGATTAAGGAGGTATTTAATGATTAGTGCGAAGCGCCGCCGTGTTGTGACCGGATTGATTTTAACCCTGATAGCTACCGCAGTGGTCCTGCTGATCCTCTACGTATTGTCCAAATTGGTGGACATCTGGTGGTATCGTTCTCTGGGATACGAATTCTACTTCTGGCAGCGAACGCTCTACAGCTACACCGTTTTCATCGTGGTCACCCTGATATTCACAGGGTTTTTTTTCATCAACCTGCGCCTGGCTTCCCGGCTGCTGTCAGTCGAAACCACCGATCGGGAGCCTGGGGATATGTCGCGCACCGCGCGCCTCTACCACCGTTTTCGCGCCGGCTCCCTGTACTTTTCACTGCCGCTGGCGCTGGGCCTGGCGATCGTGATCGCCTTGCCCCTCTACCGCAACTGGGAGATGTTTCTCTTTTACATCTTCGGACCCGCCGCCGGTGTTTCGGACCCGGTCTTCGGGAAGGAGGTATCTTATTACCTTTTCTCCTTTCCCATTTATCGCTTGATTCAAAGTCGTCTTCTGCTCTGTTTCATCATCTTGTTTTTAGGCCTGTCCCTTCTCTATCTTATCGAAGGCCGGCTGCTCGCCCGTCAGAATCGCACCCTGCCATCGGCGGCCAGGTGGCACCTGAGCATCATCTTGCTGCTGACTTTTTTAATCGAATCTTGGGACCTGATTCTCCAACGCAACGCCCTGGTCTACAAGAGCAGCTACGCCCCGCTCTTCTATGGACCAGGGTTCGTGGATATGAAGATAATCGTGCCCATGATCTGGCTGCAGGTGTTTTTCTGGACCGGATCGATTTTTTGCCTGGTCCTGGTGATTCACAAGAACAAAGGTCGCAAGGTCTTTGCCGCTTTGCTTCTGGGGTTTTTAATCGTGCTGGGCGCCAGGTCCTTCGATTTTCTGCCGCGACTGGTAAAAAAATATGTGGTCGAGCCCAACGAGTTCGCTCTGGAGGAACCCTACATCGCCAACAACATCGAATCGACGCTGCAGGCCTACCGGCTCAAGTCGGTCGAGTTTCGCAACTTCAATCCCGCAGAGGTGCCAGCCGCTGAAATCGACCCCCGTCTCGACGATATCCTGCGCAACATCCCGCTTTGGGAAGAGCCGATCATGACCCCGGTGCTCGAGCAGCTTCAGCAATTACGGCGCTACTACCGGTTCCCGACCGTCACCGTCGACCGCTATACCGTTCAGGATAAGTATGCGCAGGTTTTCGTGGCCCCGCGCGAACTCGATTACCGCAATCTTCCCGGCGATGTTCAAAGCTGGACCAATTTACATCTGACCTACACACACGGCTTTGGGGCGACCATGACCCCGGCCAACCAGAGCGGGGGCAGTCCCATGGTCTGGTACATGCAGGACATCCCCATCCGTTCGGAATATGGCCTGAGCGTGGCGCAGCCGCGAATTTACTTCGGCCTTCACTCCACCCCCTATGCCATCGCTCCCAATGACACCGGCGAACTGGATTACCCCAAAGGGAAAGACAACGTGACGGGCGACTACCGGGGCAAGGGCGGGGTACCGGTTTCGTCGATCTTCAGAAAGTCGGTCTTTGCCTGGCATTTCAAAGACCGCAATCTCTTTTTGACCACCCGCGTGACACCCGCGAGTAAAATCCTCTTTCGACGCAACATCCACGATCGTATCCGCACCATCACGCCCTTTTTGGTGCTGGACAAAACCCCTTACGTAGTGGCCAATTCCCGCGGCATTTTCTGGATTCAGGATGCCTATACCACCTCGTACTGGTACCCGGCCGCCACCCCAATGGAAATGAACGGTCTGCATCTGAATTACATCCGCAATTCGATCAAGATCGTCGTGGATGCTTACAACGGCAGCGTGGAGTATTACCTTTACGATCCGGAGGACCCGATCGCCAAGGCCTACAGCCGCATTTACCCGGGCCTCTTCAAGGACAAAGCCGCCATGCCGGCGGACCTCCGCGCGCATGTCCGCTATCCGCTCGATATTTTCGACATTCAGATGCAAATCTACAATAAATACCACCAGACCGACCCGAAAACGTTCTACATGCAGGAAGACCTGTGGGCCTATGCGGAAGTGAGCCATCAGAATTCGGTCGAGCCCATGAAGCCCTACTACATGACGCTCAACCTGTTCCAACGCGATCGGCTCGACTTCCTCCAGCTGGTGCCCACCATCCCCAATGGCCGCAGCAACCTGCGGGCTTTAGCGGCCGCCGGCTGCGACGAACCCAACTATGGGAAAATCCTCGTCTACGAATTTCCCAAGGCCGAACTGGTGCGCGGTCCGGCCCAGATCGTCGCCACCATAAACGAAGAGCCGGATATCGCCCAACAATTCACCCTCTGGGACCAGGCCGGCTCGGAGGTCGTTCGCGGCCGGATCATCATCTTGCCCGTAATGGAGACAGTATTTTACATTCAGCCGGTTTATCTCATCTCCAGATACCAGGTGAAAACCCCCGAACTGCAGCGGGTCATCGTCAGCGGCGGCCAGCTCGCCATCATGGAAACGTCTCTGGACGAAGCCTTTAAAAAAATCGTGCGGCAGATGCAGTCGGAAATGAAACAGGTCGAAAAGCAGTTTCCGCCGATCGCGCCGGAAACTCAACAGCAGCCCACCGGCAGTCCATGACCCTCACCGGCTTTCATGGTGTTGATGCAGTTGAGCGGAAAACGAGCGCATTCGGCGCTGTGCCATGGCGCCGTCGGTTCTGTGGGCCTGAATATCCGGTCACCTCGGCCAGGGTGACCGGAATGGGCCGCATGATGTTCAATCAGCTCAGCGCCACATTTGCAAACCCGCCGGTGCCATGGTATGCGTGAACACAGTTTTCAGCCGTGCTGGCGAAAGGACACCCGGGGGGTGAATGGAAAAATTCATAGACTTCGAAAATGTCCATGCGATGTTGCGACAAACCGTCGACCGGCGAGGTAAGGATCCGGCTTATCGGTGGTTGACAGGCGATGGCCATGCCGAAGAAGTGACGTGGGAAGAGTTCTGGGCCCAAGTGCGCCAGGTGGCCAATAGCTTGATCGCCCATGGGGTGCAGAAAGACGACAAGGTGGCCATCGTCAGTTACAGCTGTTACCGCTGGGTGCTGGCGGACCTGGCCGCCGCCGGCATCGGGGCTGCAACCGTGGGTATTTACCAGACCCTGCCGACCAAGGACTGTCGCTATATCATTCAGCACTCCGACGCGGTGCTCGTTTTTGTGCAAGACCGCCAACAGCTCGACAAGTTGCTGGAAATTCGCCAGGAGATCCCCGCGGTTCGCCACGTGGTGCCGTTCAGCGGCGACGATTCAGGTGATGACTGGATTGTGGGCTTCGAAGAGTTCATCGATAGGGGCCGCAACGTTTCCGACCGCACATTTACGGAAATGGCGGCGGCGGCGAGGGCTCAGGATGTGGCCGCGATAGTCTATACCTCGGGCACGACCGGCGTGCCCAAAGGGGCCATGCTCACGCATGACAACCTGACCTTTACGGCCCAGTCGGTCGAAAAAAGCGTGCTTTGGTATCCGGACGACCAGGTATTTCTTTTCCTTCCTCTGGCGCATGTCTTCGCGCGCACCTGCGTTTATACCGCCCTGTTGACCGGGTGCACGCTCACGTTCAATCGCAGCATGGACACCCTGGCCGAGGATTTGAAAACCGCGCGGCCGCACTGGTTCCCGAGTGTTCCGCGGGTTTATGAAAAGGTCCAGGCCAAAATCATTAACGCGGCCGAAGCCAAGGGCGGCTTGGCGCTGAAGATCTTCCGCTGGGCCTTGGCGGTCGGATACGGGGTCAGCGATCTGCGGTTGAACCACCGTCCGATCCCGCCGTTGGTCGCGCTCCGCTATAAAGTGGCGCATCGCCTGGTATTCTCAAAAATACAGGCTGCACTGGGAGGCCGGGTGCGGTGGTGCATCAGCGGCGCGGCGCCGCTGAATCCCGAGGTCGGAAGGTTCTTTCATGCCGCCGGTATCCTTATCGTGGAAGGCATCGGGATGACGGAAAACACGAGCTTTTCCAACCTGAACCGCTACGATAATTATCGCTTCGGCTGGGTGGGCCCGCCCGGACCAGGCATCGAGCAAAAGGCCGCTCCCGATGGTGAAATCCTGTTTCGCGGCCGTAATGTCATGCAAGGCTATTACAAGATGCCCGCCGACACGGCGGCGACCATGACGGCGGACGGTTGGCTGAAGACCGGCGACCTGGGGGAAATCGACGCCGATGGCTTTCTGCGGATCACCGGCCGCAAAAAAGAGATCCTCGTCACCTCCGGCGGTAAAAATATCGGCCCGGCGGCTATCGAAGCGCACCTCGCCACCTCCCGGTTCATCCACCAGGTCTGTGTGGTCGGTGACCGGCGCAACTACCTGACGGCCCTGATAACCCTGGAACCCGAGGCGATAAGTGCCTATGCCACTCAACAGGGTATCATCTTCAATTCCTGTGACGACCCCGGCCGGCATCCTGCCATCCATGAACTGATTGAAACCGAAATCGCCGCACGGAACCAGTTCCTGGCGCCGTTCGAGACCATCAAGAAATTTACGATCGTGCCGGAATTTACAATAGATAACGGGATGTTGACACCGACCATCAAGTTAAGGAAGAATGTTATCCTTAATCGGTTCTCGGACAGCATCAATTCGATGTACGGGTGATACCGACCTGAATATTGAAATGCGTCAACCCTCGGAGGTTGCAGGTTTGACCCAACTGTACCGGCGCGAGGACAAGTAATGCTCTTTCGTTTTGGCGCCCCATTTAAAGGGTGGATAATTTTTCAGCTCGGTTCCGACAACTGTCTTGTTCCCGTCTCTAACGGCATGTTCCCAATATGATTCCTTGCAGATAGGACAAAAATGCGTCGGGTGTGGAGAATGCCAACCCGATACACGCAGCTCCGGTTTTACGGTACATCTCAGCGAGCCACATTTCATATGCTTTCCTTTCACTTCGAATTTTGCCGTAAGCCGTAACGGTAAAAAGCCGAGATGCAAAAGGGCATTTTAACAAATATATTGAATTAAATCAATCGGTAAACAGGTAATGTGCGTGCGGATTGCCATGAGGACGGTAAAATTGGGAGCGCAGAAGTCAAGACAGGCTAGTAATTTTTAATTACGGTCATTATGGTTTATGTGGAATGGGTTGATTGCAATTTGGAATTTTCCCGAAGCTTTAAAGGTTTCTGACGCGCTTAGGCTGGGCGGCAAGCGGCGTCGCTGAACCTGGAATCCATCAGTTTAGCGCTAAAATTGTATCTCGATGCCTATCGCCCCCGTTAACCGCCGGTCAAGGACACCTCATGGCAGCAACGCCGGAACGCATTTTTCTGTCCCGCAAAGAGGCCTTGGCTGCCATTCGGGCCGATTTTCGCCAGTACGCCCCGCAAACCCGTCTTTTTCTCGACCTCTTTCCGCTGGTCTTCGGCGATCGAGCAGTTATTTCCGGTACTTTTCACGACAAGCATTTGTGGATGGCCGAGTATGGAGGAAAGATGTTCCCTATCGGTGCCCGGGACCTGGGCCTGCGCCTCATCCGCGAACTGGAGAAAACCCCGCCGTCAGTGCCGGAGTTGGCCGCAATATGCCGGCGGGTTTTCAGGACCACCGTTACACCGGGACGGCTGGACCGGTCAGCGGAGGCCGGCCTGTGGCTCTCGACAGGCATGGAAGGTTTTTCCTGCCGCCAATGCGGACACTGCTGCCGCTTCCTCGACTACTATGACCAGCTCACGGAAGCAGATTATAAATTCTGGCGTTCCCTGAATCGCGTGGACATCCTTGAAAAGGTGCGGCATACCAGACGGGAGGACAACACGATCGCCTACCGGGTGTGGGAACGAACCGTTCCGGCCGCGTCGGCTCATTCCTGCCCCTGGCTGCACAAAATACCCACCCGGAACCGCTGGCAGTGCCTGATCCATGACGTGCGTCCCCAAGTCTGCCGCCAGTATCCGGGCAGCCGCAAGCACGCGGATATGACCGGCTGCCCGGGGTTCACGGCAGTCACGTCACAGGCCCTGAAATACCAGTCCGGAAAAAAGAAGCTGCATTGTAATACAGCCGACGACTGATACTGCCGTCCCAAACTCTGTCTTGAGGTATAAACAATCTTGCGTTGACAACCGCGGCCTTTGCCTGTTATTTCGCCGCGGTTAGACTGTTTATAGCCATTTCCGACGGTCCATTCACACTTTTGGTTTTGAAAAGGAGGAAAATGATGAATCTCGCTAAACTGACGGTTGTCTTCATCATGATGGCTGCCTTGCTGGGCTTCGGTGGCTGTTCCGATCAAGGGACGACAGGCGGGTCGGGACAAAAACCGGCCGCCAAAGGCACGGGCATGCCTTCGGCCGATGATACCCCCATGGACAAAGAAGAAATCAGCGGTGTCCTGGAGCAAGGCGAGGCCGGGGTCGTGCTGGTTTCAGGCAGCGAAAAGTATCTGGTCACCGGCCAGGATTTGACCGCGATGATCGGTAAAAGGGTAACGATCACGGGAGTGGTTGAAGAGAGCGGCGGACACAAGAAAGTCGAAGTGGAAAAGGTCACCGAGGCCGAATAGTTCGTGCCTGAGGATATCCCCTCCTATCAGCGCGCACGTAAGATACTGATGATATATCGACAGGGCTGAACAAGACAAAATGGGGGTGTTCACCCGGTGTGGATCACCCCTTTGTCGGCCGGCGCAGCCGTGGTATTCCTCGTGAGCCGGATTAAGCCTTAGGTTTTAAAATGTAACATATTCTAATGGTTAGAAAACAGTCTCTGACCGGTAATTCTCATGCCACCGGTCTTTACTCTACTTTTGGTCCCCCCAACCGCCGACAACCTTTTTTCACCCCGCATCCGTCTGGGGAATACACGCCGTGCAAGGGACTCCAGCCTGGCATATTCCGCAAGCGGACACGGCGAAACCATAGGTATCCAAAGTATACTCTTTCATTTTCTGCAGTGTATAGCGCATGCAGACCTGTTTGTCGTGGCCGGATTCACTGATAGCCATGACAGGGCACCGCGGGATGCACTTGCCGCAGCTGCCCTGGGAATAGAAAAGGCAATAGGCGTGCGGATCGGTGTAGCTGCGCGGAGTAGGGCGAATCGTTGTGCGGGCCACCACCGACCCCGTCCGCATGGCTTTTCCCACGGCCGTTATGAGCCCGTCGCACAGTCCGAAGGTGCCAAGTCCCGCGGCATAGGCCGCATGCCGTTCCGACCAGTTGGAGCACGGCGCATACGGCCCTGCATCGAAGTGGCTCCAGAAAGCAGCGAGCACCGGCGCCACGGCCTGAATCCCGGCTGCGGACAACCGGTCGACCACTAAACGCCGCAAAGACTCGTTGAAAAGTTCGCCGTAATGCCGCACCTTGATCCAGCGCTCGCTCGGCCGCTTGACGGCCGCGGCCTGTTCTTCGCGCACGCGGGCTGTGGACGGCAGTACCCAGCTGATGACCGTCAGCTCGGCAGGGTCTACACCGGTTTCATTCGGAAACGCCTTTTGAAAGATGGCGAGCGGCGTCAGATAAAAACCGCCGATGTGGTCCACATATTGGTCAAAAATCGGGTCGGCGCCGTTCGAGAAACCGACCAGGGGCGCATCGAAGGCCCTCTCGCCAGTCGGCAGGTTTAAGGTATTTTCCGGAGATGTGGCGACGATCTCTTCGACAGCGGCCGTGATCCAAGCGCCGTCGGCAGTTGGCTTTTCCATCACATCCTCCTTGTGGTTTAGTTCTTACTTAGGCCTGGACAATTCACCCCACGCTTTTTCATCGATAAAGGCCATTTTAGATTAGGCGGATGGCTGTTGATACCACTTTTCTGCTTTGGAATATAGCCCATGGAAGCGCAAAAATAAAAAAAGCCTGTCACGTCTATCGATCAACGCGACAAGCTAGAAATTTAAAATGGCGGGAGCGACGAGACTCGAACTCGCGACCTTCCCGCATGAAATGCGGGACGCATCTAATCAGCTCAGTGCCCGTGGATCAAGTCCATGATATAGCACCTTCTTTTATGAGCTTTGATAGCATATTCTCTTTTCATGGCACTGGATCGATCAGCGTGATTTTCAGAATATACCAACCGCCAGGGACCTTTTGCTTTTGTCGATTTTACCCGCCCGTCATTGTGACATTTGATCCGGTCCTCAAGATTATTTGTTGTTCCCACATAAAAGGAACCGTCTCTCCGGCTTTCGAGAATATAAAGAACGAATTCCATAAACAATAAAAAAACCAGTGGTATGCGGAAAACCTATACCGGACGAGAAACGGCGCGTTTTTCCTGGCCGGGATCGGCGGACCAATGACCCACTACTCACGGCCGGTTGATCAAAATTCGTGGACCGGCGGCAGTCGGATCCGACCGCTTGAACATGGCGAAGCTTTATCCTGGCTTGAACGAAAGTCGACGGCGGAAAAGATCGAAGAAATTTTCAGGGAAGAAATCGCGGACGCCTGAACCAGGGAACGCAAACCCGGTCCAGTTATCGTTTCTAAATATTAACAATCGTTTAGATATTTAAAATACTGTCGGCGTGACATTCCTGCAGAACGCATATTCGAGGAAATAATATCAACATCAATCTCTGAATACTTGGGGATTACAATTGGACGGTGACAGCCGTCTTTTGTGTAAAGCCTGTGGTCACCTTTTTCGCGACAAAATTCAAATCCATCGCGTAGAAAAACGCATTCTAATTTTTTCCAGTTGATTGGTGTTAAGCGTGGCACACTTCAGGCTTACTGCAACTCACATTCGCTGTTAAGGAGATGGGAATATCTAAATATTTTTGATCCTGTGGGAGTTTTTTGGGCTGAACCTTTGCAAGTTTAAAACCACAATCTTTTAGCACACGATCCAGGGTGCCTCGTTCAATGCAAGACGTTAAAAATAGAGTAAGGGCCTCAGTTAGGTTGTTGAGGGCTTTTTTTTGATTAGTTCCTTGGCTATGTACATCCAAAACGCTACATGAGGCAAGATACCATTTTTCCCGTTTTTTTAATTGCACCGGGAGCTTGACCTTAAACATTGCCTGTACTTTTGCCATCGTTTCCTCCTCTCATCACTGGTATAATAATAACCCTTATTCGGGAAAGAGGCAAATTTTACACCTGCGTGAGGATTGGATAGTCATGTTGACACGGTCATGTCAACTGGTTTTTGAAAATCAGATACAGGAACCCACAACCCGGACCCGGCCACGCCTTGTGGGCCGGGTTTTTTATTTTAGGGTGGATGTGGGGTGAACGGCGCCGGGGGGTGAACAATGGGGTGAACGAAAAAGCCCACAAAAGCAAAAAAGGCTTAGGAGTAAACCTAAGCCCTTGATTTCTTTGGCGGGAGCGACGAGACTCGAACTCGCGACCTCCGGCGTGACAGGCCGGCGTTCTAACCAACTGAACTACGCCCCCGTATAATTATCGACCCCGCTTCCACCTGATGCCCATTAAACTGAATGGTAGGCGGAACAGGGCTTGAACCTGTGACCCTCGGCTTGTAAGGCCGATGCTCTCCCAACTGAGCTATCCGCCCATGTCCTGTCTCTTCTTAACCTAAAGAAACCTATCAAACCAGAAACATCAAGACCGCAAAAGCGGGGAACCTGTGATCATCCCGCCTGAAAGGCGGGAGGCTCTCCCATCTGTCTTTGGGTTCATAAAAGAGCCGTATAGCTACCAGTAACCTTTTTCGTTGTCAAGCGTAAAAATTTTATCGGTTTGGACCGGATTCGTTTTAAATCGCGGTCTCATATCAGATTGGCCGGCTGGTTGTCGACACCGGTATCGGTGGCGATCTCGAAGCTGATGTCGTTCTTTGTAAACAGGGCCGTACCATCCTGAACGATGATCGCATGCGTGAGAACCTCGTCCATGTGATCGGCCGTGACGATTTCAATTTGTTTCTTTATCGGTTTGGGAATGTCGCGGATGTCTTTCTCGTTTTCGCGCGGAATGATCACCTTCGTAATTCCTCCCCGATGGGCAGCCAGAATCTTTTCCTTCAAACCGCCGATCGGCAGCACCCGTCCCCGCAGGGTTATTTCACCGGTCATGGCCAGGTCGCGATGAACGGACCGTTTGGTCAGCGCCGACACGATCGAGGTGCACATGGTAATTCCGGCCGAGGGACCGTCCTTTG
Source organism: uncultured delta proteobacterium (assembly GCA_963728055.1). Taxonomy (GTDB): domain Bacteria; phylum Desulfobacterota; class Desulfobacteria; order Desulfobacterales; family SG8-13; genus JARFQH01. The sequence goes on along the minus strand of CAVSIM010000014.1, from coordinate 7,429 downwards.
GAATCGCCCCCTCGGGTATATGGATGTGGATGTCATATTTTTTGTGGAATTTTTCGTCGATCTGCAAATACGCCGCCCGCGAGCGCACGTAGCTGACGGCGGCCTGGGCCGACTCCTGCATCACGTCACCGAGTTTGCCAGTGACGGTCAGCTGGCCCTTGCCGGGCATGATTACCGTTTCCACGTTCAGCAACTCTCCGCCCACCTGTGTCCAGGCCAGCCCTGTCACCAAGCCGACCTGGTCTTTTTCCTCGATCTGCCCCTCCCGGAAACGGGCCGGTCCCAAATACTTGGTAACCGATTTAGTGGAAACTGTGTAGGCACTCTTTTCCTTGCCCTTGCTCTTGTTCTTGAGCACTTCCTTGGCGATTTTGCGGCAAATGGAGGCGATTTCCCTTTCGAGATTTCGAACGCCGGCCTCGCGGGTGTATTTTCTGATAATCGTATAAACGGCGTTGGGCGAAAAGAGGATGTTCTTGCCTTCGAGGCCGTTTATTTTAATCTGCTTGGGAACCAGAAACCCCTCGGCGATATGGTATTTCTCATATTCCGTGTAGCCGGGCAGACGGATGATCTCCATGCGGTCCTGCAGCGGCAGGGGGATGTCGGGCAGCGTGTTGGCGGTCGTAATAAAAAGGATGTCCGACAGATCATAATCGACATCCAGGTAATGATCGTTGAAGGCGTAGTTCTGCTCGGGATCGAGGACCTCCAGCAGCGCCGCCGACGGGTCGCCCCGGAAATCCATGCTCATTTTGTCCACTTCGTCCAAACAGAAAACCGGATTGTTGACCCCGATCTTTTTGAGCGATTGGATGATCTTGCCCGGCAAGGCACCGATATACGTGCGCCTGTGTCCGCGGATCTCGGCCTCGTCGCGCACGCCCCCCAGCGACATGCGGACAAATTTGCGCCCGGTCGCCCGGGCCACCGATTTGGCCAGAGAGGTTTTGCCGACGCCCGGCGGTCCCACGAAGCACAAAATCGGGCCCCTTATCTTTTGCACCAGCGTTTGGACCGCAAGGTATTCCAGTATGCGTTCCTTCGGTTTTTCCAGCCCGTAATGATCTTCGTCGAGTATTTTTTCGGCATTGTCGATGTCGGTATTGATGTCGGATTTATCAAACCACGGCAGGCTGACCAGCCAGTCGATGTAGTTGCGCACCACGGTGGCCTCGGCCGACATGGGGGTCATCAGCTTCAGCTTTTTGAGTTCATTTTTTACCTTCTCGGTCGCCTCCGTGGACATCTTCTTCTTGGCTATCTTCTCCTCGACCTCGTTCAGGTCGTCGAGCGTGTCCTCGTCGGAACCCATCTCTTTCTTGATCGCGCGCATCTGCTCGTTCAGGTAATAATTTTTCTGGGTCTTCTCCATCTGTTCCTTGACCCGACCCTTGATGCGCTGATCCATCTTATAGATGTCGATCTCCATCTGGATCAGGCTCAGCAGGAGCGCGAGCCGCTCGGACGGAGCGATGGCCTCGAGCAGGCGCTGCTTGTCATCTATTTTAAAGGCAAAGTGGGCCGCCAGGGTGTCGGCCAGTTTTGACGGATCCTCTATCGCCACCACATTCGTGACCAGGTCCTTGGAAAGGTTCTTGTTGATAGCGGCATATTCCTCGAAGCTCTTCTGAACCGAACGGCAGAGTGCGGTCCCTTCGGCCGCCGTCAACCGCGGCTCGAAGACTTTTTCCATCTCGACCTGGAAGTAATCTTTCTCCGTCACGAACCGCAGGATGCGACCCCGGGCGTCGCCTTCCACCAGGGCCTTGACGGTTCCATCCGGCAGCCGCAGCAGCTGCAACACCTTGCCGATGGTTCCCAGACGGCTGATGTCGGCTTCGTTGGGATTGTCTATCCCGGCCTTTTTCTGGGTGGCGAGAAAGACGCGTTTGTCCCGGTTCATCGCCTCGGAAAGCGCGCTGACCGATTTGGGCCGCCCCACAAACAGGGGCGCCACCATATGCGGAAATACCACGATGTCCCGCAGCGGCAGCAGCGGCAGGATCATGCGCGTCGGGTGGGCATCATCGTCTTTGAAAATCTTCGGCAAACTGACCATGGCAACAACGTATTCTCTCGGATTTTCGATTCGTGGTGAATCGAGGTGAATGATAAGGGCAATGCAGGCCCGGCCCGTCAGGCAGGTTTCGAGCAGGAAAACGGTTTATTGGGGCCGTCGATGGCGCCCCCTGATTTGCTCAGGCCTGCTTCTTCGTCTGCTCGTAAAGCAGAATCGGATCCTCTTTCTTGATGACCACATCTTCGCTGATCACGCACTCCTTCACGTTTTCAATCGAGGGGATCTCGTACATGATATCGAGCATGCAGCTTTCCAGAATCGCCCGCAGCCCCCGGGCTCCGGACTTGCGCTTGATGGCCTCGTTGGCGATGGCTTTCAGGGCGCTGTCGGTCAGCCGCAGGTTGACGCCTTCGAGTTCGAAGAGCTTCTGAAACTGACGCAGCAGGGCATTCTTGGGTTCCTGCAAAATCCGGATCAGGGCCGTTTCATTGAGTTCTTCCAGGGTGGCGATCACCGGCAGGCGGCCCAGGAACTCGGGGATCATGCCGTATTTGATCAAGTCTTCCGGCTGCACGTCCTTCAGGACCTCGCCGATGGCGCGCTCGTCGTCTTTTTTGATCTTGGCGCCGAATCCCATCAGCTTGGACCCCAGGCGCCGCTGAATGATTTTTTCCAGGCCGTTGAAGGTTCCCCCGCAGATGAACAGTATGTTTGACGTGTCGACCTTTACGAAATCCTGCTGGGGATGCTTGCGCCCGCCCTTGGGGGGAACGCTGGCGGTGGTGCCCTCGATGATTTTTAGAAGGGCCTGCTGGACTCCTTCGCCGGAAACATCGCGCGTAATCGACGGATTGTCGGACTTGCTGGCAATCTTGTCGATCTCGTCGATGTAGACAATGCCGCGCTTGGCCTTTTCGACGTCATAATCCGCGTTCTGCAACAGGGCCAGGATGATGTTCTCGACGTCTTCGCCGACGTATCCGGCCTCGGTCAGGCTGGTGGCATCGGCGATCGTAAAAGGCACGTTGAGAAACCGCGCCAGGGTCTGGGCCAGCAGCGTCTTGCCGCAACCGGTCGGGCCGATCAGCAGGATGTTGCTTTTCTGGATTTCGACATCTCCGGTGCTCACCGAGGTGTCGAGCCGCTTGTAGTGGTTGTACACCGCAACGGCCAACACTTTTTTGGCCCGCTCCTGTTCGATGACATATTCATCCAGGCGGGTCTTGATTTCCTTGGGGGCGAGCAGGCTGTTGACCTCCGAGGTCTCTTTTTCAGACTCTTCCTCGATAATCTCGCTGCAAAGCTGAATGCACTCGTCACAGATATAAACGGCCGGGCCGGCGATCAGCTTGGTCACCTCTTTCTGGTTCTTGCCGCAAAACGAGCAAAAGAGGTTGTCGTTGTCGTCTTCTTTTTTTCCCATGTTTAGGCCTCCATCTTGTCGATGCGATCCAGATCGTCCCGGTTGGTGATGACGTGGTCGATGATGCCGTAGTCTTTGGCCTCCTGACCGGACATGAAGAAATCGCGATCCGTATCTTTGCCGATCTGAGTGATGTCTTTGCCCGTGTGGTTGACCAGGATCTGATTCAGCGTTTCTTTCATGCGTAAAATTTCCCTGGCCTGGATCTCGATGTCCGACGCCTGACCCTGAAATCCGCCCATGGGCTGATGGATCAGGATGCGGGAATTGGGGAGCGAATATCGTTTACTGCGCGCGCCGCAGGCCAGCAATAGCGCGCCCATGCTGGCTGCCTGACCGATGCAGACGGTCGTTACGTCGGGTTTGATGTACTGCATGGTGTCGTAAACGGCCAGGCCGGCGGTAACCAGGCCGCCCGGCGAGTTGATGTAAAAGTTAATGTCTTTGTCCGGATCTTCGGATTCGAGAAAAAGCAACTGAGCGATCAGAAGATTGGCGACCTCATCGTTTATGGCGGTCCCCAGAAAAATGATCCTGTCCTTGAGCAAACGCGAGTAGATGTCGTATGCCCGCTCACCGCGGCTGCTTTGCTCGATGACCATGGGTATGATCGGCACGATTCAACTCCTTTGTAGAATTTTTGTTTCCGCCACCAGGCTGTTTTATGACGGTCATGGCCGGAAACACGTCAGTTTCGGCACCTGTAATTGATTTAAAATCGAGGTGATGTCAACGGGCCGCGACCCGACTGATGCCCGACAGACACGTTCATCCTGACCGGCGCCGGATCACCCGGCTCAACCTGGGCATAGGCGCATGCAAGAATGCGGCCATCTCGGAATACTGTGACTCTGCCGGATGACCGCCGTCAAGTTTCATGTCGGTCCAGGGTGCGATCTTACGACTCGCCGGTACCGTTTTCTTCCGTTTGCCCGGCACCCTTTTCGTCCGCTTCGACCTCCTCGACCACACTGCTGTCAAGTATAAGTTTAATGGCCTTTTTTTCAAGTAAGGTCTGCTTGAAGTAGTCAAGCTTATCCGCATTTTGACTGTAGTAGCCCTTTATCTGCACAACCGGCTGCTGAAAGGCATCCGCCATTTCCTGCAGGCCGGCATCGACTTCCCCGTCGGAGAGGGTCAAATTCTCCTGCTCGATAATTTTTTCAAGAATGAGGTGACGCTTCACCTGCTTGACGGCGGTCTCGCGATATTTCTGCGCGATCGCTTCACGCGTCAGTCCCATATCTTCGAGAGTTTTATTGCGGTAGGCAAACGATCGCTCGGCGTCATCGACGATCGCATCGAGTTCAAAATCGATCATGACCTTCGGAACCTCGAAGGCGACTTTCCCGATCAGGTCGGTGAAGATCTGCTCGTTGAGTTCCTGCTCGGTGCGCTTGGCATACCCCTCTGCCAGGTTGCGGCGGACCTCGGCCTTGAGGTCATCGAGCGTGGCGTAGTTGCCGGCCCGCTTGGCCAGTTCGTCGTCGATGGCCGGGACATCCTCCTCTCGAATCTGGTTAAGGGTCACCTGAAAGTCGATGGTGGCTCCCGCGAGCTTGGCGTTGGAATGATCTACGGGAAATGTGACCTTGATCTCCCGCGTTTCATCGGCTTGCATGCCGATAAGGCCGTCGTCGAAAGAAGGGGAAATTCGCCCGTCTCCGATCTTGAGCGTAAAATTTTCGGTCCGCTGGGTTTCGGCGTAAGGTTTGCCGTCTTTAAGCCCTTCGTAGGTGATCATGACATGATCTCCTTCCCGGGCGGAACGTTCATCGGCGATCGGTGTGTACCGCGTCAGGTTTTTCTGGAGGGCCTTGAGCTGCAGCTCGATTTCCGCATCGGAAAACGTGTAGCGATTTTTTTTGAGATTCAACCCTTTAAAATCGATGGTCTCGATATCGGGTTTGACCTCGACCGTGGCAACATATGTGTAGGCTTCGTTCGCTTTTAGTTCCGGCGGGTCGAGTTCCGGGTTGCCGACGACTTTCAGGGCGGTTTCCTTCAGTGCGTCGATAAACGATTCCTTGATCAAACTGGATGACACATCGGCGTGAACATCTTTTTTGAACCTGCGTTCCAATACGGCTCGCGGCGCTTTACCGGGACGAAAACCTTTTATTTTCGCTGTCTTCTTGAGCTGGCTGTACGCCGAATCCAACTGCCGGACAACCTCTTCCTGCGGGACCTCGATGTGCAGCGTCTTTTTGACGCCGCTCACATCTTCAACTGTAACGTGCATAGCCTCCCTTTCTACGAATGTCCATCAATACGCCTGACCGCTGCTCGGTACGTTCCGCATGGCCTGGGTATGATCGGGAACGAAAGAGTTGGCGGGGATGCGGGCTTAGGCGTTGTCCAACATCGGCGACCTGCCGAGAGTCACACCGCCGGAATCCTGTGAGCGATTCTGCTCAAATCTTTATACCATAGCCGTTTGCGCTGGCTGCGGGCCGGCCCAAGGGGCTTCGTAAAGCGAAACGGTAATTCCCGGAACGGCATCGCATCGGGAAACTGGTGCGAGAGGGGAGACTTGAACTCCCATTCTGTCGCCAGAGCTGGATCCTAAGTCCAGTGCGTCTACCAGTTCCGCCACTCTCGCTTATCTCCACCCGGAATGGGATTTTTCGCAATTGCGGCGTCAATCGGCGGGAGCCCCTGATGTGGCGAAAACCGAACACCTCTTGATCTATAGACTTTAAAATAATGCTTTTGGCTGTGTCGGCGGCCGTTGGCAAACACGATACAGCCGCTTCCCTTCGGCCGTGCCTAAATTCTTATTTTAAAGCCTATACGACACCGATGGGTGTCCCGCAAAACCCGGCAGCGGGCCATTCGACAAAATCAACGCTCCGTTGTCGCTTGGTAATTAAATCAGGTTTCCACTGGACGAAACAGGCGAAACGTTTCAGGATCAAGTGTTGGCAACCGCTGTATCTTGTGGCTTGACATTGGTACCAGATCAAGTAAACCACAGCTGAAAACATTCGGCAAACATAATATTTATCATTCTAGGTGTCAAGATAAATTGGAAAAGCGATAGTCATGTCAAGGTATTGCAGAGGAATCGGGCTCAACCGGCCCCTGATGATCGCATTTGTCATTTCAGTGGGCATTTTTTTTGCCGCAGCAGCCGCGGATGCAAAGACGGTTTATTGGGGCCGCACCAGGAAAACAGTCGCCCTGGATCCCGGACACGGCGGAGCCGATTCCGGCGCCCGCAGCCCGGACGGCACTCTTGAAAAACAGGTCGCACTCGATCTGGCCCGGCTGATCGCGGGTGAACTCGCCGGCGCCAATCGAGTGCATCTGACCCGCACGAACGATTATCGGCTCGACATCGAACGTCGCACCGATGTGGCCAACAACCTCAAAGCCGATGCATTTGTCAGCCTTCACGCCGGTGGCAGCTTCAGCCCGGATCCCGGCGGCATTCACATTTATTGTTACAAAAGCATGCCTGCGGAACGCCCACCCTCTGCCGATCGAGCGCCGCCCCCCTTCGACAGCTGGGACCGGATTCAGCTCAAACACCTGCGCACCAGCCGCCTGCTGGCCCGGCACCTGAAAGAGCGTCTCGATCCATTGTTGAATGCGGAGATCCGGGATGCGCCCGTGCTCGTACTGCAAGGGGCGGACATGCCCGCGGTTCTGGTCGAGGTCGGTTACTTGAGCAACCCCGAGGAGGCCAAAGCCCTGCGCGACGCCAAACATCGCGAAGCCATCGCCCAGGCGGTCGCCGGCGGAATTAAAGCCTTTTTCGAGGAGCTGCGCCGGGAGAAATAATGCGGGACCATCCGGTTGCGACCGCGGCAGCGACACGGCATCGAGAGTCAGAATCCTTGCACCGCCTACGGAAGCATGGTATGAAATCCGTCCGTTGATTCTCACACCGGGGCGTGGCGCAGTCTGGTAGCGCACCTGCTTTGGGAGCAGGGGGTCGGAGGTTCAAATCCTCTCGCCCCGACCAATATTTATAATAA
>CAVSIM010000013.1:0-31570 GCA_963728055.1 uncultured delta proteobacterium | reverse complement strand
GGGCCTTGCCAAAACCCTTATCTTAAAGCCTATACGGCGGCTGCGCGGAAATGGGTTTTGGCTCCGTTCTCGGGCGGCGGCGTATGACCTATACAGCCGCCTTCCTCGGGCCTTGCCAAAACCCTTATCTTAATCGGCGGCGCACAACTGTCCGCAGGCGGCCGAAATATCTTCTCCCTTGCTGCGGCGCACCATTACCGTGTAGTGTTTGTCCAGCAGGATCTGCTGAAAGCGGTCGATGACCGTCTCCGGCGGCCGCTCGAACTCGCTGCCCGGGTGCGGGTTGAACGGAATCAGGTTGATCTTGGCCTTTATCCGACTCAGGAGGGCGGCCAGGCGGCGGGCTTCGGCTTCGCTGTCGTTGACGCCTTTGATCAGAATGTATTCGAAGGTGATGCGCCGGTGCGGTTTCAACGGGTACTGGCGGCAGGCGGCCAGGAGCTTCTCGATGGGATAGGTCCGGTTGACCGGCATCAAGAAATCGCGGGTGCGGTCGTCGGTCGCATTCAGGGAAACGGCTATGTTGGCGCTCGTCTCCGCCCCGAACCGGACCAGCTGCGGCACCAGCCCGGCGGTTGACAGGGTCAGGCGCCGGCCGGCAAAACGGAACCCGAGGCCATTGTCGGTCAGCGTGTTCAGGGCCGCGGTCACGTTGGCGTAATTGGCCAGCGGCTCGCCCATTCCCATCAGGACGATGTTGGTCAGCCGCTTCGGATCGCAAAGATCGCGCTGGATATCGCGCACCTGCGCGATGATTTCACCGGCGCTCAAATTGCGGACGAGCCCTCCCTTGCCGGTCAGGCAGAAGCGGCAGCCCAAGGCGCAGCCGACCTGGCTGGAAATGCACAGGGTGTCGTGGCCGGGCTCGGGAATGAGCACGCTTTCGATCCGTTTCTTGTCGTCGAGTTCGAACAGATATTTGCGCGAACCGTCGCGGGAGGCCTCGACCCGCAGCGTCGCCAGGCGCCCGATCTTGAAGTGTTGCGCCAGGCTTTCCCGGTCGGCCCTGCTCAGGTCCGTCATCTGATCGAAGCTGTCCAGCTGGCGCTCGTAGATCCAGCGCAGGATCTGCCCGCCGCGATAGGCCGCGATTCCCCGCCGTGCCAACCATCGCTGCAGCCGCCCCAGGCTTAAATCCTTGATATCCGGCTTGATCTGCGGTTGCCCGATCATTTTAATTGCAATTGCCCTGCGGTTACGTTAATGGTGCAAAGAGCCGCGTAAAAGCCTGAAACGGCCGTGAAAAAAGACAAAACTACTGGTTACCCAAGATAAATATCTTGGCAAGGCCGGCGGCGGCCGGCCGTATGGTCACGCGCCAACGACCGTCGATACCATGACCTGAATCTTTATCTTGCAGTCCGTGTGTTCTGAAATCACCGGAAACCCGCCGCATACCGCCTAATGCGGGTGTCGATCCGGGCGGCCATCGCTTTGCCGGCAGTATTTCAGGAGCGGGCCGAACGTCGCGGCCGAAGACCGCCGCAAGTGGACAATCCGCTTGACATAGCATTTTTTTCATACTAATTTCAAGGTTTTTTGATTTCGCCGAAAGATCCGGTAGACTATGTTCGACAGCCTGAGCGACAAGCTGAACGCGGTTTTTAAAAAGCTCAAGGGGCATGGCCGGCTGACGGAGAAAAACATCGAGGAAGGCCTGAAGGAAGTTCGCCTGGCCCTGCTCGAAGCGGACGTTCATTACCGTGTCGCCAAGAAGTTTATCGCCGATATCAGGGACCGCGCCCTGGGCCGGGAAGTCCTCGCGAGTCTGACGCCCGGCCAGCAGGTCGTCAAAATCGTCTTCGACGAGCTGACGACCCTCATGGGAGCGACCAACGTGTCCCTCGACCTCGAGGGCACGCAGCCGGCGGCGCTCATGCTGGTTGGCCTGCAGGGCTCCGGCAAGACCACCACCGCCGGCAAGCTGGCCCTCCATCTGCGTAAGATGGGCAAAAAGCCGTTCATGGTGCCGGCCGACGTATACCGGCCGGCGGCGATCGACCAGCTCAAAAAAGTGGGCGAACAGATCGGGGTGCCGGTCTTTGCGTCGACGACCGACATGGATCCCGTGCGCATCTGTCTGGACGCCCGCACGGCGGCGGCGCAGCAGGGCTGCGACACGCTGTTGCTCGACACGGCCGGCCGGCTTCACATCGACGCCGGCCTGATGGATGAACTCAAGTCCATCCGCTCGTCCGTCCATCCGTCCGACATCCTGCTGGTGGCCGACGCCATGACCGGTCAGGATGCGGTGAACATCGCCAAGGCCTTCGACGAGGCCCTGGACATCGGCGGCGTGATTCTGACCAAGACCGACGGCGATGCCCGCGGCGGCGCCGCCCTTTCGATCAAGGCCGTTACCGACAAGCCGATCAAATTCATCGGCGTCGGCGAAAAGCTCGACCAGCTCGAAGCGTTTCATCCCGAACGGATGGCCTCGACCATCCTCGGGATGGGCGACGTTCTGACGCTGATCGAGAAAGCGCAGTCGACGGTCGATGAAAAAAAGGCGGCCGAACTCGAACGCAAGCTGCGCAAAAGCCAGTTCACCCTGGAAGATTTCCGCGATCAGATGGTCCAGATCCGCAAGATGGGCTCCTTGTCGGATATATTGAAGATGATACCGGGAATCGGCGGCAGCAAACAGCTCAAGAATCTCAAGGTCGACGACGGGGAACTGGTGCGGATCGAGGCCATCATCAATTCCATGACCCCCGAGGAACGCCGCCGGCACGCCCTTATCAACGGCAGCCGCCGCAAGCGGATCGCCGGGGGCAGCGGCACGACGATCCAGGACGTCAACCGTCTCTTGAAGAATTACACCCAGGTGATGAAGATGATGAAAAAGCTCAACAAAAGCGGCATGCGCGGTCTTTCCCGCAACATGCTGCCCTTCTGAAGGAGAACACGATGGCAGTTAAAATCAGATTGGCCCGCCACGGTGCGAAGAAAAGACCTTTTTACCGGATCGTAGCGGCGGACAGCGAAGCGCCCCGCGACGGCAAGTATCTCGAGAATCTCGGCACCTACAACCCGTTGCTCGAATCCGAGGCGGTGACGCTCAAGACCGAACGCATCCAGCACTGGGTGGCCAATGGCGCCATACCGACCGCAACCGTTAAAAACCTGTTGCAGAAAAAAGGTTTTTTTGCCGTGACGCCTTAGTGTAGACATGCAGCCGTGTGGTGCACCCCCTTCATTCTCTAACCGCCGACAAAGGAGATGGGGCTATGAAAGACCTGATCAGCTACATTGCGAAGGCTCTGGTCGATCATCCGGAACAGGTGTCCGTATCGGAGATCATAGGCAATCAGACATCCGTGCTGGAACTCAAGGTTGCGAAAGAGGATTTGGGGAAAGTCATCGGGAAGCAGGGACGAACGGCACGGGCCATGCGGACGATTCTGGGTGCCGCATCCGCCAAGATCAAGAAACGCACCGTGCTGGAAATTTTAGAGTAGCGCCCATCCGCGATTTTTTTTGCAGGCACCCTTATGGGTCCAATTCATAAATGCGGATTTTTTTCGCTGGCCAAGGCCGCCCAAGGGTTTGCGGCGAGGCGTACGTTATGTGCGCCGCAGCCGGAAACCCGCCACGACCGGCAGTCCGGCGGAAAAAAAGACCATTGATGGATGGTGATAGAGTGACGGTGTGAAGACCGGCGACGCCATTTCGATCGCAAAAATCGTCGGCACCCATGGGCTGCGGGGAACCTGCAAAATTTTTTGTTACGGCGACCGGGGCGACGTGTTCGGGGCCGGCCGCGCTATTTTTCTCAAGGACGCCGCCGGCGCCCTAGCACGTCATGACGTCGAGTGGGTCAAGCCCCACGCCCGGACGCTGCTGCTGGCGTTAAAAGGCATCACCGATCGCAGCCAGGCCGAGTCGCTGGTCGGCTGCGAGATCGTGATCGACAAATCGAGCCTGCCGCGGCCGGCGGCCGGCACCTATTACTGGCACGAGCTTATCGGCCTGGCGGTTGTCACCATCGAGGGCCGGCCGTTGGGACGGTTGACTGGCGTCATGCCGACCGGGAGCAACGATGTCTACGTTGTGACCCATGAAGAGCGCGGTGCCGCAAACGAGATCCTGATACCGGCGTTGAAGTCCGTGATCGTCGAGGTCGACCTGGCGGCGGGCCGGATGCGGGTGGATCTGCCGGAGGGGCTCGAATAGGACTAATACGGCTTGCCGGTCAACCATGGATTTTTCGGTCCTGACAATTTTCCCCGAACTGCTGGCCTCCTTCAAAGCCCACGGGATCGTCAGGCGCGCGATCGAACGCGGCATCATAACGCTCGAGGCCGTCAACATCCGCGAGTTTGCCACCGACCGGCACCAGGTCACCGACGACCGGCCCTACGGGGGCGGCAGCGGGATGGTGATGAAGCCCGAGCCTCTCGCGGCCGCCATCCAGGCTGCCCGGCACGGCGCACCGCGGGTCCCTGTGGTCCTGATGACGCCCCAGGGCAGGGTCTTCGATCAGCGGGTCGCGCGCGACCTGGCGGGTCTGGAGGGGGTGATATTCGTCTGCGGCCGCTACGAAGGCATCGATGAAAGAATCCATCAGAATCGCGTCGACTTCGAGCTGTCGGTCGGGGACTTTGTGCTGACGGGCGGCGAACTGCCGGCGATGACCGTCATCGATGCCGTGACACGCCTGCTGCCCGGCGCCCTGGGCGGCGAAGACGCGGCCGAAAAGGATTCCTTCGCCGACGATCTGCTGGAGCACGCGCAGTATACCCGGCCGCCGCTTTTCGAAGGCCAGTCGCCGCCGGAGGTGCTGCTGTCGGGTCACCACGCGGCCATCGCAAACTGGCGCTTCGAATCGGCGGTGATCCGCACCTTTCTGAAGCGCCGCGACCTGCTCGAAAAACGGCCGCTGAGCCGGCGGGAAATCGAGGTGTTGAAACAGTGGTGCGCCGATATTGAACGGATCATCGACTCGCAATCTCTACCTGGCCCTGATCCATTACCCGGTGATCAATAAGCGCGGCGATGTGATCGCCTCGTCCGTCACCAACCTGGACGTGCACGACATCGCCCGCGCCGCCAGGACCTACGGGGTCCGCGGGTACTATGTCGTCACGCCCCTGGAGGACCAAATCACCCTGGTGCAGCGCTTGATTTCGCACTGGACAACCGGGGCGGGCGCCGCCTACAACCCGCAGCGGCGCACGGCCTTGGAACTGGTCCGAACCCGGGAGACCCTGGAGGATGTGATCGCGGAAATCTGCGCGGAAAATGCGGCCGGCGGCGCGCCGCGCACGGTCGTGACCAGTGCCAGGGGCGGACGGCCGGTGATCGGCTTCGCGGCGCTGCGCCGCCTGATCGACGAGGGCCGCCCCTGCCTGATCGTCTTCGGAACGGCCTGGGGCTTGCCGGAAACCCTCATGGCGGCTGCGGATTTCGCCCTGGCGCCGATCCAGGGCCCCGGCGCTTACAATCACCTTTCGGTCCGTTCGGCGGCGACGGTCGTCCTGGATCGGCTCGCAGGCCGGTGACCGCGCGGCGCACCGGATCTTCCGAGCCCGGGATCACGCCGCCGAACCGCACCGCTTTTTTTGAATCGAAAACTTACGGGATAAGCGGAGTAGGAGTTACGGGTTGCGAGTTGCGGGTTGCGGGTTGCGCGTTACGAGTTGCGAGTTGCGGGTTACGGGTTGCGAGGTTCGGATAACATCACGCCCCCTTATCATCCATTGCCCGTACCCTGCACCTTATACCTTACACCTTACACCTTATTCCTTTTACCTTTAACCTTTCGCCTTTAGCCTTTAACCTTTTGCCTTTAACCTTTTAACCATATCACGACTTCTGGAGGTCAAATGGAGACGATAAAGCAGCTGGAAAGAGAAATGATGCGGCTTGACCTGCCGGCTTTTACCGCCGGCGACACGGTCAAAGTCCACGTTAAGATCAAGGAAGGTGAAAAAGAGCGGATCCAGGTCTTTCAGGGCGTGGTGATCAGCAAGCGCGGCGGGATGGCGCGGGCCACCTTCACGGTGCGCAAGGTCTCCTACGGCGTCGGCGTCGAACGCATTTTTCCCCTGCACTCGCCGGTGATCGAAAGACTCGAGATCATCACCAAGGGCCGGGTGCGCCGCGCCAAGATTTACTACCTTCGCAAGCTGAGGGGCAAGGCGGCACGGCTGAAGGAACGCCGCTTCTAACCGGTTTCCGTTCATAAATGGCCCTTTTCCGCAAATAAGGCGTCAATCGGGCAATCGCTTGTGCGGCATACAGCAGTATGCCTCCGCGCAATTCCACCGATTTCCTTGAACTTGCGGAAAATGGCGTATTTCTGGATCGGAAACTTTTCTGTGCCCTTTATGAAACCGCGCGGATGGGCATTGACTTTGGATCAGATAAGGATGGTCCCGGATTTCACCCCGCACCGCCCGAACATATTCCCGGCCGATCGTGAGCGGGCCGCATCGCCGCCGCACCGTCACCGACCCCGTCGGTGAGGCCGCCCCGGCCCGCATGGCAGCGGCAGACCGCTGGACCTACGAAAAACAAGCCCGCGCCGCCGGTCATCTGGCCATAGCAGGCATCGACGAGGCCGGCCGCGGTCCTCTGGCCGGCCCGGTGGTGGCCGCCGCCGTGATCCTTCCGAAGCGGTTTCCCCCGGCCGGCATCAACGACTCCAAGCAACTGTCGCCGGTCCAGCGCGACAGGCTCTACGAGGTCATTTACGACCATGCCGTGGCGGTGGGAATCGGACTCGTCGATCCGGCCGAAATCGATCGGATCAATATCCTGAGGGCGTCGCTTCTGGCCATGGCCATGGCCGCGCGCAACCTGTCGCCGCGGCCGGACTGCCTGCTGATCGACGGCACCTTTTCGATTCCCCTGCGCGTCACCCAGCACACGATCGTCAAGGGCGACGCGCTGAGCCTGTCGATCGCCGCGGCCTCGATCGTGGCCAAGGTCACCCGCGACCGCCTGATGGGGCGCTACGATCAGGATTATCCGCAATACGGCTTCGCCGGTCACAAAGGTTATGCCACCCGTACCCACCGTGAAGCGATCTGCCGCCACGGCTGCTGCCCCATCCACCGGCGCAGCTTCAAAGGCGTCAAGGAATTTGCAGCGCTCCCCGCGGCGCGGCAGTTGCCGCTGACGGCCGGCGATGACTGATCCCCGGCAGCAGTTCGGCCAGACCGGCGAATCGATCGCCGTGCGGTTTCTGCGCAAAATGGGCTACCGCATCATCGAGCAGAACTATCGCACCGCGCTCGGAGAAATCGACATTATCGCCAGGGACCGCGACACCCTGGTCTTCGTGGAAGTCAAGGCGCGCGCCACCGGGCGCTACGGCAACCCCAAACACGCGGTCACGCCCCGCAAGCAGCGCAAGATCTCCATGGTCGCCCTGCACTACCTCAAATCCACCTCCCAGAGCCGCGTCAAGGCCCGCTTCGACGTGGTCGCCATCCGTTCCGCGGCCGCCGCGCCGCAAATCGAGCTGATCAAGAATGCCTTCGATCTTGCCTACGGATAAGGGCGCCGCCGCCGCTGCGGGAACGCTCTTCGTGGTCGCCACGCCGATCGGCAACCTGGGCGACATGACGTTAAGGGCCCTCGAAGTGCTCACATCGGTCGATATCATCGCCGCGGAGGACACCCGCCACACCGGGCGGCTGCTGAAGGGCCGCCAGACGCGCGGACGTTTCGTCGCCTACCACGAACACAACGAAGAGGTGCGCGCCCCGCAGCTGATCGAAAAACTGGAAGCCGGGCTGTCGGTGGCCCTCGTTTCCAACGCCGGGACCCCGTCGGTCTCCGATCCCGGGTACCGCCTGGTCGCCGCCGCAGCAGCGCGCCGGATCCCGGTGTCGCCCGTCCCCGGCGTCTCGGCCGCCATGGCCGCGCTCAGCGTTTCCGGCCTGCCGACCGACGCCTTCGTCTTCGTCGGTTTTTTATCCCGCAAAAAAGGCCGGCGCAGCGAACAGCTGCACGCGCTGGGCGGCGAATCCCGCACACTGATATTCTACGAATCGCCCCGACGCATCGCAGGGTTGCTCCAAGACCTGCTGACCATTTTCGGCGACCGGCCGGCGGTGCTGGGACGCGAGATGACCAAGCTCCACGAGGAGTTCCTGCGCGGCCGGCTCTCGGAGATCGGCGCGCTTCTGGCGGCGCGGGCGGACGTCAAGGGCGAGTGCACACTCGTGGTTTCCGGCCGCCCGTCCGCCCCGGCGGCGGATGATGCCGACCTGCACGAAATGTTGATCGACCGGATGAGCCGGAAGCAAGCGGTGCTCCCGGAACTGGTCAAGGAAGTGGTCCGGGAGACGGGTCTGCCGCGCAAGACCGTCTACGCCGCGGCGCTTGAAATTAAACGGTCCCTGAAGCAAAAGGAAAAATCCGATGGATCCGCTTGACGCCATATTCTCCCCCCGCTCCGTTGCCGTTGTCGGCGCCTCGAGCACACCGGGAAAGGTCGGCCACGACATATTCGTCAACATTCTCCGGGGCGGCTACCGCGGGACCCTTTATCCGGTCAACCCATCTGCGCCCGCCATCTCCTGCGTCAAGGCCTACCCCTCGGTCACGGATATCCCCGATCCGGTCGACCTGGCGATGATCATCCTGCCGCCGCCGCCGGCCCTCAAGGCGGTTGAAGAAGCGATCGCCAAGGGCATAAAAGGACTCGTGATCGTTTCGGCCGGCTTTCGCGAGGTGGGCGCGGAGGGACGTCGTATCGAAGACCGGATCGTCGCGCTCTGTCGCGAAGCCGGTATCCGGGTGGTAGGACCCAACTGCCTGGGGGTGATCAATCCGCAGCCGGCCGTGCGGCTCAATGCCAGTTTTTCAGCCCGCATGCCTTCCGCCGGCAATGTCTCCTTCATTTCGCAGAGCGGGGCCCTGTGCACGGCCGTTCTCGATTTTGCGGCCGACCGCGAGTTCGGATTCTCTAAATTCATCTCTATCGGCAACAAGGCCGACGTGGACGAACTCGATCTGCTGCGCTATTTTCACCGCGACCGGGAAACCGAAGTCATCATGGTCTACCTCGAGGAGCTGCGCCGCGGGCCGGAATTCATTCAAACCGTAAAGGAGATCACCAGCGGCGACTATCGCCCCACGCCGATACTGGTGATCAAGTCCGGCCGCACCCGGGCCGGAGCGCGCGCGGCCGCCTCGCACACCGGAGCCTTGGCGGGCACGGAAGGCGTTTACGACGCCATTTTCAAACAGGCCGGCATCATCCGGGTCGAGTCGATCAACGAACTGTTCGACTTCGCCAGTGCCTTCGCTTACAAGAATGAAAGCGAAACCGGCAAACTGCGCCGCAAGGTGCCGCACGGCAACCGCATGGCCATTGTCACCAACGCCGGCGGTCCCGGCATCGTGGCCACCGACGTGACGGTGTCGGCCGGACTGACGCTGGCCGAATTCAGCGCTGAAACCGTGGAGGCTCTCTCCAGCCACCTGCCGCTGACGGCCAATCTGAACAACCCGGTCGACGTGATCGGCGATGCCGCGCCGCAGCGGTATGAAAATGCCCTGGCAGCCGTCATCCGGGACGAAGGGGTCGATGGCGCCCTGGTCATTCTGACGCCGCAGTCGATGACCAACGCGCTGGGGACCGCCGAAGCCATCGTGCGCATCGCCCGCCGCTCCCACAAGCCGATCATGTGCTGCTTCATGGGCATCGTCGATGTCTCCAGCGGCGCGAAATATCTGCAGGAGCATGGCATCCCGGTGTTCAGGTTTCCCGAAAGCGCCGCCATGGCGAGCGGCGCCCTCTATCGCTATTCCCGCTGGCTCAATCGCCAGCATCTGGCCCCATTCGACCTCCACCATGACCGCGAGCGGGCCGCCGGCATCATTGCCGAGTGTCTGGCGGCGGGAACCACCCAGATCGGTGAACTGGACGGCAACCGGCTGCTGGAGTGCTATGGCTTCAACGTCCTGCCGACCCGCTTGGCCCAAACGGCCGCGGAGGCAGAGCAGATTGCCGCAGAAATGACATATCCGGTAGTCCTGAAAATCGTTTCCCCGCAGATTCTCCATAAATCCGACGCCGGCGGCGTGGTCGTCGGGCTGCAGACCTCCGCCGAGGTTCGCGAGGCCTATCGCAGAATCGTCGCCGGCGCAAGGGCGTACGATCCCGCAGCCGTAATCGAGGGTGTCCTGGTGCAGAAAATGGCCCCGCCGGGGGCCGAAGTCATTCTGGGTGCCAATCGCTACCCGGTTTTCGGGCCGCTGCTGATGTTCGGAATCGGCGGCATTTTCGTCGAGGTGTTTCAGGACGTCGAATTCCGGCTGGCGCCGATCGGACGCAACGAAGCCCGGCGCATGATCAGGAGCATCAGGGGCTACAAACTGCTGCAGGGCTTCCGGGGCCGGCCAAAAACCGATGTGGAGTTTCTCGAAAAGTCCCTGGTGGCCCTTTCGGATATGGTGATCGCTCATCCGGAAATCATGGAACTCGACATCAATCCGCTGCTGGTTCATCCCGCAGGCCAGGGAGCGACGGTGGCCGACTGCCGCATGATTCTCAAGGCGCCCGACACGGCGGTCCAACAGAAATGAACGCGGTTCCTCGACCGGTCGCTGTCATTTTGCCCGTTCCCGCACGCGCCCAGGCGCTGGCGCCGCGCGAGCGGGTGATCTTTTTGAGCCGTCATGCGCGGCGGGCTCTTCGGATCTCAGCCGATGAAAGCGATCTGAAGATCGACTCAGCCCTCAAAGACGACACGGGGCGACCGCTGCCGGTGAACGGCGTGTACTGGTCGCTGACGCATAAAAGAGCCTATGTCGGCGCCATCGCGGCCCGTTGCCGCATCGGGATCGACATCGAAAATATCGTGCAGCGCAGGACCGAGGCGCTTTTCGACAAGGTGGCCGACCCGGACGAATGGGACCTGCTGGGGATGCGGTCATGGGAAGGATTTCACCGCTACTGGACGGCCAAGGAAGCGGTGCTCAAAGTCGACGGCAGCGGGTTGACCGGGCTCTCGCACTGCCGGGTGGTGGCGGTTTTGGATGAAAGCCGCCTGATTGTGCAGTTCAAGCGCCGCAAAATGACCGTCGATCACTTCTATTTCGACGGCCACATCGCCGCGGTCGCCAGAGCCGCCGGAATCATCCGCTGGAAGATGCTTGGCTCGTCGGCCGATCCGGATCGGATATAATGATATCTGTAATAAAAATGGCTGTGGTGAATACAGTAATACTGGCAAGAACCCTTTATGATTTGTCCAAAAAGGCAGACCACAACATATAGGGTCTGCCTTATTTTGTTTGGGTGGTTGTTACGGACAGAATAAAGCACCGAGAAAATGGTGTTGTCTCAATAAAGCTGGCAAGGATGTTACATGTTAGATTTGATAATCAAACGGTTTTACATGATGCGGTGAGTTGTCATTTATAGTAACCTCTCCCAAAGCATCAATCGTTTGTTGTGTTATTGATATCATTAATATAACTGATGTCTAAATCGGTGGAAGGCATGTCAAAGGTCATTGAACGATCCCATACCCGCCCATATTATGTGATTTAATGCTTGACTGCGACTCTTTGCGTATCCAGTAACAAATCAGACGCTGGACGGTGTTGCCGCCCGGAGCGGTTGGTGAACAGACCGAAACAGGCAGGTGGGCATTGTAGCTGATCAACAGGTAATACCGTCATTTCAATATCTGAAACTTGAAATGAAATACGCCCTTTTACACACCAAGCTGAATCGGCCATCTGTGGCGCCTGACATTGTGCCGCGGGACCGCCTGATCAAACGACTCGACAAAGGACGCAAACGGCCATTGACATTGATCTCTGCTCCGGCCGGCTACGGCAAGAGCACTCTGGCCAGTCGCTGGATTGCATCCGGTGACTAGCCCTGCGCGTGGGTATCGTTGGATAAGAACGATAACGAGCTGCGCCAGTTTCTGAGCTATCTGCTTGCTGCAATTAAACAGGTCTTTCACAAAATCCACCTGCGCACCGAAACCTTCCTGGACGCCGACCGGCTGCCGCCTACCGACGAGCTGGCACGCTACCTGCTCAATGACCTGCACCAGGTGCCGGAGCCGTTTATCTTCGTCTTGGATGATTACCAGCACATTACAGAAACGTCCGTCAACGATCTGGTTGCCGCACTGCTGGAGCATCCGGCCCAGACCATGCATTTGGTGCTTTTGACACGGAAAGATCCCTCACTGCCGATTGCCACCCTGCGAGGCCGCGGGCTGGTGACAGATATCCGGGCATCGGATCTGCGATTCACGCCCGATGAAGCGGCGGCCTTTCTGAGCCGGATGCTCGATGTCGCCGTTGATGACGCCACGGCTACCCTTCTGGAAGCCAAAACCGAAGGGTGGGCGGCGGGATTGCGGTTGGCCGGCCTCTATCTTAAGGGGCATAAAAATCTAAAACTGCGCTTAGAGAAATTGAGCGGAAGCTCAGTACACATTGCCGAGTACCTTGTGGCCGAAGTGTTATCCCGACAGCATCCCGAAATGGAGTCCTATCTGCTCGAGACCTCAATCCTGGAACGCTTCTGTGCGCCCCTGTGCCGCAAAATGCACCAAGCAGGAAGCCACAAACGCAGCGGGACACCGGAAATCAGCGTCGAACAGTTCATCCAGTGGCTGGTAGACGCCAATCTGTTTGTCGTGACCCTGGACGACGAAGGGTATTGGTTTCGGTATCATCATCTTTTTCGAAGTTTCCTCAAAGGAGTGCTGCGCAAAAAGCGCACGGCGGATCAGATCGCCGAACTGCACCGGACTGCAGGCAACTGGTTTGCCGAAAACGATCAGATTGAAGAGGCCATCGGACACTTAATGGCCGCAGGAGACACTTCTGCTGTCATTCAATTGGTCGTCGACAGACGCTATGAGTTGTTGAACGCCTCCCGGTTTGTCCGCCTGGGACGCTGGCTGACATTTTTGCCGGAAAAACAGGTGGCGCAAAGCCCACTGTTGATAAGCACACGAGCCTTCATCGCCGTCAATCTGGGAAATTACGCGGCACTCAAATTGTTTACCGAGAACGCAACAGGAATGATGGCTGCACTTTCTCCCAAATCGGAAACATATGCCGTGCTAAAGGGTGAAGTGCTTGTGCTGCAGAGCCTCGTTGAAATGCTCGGTGGCGATGCGCAAACCGGTCTTGCTCATGCCAAGGAGTCCTTGGATTATCTCCCGGAAGACGCGCTGCAGATCCGGTCTTTAGGGATTGCTATTATCTCTGGTTGTCTTCAGATGATGGGGAATGGCAAACAGGCTGTTGCGTCACTCGGAACCGCCTTGTCGAATCCGATTTGGCCAACCAACATACAGGCGAGATTCCATTTTTCTCTCTGCGCCGTTCAATATATGGAGGGTAACCTGGCCGGGGCGATGAATGCCTCCCGGGAATGCCTGCGGTGCATCAAGGATTTTCCATTCTTTCATACCCGGGCACTTGCCAATTACTTTCTGGGAGCCGGGCACTATTTGCGTAGCGAACTTGAAGCGGCCGAGCCTTCTCTCATGAAGGTATTTGACGATCGCCACACAGCCAATCCCTCGTATGTGGTCCACGCCGGTTTCATCCTGGCGTGCATTTACCTCTCGCAGGACAAAGAAGCGGCCGCCACCCAGGTTTTCGACCAAACCCGCGCTTTTTGCCGGGATAACGATCATGCGGTGGTCTTACCCATTATCGAGGCCATTGAAGCAGAATTTGCCCTTCGGCGGGGAGAACTCCAGCGGGCGCAGCAAATCTGCAAGCATGCCGATTTCGATGTTTACGTATTGCCGTGGCTCTTCTATGTTCCGAAACTGACGCCGATCAAACTCCTGCTGGCCGAAAACGCGGAGCAAGGCCTGAGGGATGCCCGCAGACGACTCTCTGAAATGGATGAGCAGATGCGGCGGGTGCATCGCAAAAATGTGCACATCGAGATTTTGGCTTTGCTGGCCCTGGTTTGTCACAAACAAAGGGATGAAGCTGCCGCCCTCAATCACCTGCAGACCGCTCTGGAGCTGGCCGAATCGGGAAATTGGATCCGAACTTTCGTGGATCTGGGTATGCCGATGATAGACGTTCTAAAAATCCTTGTCCAACACCAACCCGGCCAGGCCTATGCGCAACAAACTCTTGAAGCATGCCAGGCGGAGCACCGCAGAAAAGAACACTCAGAGCCTGATGCAACAAGCAAACCACGGATCCATGAGCGACCCCCGTATCATCTTCTCACCCGGCGTGAAATCGAAATTATACCATTACTGGCTGAAGGTCTGAGCAACAAGGAAATCGCCGCAAGGCTCTTTGTCGCTCCGGCGACCGCAAAGACCCATCTGCACAACATCTACAAAAAACTGAATGCCAAAAACCGTATCGAAGCTCTAAAGATGTTTCGCCAAATCGGTATCGTCAACGATAATTAAAACCTCCCTGCCCCAGCCGACAGGTGATTGGTCTCATTAGACCGAAAACCGGTCAATCCGCCATTTTATTCATTCGTGTTTCCTATTCCTGTGCACCAAATTTGGCACCACCAGCATCCACGCCGCTTTAAAAGCCTGTACATAGAAGCTGTCCCATACTCCGAAAGGTGTAGACCATCTGCCCTTAAAATACACCTCTTGGTCGATTTACAGGCAGGATGGACAGCAATACTTTCTTTTCAAGTCAGAATCGAGTTTTCAATGAGTCTCTCGCAGCCTGGTCATAGCGTTTTTATTGATCCCGAAAATCTGCTGTTCCAAATCTTCCCATTGCTCGCTCTTTTCTGAACGCTTCTAACAACCTTTTTATTACATCATGGTGCCTGTCTTGGATAAACCCGCCAATTACCGAATCAAAGTGCGCGGTATCGTGACCGAAAACTGGATCAACCGGTTGGGAGGCCTTCAGATTGTCGAAGTCTCTTCGACTCAAACAACGCTGGAAGGCTGGTTACCCGATCAAGCAGCGCTGAAAGGAGTGCTGGATACACTCTATGAGCTGCGCCTCTGTTTAGATAAAGTCGATGTATGTAACACGCGTCCACCATGCGTTGAACGTGTATTTCATGCTGGTAGGAAAGGGGAATTAAAATGAAAATTTTTATTACCAATGGGCTGGAACTTTTAACGAATAAAAACAATACCTATCCTCAAAGGAGACATTAAAATGGAAACAAAAATCAAAAGTAGTGAAGACAATCCGTATGCAACGAAAGACAATCCATACGCAACCAAAGATAATCCTCTTGCGACTCAATATAATCCATACGCAACTGGAAAGGATTATTCCAAAATACCGCAGCGTTTACACAAATACCCTTCTTCTGATAAAGCGAAGAAAATCGTACATGACTCCATAACCATGGATACACTCTTTTCCGGTACTTGGCCTGAGCAGTGGTCAACTCCTGAAGGCCCTGAGTTTCATGACCAAATGGACCGCTGTATGGCTGCAGGAGTTAAGGTAATGGCTCTATGCCCCTCAGCTGATTCATTAAATCCAGCTGCTTCAGTATCGTTGAAGGCTTTGCAGTTCTATCTCAAGAAGATCAACGAACGCCCTGATAAATATAAGATTGTGCGCACGACCAAGGATATTGATGATGCGATAAAGGAGAAGAAGTTGGGGTTATATTTTACACATCAGGGTACAGGACATTATGAAGGTGATCCCGATAATGTCGCAATTTGGCGTCAACTCGGTTATGGCTATTGTTTATTGGCTTACAACCAGCGCAATCCTGTGGGTGACGGATGTTTTGTGAAAGAGAACGGACCGCTTACTGCTTATGGAAAGACAGTGATTGATGCATACAACCGTTACGGCATGCTCGTGGATGTCAGTCATACCGGTGAACGTACAGCACTTGATGCCATTGAGCGTAGTAGTCAGCCGGTCATATCATCCCACTCGGTAGCCATGGCTATAGCAAAATATCAACGTAGTTTAGAGGATTCGGTTATTAAGGCGATTGCCCAGAGTGGCGGTGTATGTTCCATCAACTCGGTGGGTGCTTTTGTTGATACGTCCAACCCGGATATCGTGACAACGGATATGCTTTTCCGTCATATCGATTATATGGTAAATCTCGTTGGAATTGACCATGTCGGTTACGGTTCTGATTTTATCCCGGATGTCACCTTTACTTCTGATGGCATGCAAACATCATTTGGTCAAGCAATTTTCCCGGATGGTGGCTATACAACCAAATCGGGCGAAAAAGGATTCCCAACACCCGCTTCGTATCAGATCATCGCCGCCCTGGTGGATAAGCTGCTTGAAAAGGGCTATTCCGAAGAGGATTGTGGGAAGTTCCTGGGTGGAAACATGTACCGCGTCATGAAGCAGGTCTGGGGTTGAACTTTTGAGCACCTACCTTTTCGGAAACATTTAATATCAAACAAAACAATTAAGGAAGCAACCATGGCAGAGAACACCACCTGCAGGCAATACCAACGCACCATCCACCTGACACCCGCCGCATTTCTGATCATCTTGATAACCATTGCCATCAAGTTCACCATTTTACCCCCTGCGGCAACTGCTGCAGACGGACAGGCGCTCGAGACCACCATACCGACTGCGGCAGATGCCAGCACAGAAGAAACGGCGCAATCGGCTGATGCCGTGGCACGTGAGCTTGCCAATCCAAACTCCTCTTTGGCAACCCTGACACTGAAAAACCAGTATCGATGGTACACCGGGGACCTGCCAGGTGCCGATGACCAGGACAACTACACGATGGTATTCCAGCCCGTTTTTCCTCTTTCACTGCCGAAGGACGACAGCGGCAACGCCAGGACCTTATTCATTCGGCCAGGCATTCCGCTGCTTTTCGAACAACCCGTGCCACAGGTGGAGAACGGTGCACTCGATTGGGACGGGGTGACTGCGCTCGGTGATATTGGATTTGACATCGGCTACGGCGTCTCAGCAAAAAGCGGCTTCTTATGGGCCTTCGGCATGGTGGGCACCCTGCCTACCGCAACCGACTCGGACGTGGCCGGGAAACAGCTGCGGCTCGGACCGGAGTTTCTGCTGGCGAAATTTGAGAAATGGGGCCTCTACGGCATCTTCCCGAGCCACCAATGGAATGTTACCGGCTGGTCCGGTGAATCATTCAGTACCACCCAGTTCCAACCCGTTCTCAAGTTCCTTTTAGGCGATGGCTGGACAGTAGGGAGCTCACCCATTGGATTTTACAACTGGGAAAGCTCAGAGTGGACAATCCCGATCAACCTGTCGGCCTCCAAGACTGTGATCATCGGCAAGACACCCTGGAAGTTTGAGCTGGAAGCCAATTACTATGTCGAGCAACCGGACGCCTTCGGTCCGCAAGTGATGATCGGCTTCAACATCTCACCCGTCGTCAAGAACCCCTTTCAGAAGGGATTTAATCGGTTGATTGGGGCCAATTAATTGAGATATGGCGGCAACCATTTTTGGCATTCTAATCAATTTAATAAGGCACAAGACAAATAGCCTTTGTCATGATCATGAAGGACGGAAAGATTTACAAAAACATCATAAACTAAGGAGATGATAATGAATACTGGAAAACTAATAACCCGTGGGCTGGGATTACTCATTTGCATGACAGCCTTAGCCGTTCCGGCGCTGGCGCAAGACTATGATCTCGTCATTAATAATGGGCGTGTCATGGATCCCGAAACGATGTTTGATGATATTGCCAATGTTGGCATAACCAAAGGTCGCATCGTTGCCATCAGTAAGCAGCCACTCTCAGGCACGGAAACCATCGACGCCACCGGGCATGTGGTTGCTCCTGGGTTTATTGACACACACTACCATTCATTGGATGTTTTCAGTACTAAAATGGCGCTTCGAGACGGTGTAACTACTGGGATGGACCTTGAAGCCGGATCATTCAATGTTAAAGAATGGTATGATGAAAAAGAAAAAACGGGGTGGCAAGTGAACTATGGTACTTCTGCAAGTTTATTGTGGACAAGAATGGCTATTCATGACCCTGAATTGAACATGGTTGGCCAAATGGATTATGCTGGTGCAAGACCATACATTGCTAAAGCTGCAGAAGATGGAGTTCAAGGATGGGCATCAACAAGATCAACTTTGGACGAAATGAATAGAACGATGCAAATATTAGATGAAGATCTAAGACAAGGTGCATTAGGTATGGCAGCTCCTGTTGCTTACATAAGTATGGGAACAAGTAGTTACGAAGTTTTTATGGCTCAAAAAGTAGCTGCTAATTATGGTCGTCTTACAGCTTCTCATACAAGATATCATTTATTAAACGAACCACCTACCGAAGCGCCAATAGCATTTGATGAGATGTTTACCAATGCAATGTTGTTAGACGCTCCATTTTTAATGTGCCATAACAATGATTATGGTTGGTGGGAAATAGAAGAAAAATTGCAATTGGCTAGAGATAAGGGATTGAATATGTGGTCAGAGTACTATCCTTACGCTGCTGGAGCAACAGCAGTTACTGCAGATTTCTTGAAACCTTCTGAATGGGTAGAAAAGCGTGGTTACAAATACGAAGAAACCATCTTCGACCCTATTGATAATGCATTCCTCACCAACGAAACCTATGCAGCATTGATGAAAAAAGAACCAGGAAGATCGGTTGTAGTAGTATTTCCATACCGGAAGCCTTGGATGAGTAGTTTTTTAACAATGCCTCATATGACTATAGCAGCTGATGCCATGGTTGGTGTTGGTCCCGATGGAGAATCATTACCATGGGATGCGGATTGGTCAGATTATAGAGGCCATCCCAGAACGGCTGGTACGCGTGGTACATCTTTTCGTTTGGCTCGTGAACAAGGCGTTCCTTTAATGTTTACGATTGCACAATCAAGCTATTGGTCAGCTTTACACCTTGGTAATTCCGGGCTTGAGGCTATGAAGCAAAGAGGAAGAATTCAAGTAGGAAAAGTTGCAGACATTACCATCTTTAACCCTGAAACCATAACCGATCATTCCACTTTTAAAATAGGGGAAAATGGCACCCCTACTACAGGTATTCCTTATGTTATTGTAAATGGTGTTATAGTAGTAAAAGACAGTGAAGTATTGCCTGTAAAAGCTGGGCAAGAAATTCGTTTCCCAGTAGAAGCCAAAGGAAGATTTACACCGCTTGATAAAGATAATTGGAAGATGAAGCATACTATTGGAGTTAATCAAGGTCTTTCAAACATTCATATGCATGATGACTCTGGTGCAGGGGCATTGCTTAACAAAAAAGAATAATATCAGCATAACATAATAATTTATAAAATGAGCTGCTTGGTGTTTTTGCCGGTCAGCCGTCACGGTCTTTCAAAATCAAACGGGACAGTCCCAAACCTCATCTCACAGAAGGAGGAACCAAAAATGAAATATCGTCATGTTATCGTAGCCCTCGCGGTTTCCGCGGCGGCTACCTTCGGTCCGGCATACGGCCAGACAACGCAAGGACAATCTGTTGGAGCGGCGATCGAACAGATCTCGTCGGGGCTTGCCGGGCGCATAGGATTCGCGGCGCAGGAAATCGGCGGCGACGAGGTCATCGCGTTCAATGGTGATGAGACCTTCGCCATGGCCAGCACCTACAAGGTTGCGATCGCCACGACCTTGCTGGATCGCGTGGACAAGGGGGAACTCAGTCTCGACCAACTGGTCGAAGTCCCGCGCGACATGATGGTCGTCGGCGAAACCGCGCTTGCCGAGACATTCCCCCACCCCGGGATCCAGCTCTCGGTGGCGAACCTGATCGAGGTGATGATCACGGAAAGCGACAACACGGCGACCGACGTCTCTATGGGGCTGGCAGGCGGACCAGCGGCGGTGACCAAGAACCTGCGCAGGCTCGGGATCACCGATTTCAGGGTCGACCGGCTAACCACTGAAATTCTTCGGGATTTCTACGGCTTGCCGGGGAAGGCCACGCCAGAAGTCGCCGCGGAGGCCTTCAAAAACAACCCGGCACTGGCGACAGACGCAGATTGATCGCAATATGGACTTCGAGGCGGATCCCCGCGACCACGCAACGCCCCTTGCGATGCTGAAATTGCTGCTTGCCATCGACGGTGGCACGGCGATGAGCGCCGAGAGCAGCAAGTTCCTGCTGGGAGTCATGTCGCGCACGCGCACTGGCGCTGGCCGACTCAAGGGATTGCTGCCGAAGGGAACGCCCGTAGCGCACAAGACCGGAACCACTAGGCGGAGTTGCCAACGACGTTGGCTATATCACGCTCCCTGACGGTCGGCGGTTTGCTATCGCCGTATTCACGAACAGCAGCGAGACATCCATGTCGGACAGGGATCGGGCAATTGCCGAGATCGCCCGCGCGCTGTTCGACTATTTCTACCTGGCTCCGGTGGCGAAGCAATAAGTGGATAAACCTCTCGGGGGCGCACGCTCTGCCGGTGCGTCCCAGCCAACGCAAACTCACGGACCAATCGATGACACGCAAGACGTACGAGTCCCGTGGAGGGGCGATCCAGCAAGGCAACGATTTAACTCTTCAAGAAATACCCGTTGTAACGCCAATAGGAGCAACCTAATGCGGAAACTGAACCCAAAAAACTTGACTGCGGCGCTTGCCGTCGCTGTGAGTGTCGCCCTGCCGGCGCTTGCTCAGGACGCCTCTGGGCCGATCCTGTTCACGAACGTCAACGTCTTTGACGCGTGAACAAGGCCTGATCGAAAACGCTAATGTCGTGGTGACGGACAACCTGATCACCGCTGTGTCGACCGAACCGTTGGCCATCGCGGGTGGCACGGTCATCGACGGCGGCGGGCGTACGCTGATGCCTGGCCTGACAGACTGCCATTGGCACAACATGGCAGCCTATATGGGTGGGGACGTGTTTGCGGCTGGTTTGGGCAAGCTGAACCTCGTGGCGGCCCATGGGGCGGAAAAGACGCTTATGCGGGGCTTCACCTCGGTCAGGGACCCGGGCGGCCCTGTGTTCGAGCTGAAGGAAGCGATCGACGAGGGTATGTTCGTTGGCCCCCGGATTTACGCTGCGGGTGCGATGATCTCCCAAACGTCGGGCCACGGCGATTTCCGTCGACCGATTGATATACCTCAGAGCTATTCAAGGGATCTTGCCCCGCAGGAAGGGATGGCTTCGGTCGCCATCGCAGACGGCAAGGCGCAAGTCCTGCAGCGCGTGCGCGAGAACCTGATGCGGGGAGCGGTCTTCATTAAGCTGATGGGTGGGGGCGGGGTCGCCTCGCCCTCGGATCCACTCGACGTCTCGCAATACACCGTCGAGGAAATCGCGGCGGCGGTCGAAGTGGCGCAGAGCTGGGGCACCTACGTGACGGTTCACTCCTACTCCGCGAAGGCGATCCAGAATGCGATTAGCGGCGGTGTCCGGAATGTGGAGCATGGACAGATGCTTGACGAGGAAACCGCAAAACTGATGCAGAAGACGAATACTTCGATTTGCCTGCAGCCCTTCTATGACGACGAGGATGCGATCCCGTTCGCTGCCGGCTCGTTTCAGGATGAAAAGTATCACGCCATTATCTCTGGAACCGATACAGCCTACGTGTTAGCGCAGAAGTACAACCTGCTCTTCGGATTCGGCACTGACACTCAGGGCATGCCCGCGCTTGCCGAGCGTCAAGGGGCGCAGTTGGCGAAGCTCGCCCGCTATTTCGAGCCGTGGGAAGTGCTGAAGATTGCGACCAGCCTGAATTACGAGATCTTCAAGCGTTCCGGGCCGCGCGATCCCTATCCCGGCGAGAACGGTGTGGTTCGGTAAGACGCCTATGCCGACCTGCTTCTGGTCGACGGCAATCCGCTCGAGAATATCGACCTGATCGCCGACCCGCATAAGAACTTCGTCATCATCATGAAGAACGGGAAAATCTACAAGAACATCATTGAATAAAAAGCTCAACCCAGTTGCCTTGAGCACAACTCAAACAAGAGAGGAGAATCCAAATGAAGAGATTGAAAGTAGTTTTGGGCTTGTTGGTACTCAGCCTGATGATGGTCCTGCCGGCAGTGGCTGCCGATTATGATGTGGTTATTAACAACGGCAGGGTGATGGACCCCGAGACCAACTTTGATGGCGTGCGCAATGTTGGGATAAAGGATGGCAAAATTGTTGTTATCACCACGGACGCAATCAGCGGTAAAGAAACCATCGACGCCAGCGGTCACGTCGTAGCCCCAGGCTTTATTGAGGGGCACCAGCACGCTACCGATCAGTTTAGTCGCAAGGTTAATTTACGTGATGGCTTGACCACTCAGATGGATTTTGAAGCAGGCGCCGGTGATATCGCTAAATGGTATGCAGGTGCCGAGGGTAAAACCCAGGCCAACTACGGTATGGTCGTGCTCGCAACGCTTGCCCGTGTATCGGTGCTGGACGGTCCTGAAATAGCGGCTGGTGGTAATGATATGGGCGACCTGTTCCGTTCAGTGGTGCCTGGCGCCGCCGCAAAGGCTCAGAAAGAAGGACGCAAGCCAGGCTGGTCGGCCACCTTGCCCAATAAAGAGCAGATGACCAAGATTATGAGCTATGTCGACGAAGGCCTTCGCCAAGGAGCCTTGGGCGTGGGCATTCCTGTAGGTTATATGACCACGGGGGTTAGCTCGTACGAATTGTATAAATACCAGGAGTTGGCGGCAAAATACGGCCGTATTTCTAATGGACATGTGCGTTTCGCAGGTATTCGTCCACCCACTGAGGGGGCATTAGGCATACAGGAGATGCTGGCCAATGCCATGGTTTTGGATGCGCCTTTTATGGCAGTACACCTGAACTCAGTCATGGACTGGGAATACACCATTCCTTTGATTAACGCCGCAAGAGAAAAAAGAGGCGCCAAGGTATGGGGTGAGGTTTACCCTTATGCAGCCGGTTCTACCATTGCTTCTACCGATATTCTTTCGGAATCAAGTATGGCTCAAATGGGGATCACCTATTCGGACGTTTCGAACCTTGATGGCACCCGTTGGGACAAAGCGATGTATGAAGACGTTCGCAAGAATGATCCCGGCAGGGCGATTGTGATTTACAACAACCCGGAAGAACAGATCGGTAACTGGATGGCGGAGCCAGGAGTCGTCGTTGTCTCTGACGGTATGGCTATCCAGGATGAAAAAGGCAACTACTACCCCTGGGATTCACCCTATGAAGGGAAGTCAGTCCACCCGCGCAGCGCAGGGACCCGTGCCAAGGTGCTGCGCATGGTGCGTGAAGACAAGATCATGCCTTTGATGGAAGCCATCTCCAAGATGAGCTACCTGCACGCCAAGTATTTTGACGAGTTAGGCGGTATCCCTCAGTTCAAAACAAAAGGACGCATGCAAGAAGGTATGGATGCTGATATTGTCGTTTTCGATCCAGATACCGTTAGAGATAACTCTACCTATGAACCGGGAATGGGAGCAATACCTACCACCGGAATGCCTTATGTATTGGTGAACGGTGTCGTGGTGGTGAAAGATTCCGTGGCGCAAAAGGTCTTTCCAGGCAAACCAATCCGCTTTCCGGTCATTGGCCAAAGGCCACATAGACGAATTGTCTCTCAATCCAAGGGTGTTTGACCCGAATCAGTAGAAACAACCGGACAAGTGGCGGGAGTCTTGCTAATTAGCTCCCCCCACTATTTCCATCAATGAAAGGAGAAGAAAAATGAAACGCCTAAAAATTTCTTTAAGTATGTTGATAGTATCCCTTGTTATGGCCATGCCGGCATTGGCCGTTAATTACGATCTCGTTATCAACAACGGCCGGGTCATCGACCCTGAGACGCTGTTTGACGGTATCGCCAACGTCGGAATCAAAGATGGCCGTATTGCCGAGATCAGCGAGAAACCCCTGAAGGGTGCCGAGACCATGGATGCCACCGGCCAGATCGTGGCACCGGGCTTTATCGACACCCATTTCCACTTTCAAATGCCGATCGGCTATTCCCTCGGGTTGCGCGACGGGTTGACCAGCAGCATGGATTTCGAGATGGGCTGTGCGGGATCCTATATGGCCGACTGGTACAAGGCACGTGAAGGCGTGACCCAGGCCAACTATGGCTGCGCGGTCAGCCACGAGTTTGCCCGCGCGATGTTCATCGATGGGTCAGACGGCGATTACCTGAAAGACGGCCCTGTAGCCGCTTTAGAAACCCGGAAGAAAACGGGCTGGAGCGCGACGCGTCCGACCCTGGAACAGGGCAACGCGATTCTCGAAGAGATTGATAAGGGGCTGCAGGCTGGCGCACCCGGCATCGGCAGCACCGTAGGCTACATGAGAGAGGGCGTCTCTTCACGCGAGATGTACGAGGTGCAGAAAGTCGGCGCACGCTATGGCCGCCCGACCGGCGCCCATACCCGCTATACGCTCGGCACCGACACGACGGAGAACAACGGCGCGCAGGAACTCATCGCCAACGCCCTGGCGCTTGGCGCCCCGGCGATCGTCCTGCACTTCAACAATGACGGCTGGCGGCTGGCGCACGAAATGATCATCGAGCTTCAGGAACAGGGCCACAACATCTGGGGTGAAGTCTATCCCTACGCTGCGGGTTCCACCACGATCAATGCTTCGTTCCTCGAGCCTAAGAGCTGGATCGACGTATTCGGCAAACGCTATGAAGATACCATGCTGGATCCGGTCACGGGTGAGTACTATACCCTGGAGACTTACAAGTCCACCGTCGCATCCGAACCGACCAGGCCGATCGTCATATTCAAGCAGCCCGCCGAAAACGAGCCGAAGTGGCTGACGCTGAAGGGCGTGACCATGGCCAGTGATGCGGTT
This sequence comes from uncultured delta proteobacterium, assembly GCA_963728055.1. Lineage (GTDB taxonomy): Bacteria > Desulfobacterota > Desulfobacteria > Desulfobacterales > SG8-13 > JARFQH01. Next base: position 6,862 of record CAVSIM010000013.1, on the reverse strand, counting down.
GCTGCCACGCCGTACGACGCCCCGTGGGATTACCCGATGGAGAAACTGGGCGGCACCCATCCCCGCACGGCTGGCGCCCGGGGCGCCACGATTCGCCTTGGTCGAGAAAACAACATCCCGATGATGCAGCTGATGTCGATCCTCAGCTACACCGCTGCCAGGCATCTGGGCGATTTGGGGCTGAAGTTCATGCAAGAGCGCGGCCGCATCCAGACTGGCATGGTTGCCGATATCGTGGTGTTTGACCCCGAACGCTTCACTGACAATTCAACCTACGATAAGGGCGCTGTCCCTTCGACGGGCATGAAAGCCGTGATCGTCAACGGTCAAGTGGTTGTGCGCGACGATGTGCAGCTTCCGGTTTTTCCTGGTCAGCCAATCCGGTTTGAGCCCGAAGACAAACCGCGCTTCGAGCCGATCTCGGTAGCGTCGTGGAACGCCGAATTCTCGACCGGCATGCCTATGCCATCTGACTTCACGGGTGCCTTTCCCCAGAGCGTCGGAAAGTAATCATGACACCTCAGAAACGGAGGCGTGACATGAGATTTTGGGTATTCTTTTTTGCGGTGGCGGCCATGTTGGCCGCCACCCAGGCGTCTGCAAAACCCGAAGAGATCGGGTTTTCAGACCTTGTGGACCCCTTGGCCATAGTCTTCGACGATCCCTATCGCGACATGGGCCCCCATTTGCTGAATGAGTTGAAGATCCTGCTGCAGTTGGATCAGAAACTCTCGCAAAATGATCTTGCTGAAGATGAGCGCGCCCGTCTCAAAGCTCAGCGCAGCGCGGCGAAGGACACACTTGAGATCAACGGTCAGGACATCGATGCACTTTTAGCCCAGCGCTGGGACGTGGCCAGAAAGCGGAAGAACGCGCTCATGGCCACGAACCCCGCTCTTGACAATGTCGAGGTTACCCTATCGGGCTATCTGATCCCTGCGCCGCAGGGCGCAGATGGTACGTACTTCGGCTATCTGGTCTCTCAGGTGGGCATGTGCAGCCATCTTCCGACCCCTCCGCCGAACAAGCTCGTGCGGGTGAGATTGCTGGACGACCCGAAGAGCGAGTCTGTTTATGTACCGGTTCAGGTCTCGGGTCTGCTCCGAGCAGAAGAGAGTGATACCACCATATACGTAGTCGATGGAGAGGCGCGCATGTTCAGCGGCTGGACTTTATACGCCAACACCGTCGACCGACGGCAAGATTTGGGCGGGAATGGCGTTGTTGGTGCGTCCGAGAAAACGGTCACCCCCGGCGCCGAGCGCTGATACGTCTGCCGCGTACATGCAAAAAAGTGGGCCTATACAGAGAATAATCTGTAAATGAAGAGTTTTCTCAAACTGACTGCAGCTATTGCCACAAAAGGAGCTTACGCAGTGCCATTAAAAATTTTCAAAAGAAGCATTTTTTGCAGATGGCTGGCGCTATACGCTCTGGCGTCACTGCTTTTTCTCGTCGGTTTCGCCGGTATCCCCTTGGCTGCACCCACGGAAAAAGCGCAGCAAATCACGTGGAAAAATCTTGTACCGCAAGTTGAGATATATAACGATCCCTTCCTCAAGCTGACCCCTGATCAGAAACTCGACCTGGTGGTGGTCTCCAGAACAAGGCAGCTACAGTCGGAAGGCGTGGACATTACACCAGAGCAAACTGAAAGGCTCACTAACGCTTTAACGCGGCTTGAAAACGACCAGATCGATATTGATGGTTTGCTCGCTTTGCGCGGAGAGATTGCCGCCAAGCGAAAGCATGCGATGGAATCGGCCAACGAAACCCTGAACGAACAGCAGGTACGGCTCGCCGGCTATGTCCTGCCACTCGAGATGGATGGACTGAAGATAACGGAATTCCTGCTCGTTCCATACGTCGGGGCCTGCATTCATGAGCCGGTACCTCCAGCCAATCAGATCGTACTGGTGACGTTTGCGCAAGGGATTGAGGTCGATGGACGGTTTACGCCGGTATGGGTACAGGGAAAAATGAGCACACAGATTGGCACAACGAAACTTTATTTGATTGATGGCAGCGCAGATATTCCGCGCAGCTACACGCTGGAGGCCGAGGCTATTGAACTGTATAAAAAATAGTGTGGAGATAGTTTGATGAACAAACAGGCTCAAACCGCACCTAAGCTGGATCTTGAAGGTTCTCCTGCACCACAGACTGCGAAGGTCGAAGTTACACCCTTGTCTGAGTCGCAGTTGGAGTCTGTTCTTGCGGTGAAAAATTTGAGTTTTGCCTGGCCATCATCTTCGTTCCAGATCGGAATGGGTCAAGGTATCTATGTTGATCCGGCCCGCGATTTCTGCGGCTGTTATTTCGGATTGGCAACGAACGATGAATCGATATCCGGCGCTGACCACTCTCCCGGATATCTGCGAGCTGCCGCGAAGCTTTTAGCCGGAGAATAAAAAATAAATAATTAATTCCACTCGGATTTGATTTGTTTTGAGAATAAAGGACGGCAAGATTTACAAGAACACCGTTCTGAAAACTGATCAAGAACCTTGCTAACCTTTCTCAACCCTAAAAGGAGGACCAAAATGAAACGACTGAGAGGGCTTTGCGGCTTGTTGGTACTAAGCCTGACGATGGTCATGCCGGCAGTGGCAGCCGATTACGATCTGGTCATCAACAACGGCCGGGTCATGGACCCGGAAACCAAGTATGACGCCGTAGCCAATGTCGGCATCAAGAACGGCAAAATCGCCGTCATCACCAATCAGACGATTAGTGGCAAGGAGACCATCGACGCCAAAGGGCTGGTGGTGGCGCCTGGATTTATCGACGGACATCAGCATTGCATCGAACCTTATGAATACCGGTTGATGCTGCGCGACGGTCGTACGACGATTTTGGACACGGAGATCGGCGCTCACGGTCCAAAGCTTAACGAGTGGTACAAACGGCGTGAAGGAAAGGCACCGTTGAATTTTGGCGTGGCTGTGGCTCACGAATTTGCCCGGGCCGAGGTCCTTGATGGCTTTAAGGATTGGAAATATCTCTACAGTCCCGACGCTGGCCAATCCCGTCTCACAAAGGAGGGTTGGTCCAAGACCCGGCCCACCCTGGAGCAGGGTAACCAGATCCTTGCCCTGATTGACCAAGGCTTACAGCAGGGAGGACTTGGAATCGGCTCTACCGTTGGCTACATGCGCGCGGGGGTATCGGCCCGCGAGATATTCGAACTGCAAAAGCTGGGCGGGCGATACGGCCGCTTTATCAGCATGCATTTCCGCTATACACCGGGCGACGATACCGGCGAAACCAATGGTATCCAGGAGATGCTGGCCAATGCCGCTGCATTAGGGACACCGGCCATAGCCGCCCATTTCAATAATCCGGGATACAATATGGTGCACGAGCTTTTGATGAGGATGCGGGAAAGGGGCTACAACGTCTGGGGCGAAATCTATCCATACGCTGCAGGTTCCACTGCGTTGAATGCCGTGTTTCTCGAACCGGAAGTCTGGGTAAAGGCCCTGGGCAACAAATACGAAGAGACGCTTCAGGATGTTGCCACCGGCGAATTCTACACCCAGAAATCGCGTGAGGAGATGCTCAAAAAAGAACCCACACGTCTCGTGCTTGTCTACAAAAGCCCGGAATCGGCTATTGTTGACTGGATCAAAATGCCCGGCGTTGCCATTGGTAGCGACGGCATGCCAATGATCCCAGACGATAACCTGACCTGGGACACTCCCTACGAAGATCTGCCCAACACCCATCCGCGTACTTCCGGTGCTTTTGGAAAAGTACTTCGCCTTGCCAGGGAGAACAATATTCCGCTGATGCAGGCCGTATCCATGACCAGTTACAATTATGCCAAACCGCTGGGCGAAATGGGTTTACAATCCATGCAGGTTCGTGGCCGTATGCAGGAAGGCATGGTGGCCGACATTACAATTTTCGACCCTGAAACGGTAAAGGACAATTCGACCTATGCAAAAGGGACGCTTCCGTCCACAGGAATTCTGCATGCTATCGTCAACGGGACGATTGTCATGAAAGACCAGGAACCTCTGAAAGGGGTGAATCCCGGACAGCCGATCCGCTTCGAGCCGGTCAAGAGCAAGTTCGAGCCGCTCACCATCGATAAGTGGCAGAAATCCTTCTATGCCTCCCCAATCGATTTTGGCGGCGGTGTGCCTGGATCACAGCCGAATCAAGGGGGATCGCCCGCCACGCTGCCTCATATAGACTAAGGCAACCCTTTAACTGCAGTACAGCATGATACTGCCGTTTGCCGGCGCTGTTGGTGTCGTGTAAAAAGCGTGGGGCAATGTTCACGCACGGCAACGTGAGGCAAGCAATTTATATGGCAATGACCAAGTCTACCATCATACTATCAGCGCTTATGACGTTTCTTCTATTTGCTTCGGGGCCGGCTTGGGCACAAGCAAAAGAGACCCGGCCGGCCGCCAAGGCGATCACCGGACCCGATGCCGTCGACAATCAATTGGACAACGATCAGGATGAAAAACCCAATCTTCTTGATGCCAACCTTCTGAAATCATGGGAGGATTGGAAAGCCGACATTGCAGACCGTTCGGGCCTTTCCTTTGGCCTCGATTATAACGCCCTCGGCCCGTCTTTCAGAAAGATATTTTCGATTCAAGAATCGGGTCGAAGAAGAATACGGATTCAGCTTCGGGTTCGACTACAACGCACTTTTTCAGGCGGCAAGCGATAGCCTGAGAGAAGACAAGGCGGCCGGCGGCGTTTTCCGGGCGTACGGTCAATGGACCCTTGTCGGAAAAGACTCAGAAAATACGGGGACACTCAGATACAAGGTGGAAAACCGCCACCGCCTGGGTACCGACATCGCTCCCAGAGGCCTGGGAAGCGAAATCGGGTATGCCGGACTGACGGCCGTGACGTTTTCCAGCATCGGCTGGGCCCTGACGAATCTCTACTGGAGCCAGCATCTCCTGAACAATCGCCTGGCCTTTGTGGGTGGTATCGTGGACGTCACCGACTACGTCGATGTGTATGGTCTGGTGAATCCATGGACCGATTTCAACAACTATGCTTTTACCACCAACCCGACCATCCCTGCACCCGACCAGGGTCTGGGCGCGGCCATGCGCGTGATGCCCATGGGAAACTTTTATATCGTCGCCGGCATTGCCGATGCCAACGGTGATCCCACCGACATTGGGGATAGCGTCAATTCTTTCTTCAGCGAATCCGAATTTTTCACCCACATCGAGATCGGCTGGATATCCTCCTGGGAAAGACGGTTTTCCGACAACATCCATCTGACCGCCTGGCACGCCGATGAACGCCAACAAGCGCAGGTGCCCAGCGGGTGGGGCGTGGCCTTTTCCTTCAGTCGATTGTTCGCAGACACCTGGGAGCCGTTCTTTCGCGCCGGATATTCCGAAGACGGCGGCGCCTTGTGGGATCGTTCGGTCAGTGCCGGTTTCGGTTACTATCCCGGCAAGAAGGGTGATGTTTTGGGCGTAGGGCTGAACTGGAGCCGCCCTGACGAGGACGTCTTCGGCCCGGGGCTGGACGGCCAGTACACGGCCGAAATCTACTACCGGTTCCAGGTGATGAAGGTGTTGACCGTCACACCCGACGTGCAGCTAATCATCGATCCGGCCCTCAACCCCCAGGAAAGTTCAATTTGGGTCTTTGGCTTGCGAGCAAGACTGGCACTATGAAGCACCTGACAGTGGCTTCAAAGAGGCGCTTATGAAAAGATTTTCAGGTGCACTCTTCTGCTATACTTTAATCTGGGGTGGATTTAAAAAAGGTGCGCTATTCTCAGTGAATGTCGCACTTTTTTCAATTTGACGCAACCACTATATGTTGTGGCCGTACAATGCTGGCGATGGTTTTTATTACTGCTATTAATCCCCAACGCCGATTAAACTTGAAAATTTCTGTTTTTAGATATCGGGATTCTCAAATTAATCAAATCGTCCATGGAAAAAGGGCCATCACCGCAGATACAGCCTTGCGTTTGGGGCGATTTTTCAAGATGTCACCTCATTTTTGGCTAAACCTTCAAAACCGTTTTGATCTTGAGGTAACGGAGGATCAACCGGCCGACCGGCTCGATAAAGAGATACATGCCATCAATACCGATGTGGCTTATCGGAAACCAAACCGTGATTTTATTGAAACCGCTGAAGCCACGGATTAGATCATCGCCAGGATCTTTGCCAGCGGGCGGCCGAAGGGAAAATCGAGGATCTGCGGGTCGATCCCGCTTTTTTCGACCACCAGCCGTCGCAGGTGGGGATCGTAGGCGACGATCTTGGCCAAGGACTTGGCCGTGCTTTTATCGCGGTCCTTTTTGTGGCGTGCCGCCATCTCGCCCAGGTTTGCCCAGTCACACCTGGCCTCGTGTTCCACTACCAGGTCCCAGAGCACGGCCACGTCGCCGCTGTCGCCGGAACCGCCGGAACCGTCCGCTGGAAGCTGCTTGGCTCGTCGGCCGATACGGATCGGATATGATGATATCTGTAATAAAAATGGCTGTGGTGAACCCGTGGCACTGGCAAGAAACTGTCGTTTCGGGGATTCCAATTTTTGCCAAATAATCTCAATCTATCTGCAGTAGTAATCCTATTCTTGAAATCTGGCTAAATATAGTTTTGCTTTGTTTTGTATAATGTTTTAATATTTATTGACTTTTTTGCGAATAAAACTGTAAATAGACCAATATTAACTAGTGTCCATCCATAAATGGTCTTTTTTCCGCTGAACTGCGTTCTCCGCGGGTTTCCGGCTGCGGCGTACATAAAGTACGCCTCGCCGCAAACCCTTGTGCGGCCTTGTCCTGCGAAAAAAATCCACATTTATGAATTGGACACTGAGAAGTGCCTAAAAAGATTCGCGGATGGGCACT
>CAVSIM010000012.1:0-379352 GCA_963728055.1 uncultured delta proteobacterium | reverse complement strand
CGAAGCCGCACATGACGACGATCACGAGCATCGTGTAGTACCAGAAGAGGTAGTGTCCGTCCCGCGACACTTCACCGGTAATCCAATAGGCCCGACCGATGAAAATCGTTTGTCCCTGGTTGAAGAAAGTCGAGAAGTTGATGATCCACAGAAAAATCATCTGAAAAGAGAGCGTGGCGATCGCCAGGTAGAGGTGTTTGAGCCTGAGGGCCGGCAGACCGACAAAGGCCCCGACCACGGCCCCCACGCCGCCGCAGATGAGAAGCATCAGCGGCCAGGCGTGGGTGATGAGCACGTGCGAGTCCCCCAGCACCCGCGAAAAGGAGGCCAGGGTGTAAGCGCCCACGCCGACGAAGGCGGCATGGCCGATGGAAATCAGCCCGGCGAATCCGGTCAGCAGGTTCAAGCCGATGACGGCAATGATGGCGATCAGAATATTGTCGACGACCAGCATGTACTTGTTGCTGACGTTAAAAAACAGCGGCCAGGTGAAAACGACCAGCAGGAAGGCGATGAACACCGTCCGGTCGAGATGGGTCTGGAATATGCGCTGCTCTTCCGTGTACGTCGTAAAGTAGTTGCCGGTCGCCAGCCAGCGGTTTACAGCCATTGTCTACACCCGTTCGATTTCGTGGATTCCGAACAATCCGTGCGGTTTGAAGAGTAAAATAACCAAAAGAATGATGTAGGGCAGCAAATTCGCCGTGCCGCTCAGCCCCCAGTGGCCGTCGAGATACCCGGCCGCGAACTGTTGAATGAGGCCCATGATGATCCCGGCCACCACGGCGCCGATTATCGAATCGAGCCCGCCGAGAATGACGACCGGAAACACGGTGATGCCGAAAGCGTGCAGGGTTTCGAAATTCAGCCCGGTGATGTTGCCGATAATGGCCCCGGCCGCCGCCGCGCTGAACCCGGCCGCCGCCCAGGCCAGGGCGAACACGCGCGGGATCGAGATGCCGATGGACATGGACGCCAGCTGGTCGTCCGAGACGGCCCGCATGGAAATCCCCAGGGTCGACTTCCTGAAAAACCAGGAAAAACCGCCGATGAGAATGGCCGTGGTGATCACCCCCACCAGCTGGGTCCAGCTGATGGAGACGCCGCCCAGTTGGATGGGGGTGGTCGGCAGAAATTCGGGAAAGGAGAAGTTGTAGGTGCCAAACGGCGTCAGGTAGATCAGGCCGTCCAGGATGGACATCAGCCCGATGGTCACCATGATGACCGAGATGATCGGCTCGCCGATGAGGCGGCGCAGGAAAACGCGCTCAACGCTCATGGCAATGAAAAAGGTGATAATCAGGCTCAGGAAGAAGGCCAGTGCAATGGGGATTTTGACCCAAACCGCCAGCGCGTAAGTGATGAAGGCGCCGGTGGCGATAAGCTGTCCGTGGGCAATGTTCAAGACGCGGCTCGACTTGTAAATCAGCACGAACCCCAAGGCGGACAATGCGTAGATCGAACCGACGACCATGCCGCTGACGACCAGTTGCAGGAAATAGCTCATGGCATATCATTCCATGGTATAGAATTTGAGCGTTGTCTGAACCGCCGTTGTCTGGCCGTCCTGATACTGGAAAAAGGCCTCAACCGACTTTTCGGTGACGCCGGGATCGTAAAGCGCCGTGTAAAGATCTTCGTATTTTTCGCGGATGAACTTGCGGCGGATCTTGCCGGTTTTGGTCAGTTCGCCGTCATCGACGTCCAGCAGCTTGTAGAGAATGGCGAAGCGGTGAATTCTGAAATGCTCTTTTTCCACCGTCTGATTGAACTCGATCACCTGCTGTTTCACCAGCTCGGCCACTTCCGGCTTGGTGGAAAGATCCATAAACGTGGTGAATGATATCCCGCGGTCCTCGGCCCATTTGCCGACCACGATCGGATCGATATTGATCAGGGCGGCAACATACTCCCTTTGATCGCCGAAGATGACCGCCTCTTTGACATACGGGCTGAATTTCAGCTTGTTTTCCAGAAACATCGGGCTGAACATGTCACCGTCTTTGTTGTGCATGACATCCGCGAGGCGGTCGATCACCACCAGGTGGCCGTCCTTGTCGATGAAACCCGCATCCCCGGAGTGCAGCCACCCGCCGGCGAGCAGTTCTTCGGTCTTGTCGTCCAACTTGTAGTACCCGGCGGTCACCGACGGGGACCGCGACAGGATTTCGCCCTCGGCGGATATTTTGCACTCGGTCCCCGGCAGGGGAATTCCGACCGTATCCGGGCGCACGTCGCCGTCGCGGTGCATGTAGGCAATGCCGGTGATTTCCGTCTGGCCGTAAATCTGCTTCAGGTTGACGCCGATCGCCTGGTAAAACGTGAACAGATCCGGGCCGAGGGCCGCACCGCCGGTGTAGGCCCGGCGCAGCCGCAGCAGGCCGATCTGGTTGGTCAGCGGCACAAAAACCATGACTTTCCCCAGCCAGGACTTGACGCGCAACGCCACGGGCATTTTCTTGCCGGCCATCCGGTAGCCTGCCGCCCGCTGGCCGACTTTCATGAAATACTCGTAAAACTTCCGGTTCAGCCAGTAAGAGTCGTCGATCTTCAGCCACATCTGCGACCGCAGCATTTCGTAGAACCGCGGGGCGCCGAAGATGAACTGCGGCCCGATTTCCTTCAAATCTTCCATGGCCGTTTCGACCGACTCGGGGAAGTTGACCGTGATGCCGGTGGCCATGGCCACCCCGAAAGAATTCATCTGCTCGCCGATCCACGCAAACGGCAGAAACGATACATATTCATCGCCTTCGTCGAGCGCATCGACCTTGGTGATCTGCACCCCCATGTTGATGTAGTTGCGGTGGGTCATCATGGCGCCCTTGGGAAGCCCGGTGGTCCCTGACGTCTGGCACAGGTGGCACACGTCGTCCGGCCGCCCGCGGTCGATCATTTCCTCGAAACGATCCGGGTTTTGCCCGATGACGTCTTCCCCCACCCCATACAGGTCGTCGATCTGCATGAACCAGTCATCGGAACGGTAGCCGCGCATGCCGCGCGGGTCCTCGTAAATCACCTTCTTGACCTTGGGAATCCGGTCGCGCACCTCGACGAGTTTATCCACCTGCTCCTGGTCGCCGCAAAAGACGATGGAGACATCCATGTAGTTGAGGATGTCGGCGATCTCGTTGGGCAGGCTCGACTGGTAGATCCCGGCCGAAATGCCGCCGGCCGCCTGCGCCGCGATGGCCACCACGAGCACCTCGGGTATGTTGTCGGCAATGACGGCCAGCTTGTCGTTTTTTTTCAGGCCGATCTTCTCGAGTCCGAGAGCGGTTTTGTGGACATACTGGTAGTATTCTTTCCACGTATAACTGATCCAACGGCCGAAATCCTTCTCCCGCAGGGCGACCTTGTCGCCCGAATGGCTGACCCGCCAGCGCAGCAGCTGAGGAATCGTGAAGTCGAGTAGATCGGTGTGTTCTTTCATACCTCGTCAATCTTCCCCGATATAGGCTTCGATGACCTTGGTGTCTTTGGCGACTTCCTCCGGCGTGCCCGCTCCGATCAATTCACCGAAATCGAGGACATACACGCGGTCCGATATGTCCATCACGACCCCCAGATCGTGTTCAACCAGAATGATCGTGGCATTGCGCTCCTTTTGAATATCCATGATGAAGCGCACCATGTCTTCTTTTTCCTCGACGTTCATGCCCGCCATGGGTTCATCCAGCAGCAGCAATTTCGGCCCGAGGGTCAGCGCCCGCGCCACCTCCACTCTCTTTTGAATACCGTAGGCCAGGCTGCCGACCGTCCGCTTGCGGTAGGGCTCGAGTTCCATGAAATCGATCACATCTTCTACAAAACGCCGGTTTTCGGCTTCCTGCCGGGAGGCTTTGCCGAAGAAGACGACCGCTTGAAAGAAATTGTACTTCAGGTTCTGATGCCGGGCGAGCATCAGGTTGTCGAGCACGGTCATCCCGCGAAACAGCTCGATATTCTGAAACGCCCGGGCGATGCCCAGATTGGACACCTGGTGCGGAGACGATCGGGTCAGGCGCTGTCGGCCGTAAAAAATATCGCCCGCACTGGGGTGGTAGAAGCCGGAAATACAGTTCAGCAGGCTGGTTTTGCCGGCCCCGTTGGGGCCGATAATCGAGGTGATCAATCCCGGTTCGATGGTCAGGGTCACATCGGTCAGGGCATTCAGGCCGCCGAAGGAGAGGGTGACGTTCGCTGCCTTCAAAGTATCCATGAGATTTTGTTTGGTCCCGGTCGCATCGATTCAGGCGCATTTCGCCCGCTTGAAACAAAAAAAAGGTCCTGCTCCGAACCTTTTTGCCCAACGCGTGTCATCGGCGTCGCTGTCTGCGGGCCGCTCGGTGTCCGTCGGAGGTCGATCGCGCTCGAAAATGCCGTCTGTTGCAAAATATGCCGTTTCCGACTGTGCGTGGCGCCCCGTCGCGTGGCCGGGCCTGTCGGCCCAAAGTTCATGAATAGTGTTCATTACGTAAACAGCGTTCTATAGTGTGTTTTTCATTTGGTCAAGTAAAAAAAATCCGACCGAAAAATAGGGCATTTCCCCTGAATCGTTCGTTTTTCTGGCAGGACGACCCTAATTCGCAAAATGCGACCTCGCAAATGATCCAGCAAGGCAGCTACAAGGTAGCTATAATTACCCTTTATTAATTCAGAACATTCTAGCGCTGTCAAGTTTATAATATAGCGGCACAATAGTTGGATAAAACCACTATTGTTCGAAAGACATCAGGTGGGCCTGCAAATTGATTTTCTTGTTCCTGATCCCGAGTTTTTTGCGGAGGTTGTAGCGGTGAAACAGGATGGTGTTTTTCGAAAGGCACAGGAGGAGGGCGATCTCTTTGTTGGTTTTACCTTCCCTGACAAGGTTGGCCACCCGGATTTCGGTGGGGGTCAAATTGATGTTGCGCGCCGAAAACCGACTGATGAAAGGCGAGATAATGCTGTTCAGGTTGGAATCGAGGATGTTGATCAGCGTCGATTGATCGGTGTTCAGGTGGCTTTTTTTCAACCGGTCAAGGTAAGGGCCGATCAGTTCCTGCACGTTGGACAGCACATTGTCGGCCAACTCTTTCTTGTCGCAATCCCGCTGCTTCAGCAGGACCCTGAGCGCCGTGTTGACTTCTGCCAGATGGTGGGACTGGGCCTTCAGTTCCACCTCGCGCTTGCGCAGTTTTTCCTCGGTCCGCTTGCGTACTTCGACTTCGCGGGCCAGCCGTGTGTTGGTGTTGGCCAGCTCGGCCGTCCGCCCGGCAACCAGCTCTTCCAGCTGATCGCGGTATCGCCGCAGTTCCTCCTCGACCTTCTTGGCGGCACTGATATCGCGCAGGATCACGATGTTGCCGGCCGGTTTGCCGTCGCGGTCCTCGTAAAGCCGCGAGCTGATCTGCACGTCCAGCACCCGTCCGTCGCGGGTCAAGCGCTTGGTATCGAACAGCTGGATGACGTTGCCGCTCAGCATGCTTTCGATGGCGGCCCGTGTTTCCGGCCTATTCTCCTCGGGCACAAAATCGATCGGCTTTCCCAGCAGATCCTGACGCGCGAAGCCGAAGGAGCGTTCGAAGGCGGGATTGACGTGGGTGGCGCGGCCTTTTATGTCGTAGACCACCACCGGATCGGGCGAAGATTCCAGCAGGGAGCGGTACAACTGTTCGCTGTGCCGCAGGATGGCCTCGGTCTTGACCCGCTCTTTCAATTCGCGTCGGGCATCGGTGATCAACTGCGCTTTTTCGAGGGCCAGCAGCGCGAGTTCGGCAAAACGGCTCAGGATCGTGACGTCTTCTTCCCGATAGCGCTTGTCGTCTTCCACCCGCGCCAGTCCGATGACGCCCAGCACCCCCTGGTCGGATTTGAGCGGAATTCCCACCACCGGTCCCAGGGGATCGAGGCTTTTGTCAGGCAGCCGCCCCGGCCAGGATTGGTAGTCCTCGACCACCAACGGTTTTTCGGCCTGCCAGACCTTGCCGCCCATGCCTTCGCCCATTTTGACGCGCCGGCCGAGCTGGCCCTTGAAAAACCCCATTCCGACCTGCATCTGCATCCGTTTGCGGCCGGTTTCCAGCAGGTAGATATAGCCGTGACCCGACCCAGTCAGCTGGGCGGCTTTGTAGAGGATGGTCTCGAGCAGCTCTTCCTTGTCGAGCAGATCGAGCAAACCGATGGTGGTTTCGTGCAGGGCCGTCAGGTACTCGTTGCGCCGCTGCAGGTCCGAATTGCTTTCCTTCAGACGGCAGCCGCCGTTGCATTTTTTGCGGCTGTTTTTTAGGGACCGGCTGCCGGCCGTTTCATTGTGCGGATTTTTGGACACCCGTTTGACTCCGTCGGACGATAAGATAAGGAAGCACCCGTGTACCGGATCGGCCACTGACAGGCCTGAACCCATGTTTTTCCATAACCGGCGAATGTCCGGGACTAAAAAAAATTTCTTGGGGGCTTGCGGCGGCCTCCGGCCACCGGCATCAGACGCCTCAGGTCTTGCCCTGCCAGCCGACCGTGACGTTGCCTTGCGCCACGATGACCGGCACCTTGCGCTTGCCGCCCGTGTGGTTCAGCATCCGTTCCAGATTTTCCGGGGCCGACAGCACGTCGATGTATTCAAACGCCTGCATTTCTTGTTCGTGAGCTTCCCGAGCCGCGGTGGTGAAAGGTCAGGTGTTCTTACCGAAAATCAGTATCTTGTCTGTCATTTTCTTCTCCTCGATCTAAAAACGGGGTTGGGTGCGGCAATCGGTAACGCCGCTGCGGATCACCGCGAAGGCCGCCCCCATTGCGAATGACGTAGCAACATTCTCCTTTGGTGTCAATGATTTGGAATTGACAATGGTGTGGCGCACTGGTAGTAATGTAAGGTTCGAAATCGGGTTGATTTGCGGGATGGCGGGGATGCTGTCAAAGGAAGCGACCATCAAAAATGAGCTGGGGCTGCACGCCCGGTCGGCGGCCCTTATCGCCAGGCTGGCCGCCCGCGCCCGTCATGGGATCTGGCTGGCCAAGGGTGAGGAACGGGCGGCGGCCGCGAGCATCATGGACCTGATCGCCCTGGAGTGCCCGCGGGGAACCAAAATCGTTATCACCATCGACAACCCCGGCGATCGGGATGTTCTGGAGGCCATATCGGAACTGATCGAAAACGGATTCGGAGAGTAACGGTCCATGCCGGACAACGCCGCTAAAGAAATCGTCCTCGACGGAATCAACGCCTCGCCCGGTATCTGCATCGGCAAGGCCTACCTGGTCGACAAGGAAGGCGTCGAGATTATTTCCCGGTATCTCATTCCGAAAGTTCAAATAGCCAACGAACTCAAACGGTTCAAGGCCGCAGTCAAGAAATCGCGCGACGAGATCAGAGCCATCATCGAGAACACCCCGGATGATTTTCGGCAGCAGTCCAGCATTCTCGAAACCCAGGAAGTCCTGCTCAAGGACAAGCTGCTCTATGGCAAAACCATTGCCATCATCGAACAGGAAGGCGTCAACGCCGAGTGGGCCCTTAAAAAGGTCGTCGCCCATTTGAAGTCGATTTTCCAGGGCATGGCGGACCCTTATTTGAGAGAGCGGGCCTCGGATGTCGTCAATCTGTCGGACCGCATCATGCGCAACCTGGTCGGTGTCAAACAGGTCGATATCGGCATGATCGACAAGCGGGTCATTCTGGTGGCCCGCGATCTGTCGCCGGCCGAAACCAGCCAGATCCGCCTGGAACGGATTAAGGGCTTTATCACCGACAAGGGCGGCAAGTCCTCGCACACCGGCATCATCGCCCGAACCCTGGAAATCCCGGCCGTTTTTGCGGTGGGAAATGCCACGGCGTCGATCAAAAACGACGATCTCATCGTCCTGGACGGCATTACCGGTACGGTCATCGTCCATCCGAACGAAAAAACGCTGGTCAGATACGAACAAAGACGGATCAGGTACGAGCGTCAAAAGGCGGCCATCAGCCGCCGCAGCCGTCTGCCGGTCGAAACGCTCGACGGACAGAGCGTGAAGGTGATGGGCAACATCGAGCTGCCCGAAGAGGTGGTGTCGGTCGTCAATTACGGCGGCGACGGCATCGGCCTCTACCGGACCGAGTTTCAGTACATGAGCCGCCCCCGGCTGCCCGGCGAGGACGAGCTCTACGACAAGTACTCCGACGTGGTTCAGGTGATGGCCCCCAAACCGGTCACCATCCGCACGCTCGACATCAACGGCGACAAGGCGATGTCGACCGAGAACGGGCTGAACGAGGCCAATCCGGCCTTGGGGCTGCGGGGAATCCGCTACTGCCTGCAGCGGCCCGATGTTTTCCGCACCCAGCTGCGGGCCATTCTGCGGGCTGCGGTGTACGGCAAGGTCCGGATCATGTTTCCGATGGTGGCCACCCAAGGTGAGGTTGTCCAGGCCAAACAGGCCCTCAAAGAAGCGGCGGCATCGCTGGCGCAGGAGAAGGTGGCGTTCAACGACGACCTCGAGATCGGGGTTCTGGTGGAAGTTCCCTCTGCGGTCATCATGGCCGACGCCATTGCCGAAGAGGCCGACTTTTTCAGCATCGGCACCAATGACCTGATCCAGTACACCCTGGCGATCGATCGCAACAACAAGAATGTGGCCCACCTGTTCCGGCCGCTCGACCCGGCCATTCTGCGGATGCTGAAGCACATCACGGACATTGCCGCTCAAAAAAACATCAAGGTGGTCATCTGCGGTGAAATGGCGAGCGATCCCCTCCACACGCCGATCCTGCTGGGCCTCGGAATAGACGAGCTGAGCATGAACCCCCAGGCCATTCCCACCGTAAAGCAGATGATCCGTTCGATTAAAATCAGCGACACCAGGGCCCTGGTTGAGGAGGCCCTCAAGCTGATGTCGGCCGAAAAGGTATCGTCATTGCTGCACGACACCTATGGCGACATCCTTTCCGAATTCGATCGGGCTGACACCGATGCCAATGGCCGGGTCAAACCACGATCCGGGCCTGCGGCCAAAGACCGCGCGGTCTAGGGCGCCAAGCGACAGTCGAATAGACCTGTAGACAACAAGATGTAAATACCCCCAAAAGGGTGAATGGATATCCAATGGAAAGGAAACCCCAAAAAAATATTGCCGAAAACCGTAAGGCCCGGCATGACTATCACATCGAAGAGGTTTTCGAGGCCGGCCTGGTGCTCATGGGAACCGAGGTAAAATCCATGCGCCAGGGGCGGGTCAACCTGAAGGATTCTTATGCCCGGATCCAAAACGGGGAGGTCTACGTCTATCAGATGCACGTCAGCCCCTACAAATATGCCTACTACGACAACCACGACCCGCTGCGGCCCCGCAAACTCTTGCTGCACCAACGCGAAATCAAACGCCTTTACGGCAAAGCGAACGAGCAGGGCTCGACTTTAGTGCCCCTGCAGCTTTATTTCAAGAACGGAAAAGTCAAAATGACTTTGGCATTGGCCAAGGGCAAGCGCAAATACGACAAACGCGAGTCCATCCGCCGCCGCGAAGGACAGCGCGAAATGGAGCGGGTCCGCAAACAATACACCAGCCGTTACTGATCCCGGCGACCGCCGGACAACCCGCTACGTTCACCCCCCTTCCCTGCCGCGTTTTCAGTCCATACGAGGATTTGGGGCCATGCCTATCGACCGCAGGAATCTCTTCCGCATGACAACCGGAAACACTATTACATCATTCATACCACATGCGGTAAAATCCAAATTAATGCCTACCACATGAGGCATGATATTCACGAGGCGGCATGGAAGGATCATTCGGATTCGAGGTCCGTATCCGATTATTTTAAAAAAATGTCCCGGCGACGCCCCATTTGCTGTCGCAGGGCGGAAAAATGGCACCAGAGATTCAGAAAGACCATCGGCCCATCTATTCGATAAATCAGAAAGATCTTCCATATGGTAGCAGGATGATGAATCGGATACCACATGTGGTAGAAGAGGGGTGGTATCGTTGGCAACCCTTCATAACCTTGCCGGCCAAGCCAGGGCAGGCAACCATGCGCCGCGGCCCGCCCCAATGTTTTCGGTACGCTTTCAGGACGGCGGCTGACCCTCCGGGTCGACGGGTGATGGAAATGGTCGGGTATAAGCCGATACCGTGGTATGCTCAAAGCTCGAAGCAATAGCCTTTACGATAAACATTTTGGCAAAACCAGAGAGAGGCGGCTGTATCAAGGACTGAGCGGTTCAGGGTTCAACGTTCCGGGTTGAAGTGACATTAAACTGCTCTTAACTGAATAATTCTGACTCTATGATAGTACAACGTTGCCCCAAAGGATCAAAGCGGTCAATCAGAGAAATAGTGGATAAAGTTCCAAAAATTAGCATTATCTAACCTTTGAACCCTGAACCTCAAATCGCATTCATCCTTCAACCTTGAACCGTGAACCTTGAACCGTGAACCCATCTGTTATCAAATGCCACCCACCGACCGATAACACAACCAACAACCTTTAAATTGAAGCCTATACTTGCGTGCCTCCCAATATCTCGGCACTGCACGGGCAGGAATCGAACAACAGGGCGTTAAAATCATTACATGGATTAGTCGTTTTCGGGAACCTGGGTCGGACTGAGCTTTGCCGGAACCGAACGGTGACGGGGTGCTGGGTCGTCCACGCGTAACACGCGGGTCGTATTGAGACTCAACAGGGCATCCATTTTTAGGGCATATTTAACATCTCGCGCTTGGGTTTTCTGGATTCCCACCCGATACAATATGTAGCAGAACGAAAAATCCGCTCTACCGCATCCGGTAGAAACAGGTTTGTTGAGATTCTTTCCGATTACAGTGCCATGGCGGTGCCAAGATACCTCGAAAGCCATTTTTACCAATTACAAGCGGCAGGCCATATTGTTGGCGTGATCCTGGGTCGCTTTCCGCCAAGCCCGACGGCCTTGACAAACCGTCTGAAATCTCATATCTTTCGACAAAAAGGTTCTTTGAAAAAGCCACCATGGCTTTTTTGACCCGCCACGATTTCCTCCTCTCCGCTTTGGACAGGGGCGAAAAATTTTTCGCCCCTACGCTGAACATGGGGGCGAAACGGCTTCGACGGGGACAAAGAAGCTCAGGCTGCATACCGAGCATCCTGCCAGCTCGTAAAACCGGTGGGGCAATAAACATAATCGCAGACGATTATGCCTATGCCGTAGCTGCTTAAGCTACCGTTCTACCGGGCTACTCCTGCGGGCCCGGCAAGAGCGTCGACTAGCGGGATAGCCGATCCTGGATGCCTGTACCAGGTGAGGCGAAATTTTCACAGGCTGGCTTTCACGGATATCCCGGCCTGAAGGAGATCCGGAAAGCAAGATCTAAAATCCAGGACAAGTATGTAGACGTCTGAGTGGAATGTTTTCGGACGCGGGTTCGACTCCCGCCGCCTCCACCATTTAGAAAAGATAAACCCGTCCACTAACCGCGTCCGGTTGTTGGGCGGGTTTTGTTTTTCTGTGTATGGTCAGCGACTTGCGTCGCTTTCAGGGTGTCGGCGCTGCCGCCCCGATCACTCCCTTTTCGTGAATTCCGTCATACCCCGCTTCTCTTTCGCCTCAAAATTCTCCGTATTCTTACCCCCATTCTCCGGACCTCGTCCGGTGTCCTGCATTTTTTCCTGCAACCGCTGCTCGGCGATCTCGTTGGCAAACTGGTTGATACTCATCATGATTTAAGTCAAACAGGTCGTTGATGTCCATGGTCGGTCGCTCCTCGTTGTGGGTTATGCCCTCACTTACCGGAGAGACGGAGAAAGTGTCGGGCGTGGGCTGGAATTTTTTCGTGCTGGCCTTTATGGGGCTTACTTACCGGGTGGGTTCAGAATGTGTCGGGAAAAATTGAGGTTGACCATTGTCGTGTCACAAGGATTTACGTAAGGATTTCAAGGTCGCACTTGACATTTGCGACCCCATTGATGATATATCAAGTGATAAATCGGGCGTTATGAATAGTGCCGCCAGTACATCAGAAGATTCAGCAAGGAGAAATCCATTGGACGAGCAATACAGTATGGCGAGGCTGGTCCGGGAGCTTCGGGAACTCACCGGTCTGACTCAGGAAAAGTTCGCGGCCAAACTCGGGGTGACCTTTCCAACGATCAACCGCTGGGAGAACGACCGCGCCAAGCCGTCGCCGCTGGCGCTGGAGAAGATCGAGAGCCTGCTGCGCAGCCTGGGGGACAAGGGCAAGGCCCTGCGTAAAAACTATTTTGGAAAGGACGCGTAGGCATGGCCCAGCTTGAACACATCGAAGCCATTGAAAAGCGGCTCTGGAGCGCGGCGGACACCCTGCGGGCCAACTCCAACTACGCCAGCAACGAATATTTCCTGCCGGTCATGGGCCTGGTTTTCCTGCGCCATGCCTACAGCCGCTTTCTTGGCGTCAAGGATGCCATCGAAGCCAACCTGCCGACACGGGGCGGCAAGACCCGGCCGCTGACCAAGGAGGATTTTTCGCAGAAGACCGCCATCTTCCTGCAGCCCAAGGCCCAGTTCGACACCCTGGTGGCCCTGCCTGACAGTGCCGACCGCGCCAAGGCGATCATCGACGCCATGGAGTCCATCGAGACCGATTACGAGAACCTGCGCGGCGTGCTGCCCAAGAGCGAGTATCAGGAACTCGACAACGCCGTGCTCGGCCAGCTGCTGCGCACCCTCAACCCCGAGGAGCTCAAGCGCGTTTCCGGGGATGTGTTCGGCCGTATCTATGAGTACTTCCTGACCCAGTTCGCCGACCAGAAAGCCCACGACGGCGGCGAGTTCTTCACCCCGGTCTCGTTGGTATCGCTGATCGCCAACATCATCGAACCGGCTGGCGGCACGGTGCTCGACCCGGCCTGCGGCTCGGGCGGCATGTTCGTGCAGAGCGCCCGAGTAGTGGAGCGGCGGCACGAGAACCCCACCGAGAAGCTCACCTTCTACGGCCTGGAGAAGAACGCCACCACCATCCGCCTGGCCAAGATGAACCTGGCGGTTCACGGCCTGGAAGGCGACATCCAGAAGTCGATCACCTACTACGAAGACCCGCACGAGCTGCTGCGCAAGGCCGACTTCGTCATGGCCAATCCACCCTTCAACGTGGACGAGATCGACGCCGACAAGGTCAGGAGCGATCCGCGCCTGCCCTTCGGCCTGCCCGGCGTCAACAAAAAGGGCAAGGTCAGCAACGGCAACTACGTCTGGATCAGCTACTTCTACAGCTACCTGAACGAACAGGGTCGGGCCGGGTTCGTCATGTCGTCCCAGGCCTCCAGCGCCGGGCGGGATGAAGCCAAGGTGCGCCAGAAGCTGGTGGAGACCGGCGACGTGGATGTCATGATCGCCATCCGCTCCAACTTCTTCTACACCCGCACCGTTGCGGACGTGGAGGCTTTCCGGACCACCGTCACCGAGCAGCAGGCGGTATGGGGAACACAGAAGACGACCAACGGCGAATTGAAAAAGGCCGTGGACCGCCTCGCGCCGCTGGCCGAGACAAGCCGCGATCTGGTCAAACAGACCGACCTGCTCTACAAACTCGCCTGCCGCCTGATCGAAACCTGCGAGAACGAATGCGACGCCAAGGGCAGCGACGCCTGGGCGGGTCGTGACATTACCCGCGCCCGCAAGGCCGCCGATGAGTCCCGCGCCCTGGCCGTGGAGCAGTTAAAGCTTGTGCGCTATTTCTGGAAACAGGCTCGCTGGCTCACCGAACGCTTCTCGGATGCCGAACTTCGTGATGTGGAAGGACTGGTCAAGCTGGTGGCCCGCGCCGAGATCGAGGCCAACGACTGGAGCCTCACCCCCGGCCGCTATGTGGGCGTCGCGCCCGAAGAAGAGGACGAGGATTTCGACTTCGAGGAGGCCCTGCGCGAGATCCATGTGGAACTGGAAGACCTGAACGCCGAGGCCGTGCGGTTGGCTGCGGGGATCAAGAAGAACTTCGAGGAGATGGGGGTATGAACATTGCCGAACTGCTCAAGGTCGATGAAGGCAAGACTCTGGAATTCAAGCAGGACCTCTCCTCCCCGCGTAATCTCCTCAAGACGCTGGTGGCCTTCGCCAATACCGCCGGCGGCAGGATCGTTATCGGTGTGGCGGACAGGACACGGAAACCGGTGGGGATCGACAACCCGCTGGATGAAGAAGAACGGCTCTGTAACCTGATCGCCGACTCCATCGATCCCCGCCTGGTGCCCAATGTGGAAATGACCACGCTTGAAGGCAAGACTCTTCTGGTGATCGAGGTGTTCCTGAGTAATTCCCGTCCCCACTATCTTCGTTCCGAAGGGCCGCAAACCGGGGTCTATGTCCGGTTGGGCTCAACCAACCGCCAGGCTGACCGGGAACTGATCGCCGAACTGCGCCGGTCTGTCGAGGGGGTGACCTTCGATGAAATGCCGATGCCGGAGTTATCCATTGACGATCTGGATGTCGAAGCGGCACAAAGGACATTGGGTGCCAGCCGGAAGCTGGATGAACAGGCCTTGTTAACGTTGAAATGGCTGGCCCGCCATCAGAATAAAACGGTACCGACCAAAGGAGGGATTCTGCTTTTTGGCAGGCAGCGTACTCAGCATTTCTCAGATGTCTGGGTCCAATGCGGTCGTTTTTTCGGCACCGAAAAAATCGATATTTTTGACCATATCGATATCGATGCACCGCTGCCCAAGACCGTTGATGAGATTATGCTTTTTCTGAAAAAACACGCCTACCGCGGCGCCGATCTCTCTGAAGTGCGCCGCAAGGATGTCTGGAGCATCCCCCTGGGTATTTTGCGTGAGGTTATCATCAACGCCCTCGTTCACAGCGACTACTCGCAACGTGGCGCGCCCATCCGGGTTGCCTTTCAGATGACCGCATTGAAGTGGAAAGCATGGGCATTCTTTTGCCAGGCCTGACCATCGAAGAAATGAAACAGGGCACCTCCCGTATTCGCAATCCAGTCATAGCCCGTGTTTTCAAAGAACTTCACCTGATCGAACAATGGGGCACCGGTGTACGCCGCATATTTGCGGAAGCCCGGAAACTGGGGCTGCCGGAACCCAAAATTGAAGAAATTGCCTTGCGCCTGCGCTTTACCGTCTATCTGGCAAAACCGCATCGCATACCGGCAGATACGCGCAAAGCGCGGGCAGAAGAACAAGTAGAGGCAACAACCCAGCAAGTAACCCAGCAAGTAACCCAGCAAGTAAGGAAATTACTGGCCGTTTGTGTTGGCGAACTGAGCAGGGCGGAGCTCATGAAAGCGACCGGCCTGAAAGATCGAGTCACGTTTTCCAGAAACTATCTGGAACCGGCGCTCGCGGGAGCTTTCATCGAAATGACCCAGCCGGATTCTCCGACAAGTCCGACTCAGAAATACCGACTGACCGAAAAGGGCAAGAGCGTGCTGGAGGGCGGAAAATGAACAATCGTGAAACAGCCTGTTTCGCTCTTTGTGCAAGGGGGGCTTGCATCATTTTCGGAGAGGAAGACCTGAACGCCGAGGCCGTGCAACTGGCCGCAACGATCAAGAAGAATTTCGAGGAGCTGGGGGTATGAGTTGGGAACCCATGGGTCTCGATGAATTGGGATATATCAGTCGTGGACGATCTCGACACAGACCCCGCGATGCCGCCCACCTCTACGGCGGACCGCATCCATTTGTGCAAACTGGAGATGTGAAGCACGCGGGGCTGTATCTGACTGAGTACACCCAGACTTACAGCGAAGATGGGTTGGCGCAAAGTCGTATGTGGCCTGCGGGCACACTGTGCATCACCATTGCGGCCAATATCGCTGATACTGCGATCCTTGGTTTCGATGCGTGTTTCCCGGATAGCGTGATCGGCTTTATCCCGGATGACAAAAAGGCAGATGCTCGTTTCATCAAATATCTGTTCGACGCATTATTGCAACTTAAGTACAAGCAGTTCACACAGGGGGCTGCGCAGGACAATCTGAGCCAAGCCAAGCTCCTATCGTTGAAGCTTCCGATACCGGGAATCACCGAACAGAAGCAGATTGCTGATGTTATCTCCGCCTACGACGACCTGATCGAGAACAACCGGCGGCGGATTCAGTTGCTGGAGCAGGCGGCGCGGCTACTCTACAAGGAATGGTTCGTCGACCTCCGCTTCCCCGGCCACGAACACATGAAGATCATCGACGGTGTGCCGGAAGGGTGGGAGAAGAAAACCGCTTTTGAGGTAATGGATGTACTCAGTGGCGGCACTCCCAAGACAACGAATCCGTCCTTTTGGGACGGGGATATCCCCTTTTTCACCCCTAAGGACACGACCAATTTTGCTTATTCGCATGACGCGGAGAAATCCATTACCGAGGCTGGATTAAAGAACTGCAACAGCAACCTTTATCCGAAGGATACCGTTTTCATCACTGCCCGAGGGACGGTTGGCAAGATCAATCTCGCCCAACGCCCCATGGCAATGAACCAGTCCTGCTGCGCGCTTATTGCTCATCCACCGCTAAACCAACAGTTTCTCTATTACGCCTTGGTGGATGGAGTAGAACAATTTCGTAGCCGGGCTGTCGGAGCGGTATTTGATGCGATCGTTCGGGATACCTTCAAACTGATTCCTTTCGTTGTCTTTTCATCGATTCCAATCTGGTGCCGGTGCTGGAGTCCCGCTTGGCGGAGGCGCAGCATTGTCTGGCATTTGCTCCGCTGGCGACCATCTTCCTGTGCGGAAGCATCCTGGAAGGCATCCTGCTGGGCACCGCTCTACAAAGACCCAAAGAGTTCAACCAGGCCGCCAACTCGCCGAAGGACAAGGACAACAAGGTCAAGCCGTTCCATGAGTGGTCGCTGGCGCAGTTTATCGAAGTCGCCCACGGATTGGGGGCGATGAAACTGGATGTCAAGAAGTTCAGCCATGAACTGCGGGATTTCCGCAATTACATCCATCCCTATCAGCAGCTCGCCTCCAGATTCACACCCGACAAGCATACGGCCGAGATCTGCCTGCAAGTACTGAAGGCAGCCATCGCCGATTTATCAGGAGGCCGGAAATGAGCAAGCGGATTCGGCGTGTCGGTTCCATCAAAAGCGAACTGCTCAAAAAATCGCGGGCGGCGGCTCTAAACGGAAAAGAAAAAATACCTGCCCAAGCAGGTTGTGGATTTGATGAAGGCGGATGGCTACCCCGGTTTTTCGATTCACTACCATACGCAACTCTGGCAATCACAGGATGCAAAGAACCCCGCCAATGGCTATGGCACCATGGTGGCGGGGAAGGTCTGGCATTGGTATGAACGCTGGGTTGACGTGGTGCGAAAGCACTGCCGGGACAGTGGAGGAAAATATTCATGAAATACGATCCCGCTATTCACCACCGCCGGTCCATCCGACTACAGGAATACGATTATTCCCGGTCCGGAGCCTTTTTCGTCACCGTCTGCACCCAGAACCGGGAATGCCTGTTCGGGGATATTGTGAATGAAGACATGCGGTTGAACGATGCGGGTCGGATTGTTGCCGATTCATGGTTGAAAACCGCGGAAATCCGGGACGAAATCAAATTGGACGAATGGGTGGTGATGCCCAACCATTTTCACGGGATTGTGGTTATTACCGTTGGCAGGGGTGACCGGCGGGTCGCCCCTACGGGACCGCAATCACGATCCGTTGGCGCGGTCATGGCCGGTTCAAATCCGCCGTCACCAAACGCATCAACGAATTACGCCAAACACCCGGCACAAAATTGTGGCAACGCAATTATTGGGAACACATCGTCCGCAATGAACCGGAATTGAATCGCATTCGGGAATATATCCATAACAACCCCGCGCAATGGGAAATGGATAAATTGCATCCATCATCCGCGTATGGGCGACCGGCCGGTCGCCCCAACCAGCGCCCAAACGAAATCCGGGAACCGATTACAGAATATGGCGTGGAGGCATGGATGGTATGAAACGATCCGATCTCCTCGCCCAAATCGCCTTCGGCGAAGACTCCACCCGTCAGTTCAAGGCGGATGTAAAGAACGCCGAGTCGCTGGCCTCGGAGATGGCGGCGTTCGCCAATAGCAATGGCGGCACGATCTTTATAGGCGTGGCGGATGATGGCTCGATGCCGGGGCTTTCACAGCACGATGTGGCCCGCATCAATCAGCTCATCAGCAATGGTGCCAGTCAACTGGTGCGCAGCCCGCTGGCGGTGCAGACCGAGAATGTGGCCCTGGGAAAACGGTCGCATTGTTATCGTGCTGACCGTACCCAAGGGGATCGACAAGCCCTATTTCGACAAGAACGGGGTGATCTGGCTCAAGGCCGGGGCCGACAAGCGGAGGGTGAACTCCAAGGAGGAGCTGCGCCGCTTGTTTCAGTTCACCAACCAGTTTCACGCCGACGAGCTGCCCACCAAGGCAGGCATCGATAAGCTGGACAAGCTGCGGTTCCGTGATTTTCTGCGTGATGTCTACAAACAGGAGTACCCCGATTCCCCAACCGAGCTGACCCAATTGCTTCAAAACATGAACCTGGCCACCGACGACGGCAGGCTGAACCTGGCCGGGGTGTTGCTGTTTGCCGAGCAGCCGGAATGGATCGTGCCGCAGTTCGTGGTCAAGGCGATCCGCTACCCCGGCAACAAAATCCACGCCACCGACTACCTCGATACCGAGGATTTTTCCGGACCGTTGCCGAAGCTTTTTGAGGGCGCACTGGCCTTTGTCATGCGCAACCTGCACAAGGTGCAGGCCGGGCGTGGGGTGAACGCGCCCGGTACGCCGGAGATTCCCGAGGCGGTTTTCGAGGAGCTACTGGTTAACGCCCTGGTACACCGTGACTATCTGGTCAGCGCCCCGATCCGCCTGTTTGTCTTCGACAACCGCATCGAGATCATCAGTCCCGGCCATTTGCCCAACAACCTGACGGTGGAGAAGATCCGGGCCGGAAACTCCAACATCCGCAACCCTATCTTGGTTTCCTATGTGGCCAAAGGGCTGCTGCCCTACCATGGCCTGGGTTCGGGCATCAAGCGGGCGTTGGAAAAATGGCCGGCCATCGACTTTGCCGATGACCACGAAGGCTGTCTGTTCACCGCCACGGTTCACCGCAAACCGTTGGGAGAGCTGGATTTGGTGAACATCGCACCGGAAGGTTCACTGACAACCGACACGGCGTCGGGAAAGCGTCTGGAAAGTGTCGGAGAAGCGTCGGAGAAAGCGTCGGAGAAAACGTCGGAGAAAATTATCTCTCTTGTCAGAGATGATGCGCTAATTACTATCGAACGGCTTGCTGAGTATTGTGGGGTTACGACCCCGTTCAATTGAGCGCAACCTGAGTAAATTGCAAAAGAGGAACAAAATAAAGCGAGTTGGCCCGGATAAGGGTGGCCACTGGGAGGTGATTGAATGACCCCCACACCCTACACCGAAGACACCCTCGTCCAGCAGACCACCGCCGAGTACCTGGAGCAGGAGCTCGGCTGGGAGTCGGTGTACGCCTACAACAACGAGGATTTCGGGCCGGACAGCCTGCTGGGCCGGGAATCGGATCGCGAGGTAGTGTTGGCCCGCACCCTGCGGGCCAAGATCGAAGAATTGAATCCCGGGTTACCGGCCACAGCGTACGAAGACGCCGTCCGCCAGATCGTCACGGTTTCCGCGACGCAGACCATGGCCGCCACCAACCGCGAGAAGTACGGACTGATCAAGGATGGGGTGCAGGTCACCTTCCGCAACGCCAAGGGTGAACGGGTGCGCCAGCGGCTGCGGGTGTTCGAATTCGATATTCCCGAGAACAACTATTTCCTCTGTGTGCGGGAGTTGTGGGTGCGGGGTGACCTGTACTGCCGCCGGGCGGACATCGTCGGGTTCGTCAATGGGCTGCCTCTCCTGTTCATGGAGCTGAAGAACGTCAGCAAGGATATCCGCGCCGCTTACGAGCAAAACTTCCTGGATTACAAAGACACCGTCCCGCATCTGTTTCATCACAACGCTTTTGTTGTGCTGGCCAACGGGATGAATGCCAAACTCGGCTCGGTCACCAGCCGGTTCGAGCATTTTCACGAGTGGAAACGTCTGGCCGAGAATCAGCCGGGCGTCGTGGCCATGGAGACGTTGCTCAAGGGAGTGTGCGCGAAAGCCAATTTCCTGGACCTGGTGGAGAACTTCATCGTTTTCGACGACTCGGCCGGGGAGTCGAGAAAAATCCTGGCCCGCAACCATCAGTATCTGGGCGTCAACCGGGCCATCGAGGCGGTGCGCGACAGGAAGAGCCGGGACGGCAAGCTGGGGGTCTTCTGGCATACCCAGGGTTCGGGAAAGAGCTATTCGATGGTGCTCTTCACCCGCAAGGTCCATCGCAAACTCGGCGGCAACTTCACCTTCCTGATCCTGATTGACCGCGAAGACCTGGACACGCAGATCTACAAGACCTTTGCCGGGTGCGGCGTGGTGGACAACGACCGCGACCCGTGCCGGGCGGCGAGCGGCGAGCATCTCGCCCAATTGCTGGCCCAGCACAAGTCGCATGTCTTTTCGCTGATCCAGAAATTCAACCAGACAGTGGAAGGCGAGGCCTACTCCCGGCGCGACGATCTCATCGTCATCACCGACGAGGCCCACCGCTCCCAGTACGGCACCCTGGCGCTCAACATGCGCAATGCCCTGCCGAACGCCAGCTATATCGGCTTCACCGGCACGCCGCTTTTTAAGGACGACGAGATCACCCGGCGGGTGTTCGGCGATTACGTCTCCACCTATGATTTCCAGCGAGCCGTGGAGGACAAGGCCACGGTACCGCTCTATTACGATGCGCGTGGCGACAAGCTCGGCGTGGCGGTCGGCGATCTGAACGAGCGGATCGCCGAGAAGCTGGAGGAGCTGGAGACGGGCAATATCGATGTGGAACAGCGCCTGGAGCAGGAGCTCAAGCGCGACTACCACATCATCACGGCCGGGAAACGCCTCGACCAAGTGGCCCGCGATTTTGTGCAGCACTATTCTTTGGGCTGGGAAACCGGCAAGGCCATGCTGGTCTGCATCGACAAGATCACCTGCGTCCGCATGCACAAGCTGGTCGAGTTCTATTGGAATGAGAAAATCGGCGCGCTGGAAGCGCGGTTGCCCACGGCCACGGATGAGCAGGACGAACAGTACCGGCGACGCCAGATCGAGTGGATGCGCCAGACGCAAATGGCGGTCGTGATCAGCGAGGAACAGGGCGAGGTCGAGAAGTTCCGCAAGTGGGAGCTGGACATCACCCCGCACCGCCGCCTGATCAAGGAGGGCATCGCCCTGCCCGAGGCGATGCGGAAGCAACCGCAGTTCCGGAATATGCAACGGTTGTCGCTGGACGATGCCTTCAAGGCCGAGGGGCACCCGTTTCGCGTTGCCATCGTCTGTGCCATGTGGCTGACCGGGTTCGATGTTCCCAGTCTCTCCACCCTTTATCTGGACAAGCCGCTCAAGGCGCACACGCTGATGCAGGCCATTGCCCGGGCAAACCGGGTCAACGAGGGCAAGAACAACGGGATGATCGTCGATTACTGCGGCATCCTGAAGAACCTGCGCAAGGCGCTGGCGACCTTTGCCGGAACGGGCGATGACGGGCGCGGCGGCGACGGCGGCGAGCTTGAGCCGGCCAGGCCGGATGAGGAACTGCTGGCCGATCTTCGTGAAGCGATTGCCTTTGTCAGGGCTTTTCTGGAGGAGCGAAACGCGACTTTGGACGGGATTATCGGGCAGACCGGATTTGCCAGGAATGCGGCGATTCTCGCGGCCAAGGAGGCGGCGAACGAAAACGACGAGACGCGAAAACGCTTTGAGGTGATGTGCCGTGCGGTGTTTTCGAAATTCAAAGCCTGCCTCACCATCGAAGGCATCAATATGTGCCGGGGCGACTTCGACGCGATCAACATCGTCTATAAAAGTCTGCAGCAAGATCGCGAGCAGGCGGATATCACCGATATTATCCGCCAGCTGCATCAGGTCGTGGATGAGGCGATTGAGACACAGACCCAACCGGCTGTTTCCGAAGAGCTGGCGCCGTACGATATCAGCAAGATCGATTTCGACCGGCTGCGCCGGGAGTTCGAACGTAGCCCGGCCAAACGCACCACCGTGCAGAATCTCAAAACCGCCATCGAACAACGCCTGCAGCGTCTGCTCCAGCAGAATCCCTTGCGGACCGATTTCCAGAGGCATTACGAGGAGATCGTCGCCGAGTACAACCGCCAGAAGGATCGGGTGACCATCGAAAAGACCTTCGAAGCGCTTCTACAGATCATGGATGAGATGGATGATGAAGAAAGCCGTGCCGTGCGGGAGGGACTCGATGAGGAGAGTCTCGCGGTATTCGATTTGCTGAGGAAGCCGGAGCTGACATCAGATGACATCAAACGCATCAAGGCCGTAGCCATCGATCTGCTCGAAAC
Organism: uncultured delta proteobacterium; assembly: GCA_963728055.1. Classification (GTDB taxonomy): domain Bacteria; phylum Desulfobacterota; class Desulfobacteria; order Desulfobacterales; family SG8-13; genus JARFQH01. The sequence goes on along the minus strand of CAVSIM010000012.1, from coordinate 357,017 downwards.
ACTCAAGGCGGAGAAACTGCGGATCAATCATTGGCGCGACAAGGAATCCACCCGGGACGCGGTCCGTCTGGCGATTCAGGATTATCTCTGGAGCGAGAACACCGGGTTGCCGGAAACCTATTCAGAAGAGGACGTGCGGGACAAGACAGAGGCGGTTTTCGTGCATGTGTTCCGGGCGTACCCGACGGTGCCGTCACCCTACTACGCCGGCATGGCGTCGTAGAGAGCAGCGAAGGACAACATGAAATATCAGCCGCCCTACACCATCACCCCGGAAATCCTAAACCGGGTCGCGGCCATCAGCGTGGCCATCGGGCGGTTGACCGTGCTCGCCGACATCCCGGTGGAAAGCCTGATCTTCGAGCACCAGGCCGAGTACTACGAAGCGCTGCAGGAGAGTACCCGACAAACCGACTCCGCTCCCTTCATCGCCTTCATGCTGCGGATGATCCTGGATACGGTGACCACCGTGACCCCGGAAGTCAGATTGCTCTCGGTCCTTGGCGGAGAGATGACCCGGCAACAGCTGAAAGAGGCGCTCGGGCTGAAAGATGATGAGCATTTCCGCAAGGCCTATCTGCTCCCGGCTCTGGATGCCGGTCTGATTGAAATGACCATCCCCGACAAGCCCCGCAGCAGCAAGCAGAAATACTGGCTGACAGACAAGGGCCGCCAGGTGATGATCCAGCACGGTGGTGAATAACTTGCGACAAACTCGCGACACGACTTGTGACACCGAGCTGTGACAACGCTATGACATGGGCTGTGACACCTTGGTGGGCCAGATTGAGGTAACCAGAAAGGCATCCTATGAAGCAGATGAAACTGTATGCCGGAAAATGGTGCATCGTCGAGATGGAGGTCTGGGATCAGGATTACGTCGACATGGAGGTGCCGGGATACTTCCGCATCGGCTCTGACGGCACCGGCCAGTTTCAGTTTGGGCTGGTCTCCGGGGATATAGATGGCCGGGTGGAGCAATGCGGTAATGCGCCACGTTTCGAGTTCTCCTGGTCAGGGCAGGAGGAAAACGACCTGGTTTGCGGTCGGGGTTGGGCGGTCATTGAAAATGGCGAGCTGAACGGCCGCATCTATCTGCATTTGGCCGACGACTCCGCCTTTCGGGCCATCAGGAGCAAATAACGGGTTTCATGAAAAAATCAAACAAGAAGAAACCGACCTGGACCGATCTCAAGAGTCAGCTTGCCGACCTCAACCGTCCGGCGTTGCTGGGCTTGATTCAGGATCTCTACGCTCCATCCGCCGCTCGACACGCTGGTGCTGGCAATGCCGATCTCCTGGAAGGGAACCTTGCAGCAGTACGCCGGACGCCTGCACCGGGAGCATGCCGACAAGCAGGATGTGCGCATCTACGACTATGCCGAGACCGATCAGCCCCAGCTCAACCGCATGTGGGATAAACGCCAGCGCGGCTATAGGGCCATGGGATACGAGATCAAACCGATGGAGACCGTAGTTTTAGGAAAAGGCACGAACCTAAAATAAGACGAGCCGCTATTTTAGGTTCGCGGCTCCATCTCCAACAGAAACCGCCAGACCGGCACCACCTGGATGGTGCCGAAGCCCACGGGGATGGTTTCATCGGTGAGCCAAGTGACAATGGTCCCCTCCGCCACCGCCAGTTCGACCATGGCTTCGGAGAGGGAGCGGACTTCGCTCTGCTTGACGCGGGGGGAGGCCAGCGAGGCGCAGACCTGGACCAGCATTACGGCTCGTCCTTGACCCGGCACTGACGGCAGCAGCGCGACAAGATCCACCTCCCGGCCCGTCTTGGTCCTGAAATAGAAAATCTCCGGGGTCACCCGGCGCAGCCCGGTGAACACCAGGTTCTCCAGCAGGCTGTCGCGGTTGGTGAGGATGCCGGAGCTGACCGAGGCCGCCAGCACATGATCGATGCAGTAGACCTTGCGGGGATTGACGCTGATATGGGTCGGCGAGCTGGAAAAAATGTTCACGCTGTACAGCATCCCGGCATCCTCGAATGCGACGAGCCAATCGACCACCGAGCTTTTGCGCACGCGGTGACCGAGGGATTTCAGGTAATCGGCCAGGTGACTGACGGCGTAATAGGAGCCGGTGTTGTCCACCAGCCAATGGGCCAGATCAATCACGGCCCGAGGGTGGGAGATGTTGTGGTGGCCGATGATGCTGGCGAGGATGGTTTTCCAGTTGGCCTGATGGTCCTCGATGCGTTGCCGCTGGTCGAGTCGGTTGACACCGGGAAAACCGCCGACCTGCCAATAATCCTCGCACGCCTTCTGGATGGTCAACCGCTGCTTGGTGGATTGGTGACCGTCGCTCTCGATGCCTCTGCCGTCGAGGAACTCCAGGAACTGAAGGGGGCAGATCTCCCAGGAGACGATCCTGCCGGTCAGAGGGCTGCCGGTTTCCTCCTCCGGTGAGGGCAGCAAGGAACCGGCCACGGTGACTTTGCATTTTTCGGTGCGCGTCAGGCGAGCGATGAAGAGCTGCCAGTGCGGCAGGGCCTGCACCTCATCGAAAAAGCCCGGCCGGTTTCGGACTGCGGGTCTTGGCTCTCGGACTCAGCCAGCGGCGGTAGGTTTGGGGCTTGACCACCAGCATGACGTCGGCAACGTCGTGGTTAATCTCATTTCCCAGCCGCAGCTGCTCGGCCCGCTCTTCCAGGGTGGGGACAATGCGCTGGTCGTCGATCCAGCCGCGTAACATTTTGATCTGAAACATCAGCAACTGCATCCGGACGTCCAATTTCGGCAGGAACCGATGCACCAGAAAGGTGAAAAGAACGAAGAAAAGATTGAATTTCACGCCCAAACCACGATACTGAACAGGATGCATATCCTGTTGATTTCAATATAGTTTAAGCGGTGCATATGTTTCCGCATTGGGAAAGACCCGGTTTCGCCCTCCCGGCAAACCGAGCCGAAAAGAGGCCGACAATCCATGCCACGGATCGGGTGAAAATACAACGAAACGATGTCGCGGGGAGGCATTAAGACGGGAAAGTTGGAGCGCGATTTTCGGTGTCCGGCCGAACTGCAAACCCGTTACCCTCGTCCGGTGCTGGGAAATCGGGGGAGAAAATCGCTTCCTTTGACATGAACCGCCGCCGGATGTCGGCGAGCATTATTTCTGATTTTATATCAATAGCTTACGGGGGCAAGTCGAGGTTGGAGGTTGTTTTGCGCCAGGTCGACGCACCCTCCGCAAGTATGAATGGTCGAGCATCGGCAAGCAAATGCGTGAGAAGGGACTGGTTAAAATTTAGGAGGGTTACATGTCATTCCAGACACCCATTACTATTAAAGAATCTGTAGATAACATTCACGCAAAGAGGTACCTTCTTCCGGCAATCCAACGTGAAGTCGTGTGGGGAATAGATCAAATTACGCGTTTGTTCGATTCTCTTATGCGGGATTACCCCATCGGTTCGTTTCTATTCTGGCATGTAGAAAAGAAAAACACCAACAGATACCAATTCTATGAGTTTGTCCGCGAATATCACGAAAAGGATAGCCCCCACAATCCGAAGGCAAATGTGAGCGGCGAGGATGATATTACCGGCATCCTTGACGGACAGCAACGTCTTACGTCATTATATATAGGACTCCGTGGGTCGTATGCATACAGAGAGCCAAGAAAACGCTGGAATAATCCACAGGCATTTCCCAAACGACGACTTTATCTGAATTTGCTTTCCCCTAAAAAGAATGGTGACGAGACTGACCTAATTTATGATTTCGCGTTTCTAACCGACGAGAACTCCCAGATAAGGGATGAAGATATTTTTTGGTTTAAAGTTGGCGATATTTTGAACCTTAAAGAACAGTGGGAAGTGAACGACCATCTTATCAGCAAGGGATTAACACAGGGGCCACAGGAACAAGCCAGGTTTGCTAACAGAACACTGTTTAAACTGTGGTCAGTGGTCCACGAGACCAAAGTAATCAACTATTTTCTGGAAAGAGATGAAAGCCTTGATAAGGTACTGAATATTTTCATTCGTGTAAATAGCGGCGGGACTATTCTAAGCTATTCTGATTTGTTGCTATCAATTGCTACAGCTCAATGGCAGAACCGAGATGCCCGGGAAGTGATCATGCCATTCGTTGATGAGCTTAACGCTATGGGCGACGGTTTCAATTTTAATAAGGACCTGGTATTGAAAAGTAGCCTCCTTCTATCGGATATTAAGGATTTTACTTTCAAGGTCGACAATTTCAACAAGAGCAATATGCTTAAGATTGAGCAGGAGTGGGATACGATAGAAAAAGCTCTTCGTGGTGCGGTCACGTTGGTATCGGCGTTCGGATATAGTCGTGATACTCTTACCGCAAATTATACCGTTATTCCTATCGCTTACTACCTCAAGAGCAAATGCCTTCCCAATAATTTCGATCTATCAGCCCAGCACTCCGAGGATCGCAAAGCGATACACAGGTGGTTGGTTCTTGCTTTGGTCAAGAGAGTATTCGGAGGTGTTCCGGATTCGGTGTTACGTCCGATGCGGGAGGTTCTGAGCAATCCATCGAACGTGTTCCCTCTAGTCCAAATAATCGATAAATTCAAAGGGACAAACAAATCGTTGGTTATTACTGAAGATGATGTAGAAAACATGCTTTCCTATCGATATGGGCAAGCATATACCTTTTCTACTTTAACATTGCTTTATTCTTCGTTTGATTTCCGAAACAGGTTCCATATAGACCATATCCATCCACGAAGCCACTTCACCAGGGCTAAATTGCGAAACAAAGGAATACCAGAAGCTGATATCGAATTCTATGTGGAAAGTGTCGATGCACTTCCGAATTTGCAGCTCCTCGAAGGTATTCCTAATCAGGAGAAAAGTGACACTGATTTTGATGTATGGCTTGCAGATAAATACGATTCTCAAAGAAAAAAGACTGACTATATGAATAGGCATTTAATACCTGAAACGAATCATTCCTTATCAAGCTTCAGATCTTTTTTCGAGGAGCGTGAGAAAAAAATTAAAGATGAACTATGCAGTGTTCTTGGCATCACTTTTGGAAAATAAAATGGGTGCGGCTCTTTTAGGACGACCTTCGTTGACAGTTAGAGGCTGATTGTATTGCTTCATACCGGATAAAATTTCCTACTTGATTACTTTTAAATGATCGCGTTTGATAGACGAAAGCGAAGTACTGGTAGGTGGCACAATTCTGCCAGCGTAGAGATCCTGATGGTTCCTTTCGTACTCGCGAGCTTCGTGGAAGCTCCAGTACTCATCGAAGTCATGACTTGACCTGAGGGCACGCAATCGCAAAACAGCCTCGGCACCGTTCATGCTCCAACGAGCACCGGTCACGGCCATGCGATCTTTTACCCAATGCCGACAGGCACCTTCGATAACTCCCGTGGCGACGGGCAATCCTTTAGCAAGATAGTGATCATAGCGCAGATAGGGGGCATGATTGGACAAATAACGCGCGCAAGCCTCCACGGGCTCGCGTGCCTTGGCGGACAGGCCGTGACGCGTTGCGCTGCGGCGCATTCCCCCCGCCATCAAGCCGGCCTTTCCCCGCAGCGTTTCAAGGAGACGATGCCGGACCTAATTTTCCAACTCCGGCCCGGAGAAAGGGTGAAACACCCTTCCTGCATCCCACAGGGACTCGATAACGTGGATCAAATCGACAATAACCGTAAGATCAAGGCCGTTCTTTTTTGACAGGCGTTTCAGGATGCGGATTTGACTCTTATTGCCATCAACCAGCGCAACCCAGATCTTTTTACCGCCCGGGTCCCGGTGGCGGGCCTCGGCCAAGGCTTCTTCAATCACCTGTTCGGTTTTTTTTTCCAGACTGGCCCAGACACGTTTTTGCTCCGGGCGGGGTCGCGGCGGGCCGGGATGGGGGCAGCTGCTGCTGCCAACCAGCTCCTCGGCCGTCCGCACAAGGGGGGCAATCGTATAGACAGCCGCCACGGTGGCCATGCGCTTGGAATTTTTCTTTTCCCCTTTGGACAGCCGCGTGCCCATTTTGTGGGCCCGCACCTCGGCGGCTTTACGGGTCTGCTCCCGCAGGTCCCGCGCTCGCATCGTCACCCCTTTGCCATCGACGCTGACGGCCAATACCGCACCGGCGCCTCGAGCCTCGCCGGGCAGCGCTTGGCGCTTCAGGTAAAAGGCGTCGAAGTCCCGGGCCGCTCGTATCACCAACTCTTCGAGCTGGCGCTTGGGGATATGGCCGCCGGTGTTTTTGCCAATACTCTCAAGGGTTTCGTCAAAGGAACTCCTGGCGGATTCTTCGGCCACGCGGCGGCGCATCTCAAGCGAGTAGCGCTCACCTGGCAAATTGAGCTCGGCATCCAGAGGATGCAGGCTCTTGCCCCCTTGCTGACCGTATCCTGCCCGCTCTGTCGAGACGGTTCCAAACACCGTTTCCAACTCTCGCTTCTGAAGACGCATCCGCGGTCGCTCTTCTCCGTCTGCACCGCAAACCGGCTGGTCGCATTGGCCGGGGCCGCGGCTGTCAAGGTGCCCTTTGATAGTCTCAAATTCTTCTCGCGCCAGCTCGTAGGCGTGTTCCAGGGACGAGAACTCGGCCAGTGCCCTCATCGCCGGTTACTCTCCCCTTTCAAGTCTGCGCCGGGCATGTTTGACCAGCGGATAAACCAGTACGCTTTTTACCTGCGCTCCGCGCCGCTGGTGGTTCCGGTCCATACGGCCACGGCCACTGGTTTCTCCCAGAGCTCTCCAGTTGGCCGCACGATAACAGCCCCCGTAAAACCGCTTACGGTCCACCAGTGTCTCCACCAGCCAGGGCTCCAGTCCATAGTGCCGCCGCCAGTCGGCTCGCAGCCGCTTAAGAGCACCACAGAGCGCCATGCTGGCCAGATTGCGGATACGCGCTGCCACCAGAAGACGGCTGTTATTAACGATGTGCTGCAACCGCAGCTTGCGGCCCGCTTCGTCCCAGCCGATCCATTGATCGCGCACCTTCATCCGCCAGGCAGGGCTCGAGAACTGCACACAGCCGACCACCTCGTGCCGGGGCCGTGTGACGTAGAACAAATACTGCAGCCGCGCACCATAGGGCATCGCATAGCCCAAATAGTGGTAGCGGCTCAAAAGTTCGTGAAACAGTTGCCGCTGCTCTCGGCCTTCTACCGGCTCTACCTTAAGGGGTGCAAATTCCTCCACACTGCCGGTAAGCTCGCTGTGAACCTGCCCCTTTTCAGCGGGCGCAATACACTTTCTGGGTTTACTCGATCCACACGGCTTTTTAGACGGAAGCCTCAAAACCCCCTGGCGCTCCAGATGCTCCAGAAGATCCCGGCACTCCCGTGCCTTGAGTCCGCCGCCCGGACGTTTCCAGTCAAGCAGTTCGCATACCGTATGGGCCAGCTCCAGCCGGCTGATCCCGGCACAAGTCTCTATCACCTCCTGGATCAGCGAGACCTCTTGGGGGGTAAATTGCCGACCACAGAACCTGGGTTGATCCGCTGCTGTTTGCATTCCATTGTCCTTTCGCTATTATTTTGTAGCAGAACAATGGCGTCTTGTCCAGCGAAAAATGTACTCGGCCGAAAAATATCTTCCACGGTTGCACCGAATCACGTTTGCCTTCAAACTGGTAAAAAAGGCAGACTTATCACTTTGGCCGAATGCTATCTTGGAATAACCAGTACGTGATTGACTCTATAAATTGTCTAACTGACCATTTTCACGCGGTTTTTAGGTCGTCCTAAAAGAGCCGCACCCAAATCAAATTGTTGCGTTCATTAGGGCAACAGAAAAAGAAATCACACGGTTCATCCGCAACAAGCGGCAATTCATTGAACTTCTCAAGGAGCAAAAGCAGAACGTCATCAACCAGGCCGTGACCCGGGGGCTTGATCCCAAGGTCAAGTTCAAGCCCAGCGGCGTGGCATGGATCGGAGATATTCCGGAGCATTGGGAAGTCGCACCACTTAAACATTTAACCAGCATCAATGCCCGTGTTTTACCTGAATCAACCGATGAGAATTACACCTTCAAATATTTCGATATCAGCTCCGTTGGCACCGGTCGTTTAACAGCAGAACCAGAGACATTGCATTTCGGTCAGGCTCCTTCTCGTGCACGGAGAATTCTGCAAAGAGGCGACACCATCCTTTCCACCGTTCGGACTTACCTGAAGGCGGTCTATTACGTCTCTGATGACGTTGAAGATTGGATAGCATCAACAGGTTTCGCCGCGCTAACGCCCAAGAAAGAAATGTTTCCGCCTTTTTTGGGCCTACTGATCCAAAGCGACAATTTTATCAACCGGGTTATTCGAGAGTCGATAGGTGTTGCCTATCCGGCCATAGCAGAAACAAAACTGGGCACCTTGCATTTGGCCTACCCAGTATCTTTCGATGAGCAGCAGGCAATCTTGGAGCACATCGCCGATTCCTCGAAGGCTATCGACCAGGCCATCAACCGAGCCCAACGAGAAATTGACCTGATGCGCGAATACCGCTCCCGGCTGATTTCCGATGTGGTCACCGCCAAGTGGATGTACGTGGCATCGAGGTGCCGGAGGTTGCCAATGAAGAGCTGCTGGCGCTGGAAGAGGACACCGCCGATGCCGATGACGTGATCGATGACGAGGGGGAAATGGATGAAACCGACTGATAACCCCAAAAAACAGCCTCGGCAAACCGCAGGACTATCCGGGCCTGCTGACCGAGATCAAGGAGCGCATCCGCTCCGCCCAGTATGAAGCCCTCAAGGCGGTCACCAAGGAGCTCGTCGGCCTGTACTGGGATATCGGCCGGATGATCGTGGAGCGGCAGGATATTGAAGGCTGGGGCAAGGCGGTGGTGGAACAGCTCGCCGCCGATCTGCGGACGGAGTTTCCCGGCGTGGGCGGGTTCTCGGCCTCCAACCTTTGGCGGATGAAGGCTTTTTTCGAGGCGTACACCGGTCTGGAAAAACTCGCACCAACCGGTGCGAGAAATCGGCTGGAGCCACAACCTGGCCATCCTGGAGCGCTGCAAGGACCCGCTGAAAGCGGGAATTCTATCTGCGCATGACCCGCAAATTCGGCTGGTCCAAGAATGTCCTCATTCACCAGATCGACAACCAGAGCTATGAAAAATCCCTGCTGGGCCAGACCAATTTCGACCAGGCGCTGACGCCTGAACTTCGCGCCCAGGCCAAGCTGGCGGTGCAGGACGAATACACCTTCGATTTTCTGGAGCTGGGCGAGGAACACTGTGAGCGGGAGCTGGAACGGGCGCTCATCGCCCGGATCGAGGATTTTCTCCGGGCCATGGGCGGCATGTTCGCCTTCATGGGCAGCCAATACCGGCTGGAGGTGGACGGTAAAGAGTTTTTCATCGACCTTTTGCTGTTTCACCGCCGCCTGCGCTGCCTTGTCGCCATTGAATTGAAAGTCGGCGAATTCCTGCCGGAGTTCGTAGGCAAGATGCAGTTTTATCTGGCGGCTCTGGACCGGCATGTCCGCCAGGAGGACGAGAACCCTTCCATCGGCATCATCCTGCAAGGAGAAAAGCCGCACGATTGTGGAATACGCTCTGCACGACGCCCGCAAGCCCATCGGCGTGGCCACTTATGAAATCACCAAAACCCTGCCCAAGGCCCTGAGGGGCCAACTGCCATCGCCGAAGGACATCGCCCATTTGCTGTGGAGGACCTATGAAACCGACCGACACCAGCGAAAAGGGCCTGGAATCGATCATCGTCGCCTCCCTTGTGGCGGATGCCGGCTGCTCTTTGTGTTCCCCGGACATGCAGAAGCCATCGAAGACGACGGCATCGCCTTTGAGGAAAAGATGGCGGAACTATCCGACCGGCTTTACGAGCAGATGCGAGAGTCGGTCGAGCTGGATGCTGTAATCCGTCGCAACTTTTCGGATTGACGGTTTACAAAACTCGCGTTATCTGATGTCTGAATGACATGCCTTGAAAGGCTCGTACAAACGCCCTTGGAGCGCCGCATCACATCATTGTGAGGGGGATTTACCACTCAGGTAGGCAAAAATGGCAAGGAAAGCCCAAAAAGGAAACAAGGATCTCGACGCTTCGGACAAGATGATCGAGGAGATCACTGTCGATGCATACGGTGATGACGAGCAGCTATGGGCCTTTCGGCAGGCCTTCGAGGGCGAGGTCGATCTGCCGGCCGACGGTTTCGTCATCGGTGTGCCGGTTTCGGTAATGGCGGTTGACTACGACGGCAACGCGCGGCGCGGATTGACGGCAAGGTGCCGCCGCGAGGATGGCTCCGAACATACGGTTGGGATGTCTGATGTCGAATTTCTTCAAAGTTCGGAAGGTGCGCGGCACGTCGCCGCCTACCGCAAGTGGCTCAACCTCGATCCCTTCCCGGCCCGGATGCAGGCCGCTTCCAGTGGCAAGCGGCAGGACAAGGCAACCGCCGACGACCTCGACTTGAGCCAACCGGTTGAACTGGTCGCCCTCTCGGTCAAGGAGCGGACCGCCCGGTGCCGCTTGTTGGGAAGCGACCGGGTCATTACGCTGCGCGCGAGCCGCCTCGGGCATGTCGTGCCTGGCGCGATCATCACGGTCAAGCCGCGGAAGCAGTGGCGTTATGCCGGTCATCCCTATCTCTCCGGAGAGATTCAATCGGCCCGGATCGAGGTGGCGGCCCTGGAATTGGTGCCCCTTGGTCTTGAGGAGATGGGCAAGTGGGATCCCGCAAAGCACTATTGGGGCGAAGAGGGCGAGCCCATCGAGGCGTGGGCCGAGCCGATTACTGCCCATGGACCTCGCACCGAGTTTAAAATGGAGCAGGTGCTGCCCGGCCAGGACCCGGATGATCCTTTCGATGATCCCATCATCAAGTCCAACGATCTCAAAGATGCTGGCGAAAAGGCGCAGGCGGAAAAAATTTTGATGGGGCTATGCCAGGCAGATCTACGGTGCCTGGATGCTCATGCGCATCTGGGCAATTTCGCTTTCGATCACCGGCCGGAAGATGCCATCCGCCACTACGAGGTTGGTCTGCGCATCGGAGAGCTGGCCCTGGGAAACGACTTTGCCGATGTATTGCAGTGGGGTTATATCGACAACCGCCCGTTCCTGCGCTGCATGCAAGGCTATGGCTTGTGCCTCTGGCGTCTCGGGCACTTTGACGAGGCCCTACGCATCTTTGACCGGATGCTCTGGTTGAACCCGTCGGACAACCAGGGCCTGCGGTTTCTAATTGATGAGGTGAGAGCAAAGACAGCCTGGGGGAATCGTGAAAACGATTAGAAATCTCAGAGGCGTAGGGTGAGCCCCAGCAAGCGAAAATAGAACGATCCGCTTGAGCAGGCCCGAAGCGGCATTGTCTCCCGCAAGCTTTATCTCTTGCAAACCAGATGAGGGAGCTCCCTTCAATTGCCGCCTTTGAGAATTCCCTATGCGATAAAGTGAGTTGGATTTATTCATGCATTTTCTATGCTTTTGATCAATTCATTTGCAATATTGGTGCCTTCAATCCGCATGATACTCTCCTGGGCACTCCCGTAGCTCAAGAGGTTGATGCTGCCGTACCACACGATTTTTTGATCCATGATGGCAAATTTCTGATGGATATTCGATTGGTATACGATGTTTATTCCGCTGCGGGTCAAGAGATTTAAAGCCTTCTGCAAAACAGCGTGATCCTTTTTTGGGAAATCTTCTTTCGGACGGGTCACGACGGTGATAAGGATGTGTTCCCCGATTGCAGTATTCAAATGCTGTATCATTTGATGGGTACGTCTTTGTCGTGCGAACGGACTTACGATCAGGATTTCTTTTTTGGCCGCAATAATATCCTGGTTGAATACAGAAATAAAATTATCCTTATTGAATATGATATCCAGTGGGGCGTCCATGACCTCTTCCCCCTTGGCCTTATAACCCATTGAAGCGTAACCGTTCAGACGCCTTTGGTACATGTTCTCAAGCATTTTTATCTGGATATCTACATAATCATAGATCCGGACCTCTTTTTTCGTTTTGAACAGTCGGTGGAGTCTGCCTGCATATTGTTGTAGGGTCCCTTTCCAGGATATTGGCATGGCCAAAAAAAGCGTATCCAGGCGCGGTTCGTCAAACCCCTCTCCGATAAAATGGCCGGTTGCCACCAGAACGATATTTTTTTCGGCGGGAATGTTGGCGATGCGCTCGAAGGCTTCCTGGGTTGACTTCCTCCCCATGCCACCAGTGAGAACGATGACGTCCGGTATATTTTCTTCTATTCTTTTTGCAAGCCGCTCCACATGGGCCTTTCTGAGGGTCAGAACAAGGCAGCTTCTGCCTTGACGATAATTTCTGAGTAAATCCTCGACGATCAACTGATTTCTGAAGTCGCTATCCATGATTTCGGTATATAATTCCTGAATGGATAGGTCTTTTGAGTCGGTGCCTAAAGGAACCCTCAAAGGAGTAAATCGGGGGATAATGTAATGATCAAATGGTCTGTTCTCCGCCTGTTTTTTGGGATTGTCCCGATAGCGGATTGGGCCGCAATGCATGAACAGAATCGGGTGGTGACCATCTTTTCGCGTTGGTGTAGCACTCAGACCATAAATGTATTTCGCGTGGGTTGTTTTTAAAATCTGCTCATAGGTGAACGCCGAGGCATGATGACATTCATCGGCAATGACGAGGCCATAATTATTGACGCATTCCTTCACCTCACCTTGCCTACTGAGCGATTGCATCACCGCAATATCGATAATCCCTCTCAGCACATTTTTCCCCCCACCTATTTGTCCGATAAGGCTTTTCTTTTTCTTTCGTCCCCTCTTGGGGGCAGTTGTGATCTGTTCCTCCGGCAATGTTTCGTTGACTATGAGGAATTCCGATAGCCTTTCTCTCCATTGTGACACCAAGCTAATCTTATCGACCAGTATCAGCGTGTTGATTTTTTTCTCCGCAATCAGTTTGATTGCCACCACGGTTTTGCCAAAGGCTGTTGAGCCCGAAAGAATGCCGGTATCATGCTGGATCAGATTCCTGAGGGCCAGGTCCTGTTCGTCTCTCAGATGTCCTTTGAATTCTATATCTATCTTTTTTCCGCAAAAAGTTTTGTCGATCATCTCGACATCGATTCCGAGTGCTTTAAGCTCATCAAGCAATTCCGGCTCGCACCCTCTGGGCAGGCACAGGTATTCGTTTGTCTCCGCCGCACAGGAAATGACCCTCGAATGTCCGTAGGTCGGCAGACGCATGGCCTGCTGACGGTAAAACATCGGGTTTTTGAAAGACGCGAGACGCTTCAACCGATTGAGGGCCCTTTGGGAGATTCCGGCTTTAGGAACGAACAGCATGTTTGCTTTGACGATTTCGAAACGATCCGGAAAATCGTCTTTTTCTAAGATTTGTTTCGTATGCCGGGTTTCCCACGGTTTTTCCTCTTCTTCGTCGATTTTCAAATTACCCAACTCATTCCCATGGGAAAGTACTGTGACAAGATCTTCTAATCGATTTTCTGAAATCCTTTGAATCGAGGAAAGAAATCTCCATTGGTCGCTATACGATCGAAAATTATCATCGACAAATTCACTATTGGATTTTTCCCTGGCTGTTTTTTGCAGCGGCAGCGCAATCAGGTTTCCCAAACCGCCCTTGGGCATGGTGTCCTGACTCGGGAACAACCTGTCATAGGACTGAAATTGTATTTCATGCCGCCTGTCCATGGTACAGGTAAGCAGGGCCGTACCGAATCTCCGTGCAAGCACGGCAGAAATTGGATTTTCAAAGAAAAACCAAGCATGACAACCAACACCGGAGCGTGAACGTTCAACCGCCAGGGGGATCTCGAACTCGTTGCAAACATCCCGCACCGCGGATACATCTTTTAGCCACTCCGCCTCATCGAAATCCATTGCCAGAAAGCAGCATGTTTCATCCGGCGACATGGGATAGATTCCGATGACGGTATTTCCTCTGAGATGGTCCTCAATGGCATTTTGATCCAATAGGGCATATGATTTATTTTTGCATTTCGAGCAGGGAATTTTGGGTTTACTGCATACCCCTGGTTGCCATTGATTCAGACAGACTGGTGCGTAGCCCGATGTTCCTTTATTTTTATTTTCCCATCGCCTTGCGTAGACATCCTTTCGGCCTTTGAACAGGGACATAAACAGGCGAATTTTCGAAATGGAATCCGAGGCGCTGCACACATCTGCAAGGGGCTTTACGTCATTTGTTTCACCATCGGGCACACATTCCATCTGAATTGCTTGTGTCGTGTTTTTTAGGGCTTGTGGTTCCTGCACCCCGAGTTTGGCTTTCAATCGACGGTTTTCTTTTGTTAATTGGGCTACTTGTTCCAACAGAATGTTATATTTTTCGAGAAGTTTTCTGTAATCCATCGTATTTACCGGCTAAAATGTCAGCTATAATGTGAAAAGGCTTATAGGCGCCAAGGGCCCGGTGCGGTCCAGAATGATTGGGCGAGACATTGATCAAGTCCATGCCGAAAACATCAAGGCTCCTTTAAGGACAAACCTGTCAGCGTGTGGGCTTTCGGAAAGCCGATATAAAAATCTTTCGATAGCAAAATGTTGAAGAATTTCATTGGGAAGAGTCGACCGCCACTGCACCCATTCCCGCCACAACAGAAATTAGCACCAGCCCCAACCCATTTCACCACCGACGACAAGATCGCCCTATCCCATCCTTTCGATCTCCCGCATCCGGTCGCGCAGGCGTTTCTCGGATACCGGAACGGCGGTGCGCAGTTCCTGGGCGAAGAGCGAAACCTTGTACTCTTCGATCAGCCAGAAGAAGTCCTCGACCGCCCCTCTCTTTTCGGGACTCGCTGCGACGGACAGGCTTTGCATCAGGCGTTCGAGGCCGGCGGTGAACGGCGCCAGTCCGGCCGCCTTGGCCTGGTCCTTCTCGAAGTTGACCGCGGCGCGTTCGGCCCTGACCTCGATCGCGCGCACGTAGCGCGGCAGGTGTTCGAGCCGTTTAGCATCGTAAAGATCGAGGAAGTTATCCGGTACAAGCCGCGCCACCTCCGCGGTCAGCCGGTCGTAAAACGCCGTCAGCACCGGCTGGGCCCCGGCGGCGATTTGCAGCTGGTGCAGGCGGCTGCGGGCGGCGTGGTAGGCATCGATTGCGGGCAGCGCCTGCGCCGCCATTTCCCGGCCGCGGGGGATCATCTCGGCGCCGAGCGCCTCGGCCCGGTCGATGAAAGCCGCCCGGGTGCGGATATCGAGTTCGAACAATTGCGAGACGACGGCATCGTAGAGCCGCTTTTCGATCTCCTTGATTCCGCCGAACCAGCGCGCCGCCCGCGAGCGGTCCGCCGGCAGCGCCAGTGTTTTTTTTAAAAATTTCAGCTCCCGTGAAAAATGGAGCCGGTACAGGGCGGCGACACCCTTGACGTGCGCGGCTTTCGCCGCCTCGCGCCGGCTAAAAAGCCTCAGGTTGATGCCGCGTCCCGCTTCGTCCTCTTCGACCGCCAGGCCGGGAAAGGCGAGCCACTCGCGGCCCCCTTCTACCGTGAGATCGACACTCTCCGGCAGGTCACCGAAATCCCATCGGGTGATGCGGGTTTTTTCATAACGGCGCCGGGCCGATTGCCAGTCTTCGGCCGGCAGCGCGCCCGCAACGCCCTGCCGCAGAATTTGCGGGTCGCGCGAGCTGCGGACGATTTCGCCGCGGGGCCCGGTAATGGCGATTCGCATGCGCAGATGATCCGGCAGTCCGTCGACCGACCAGGCCGAAGCCGGGATATCCACGCCGAATCGCCGGAA
Organism: uncultured delta proteobacterium; assembly: GCA_963728055.1. Taxonomy (GTDB): domain Bacteria; phylum Desulfobacterota; class Desulfobacteria; order Desulfobacterales; family SG8-13; genus JARFQH01. The sequence continues at coordinate 341,297 of CAVSIM010000012.1, read as the reverse complement.
GATCGATTCGCCCAGGGCGCCGATCAGGCTCTGGCTGTCCGGATCAAGTTCGTCGGCCAGGATTTTGGCGGTAGCGGCGATCGGGACCAGCTGCCGACGATACGACTTGGGCAACCCCTTCAGCAGCATGTCGATCTTTTCCTGCAGCAAGCCCGGAACGAGCCGATCGGTGGCGCCGGGCGGAACCAGGCCGGCGGTGGTGGCCGGGATGGCGACCGTCAGGCCGTCGTCCTCCTGGCCGGGATTGAATCTGTAGGTGCAGCGGTACGGCTTTTCCCCCAGCGTCACGCGGTCGGGGTACCGGGCGAGCAGGTGCTCTTCCAGAGCGTAGGTCATCACGTCGGCGGGCTGCATGCGCAGAAAGCCGTCGCCGCCTTTATTGCCGATCAGGCGGTTCAGCGTGCGCAGGTCGTAAACCGTCCCCAGCCGGTTTTCGTAAAACCGCGCCAGTTCCTCGTCCTCCACCAGGATGTCGCGCCGCCGGATGCGGTCCTCCAGGTCCTTGACCTGCCGGATCACCTTCCGGTTGTGCCGCAGGAATGGGGGTGCGGGCGACAGATCGCCCTCGACCAGGGCCTCGCGAATGAAAATCGCCCGGGCGGCTTGCGGGTCGATCGGTCCGTAGGAGACCCGGCGGCCGGTCACGATCACCAATCCGAAAAGCGTCACCTGCCGGCTGGCGACCACTTCCCCGCGCCGGGAATCCCAGCGGGGGTTCAGGTAGGTGGAACGGCACAGCGATCCCCCCAGCTCTTCCAGCCAGGCGGCATCGATGGTGGCCGCCGTGCGCGCAAACAACCGGCTTGTCTCGATCATTTCGGCCGCCACGATCCAGTCGCCGGCGCGGTTGAACAGCGCCGAGCCGGGAAAAATCATCACCTCGCGGCCCTTGGCGGCCTGAAAAATGTTTTTCTCTTTTTTATACCCGATGTTGGACAGGAATCCACTTAAAACCGCCTTGTGGATGGCCGCCCGGCGTCGATCGGCATCGGCGTCGGCTGCGGCCCCACCCGCCCGCGGCAGGCCGTTTTCGATCAGGATCTCGTTCAGCTGAACGTGAATGTCGCTCCACTCGCGCATGCGGCGGTAAGAAAGATAGTGCGCCCGGCAGAATTTTTTGGCCTGGTTCTTCATGGCGCCGCCCGGTTTCCGTTCCCCCGAGATCTCCTGGTACCGGTTCCAGATGTTGACGAGGGTCAGAAAATCGGAGGTCGGCTCGACGAAAACGGCCTGGGCCCGATCGGCCTCCGCCGCGCGGTCGACGGGACGCTCGCGGGGGTCCTGAATGCTCAGGGCGGCCGCGATGACCGTCACTTCCGCCAGGCAGCCCTGCGGCGCGGCCTCGATCAACATGCGCGACAGGCGCGGGTCGATCGGCAACCGCGCCATCAGTGCGCCGCGCCTGGTCAGCACCGGCCCGGCGGCCGCCGCGGTCGCTGCGGACCGCTTCCCTTCCGGGCGGCGTTTGTCGGCGCGGGCCGTGCCGATCTACCGGTGTCTTTTTCTCCGGAGGAGCCTCGGCAATGGCCCCGAGTTCCTTGAGGACCTCGGTGCCGTCGCGGATGCTGCGGGCCGGCGGAGGATCTATGAACGGGAAGCCGGCCATGTCGCCCAATCGCAGGGCCGTCATGCGCAGGATGACCTCGGCCAGGTTGCTCCGCAGGATCTCGGGCGGCGTGAAGAGCGGCCGTGCCAGGTAGTCCTGCTCGCTAAAGAGGCGGATGCACACGCCGTTTTCCACCCGCCCGCAGCGCCCCTTGCGCTGGTCGGCACTGCTGCGCGAGATCGGCTCTACCGGCAGGGCCGTGGTGCGCGTGCGCGGATTGTACTGCGAAATGCGGGCCAGCCCGGTGTCGACCACGTAGCGGATGCCCGGAATCGTCAGCGACGTCTCGGCCACGTTGGTGGCGACGATGATCTTGCGGCCGGCCGCCGGCTTGAAGACCAGCGCCTGCCGGTCGGCCGACAGCCGCGCAAAAAGCGGCAGGATCCGGTCGCCGGGGGCGCGGTCGCCCTCCAGAATCTCGCAGGTCTCGCGGATGTCCTGCTCGGTCGGCATGAAGACCAGGACATCGCCGAAAGGCCCCCGGCGTCGCAGGTCGCGGACCGCGGCCACCGCGCTTTCCACCGGCGTCGTTTCTTCGGGCGCTTCCCCGGGTGCGGCCGCCGCGTCGTCGGCATCCGGATAGTAAATGACCTCCACGGGATACAGGCGCCCGGACACCTCGATCACCGGGGCGTTGTCGAAGGCGCGCGAAAACTTTTCGGTGTCGATCGTGGCCGAGGTGATGATCAGCTTGAGATCGCGACGCTTCTTTAACAGCGTCTTCAACAGGCCCAGCACGAAGTCGATGTTCAGGCTGCGTTCGTGGGCTTCGTCGACGATGATGGTGTCGTACTCGCCCAGGTAGCGGTCCTGCTGGACCTCGGCCAGAAGGATGCCGTCGGTCATGACCTTGATGAAGGCCTCGGGACCGGTGCGGTCCTGGAAACGGATCTTGTGGCCCACCGAGCGCCCGGGCGTCTCGCCCATTTCCTCGGCGATCCGCCGTGCCACCGATGTCGCGGCGATCCGTCGCGGCTGGGTGCAGCCGATCCGGCCGGCGATGCCCCGCCCCGCCGCCAGGCAATACTTCGGCAGCTGGGTCGTCTTGCCGGAACCGGTTTCGCCCGCGACGATCACCACCGCATGGGCGGCGATGGCGGCGATGATGTCCTCTTTCCGCTCGAAGATCGGCAGACCGGGAACATCGGGGAACCGGGGCCGGTTGGCCGCGCGCCACTGCTTGCGGGCCGCCGATTTTAAAAGCCGCCGCTCGAGCACCGTCAGATGACGGGTGAGATCGCCGCCGGTCGCGGCACCGGCACCGCGGCGCTTCAGCTGCGCCAGCCGGCGGGCGGCGGCGTGGCGGTCTGCGGCCATGGCGTCGGGCAGAAGCGACTCGATGCGGCGTATATCTTTATCAGTCATTGATTTGTGACATTATTGATGGTTAAAAAAAGAGTCGCGTATCTTAACAAACCGATCGCGGCAAGAAAAGTGCCAAACCGGCCGGGCGACCGGACAATCGCCGGTGATCGCCCGGCGTGTCATCCACCTCTTATCACGGAGAGCCGCCATGAAATTCGTCATCATCGGCGCCGATGCCGCCGGCATGAGTGCCGCCAGCAAGGCCAAGCGCAGCAACCCCGAACTCGAGGTGACCGTATTCGAAAAAACCCACGACGTTTCTTACAGCGCCTGAGGGATGCCTTACGTGATTGGCGATCCCCGGCGGGGCATCGACGAGTTGATTGTCAGGCGGGCCGAGGTTTTTCGCGAAAAACAGGGCATTAAGCTGTTCACCGGCCATCCGGTGGACCGGATCGACCGGGCCGCAAAAGTCATCGGCGGGACGTCCCTGGAGGGTGAAGCGTTCGAAGCGCCGTATGACAAGCTTCTGATCGCTACCGGCGCCGGCGGTGACCTGCCCGACATCGCGGGCATCGATCTGCCCGGCGTGGTGACGTTGAGAAATCTGGCGGACGGCCGTCGCATCGAACACCTCACCGCCACCCGAAAGATCCGGCAGGTGATCATTCTCGGAATGGGCTACGTCGCGCTTGAGATGTGCGAAGCCCTGCGCGCGATTGGGATCGAGGTCGCCATGGTCAAGCCCGGCGCCCGGTTCCTGCCCTGGCTCCAGGAAGAGCTGGCAGCACGGGTCGCAAAGGAGGTCGCCGATCATGGGGTGACCGTGTACGCCGGGCACCGGATCGAGCGCATCGAAGCGGCCGGCGGCCGGTTGCGGGTCGTCTGTGACCGTCTGACTCTGGACGGCGACATGGTGCTGGCCGCCACCGGTGTCGCCCCCAACAGCGCCCTGGCCGCAGCCGCCGGCCTCGAGCTGAGCGTGTGGAAATCGATCGCCGTGGACCGCCGGATGCAGACCTCCGATCCCGACATTTACGCGGCCGGCGATTGCGCCGACGCCTTTCACGTGGTGACGGATCGCAAGACCTGGGTCCCTTTGGCATTGCGGGCCAACCGGTCCGGGTGGGCCGTGGCCGATGCGGTCTGCGGGCGCCCCGTCGACCTGCCGGGCGTGGCCGGCACCGCCGTCTTCCGGGTCTTCGAACTGGAAGTGGCCCGCACCGGTCTGGATTTGCACGAGGCCGAAAAACAGGGGTTCACGCCGGTGGAAAAGATGATCAAGAGCCGGTCGCGCGCCCATGGTCATCCCGGTGGCCGCACGATTTACGTGAACATGGTCGGCGACAAAAGCACCGGCCGCCTGCTGGGCGCCCAGATGGTCGGCCGCGAAGGCGTCGCCCACCGGATCAATGCGCCGGCCGTGGCCCTGCACGCCCGCATGAGCGTGGCGGATTTCAGTCAGACCGACCTGTCCTACGCCCCGCCGTTCGGTCCGACCTGGGACCCCTGCCTGACGGCCGCCAATCAACTGTTAAAAGAGATGTAAAAAGATTGCCACACCCCTTTTGCAAGGCGATTTTATGGATATGTTGATGGAACGACAGGGGGCCAAATAAATTTTTTTGGGAAAAAATTTATAAACGCAGCGAAGCTGCTTGAAATTCAAAAAACATAAAATGAACTCAACAAACTGACCCAACTGACCAAACTGACTCAAAGGCGGAAGACGGGTGCTTGCACGATCGGAGACGAATCGACAGGAAGGGCGGGCACACAGGCCCGCCCCTACGGAATTGGGGATCGATGGCACATGATAAACCCCAGAAATCTAAATCTATCCGATTCACCAACCCAACGGGCCCAACCGGCGCAATGGGCCTATCGGGCCCAACGGACCCAACGGACCCAACAGGACCCAACGGACCCAATGGACCCAACGGACCCAACAGACCCAACAGACCCAAAGCCGGAAGACGGGTGCTTGCACGATCGGAGATGAATCGACAGAAAGGGCGGGCACACAGGCCCGCCCCCACGGAATTGGGGGATCGATGGCACATGATAAACCCCAATAATCTAAATCTATCCGATTCACCGACTCAACCGACCCAATGGACCCAACAGACCCAATGGACCCAACGGACCCAACCGACCAACCGACTTAACTGAGTAACGGGCCGAACGTGGCTCGGGAGAAAAACATGCAACTGGCGATGATTGGCCTCGGGCGTATGGGCATGAACATGGCGCGGCGGCTGCTGGCGGGCGGCCACCGAATCGTGGCCTATAACCGCACGCCGGAAAAAACCGAGCAGATGGTGTCGGAAGGTTGCGAGGGCGCCTTTTCCCTGAAGGAAGTCGTCGAAAAGCTCGAATCACCACGGATCGTCTGGCTGATGCTGCCGGCGGGCCGCATCGTCGACGATCATATTGCGCAGCTGGCGCCGCTGCTCGCCGAAAACGACATTCTCATCGATGGCGGCAACTCCTTTTACAAGGACGACATCCGCCGGGCGGAACAGCTGGCCGCGCGGGGGCTCCGCTACCTGGATGCCGGGGTCAGCGGCGGTATCTGGGGAATCAAAATCGGCTACTGCACCATGGTCGGCGGCGAACGGGAAACGTTCGAACGCATCGAGCCGATCCTTGAAACACTGGCGCCGCAAGACGGGTTTCTTTACTGCGGGAAAGCCGGGGCCGGCCACTTCGTCAAGATGGTCCACAACGGGATCGAATACGGCATGATGCAGGCCTACGGCGAAGGATTTGAAATTCTAGCGGCCTCCGAATACGCCGACACATTCGACTACGCCGACATTGCCCATTTGTGGAACCAGGGCAGCGTCATCCGTTCCTGGCTGCTGGAACTGGCCGAGGCGGCTTTCCGGAAAAACGGCACTCTTTCAGACATCGGCGGCCATGTCGACGACTCCGGTGAGGGCCGCTGGACCGTCATGCAGGCCATTGAAACCGGCGTTCCGGCCGAAGTCATCACCCTTTCCCTGATGCGGCGTTTCAGGAGCCGTCAGAAAGACCCCTTTACGGAAAGGGTGCTGGCCGCCCTGCGCCATGAGTTCGGCGGCCATGCCGTCGAATCCGCGGACAAATGACCGGAAACCGGTCTATGGCCATGACAGGCCGCAATGGACCGCCCGGTGGAGGATCACCAATTGACTGAAAAACCAAACCCCGGCCCGGACGCCTCCCAGCCGGTCGTGCGGGTGCGCACCTCGGACATGGACATGCCCGCGGACGAGTGCCGCAGCCCCCGGCGCAGCGAGCCGTGCACCATCGTCATCATCGGGGCCACGGGTGACCTGACCGCGCGCAAGTTGATGCCGGCGCTCTTCCATCTTTTCTGCAGCGATGGGCTGCCGGACTCCTTTGCCATTGTCGGCTGCGGCCGCACCGAGCTGAACGACCGGGGTTTTCGGGAAAACATGGCGCAGGCCCTTGCCGCGGAAAGCGGCGACGGTTCCAAACGCCGGCGCTTCGTCGAGTCGCTCTACTACCTGCCGCTCGCCTACGACGACCCGGAGTCCTACCTGCGCCTGGCCGAGCAGCTCAAGACCATCGACAGCCGCCACCACACCGGCGGCAACCGGATTTTCTATCTGGCCCTGCCCCCGGCCCTTTACAAAACCGTTGCCAGAATGCTGGGCCGGGCCGGACTGGGCCGCGAGAAGACCGGCGGCAACGGCTGGGCGCGGCTGGTCGTCGAAAAGCCCTTCGGCCACGATCTGGAATCGGCCATCGAACTGGACCGCGTCATTCACCGCCACTTCAAAGAGCACCAAGTGTTCAGGATCGATCACTATCTGGCCAAGGAGACGGTGCAGAACGTGCTGATGTTCCGCTTCGCCAACGCTATTTTCGAGCCGGTCTGGAACCGGCGCTACATTCAATCGGTGGAAGTGACGGCCACCGAGAAGCTTGGCGTCGAGCACCGCGCCGGCTATTACGAAAAGGCCGGCGTGCTGCGGGACATGTTCCAGAACCACATGATGCAGCTTCTGGCCCTGACGTCCATGGAGCCGCCGAGCCGTTTCGAGGCCGAGCGGGTTCGCGACGAACGGGTCAAGCTGTTCGGTTCGCTGCGGCCGTTTCCGGTGGATCGTCTCGAGGATTTCCTCGTGCTGGGCCAGTACGGGTGCGGGCGTGGCGACGGAAAGCCGCTGCGCGCCTACCGCGAAGAGCCGGATGTCGCACCCGACTCGTTGACGCCGACCTATGCCCGCATGAAGGTCTTCGTGGACAACTGGCGCTGGCAGGGCATTCCCTTCATCCTGACCTCCGGCAAGCGCCTGGCCCGCAAGCTGACGCAGATCGCCATCCAGTTCCGGGAAGTCCCCCACTCGATGTTCCGGCAGGTCCTGGGCGAAACGATCAACCCCAATCGCCTGACCCTGGGGATCTATCCGGCGGAGGAGATTTCACTGACATTTCAGACCAAGACCCCCGGGCCGCGCGTCTGTCTGCGCAACGTCACCATGGATTTCTTTTACCACCAGAAGGAGGCCGGTCATAAGCCGGAAGCTTATGAGAAGGTTCTGCTGGATTGCATGCTGGGCGATCAAATGCTGTTCTGGCGCCAGGATGCCGTGGAACAGTGCTGGGCCTTTCTGAGCCCGATTCTGGCCGAATGCGAAACCTGCGGCGACCGGGCGCAGATGCTGCGGCCTTATCCGGCCGGAAGCAGCGGACCGGAGGAAGCCGGTCGGTTGTGACCCCTGAGGAAAACATTATCGACAAGAGCGGAGAAAGGCGGACGATGACCCCGCCGGATCAAGATCACATCATCGTCGCCCGCAGCCCCGATCTCCTGGCGCGGCAAGGCGCCGAACTGTTCCAAAACGCCGCCGTTGCCGGTGTCGCCCGTAGCGGTTCTTTCACGGCAGCCCTGTCCGGGGGCGGCACTCCGCGGCCGATGCATCGCCTTTTGGCCGCAGAGCCGTATCGCTCCGGAATTCCGTGGCGCTGCACTCACTTGTTTTGGGTCGATGAGCGCCTGGTGCCGGCCGCCGATCCGGCCAGCAACTTCGGTCAAGCCGAAAAAGATTCATTAAAGCGCCTGACGCTCCCGGAGGGCCACGTCCACCCCATGATTTCACCCAAGGCGCCGGATGCCGCCGCCGAAGACTATGAACAGGAGCTGCGCCGGTATTTCGCGTCTATCGGAAGCCCCGCGCCTGTATTCGATCTGATCCTCTTGGGTGTGGGCGAAGACGGCCACACGGCCTCGATTTTTCCGGGCGATGACAGCGCCGTGACCACGACATCCTGGGTGGCGGCCGTCAAAGGCGGCTCGCCCGATGTCGACCGCCTGACGCTGACGCTGCCGGTCATCAATCAGGCCCGCCGGATCGTGTTCCTGGTTTCCGGGTCGAAAAAGGCACCCGTTGTGCGATCGCTCCTGGCGGACGCATCCAGCCGGCTGCCGGCACGCCATATTCATCCACCCAACGGAAAGGTGGTCTGGCTCCTGGACGAAGCCGCGGCGGCCCTGCTGCCGCCGGATCTGCCGGGATGCGACCGACCAGATTGACACGCAGGTGAAAGCGGACGATGCAGCCCAGGTAGTGGTGCATCGCACACCTGAACGGAGGCAGGCTATGCAGACCATTCTGGCCGCCGATATCGGCGGAACGAACAGCCGCTTCGGTGCCTTCAAAATAGGTGAAGACGGACGGCTCGAGCTGGTGCGGTCGCTCTGGCTGAACACCACGGAATTCAGTTCGATGAAAGCCATGCTCGACCGGCTGGAAAGCGAGGCGTTCGATGTAACGGCCGCGACGGCGGACGCGGCGGTGATGGCCGTCGCCGGACCGATCATTGGAAATACTTACAGCAATCCGCCCAACATCGACTGGGACATCGATCTGACCGAGTTGGCGCGCCGGACCGGCATGCGGCACAGCGCCCTGATCAATGATTTCGTCGCCCAGGCATTCGCCTGCCGGTCACCGGTGATGGATGCCGCCCGCCGGATCGTTGACGGCACCATCGATCGGGCCGCGCCTCTGGCGGTTATCGGGGCGGGCACCGGCCTGGGTCAGGCGGCATTGATACCGCTCGAGAAAGGGGGCTACGCGGCCCTGGCCTCCGAGGGCGGCCATGCCGGTTTTCCCTTCGCGTCGGAAGCGGAACTCGACTACATGCGCTACCTGCTGCGCGACACCGGTGAACCCTATGTCAGGGTGGAAAATGTGGTCTCCGGCGGCGGACTGAGCCGGCTGCACCACTTTTTGACGGCTGAAAGGCTCGAACCGGCGCAGGTGGCGGCCGGTCTGACAGAGGAATCGGAAACCCTGAAGTGGATGGCGCGGTTTTTCGGCCGGGTCACCCGAAACTACGCCCTGCAGGTGGTGGCCTTCGGCGGTGTTTACATATCGGGCGGCGTCGCGGCCAAATTACCCTTGCTGGTGACCCATCCGGAATTCGCCCGGGCTTTCCGCCACACCGCCGTCATGTCGCATGTGCTGAACCGCATTCCGGTTTTCCTGAACACCGATGAAGAAAGCGGCCTGTGGGGGGCCGCTTTCAAGGGCGCACAGATACTGACCCAAAGCTGACCGGCGCAAAACCGGCTGCCTTTTTGCAGGCACCCTTTATTTTATCCAATACCTGCTTAAATTTACTAGAACTACATGCTTCAAGATAAATTTTTGGGCAAGGCCGAGGGCGGCGGCTGCATCAAGGTCGAGCGGTTCAAAGTTCAACGTACCGGGTTGAAATGCCCTTAAACCGCTTTTATCCGAATAATTCCGGCTCTATGATACTTATAAAACCATGGCACCCAATGATATTAAAGCGGTCAATCCAAGTAATGATGGATGAAGTTCCGGAAATCGGAATTAGTTAGTGTCCATCCATAAATGGTCTTTTTTCCGCTGAACTGCGTTCTCCGCGGGTTTCCGGCTGCGGCGTACATAAAGTACGCCTCGCCGCAAACCCTTGTGCGGCCTTGTCCAGCGAAAAAAATCCACATTTATGAATTGGACACTGAGAAGTGCCTAAAAAGATTCGCGGATGGGCACTAGTTAACCTTCGAACCTCAAATCGCCCTCATCCTTCAACCTTGAACCTTTAACCTGGGACCCATCTGCTATCATAGGCCAACGACCACACCAACAGTCAAAGCTTTATCTCAAAGCCTTGAGAAATTACTTTAGCGAACCTCGGACAGGGAGACCGCAGACATGCCGGAACACATGAAAGGGTTTGCCACGCGGGCGGTGCATGCCGGGCACACGCCCGACAAGGAAACCAACGCCCGCGCCGTGCCCATTTACCAGACCACGTCCTTTACGTTCGACGACACCGCGCACGCGGCCGATCTCTTCGGACTGCGTCAATTCGGCAACATTTACTCCCGCATCATGAACCCCACGGTCGATGCGCTCGAACAGCGCATCGCGACGCTGGAGGGCGGCGTCGGCGCCCTCGCGCTGGCTTCGGGCCAGGCGGCCGAAACGCTGGCCCTGCTGACCCTGGCCGGAGCGGGTGACGAGATCGTTTCCTCCACCGATCTCTACGGCGGCTCGGTCAGCCTTTTCAGCCACACCTTCAAAAAGCTCGGCATCACGGTCAGGTTCGTTCCTCCGGGCGACCCGCAAGCCTGGGAAGGGGCGGTTACCGAAAAGACCCGGGCTTTTTACACCGAAACCATCGGCAACCCCAAGCTCGACATCGTCGACATCGCCGCCATTGCCGAAATCGGCCGGCGGCACGGCGTCCCCCTGGTGGTCGACAACACCGTCACCACACCCTATCTCCTGCGCCCGTTCGAATTCGGGGCCGCGATCGTCGTGCACTCCGCCACGAAGTTCATCGGCGGCCACGGCACCTCCATCGGCGGCCTGATCGTCGATTCGGGCACCTTCGACTGGCAGGGATCCGGTCGGTTTGCCGCCTTCGTCGACCCGGAACCGGCTTACCACGGCCTGAAATTCGTGGAGACCTTCGGCAATCTGGCCTACATCCTGCGAGCGCGGGTCCTCGGCCTGCGCGACATGGGCGCGGCCATGAGCCCCTTTAACGCCTGGCTGTTTCTCCAGGGACTCGAGACACTGGCCTTGCGCATGGACAAGCACTCGCAAAACGGCCTGCAGGTCGCCCGCTTTCTGGAGGACAACCCGTGCGTCTCCTGGGTGCGCTATCCCGGCCTGGAGTCCTCGCCCACCTATCATCTGAAGGACAAGTACCTGCCCAAGGGACAGGGCGCGCTGGTCGGCTTCGGCATCAGCGGCGGCAAGGCCTCGGCGGTCAAGTTCATCGAAAGCGTGAAACTGTTCAGCCACCTGGCCAACATCGGCGACGCCAAGAGCCTGGTCATCCACCCGGCCTCGACCACGCACGAACAATTGAGCGAAGAAGAGCAGCTGGCGGCCGGCGTCACACCGGATTTCATCCGCCTGAGCATCGGCATCGAAGACATCGAAGACATCACCCAAGACCTGGGCCAGGCCCTCGAAGAGGGGGTGGGATGCACGCTGTAGGGTATTGAAACGTGATACGTGGCAACCGTTTACCCGAGGCGCGATAGTTTTTAGAAATAGCCATGACCTTCGGCGTAGAACATAACTCAACGATCCCAAAATAAATTTTTCTGGAAAAAAATATATGAAACGCACCGGAGCTGCTCGAAATTCTAAACAAACAAACTCAACAAACCCAATAAGCTGACTCAACCAATCAAACTGACCCAACTGACCTAACTGCCTCAAAGCCGGAAGACGGGTGCTTGCACGATCGGAGATGAATCGACAGGAAGGGCGGGCACACAGGCCCGCCCCTACGGAATTGGGGGATCGATGGCACATGATAAACCCCAGAAATCTAAATCTATCCGATTCACCGACTCAACTGACCCAACGGGGTAACGGGCCTAACGGGCTCAACCGATCATGACCCTCCAGGAACTCAAACGCCGCGCGGCCGAGGCCGCCGTTGAGCAGGTTCGCTCCGGCATGGTGCTGGGGCTGGGCAGCGGTTCGACCGCCGCCTATGCGCTGCAGCGCATCGCCGAGCAGCTTCATGCCGGCAAGATCGCCGACGTGTGCGGCGTCCCGAGTTCGATTCAAACCGAAAACCTCGCCCGGCAGTTGGGCATACCCTTGACCGGCCTCGACCGGCACCCGCTACTCGATCTCACCATCGACGGGGCCGATGAGGTCGACCCGCACCTGAACATGATCAAGGGCGGCGGCGGGGCCCTGCTGCGCGAAAAAGTTCTGGCTCAGGCCAGCCGCCGCACCCTCTACATCGTCGATTTCAGCAAGCTCTCGCCGCGACTCGGCCGCCGCCATGTCCTGCCCGTCGAAGTCATCGATTTTGCCGCCAAATGCATCGAAGACTACCTGGTCGAATTGGGGGCGAAGGTCGCGCAGCGGCCGGCGGCCGATGGAAAAGCCTTTCGCACGGATCAGGATAACGTGATTCTCGATGCGGATTTCGGTCCGATCGAAAACGCCCCCGCGCTGGCCGCCCGCCTGGCGGATCGGGCCGGTATCGTCGCCCACGGGCTTTTTCTCGCGTTGGCCGACGAGGTGATCGTGGCCGAGGGGGATTCTGTCAAACACCTGAGGCGGCCGCCGTGACGCCCACAGCCGGCATAAGGTGTTTCGATCCGGACGTCTCCGCTCATATTCCCCGAACCTCTTTGTTTAGCATAAAAACACCTCACACCCACTGGAAGGACATCACGATGAAAACCGGTCCATTTACCCCAATCCGATTCATATCATGGCTGCTGCTGCTGATGGTGGCCGTCTCCGGCTGTGCCGCGCCCAGGATCAGCATTTTCGGCAACGACGGCGAACCGCTGGAAGAATACACCCTGCAAGGCAGCGGCGCGGGCAAAATTCTGTTCGTTCCGGTCAAGGGCATCATCACCACCGACGAGGAAAAAGGCCTGATCCGCAGAAGGCCGAGCGTTGTGCAGGAGATCGCCGCCCAACTCGACAAGGCGGCCAAGGACAGCGACATCGGCGCCGTGCTGTTCTCCATCGATTCGCCGGGGGGATCGGTGACGGCCAGCGACGTCCTCTACCACGAAATCGTTCGGTACAAGGAGCGGACCGGCAAAAAAGTGGTCGTTTCCATGATGGGCGTGGCGGCCTCGGGCGCCTACCTTATTGCCCTGCCGGCCGACGCCATCATGGCCCACCCGACAACCATCACCGGTTCGGTGGGCGTTCTGTTCCTGCAGCCCAAGGTCATGGGATTGATGGATAAAATCGGCGTGGACGTCCAGGTCGCCAAATCGGGCGCCAACAAGGATATCGGCTCGCCGTTCCGGGCGGCGACCGCGCAGGAAAAACAGATCATCCAGGAGATGACCGACCGGCTGGGGCGCCGGTTCCTCGACCTGGTCGCCCAGCACCGGCGCATCGACGCGCAGGCCCTGGCCGAAGTGGCCAGCGCCAAAATATATTTGGCCGAGGATGCCCGGCGCCTGGGGTTGATCGATCGGATCGGCTACCTGAGTGATGCCGTCGACGAAGCCCGCCAATTGGCCGGTCTCGGCCCGGATGCGAAACTGGTGGTCTACCGGCGGCAGAAATACGAAAACGACACGCCTTACAACATGCAGAGCAGCTGGAGCGGCGGCGACCCGAAACTGACCCTGATCGACCTGGGCCTGCCGGCATCCTCGGCCGCAGACATCGGCACCGGTTTCTATTACGTGTGGCCGGCGGCGGCGGGAGACAGGTAGGCGCCATGGCAACCGATGGGTTCACCGTTACGGTAGAGGTGGTGCCGCCGGCCGGCGCGGAGGCCGGTGGGCTGCTCGCGGCCCTGCAGTCGCTCGCGGCCCTGCCGATCGACGCTTTCAGCGTGGCCACCAATCCGGTGGCCAAACCGCGGATGAGCGCGCTGGCGCTGTGCACGCTCATCCGTCAAAAGACCGGCCGGCCGGCCATTTTGCATTGCACCACCCGGGACCACAACCAGTTGAGCCTGCAAGGCCTGCTGTGGGGGGCCGCGGCCCTGGGCATCGATACGGTCCTGGCCTGCAGCGGTGATTTCGTCGCCTTAGGCGATCGGAGCCACACCACCGACGTCCGCGACACGAACGTCTTCGCCCTGGTTAAAATGGGCCGGGAAGCAGGCCTTCGCACCGGCGTTGTTCTCGACCCGCACCCCGCAACCAACGGCCTGAGAACGGCGGTCGACCGTCTGAAGAAGAAAATCGAGGCCGGCGCTCAATTTGCCGTCACCCAGCCCCTCTATGACGAAAGCTCGGCGGACGCATTGGCCGAGGCCGTCCGGCACATCGGGATTCCGATCATCTTGGGAATCCTGCCCTTGCGCTCGCAGCGCCACGCCGAGTTTCTCCATCACAAAGTGTCCGGCATCGCCGTGCCCGAAAAGGTCCGGGAGCGCCTGCACCGTGCGGTGAACCCGGCGGCCGAAGGCACCCGAAATGCAATCGAGGTGTTGACCCTGGCCCGCGAACGGTTCGCGGGCGCGTGCATCATGCCGCCTTTCGAGCACTACGAGATGCTGGCCGACATGCTGACATAGCACCCGTAGGCCTCCGGATTGCCACGGAAATTTAAAACTCTGAACAGATGAACGCCGAATATCGAACGCTCAACATCGAATGGTGAACCGGGAAACCTGTCATCTTTTAAATGTTAGCTTTGCGGGTTGAGCTTTCTTCTACAAATGGCGACTCCTGCCGCTTTCGACCCCCTTTTCGCGGTTGTAAAGCCGGGCGATCGTGGCCGGGGCCACACCGAGCAAATAGGCACCGACTCCCAGCTGATTGATGAGCCAGGTCTTCCAGACGCCCACGCGCAGCCAACGGCGGGCCGAGGTGGTCACCGGATCCGGCACGATGACGATGCGGCCTTTTTGCTTCAGACGGCGGACCAGTTCGAAATCCTCCATGATCGGCAGGTCCGGGAACCCGCCGACGTCCCGAAACCTCCCGGCGGCGAGAAACAGCGCCTGATCTCCATAGGGCGCTTTCAGGCGGCGGGAACGCCAGGTGGCCGCCTGCGCCATCAAGCGCAGGGATAAGCGGGCCGAATCGACATGAAGCGCAAAGGCCCCCGCGGCCACTCCTCTGCGTGACAGGGCCGTGCGGACGAGGCCGTCATACCCCTCCGGCAACAGCGTGTCGGCATGCAGAAATAGCAAAATTTTCCCGGTGGCGGCGGCCGCGCCGGCATTCATCTGGCGCGCCCGCGGCGGTTCGGCGGACAGCACCCGGGCCCCGAGCCGTCCGGCGATTCCGGCCGTATCGTCGCGACTGCCGCCGTCGGCCACGATCACCTCGACCCCGTGCGCGTCCTGCGCTCCTCGCACGGTGTCGTCGATCCCGGCGGCCTCGTTCAAGGCCGGAATGACAACGCTGATCCGCGGGCCGGCGAACCGTTCCCAGACCGCCAGGTCTTCGGGCCGGTCCACGTCCTCGAGCGGTTGCAGCAACGCCACCGCAAGACCAAGGTCCGCCGCGGTTGCCAATGACTGGGCCAGCACACGGCCGGTTCCCCAGGGCTGCCCGGCAAAAAGGGCCGGCAGCGCCCGGACGCGCACGCTTCTGCGCAGGCCCACCAGGTAATAGCCGCCGTCGGTTGCCGGCCCGAAAACCACGTCCTCTTGCCGAAGCCGCTCGAACGCCCGTCCGATTATCGCGGCGGTAATACCCGGGATGTCGGTGCCGACGATGACGGCCGCCTGCGCGCCGGCATTAAATGCCGCCGCCATGGCAGTTGTCATGCGGTCGGCCAGGTCTCCGGGACCCTGGTCGGCGTAGCGAAATTCCCGGCCGAGCCAGTTTCGCATCGATCCGGTGTCGGCGCCTGCAAACCGGATTTCGACCGCCAGCGGTCGCACCTGCGCGAGGCGGCGCACGGTGTCCAGGAGGCGTTCGGTCATTTGCCGCTGCAGGGCCGCGGCACCTTGCGGGGTCAATGCGGGGATCAGCCGGGTCTTGGTGCGGCCCGCCAGGGGATAGCGGGTGAAGACGATCAGCTGCTCGAGCGGGCGGGGCACTAAGGGATCCTCATATTATTGGTTCACCTGCGCTACTGAATATGATACCGCTCGCGCGCCTCTTTTTCGATCTGCTCGGGATGGATGTCCAGGTCCTTTTTGGGGGACACGATGTGAAGATCGTATTTTGAAGATCGTTTTCCGGCGTTG
Source organism: uncultured delta proteobacterium (assembly GCA_963728055.1). Lineage (GTDB taxonomy): Bacteria > Desulfobacterota > Desulfobacteria > Desulfobacterales > SG8-13 > JARFQH01. Next base: position 325,225 of record CAVSIM010000012.1, on the reverse strand, counting down.
GTCGACGCATACACCCGCAGCACGCCCAGCACCCTGATACCCTCGTACGCGGCGAAGACATCCTCCGGGCTGAAATCCTGTTTCTTGCGCTTGAGTTCCGCCAGCAGGCTCGGATTGGCTTCCTCCAGTGAAAACGTGCAGAACTCGCCGAATTTGCCGATCCCCAGTATGCGCGTCAGTCCTGTGAAGCTGTTCTCCTTGTAGCGGGTGTCGTGGCAGACCACGATGTAGGGGGGGTAGAGCACGGTGCCGTCGCGAGCCGTTACGGGTTCCTGCGCCGCATCCAGTTTCTGGGAAAAAGCCTCGGCCTGCTCCTGGGTAAAATTGAACAAGTTGTTGCAGTATGTGAAGAACATGGGCGGATCGATCAGGCCGACCGACGCACACGTGCTGATCCGCGTGCGGGCGCCGTAAGGCGGTTTGAAATAGGTCGGGCAATGACTACGGATGATATCGTTCGAATTTATTTTGGAGGGAATTTTAGGGCCGGTTTTCATCGTCCTTCTGAAGGCCGCCCGCTTGAACGTGTAAATTCTGCGGGCCGCTTTCGAAAAAAAACCGGTGTCGAGGTTGATGCCCGAGACAACGCCCTTCGGGTACAGCAGGGTGGCGTTGTCGTAGCGCATGGTCGCCCTGATTTTCGCGCGAAACGAATCGACATCCAGTTCACCGCTGGCTTCATACTCGATGGGGCTCTCGTCCACATCCTGATAGACCAGACCCCCGGGAATGAAGATGGCCCCCTTGTTGTCGTACTTGCCGGTGGCGCCTTCTTCGTTGATTTCCGGCAGGATCCTTTCTTTGTTCTGACCGAGCATCTTCCACAGGGTGTCCGTCCGGATGGACACGACGACTCTTATCAACTCGTTTCCGAGTATCGCTCGTTTGGCAATCATAGTTTCACTGTGCCGGGATAAACGATCATGGCCTTACCGGCCTCCCATGATACACGCAAATTCGGAACAAATGAACGTCGAACATCCAACATCCAATGGTGAATGAGGATTCGACCGTTTAACAGGGTCAACGCCGGAGCGAAGTGACCATCATCATTGGATTCAATAGTCCAAGTTCGTAGGCCAACGTTCGGACACCCGTTTTCGTGTATATCGAGCGGGCCGCCAACCACCTGAATCGTATAACAGAAACACGCCCTGCGGTAAATTGTCAATTTGGGTGGGGCTACCTGCTTCATTCACGATTATAACAGTATCTTCTTTCTCCTTCCCCCTTCCTGTTACATCTCCCTTCCGCCGGGGGAGTGGAGTTTTCAGTCAGGCACTATGGGTTTGGCAAGGCCAGGGAGGCGGCTGAATCAAAATAGTTGAGCGGTTTCCCGCCCGGGCGGGACTAAACGTTCTGTTTAAAAAAACCCTTAAATTGCTCTTAACTGAATAAAGGGACTCTATGATAAGACAACGTAATACCCAATGGATTAAAGCGGTCAATCAAAGGAATAGTGGATAAAGTTCCGGAAATTAGCATTATCTAACCTTTGAACCCTTATATGAAACTACGCCAAAATGCCATAGTTTCTGTCTCGATCAAACTGGCCGCTTTTCAGGCCAGCGGCGGGGCTGAACCGTGAACCTATCTTTTATCATACGCCACCGACCGATACCGGCAGCCAAAACCTTTATCTTAAAAGCCTATGGCTTCAAAAACGGATCGAACAGCGACCGCATGAAAGCCAGGTTCATGTAGCGCTGCAACGTCCGCCAGGTGTCGGGATTTCTCACGCCCGAAAACCCGGTCTGATAGGTCGCCCAGGCCATGGCCGACCAGGAAACGCCCCGCAGATACACGAACGGATCGCGCAGGCGGATGCGGTCGGCCAACGTGCCGCGCAGGTGCTTGTCCCGGATGCCGCGGCCATAGGCCTCGATAAAATCCTTCTTGGCGCCGCCCGTCATCCGGAAGTCGGTTTTCCAGAGGGTGGTCAACGGGGAGCAGAAATGGCACAAGTCCTGGGAAGGATCGCCCCAGCGCGGCATTTCCCAGTCGACCAGGTAAATGGCGCCGCGCTCGCGGTCGACGATGAAGTTGCCCGAATTGACTTCCGTATTGACGATGCAGAGCCAGGGGTCATCGATATAAAACGCCTCCTTGGCCCGCGCCGCATCGGCCCAGGACAAGACCTCCATCAGGTAGTCGCGAATGGCGGCATCGGCCAGCTGCGAGGCGAAGTACTGTGCCAGCAGCTGGCGGCACTCTTCGTATATCAGCGACAGCGGTGCCTCTTCGCGGATCAGGTGGTTGTCGGCCGGCCTGACCTCGACCTGGTGCAGCGCGGCGAAAAGGGCCGCCGCGGCCGCAAGGTCCCTGCGGTAGTCCAGCGGTTCGCCGGGCAGATACGCCATCACCAGCACGCCCCGGTCGAGATGTTTTCGGGAATCGTCCACAAAAAGGGGTCTTGGCGTATGGCCGCTGCCCGCCAGCAGTTTCAGGGCGCGGAACTCGTAAACGATCTGATCCGACCGTCCGATCTGGGTGCCGACGTTGACCCGCAACACCAGCTTCCGGTCGCCGGCCGGCGATGAAACCAGGTAGTTGAGGTTGTACTCCCCCTGCGCCAGCGGAGTCGCTATACAGCGCCGCCCGGCCAAGGCCGGCACATCGCGCCAGTCCCGGGTGTCGAGGTAGGCTTGCACCCGCGGCAGATATTCCGTCATTAAACTCATAGGCGGTGTAGGTTGAGCCCGTTGCGCCCGTTGACCCGTTGTGCCCGTCAGGCCCGTTGATCGGTTTAGTTTCGCTTCAGGGGGAGTTAGCCGGTTGAATCCATTACCCGGTTCGATCCCGCCGTGTATGGACAAGACCTGTCTTCTAACTGGCTCAACGGGCCTAACGGGCTGAACCGGCTAAACCGGCTAACCGTTGAAATGACCAACCGGCAAACGGGCTAACCGGCAGACCGGCTAACCGATCGATGGAAACACGCGGATCCTGTCGGGCGGCAGGCGCAGCCGGACCGTCTGGCCGGGGAAAAACTGCTGCCGTCCGGCCAGCACGACCAGTGAACCGCCGCGGCACGTCACCCACAGCCGGGTGGCCATTCCCTCGAAGAGACTGCGTTCCACCCGGCCTTCCAGTTCGAATTCGCCGGTGGTGGAAATCAGGATGTCTTCGGGCCGGATCGTTGCGGTCAGCGGACGGCCGTTGCCGGTGACCGCCGGCAGGTCGAACGCACCGAAACCGGTGTGCAGCAATCCGTTTCTGAACTGCCCCTTGAAAAAGTTGGTGCCGCCGAAGAACCGGGCCACTTCCGGGTCCGCCGGGCGGTAGTAAAGATCCTGCGGCGTGCCGACCTGGCGCAGCCGGCCGGCCAGGAGCAGGGTCACGCGATCGGACATGATCAGGGCTTCGGATTGGTCGTGGGTGACGAAAAGGGTCGTCACGCGCGTTTTTTCCTGAATATCCTGAATCAGTTCCCGCATCTCCTGGCGCAGGCCGGCATCCAGGTTGCTCAAGGGTTCATCGAGCAGCAGCACGGCCGGTTTCAACACCAGCGCCCGGGCCAGGCTGACCCGCTGCTGCTGCCCGCCGGAGAGTTCATGCACTTTTCTTCGCTCGAGTCCCGTCAAGCGCGTCAGGGCCATGATCTCCCGCACCGCTCCGCGAATGTCAGCCCGCGACAGTCCCGTCATCTTCAACCCGAAGGCGATGTTCTGCTCGACGTTCATGAAGGGAAACAGCAGGGGGTCCTGAAAGACCATGACCGTGTTGCGCCTTTCCGGCGGGATGCCGGCCAGGGATTTTCCGTCGAGGTCGATCCCGCCGCCGGATAAGTCGATCAACCCGGCCACGGCCTTCAAAATCGTGGTTTTGCCCGCGCCGCTGGGGCCCAGAATCGACACCATTTCGCCGTCGGCCACCCTCAGGCTGAAATCGGTGATCACCGGCCGGCGGCCGTATCGAATCGACAGGTTGTCGAGCACCAGATCGCCCATCACCGGATTCCCGCCATGGTTTGCCGGCCCAGGTAGCGGGCGCTGAAGAGCAGCGCCAGAAAAGCCGGGGCCACGAAAACGATGCTGACGGCCGCCGCCACCGGTCGATCGCCGCTGGACATCAGCGCAAAGAGAATGATCGGCAGGGTGGTGATGCGGCCACCGCCGATGATCAGCGTCGCCAGGTACTGGCTCCAGGAGAGCAGAAACGAAAAAAGCCCCGCCACCACCAGACCCGGCAGCGTCAGCGGCAGCATCACCTTGAAGACAATGCCGGTGGCGGTGGCCCCCAGGGACCGGGCCTGATCCTCGAAGTCCGGGTTGTAGTTTGAAAAAACACCCCACAGGACAAAGACGGCATAGGGCAGGCAAACGGTGAGGTGGACCAGGACAACTCCTAAAAAGGATTCCGCCAGCCCCAGCCGGATGAACCAGAGATGAAGCCCCATCGATACGCACAGCGGCGGCACGATGATCGGCAGGATCAAAATGACCGAGATCAAGTCCTTGCCCCTGAAGGCATAGAGACCGAGCGCGCGGCCGGCCGGCAAACCGACCAGCAGCGCAGCGATCGCCGTCACCGCCGCGACCGCCAGACTCTGGTACACGGCCCCGATGATTTGGGCGCCGGCCGTATCGAAGATGTACCCCCAGGCGCGCCAGCCCCACTGCTGGGGCAGCAGGCCGGGATAGAACCAGCGGTCGGCCAGGGACCAGAGGACCAGCTGGAGAAACGGCAGCCCGACGGTGAAAATGATCAGCCCGGCGATGCCGAAGCGATAGAACGGTTTCATATGACGATGCCCCGGCGCCGCGCGGCGCGGGTCAGCGCCTGGGACACGACGATGGCGGCGACGACCACCGCCGCGATGACCAGGCCGGTGGCGATGCCTTCGGGCCGGGCCATCAAATCGATGTCGCTGTAGTTCCTGTATGCCCAGACCGACAGGGTCGTCGGGTAGGTCTGCCCCAGCAGGTACGGTACCTCGAAGGCTCCGAAAGTATAGGCGAAAACGATGAAACAGGCCGCGACCAGGCTGGGAAAGATGGTGGGCAGCACGACGTAGCGAAAGCGCTGCCAGCGGCCGGCCTTCAGCGTGCGGGCCGCCTCCAGCAGTCCCGTTCCGGTGTTTGTCAACACCGCCAGGATCATCAGGGTAATAAACGGGATTTCCTTCCAGACGTAGGTCAGAAGGATGCCGATGCACCAGGGATCGTTGATCAACAGCGGAAACCCCGCCGCACCCTCGATCAGGCCGGCCGCCTGAAGGGCCCGCGCAATCAGGCCGCTGGGGGCCAGCAGAAACACGGCCGAAGTCGCCACGACCAGATGCGGCACCGTGAGGGGGACCTGGAAGACGAAGTCGACCAGGCGCCGCGGCCCCTCGAGGGCGATCAGGAAAAGGGCCGCCGGAACGCTGACCATCCCGGCGATGGTTGTCGAAACCACGGATATATAGATGGTGAGCCCGAGGCTCTTGAAAAAATCGGGATCGGTCAGGATGTTCTCGAAGTGCTGAAAGCCGATGGCCTGCATTCCGGCGGCCGGAAGATAGCCGAGACTCTGCAGGAACCCGAGCGCCAGCCCGCCGCCGAAGAGCAGCAGCACCAGCACCAGGGCCGGCCCCAGAAGCAGCGCCAAGGCGCGCGCCCCCGCACCGCCGCGCGTGCGGGCATCCACACCCCTTAGCCGCTCATCCGCCATCACCTTTTTTTCAGGACGTGTTCTTGCCACCCTTTTTCCAGCCGGATCACGATTTCCGAGGGCGGTTCCGGCACCTGGTGGCGCTGCAGCACCTCATCGGGCAACGTGGCCGCACCGCGCGGCAGCTCGGCAAACCGGGACCGCCAGGCCGATTCCAGGCGCGTAACGTCGATGGCGGGAAAATCGCCCCACACCGCCGGGTCGGCTTTCTTTAACTGCGCCTCGGGTGACAGCAGGAAATCGGCCACCACCATCGCCCCTTCCTTGTGTTCGGCATTGAAGGGGATGGCGACGAAATGGGTGTTGGTGATGGTCCCCTCATCGAAGACAAAGGTGCGGACCGTCGGGGGGTACAAGCCGTCGTGGATCTTTTTCGAGGCCTCGGCCGGATGGTAGCTGACGGCAAAGTCGACTTCCCCGTCGGCGAACAGCTGCGCCAGGCGCTCCGGATTCTCCGGATAGGTCTCGCCGCCGCGCCACAGGGAGGGGGTCAGGTCCCTGAGGCTGCGGTAGGTTTTCTCCGCGGCTTGCTCGAAGCGCTTTTCATCCAACGGATGCGCCTGCCAGGCGGCCGCATCCCCGGAAACCTGGTAGAAGACCTGGCGCACGAAGGCCGAGCCGGTAAAATCGGGCGGCGCGGGATAGGTGAAACGCCCCGGGTGGCTGCGGACCCATGCGAGCAGCTCCGCCATCGAAGCCGGTGGCGACGGCGTGCGCGCGCGATCGTAAATCAAGACGAGTTGGGCGCTGCCCCAGGGCGACTCCAGGTTATCCACGGGTTCGCCGAAGTCGTTGAAGACCGCGGGGCGGCTCCAGTCGACCAGGCCCTGGTTCGGCAGGCGATCGGCAAAGGGGCCGTACAGCAGGCCGTTGCGCTTGGCGGTGCGAAAATTTTCGCCGTTGATCCACAGCAGGTCGGCCTGGCCGCCCGCCGTTTCGCCGGCCTGTTTCTCGACGAGCAGCTTGCTGATCACCACGGCGATATCGGTCACCGGCACCTGGCGCAGCGTGACCCCGTAAAGTTCCTTGACGCGCGGGCCCACATACCCGTTCACGAAGGCATTGGTGCCGGGAAATCCGCCCCACATGTACCAGTCGACGGTCTGTCCGCGCGCGCGCGTCAGGACCTCGTCCCACGTGCCGGAGGCGGCCGCCGTGCAAAAGGCCGGTCCGATCCAGCACGTCAGTGCCAGCAGCACGGCGGCAGCCAGGCGCCGCCGCCCTCTCGAGCCCTCGAAAATCATCTCCCGCATCACGCGTCTTTCATCAGTTTTCGAATGACGAACGGCAGGATGCCGCCGTGCTCGAAATAATCGATGTCCACATCGGTGTCCAGGCGCGAGATCGCCTCGAAGTCGACCGCAGTCCCATCCGCTTTCACGGCCTTGACGGTCAGCACCTTGCGCGGCGTTATGCTGACCACCCCGCTGATGGTGTAGGTCTCCTCGCCGGTCAACCCCAGTTTTTCCGCATTTTGGCCGTCCTTGAAGATCAGGGGCAGGACGCCCATCCCGACCAGGTTGCTGCGGTGAATCCGTTCGAACGATTCGGCGATCACGGCCTTGACCCCCAGCAGGGTGGTGCCCTTGGCCGCCCAGTCCCGCGAAGACCCGGTGCCGTATTCCTTGCCGGCCAGCACGATGAGCGCCTTGGCTTCCGCCAGATACGCCGCGGCGGCATCGTAGACGAACATCTCCTCTTTCGCGGGGAACTTTATGGTGTAGCTGCCCTCTTTAGGGGCCACGAGTTTGTTTTTAATGCGGATATTCCCGAAAGTGCCGCGCATCATGACCTCGTGATTGCCCCGGCGGGAGCCGTAGGAATTGAAATCCACCGGTTCGACCCCCTGGGCGATCAGGTAGCGGCCGGCCGGATAGGCGGCCGGAATCGAACCGGCCGGTGAAATGTGATCGGTGGTGACGGTGTCGCCGAGCACCATCAGAGTGGCGGCTCCCTCGACGTCGGGCGGCGCGGACAAATCGAGTTTGAAATTGTCGAAATAAGGCGGCCGCTTGATATAGGTCGATCGATCGTCCCAGCTGTAGGTCTCGCTTTCGGCGATATCGAGCTGCCGCCAGAACTCGTCGCCGTCGAAAATCCGGCCGTACTCTTCGGCGTAAAATGTCTTTTTGACATGGGTGTCGACCAGGGCATCGATGTCCGCCTTCCGCGGCCAGAGATCCTCCAGGTAGACCGGCTCACCATTGGGATCGAGTCCCACCGGTTCGAAAGTCAGGTCCACATCGATGCGCCCGGCCAGGGCAAATGCCACCACCAGCATGGGCGATGCCAGGTAGTTGGCCTTGACGCTCTGGTGGATCCGGGCTTCGAAATTCCGGTTCCCGGACAGAACCGCGGCCACGGTCAGGTTCTTTTCTTTGATGATGCGCTCGATTTCGGGATGCAGCGGACCGCTGTTGCCGATGCAGGTGGTGCAGCCGAAAGCGGCCAGGTGAAACCCGAGCGCTTCGAAGTAGGGCATCAGGCCCGCGTCTTCCAGGTAGCGCCGCACGACCCGTGAACCCGGCGCCAGGGAGGTTTTGACGTATGGCGCCACCTTCAACCCGCGCTCCACGGCCTTGCGGGCCAGCAGGCCGGCGCCCAGCAGAACGGAGGGGTTGGAGGTGTTGGTGCAGGAGGTGATGGCCGCGATGGCCAGACAGCCGTCGCCGAACTTTTCGGGCCGGCCGAAGAGGTTCACCTCGTAGGTTCGCGAGTTGACCGGATGGCAGACCGGCGAGCGCCTGGTCTGCGAACCGGACTCGTCGTGAAACTGCGACAGGTGCGCCAAGTCGGCATCGCGATCGTACTCGCATCCGAGCACGCCCGCAAAAGCGCCCTTCAAATCGGGCAGCACGATCCGGTCCTGCGGCCGGGCGGGTCCGGCCACCGCCGGCGCGACGCCGGAAAGGTCCAAGTCCAGCACCTGGCTGTACTCCGGATTTTCCGCGCCGCCGTAAAAAAGCCCGTTGGCCCGGGTGTAGGCCTCGACGATTTCGGCCCGGTCCTTGCGGTTGGTCAGCTTCAGGTAAGCGATGGTTTTCTCGTCCACCGGAAAAAATCCGAGGGTCGCACCGTACTCGGGCGTCATGTTGGCGATCGTGGCGCGGTCCGGCACGGTCAGCTTCTTCATTCCCGGTCCGAAATACTCGACGAACTTCTCGACCACGTTGTGCCTCCGGAGCATCTCGGTCACGGCCAGCACCAGGTCCGTGGCGGTGACCCCGGGCTGGAGTTCGCCGGTCATGCGGACGCCGATCACCTCGGGGATCGACATGTAATACGGCTGGCCCAGCATGACCGCTTCGGCCTCGATACCGCCGACCCCCCAGCCCATGACGCCGATGCCGTCGATCATCGTCGTGTGGGAATCGGTTCCCACCAGGGTGTCCGGGTACGCCTGAAGCGTGTCGCCTTCCCCGGCGGTCACGACCACCTGGCCCAGATATTCCAGGTTGACCTGGTGGCAGATGCCGGAATTGGGCGGCACGACCCTGAAATTGTCGAAGCTCTTCTGGGCCCACTTGAGCAGGGCATAGCGTTCGGCGTTGCGGGCGTATTCTTTGGCCACGTTCTTGGTCAGGGCACTGTCGCTGCCGTAGTAATCGAGCTGAACCGAGTGATCGACGATCAGGTCCACCGGCACCAGCGGATTGATTTTCACCGGGTCGCCGCCCAACTGCCGGACGGCATCGCGCATGGCGGCCAGATCGACCACGGCCGGAACGCCGGTGAAGTCCTGCATCAAGACGCGGGCCGGATGATAGGGAATTTCCACCGGCGCCGGATAGGTTTTCCGCCAGCGCGCGATATTGAGCAAGTCTTCCTCCCGCACGATGCGCCCGTCCAGTTTCCGCAACAGGTTTTCAACCAGGATGCGAATCGAAAAGGGCAGCCGGTCGATATCCGCCACACCTTTTTCCTGCAGCCGTCTGATATCCGCAATGCTGTACTGCCGCCCGTGAACGGCGATATGTCGACTGTAATCCTCTCGTTTCATAAGCACTCCTCATTGCTTGGGCGGATAATTGGATAGCCTGTTCGGTAGGGCGCGCTGCATGAAGATGCATGAAAATGATGCGCGGGATCGATCAGGCGTCCCCCTTGATTTTCCTGATGACTTTCGGAATAAAGAATGAAAACACAAATAAAGCAAGGGATAAAAACACTTCGAACGAGAGCAGCCGCTGCCAGTCGCCGGAGGTCCAGACCTGTTTGAGGGTTCCGATGAAAAAGGTGAAGATGAAGGTGCCGATGACGATGCCCAGGCCCGTTCCGGCGAGGTAATCGGCGAAGCGCACGCGCGTCAGGCCCAAGCCGAAGTTCAAGACGGTGAAGGGGAAGTAGACCAGCCGCAGGTAGAGCACGGTGGCAAAACCGTTGCGCTCGATGGCCTCGTCGTATTTTTTCAACCGCGTGCCGATGAGGCCGGCGGCGAATTCGCGTCCGAGGGTGCGTCCGATGGCAAATGCGCCGCCGGCGCCCAACATCGCCCCCAGCCAGACATAGGCGAAGCCCAGGTAAGGCCCGAAGATAACGGCCCCCAGTCCGGTCAGAAAAGTTCCCGGGACGAACAGGCAAACGCCGATCGCATAAAATAAAATAAAGGCCAGCGGGGCCCATAGCCCGGCCGAATCCAGAAAACGCGTCACCTCGGCGACTGTCAGGAGGTCTTTGACCGGGCTGAAGCGAACCAGAACGATGGCCCCGACCATAAACCCCGCCAGGATGAGAACCTTGGTTATCGCCCTGCCGCGACCGCCGGCCGGTCCCCGATCCCCTTCTCGCATCTGTCGATTCTCCGGTAAACCGGCGCCGGTCGTCCGTCGATCGATGTCGGCCGATGGCGGCGCACCGTCCGGCTGCAGGTCAACGGTCAGTCGGCCGACCCGTCGGTTCCGCAGGCGCGGCCTTTCAAATTGAAAAAAAACTTCAGGGTTTTTTTGACCTTGTCGGAAAAGATTTTCGAAGAAAAAAAGTTGCCGGCCACCCGTTTGTTGATCTCTGCGATCGTCGGGTAAGGGTGAACCGCCGCCGCCAGCGTGGACAGCTTGACCTTTCCGTTGAAAATCGCCACCCACTCGCCGAGCAAATCGCCGGCATGCGGGCCGAAGATCTGGACCCCGACCGGTTTTTCCTTCTCGTCGAGAATCAGCTTGATTCGTCCGATCTTTTCACCTTCGGCCAGGCTGCGGTCGTTATCCTCAAACTCTTCGGTCCAAACCGAATACGCTATTCCGGCCTTGCGGGCCGCTTTCTCGTTCAGCCCGATACTGCCCAGCGGCGGGTCGGTGTAAGTGCACCACGGCATATAGGTGTAATCGACCCGTCGCGGCAGGTGGAAAACCGCGTTGCTGACGACGATGCCACCCTCGTATCCGGCCGCGTGCGTGAACTGGTAGCCGCCGGAAACATCTCCGGCGGCGTAGATGTGCTTGTGGCTCGTCCTCAGCCGGTGGTCGACCTTGATCCCGCGCCGATCGTGCTCCACCCCGATCTTCTCCAGCCCCAGGCCGGCCGTGTTGGCCCCGCGCCCCATGGCGACCAGAATGCTCTCGGACTCCAGCGTCAGCCGCCGGCCGTCAGGTGTCCCGATGGTGACGCTTTTCGCGTGGCCGAGATCCATGGCGGATATAATCGATGCCTCCAGGTAAAAGGCGACGCCCTCGGCTTCCAGCACGCCCTTGACCGCCGCGGCCATGTCCGCATCTTCTTTGCCCAGAATCTGATCCGCGCGGTCGATGATCGTCACCCGGGTGCCGAGGCGGCCGAAGGCCTGGCCCATTTCGATTCCGATCGGACCGGCTCCCAGAACGATCATGGAGGACGGCAGGTACTCGAGGGTGAAAATTTCCCGGTTGGACACATGCGGCGTTGCGGTCAGCCCGGGGATTGGCGGCGTCACCGGGGAAGAGCCGGTGGCGACGACCCAGTTTTTGGCCGCAAAAGACTGCCCGTTCAGCCACAGGCTGTGCTCGTCGCTGAACTGCGGTTCGCCGAAAACCACCTTGGCGCCCAGTTTGCAGAACCGCTCTACGGAATCGTGCCGCTGGATGGTGTCGATGACCGCCTTGATCCTCTGTGCGACCGCTCGGAAATCCACCGGCGGCAGGTCCACCACCGGCAGTCCGTAACGCGCCGCAGTCTTCATCTGGTGATAGATGCGGGCGCTGTTGATCAGGGTCTTGCTCGGAACACAGCCGTAATGCAGGCAGTCACCGCCCAGGACCCCGTCTTTTTCGATGAGAAGGGTTTTTGCACCCAGCTGGGCGGCGCCGGCCGCAACGGTCAAACCGGCCGCCCCGCCGCCGATTATCCCGATGTCGAAATCAAAACCGCCCATGATCCCCTCCGCAATAAGGAACGCTAATCGCTCCAAATCTCATTGCTCGAAAGAATAGATGCCGTATTCGCTCATTTCGTACCCGAAACACCAAAGACCAAACACCAGACACACCTTGAAACCCGTAACCTGAAACTCGCAACCCGTAGATGGAAACTTGAAACTCGCAATAAGGAACGCTAATCGCTCCATATTTCATTGCCCGAAAGAATAAATGCCGTATTCGCTCATTTCGTGCCCGAAACACCAAATACCAGACACCAGACACATCTTGAAACCCGTAACCTGAAACTCGCAACCCGTAACCCGTAACCCGCATCCCGCAACCCGCACCCCGCAACTCTCCGCACTTACCCCCCCTAGCTGATGGTTCCCCGGGTGCGAGGCGCCGGCTCCCCTGTCTGGTTCATACCACAGGTGCGGCATGTGTCAAGAAACGGGTAGCTCCATGACATAAAAGCCGCGCAGGATGGGTGCCCGCCCCCGCGCGCCGGCCTTATTATCAGCCCGCGTTCGCCAGAGCGCGCAGGTGCGTTGACTTAAAGTGATTTATCCCTATTTTAGGGAACTTTATCATCGGTGCCGAGTGATATACGGCTTTAAGATAAAGATTTGGCAAGAACAGAGGCAGGCGGCTTGTATCGCGGGTTGAGCGGTTCAGGGTTCTACGTTCCGGCTTGAAAGCCTTTAAACTGAAGGCCTATTGCACACACCAAAACGAAAGAGAGGCGGTCATGAAAGAGCGTTCCGGAATAATCACCATGCACGGCAACCCGTTGACGTTGGTCGGGCAGGAAGTTAACTCAGGCGACACGGCCCCGGATTTCGAGGCGCTGGATAACGGGTTGAACCCCGTCAGGTTTTCCGGTTTTCGCGGCAAAGTGGTCATCATCTCCGCGGTTCCGTCCCTCGATACACCGGTGTGCGATATGGAAACCCGCCGGTTCAACAGCGAGGCAGCGGGGCTTGGCGGAAATATCGTCATTTTGACCATCAGCATGGACCTGCCGTTTGCCCAGAAGCGGTGGTGCGGAGCGGCGGGAGTCGACAAGGTCGTGACGCTTTCCGATCACCGCGCCGCTGAATTCGGAAATTCCTACGGCGTTCTGATCAAGGAATTGCGGCTCCTGGCCCGGGCTGTTTTCGTGGTCGATGCCAAGGGCGTCGTCCGGTATGTCCAACTCGTGAAGGAAATCGCCGACGAACCGGATTATGATGCCGTTCTCTCCGCGGCCAAGGGCCTGGTTTAGAGTTTCGAAAGATTAAAAGCCTCCTGACGCTGCAGACCGGCGGCAATTCGATACGGGCCGCCGTAGAAATCCGTTGAACCGGCATGGCACCCGGTTCAACGGTCACGCCCGCTGCGCCGCCCCTGCCGATCATTGAACAACTCCTCTGACGACTTCCGGACGATATCGGCGTATTCAGCGCAAAAAAAAGGCATTTGGAAAAAGAGGCTATCGCGGGAATTTCACGGTCAGCTGTTCGCCCCCGTCTTTCTTCTTCAACTTGACCTCGAGGTCGATACTGCTGTCACGAATCCCTAGTGCCAGGTCGGTTTTGCCTTTTTCACCTTCGATGTGCGTCATGTTCCTGGCCGCCTCGAAAATCTTTTGCCCGACGTCAGTGCCCGGCGACGGAAGTTCGGTCGAGCGGTACTCGGCGTAAACGGTGACCTTGCCTTCCCCGCTGCGGCGGATGGTTATCTTTTCCGCATTGTGGTTCACACCGTGCAGGGCGGCCAGGGCCAACCACTTCACTGCGGCTTCCTGTTTGTCGGCATCGGATTTGAGAATCGACATCTCTTTCAGCGGATCGGTGGTCGCATAGCAATCGCACATTTCCTGGACTTTCTTGTGAACACTTTCCGTGTCTTTCATTGTCACTCTCCTTTCGGTTACATTTTCTGAATCGGAAACGTATCATGCCGTTTATAACATCGTAGATGGCCAATAGACTAAACACTAATCAGTGGAATTCAAGCCAGCCGCAGGCCGCGCGTTCGGCTTGACAGGCACCGGTGCGGGAGCCCTTTTCACCCGCGGCACTCCCAGAGATATGGGCTTACAAGATAAAGGCTTTGGCAAGGATAGCGGGAGGAGGCTGTATTCGGCACACGCCGACGACCGATAACAAAGCCTATACCTTTATCTTGAAGCCTATAGACGCGTTGACAGTAGGGGTTGGCGAAGATCTGAAATAATAAGGCTTGAGCTTTTTTGGCGTTGGTGCCATTAAAGGTTCGCAAAAAAATAAATGGGAGGCAAATCATGAAATTGAAATTCATCGTTTTTTTGAGCATTCTGGCCGCCTTTTTTTTCGTGCTGCCGGTTTGCTTCGCCGCGCTGGATGTGAACGTCGTCCAGACGTTCAAATTGAAGGATTCACCTTTGGATGTCGCCTTTTCGACATCGCGCAACAAGGTCTTGGTCCTGACCGACAAGGGGCAGATCCAAATTTTCGAACCAAACGGCAGGCTGGACGAAACGATAGATGTGGGCCGGGAGTTCGACCGGTTCTGGCATATTCAGGGTTCCGATGTGCTCCTGCTCGGCAGCCGTGAAAAAAAGACGGTCCAGATCATCGAGCTGAATTTCATCGAACAGATCGACACGACCGGATCACCCTTTCGCGGTCCGGAAAAAGCGCCGGTGGTGGTCACCGTTTTCAGCGACTTCGAGTGAGGGTACTGCAAGAGCCTCACGGCTCTGCTCGACCAGGTGGTCGAAAAATATCCGCAGGAAGTCAGGGAAGTTTTCATGAATTTCCCCGTCAAATCCCACCCGTATGCCGAAACGGCGGCGCGGGCGGCCCTGGCGGCCGACAAGCAGGGCAAGTTTTGGGAATTTCACGACAAAATCTTCGAAAACGCCAGCCAACTGAACGATGAAAAAGTCCGCGAAATCGCTAAAGAACTCGATTTAAATATGGAACGGTTCGAAAAGGACTGGCAGGCCGAGTGGACCCGGGCCAAGGTCCAGTCGGATATCGAGCAGGGCAACCGGATCGGCGTGCGCGGCGTTCCGGCCGTTTTCATCAACGGACGCCAGTTGAGACAGCGCAGCCTGGAAGGCTTCTCCGACATGATCGACAAGGAACTGCAAAAAAACTCCGGCCGGAAGAAATAGAACGCCGATTGCCTTGGCAAAGACCTTGTCGGGTGTCCGTGTAGCCGCGTCGGCCGGTTGCCGGGATTCACGACGGTCGCAACCGGCAATTACCGCCAGGGGGCCTTGGCTGTCACCTGCGCCTGGCGATCGACACCCATGAATTCGAGTAGATCCCGCTAAGACCTTCTGACGGCTAAGGGGCGGACAGACACGCCCCCTTTCCGCATCGCCCCATTCTCGTTGGCGGTTCAATTCAATACGTCAGGGCACCCAGGCGTAGATCTCCTCCACGATTCCTTCGGAAATCTTCAAATTGCCACTGCCGTCCGGCTGCGAGGAATACAGCTCCCGAACGTTGATGGTCTCCTGGTCGGCCAGATAGGCCACCCGCGAGCTGTCCGGCGACCATTGGAAGGTATCCACGTTGCCGCCATTGACCAAGGGTCCGGAAATAACGGCATTGTCGGGCGCACCGGCGGGTTTAGAGGAGTAAAGCTCGTAAAAATCGGTTGCCTGCCGGGCGATGTAGGCCACGCGCGAGCCGTCCGGCGCCCACCCGAAAGCGCCGGCAAAATCCGGCAATCCACCGACCGACGGCGAGCCGGATATCTTCACGTTTTCAATGGTCCCGAACGGATTGGAGGTATAGAGTTCGAAGATGTTGTCGCTGTCCTGGCTGGCGCGATAGGCGATCAGCGTGTTGTCCGGCGACCAGGCGAAGGCCGCCACCTGGCCGCCGGCGGTGAGCGGACCCGAGACTTTGAAATTCGACGTCCCGAACGGCACGTTCGTATACAGCTCGAAGAGTCCGGCCGTGTCCCCGTCGGCGATGTAGGCGATGCGCCTGCTGTCGCTCGACCAGGCGAAATCGCTTATTTCGGTGGAAAGGGACGTTGAAATGGTTCGGGGATCGGGGTCCGGGTTCAGGGAATCCACATCGGCTTTAACGGATATCAGCTCAAACGTTTCATCCTCGTTTTGATCGGCCACATAGGCGATCCGGCTGCTGTCCGGCGCCCAGGCAAAATCCCGCACCTCGCCGCCGGCGACGAGCGTGCCGGAAATCGCGACAGGAAAAGGATTCAGGTTCGGTTTGACGACCAGCAGTTCATTGGCGTTCAGCACGCTGACATCCGCCAGAAAAGCGATAATCGATCCGTCGGGCGACCATTCGACCTTTCCGATCGTATACAAGTTGCTGGCGCCTGGTATATTTGAAATGGGAAAGGCGCGACTGACTTCATTGGCCGGTGCGGCGAAAAGACGCACCTGACGGCGGTTGGTTCCGATGGTGAGGGCCGTGTAGGAGATCAGGCCGCTGGTGGGCGACCACTCGAAGGCCATGACATTTTCGCCGAAATTCAAGAAATTCGATACGGTAGTCAAATTGTTGCCGTTGGCGGTGTTGGTAAAGAGTTCCGTATTGCCGTCCGTGTTGCCGCTGAACTCGTTGAAGGCCATGAATGCTATCCGGGTACTGTTCGGTGCCCAGGCGAACTCCTCGACCTCCAGGATGGTGCCCGATTTTCGGGAAACATTGATGACCGTGCCGCCACCGACCGGGACCGTATACAGTTCCATGCGGCCCTTCTCCTCCTGGTCCGCCCGATACGCCGCGAAACGCCCGTCGGGCGACAGGGCGAAGTCGGTCACGCTGCCCCCGCTGACCAGGTTGCCGGACAGGGTGATGATCGTGTTGCCATCCGCCGAAGAACCGTAGAGCCGGGTCGGCGCGGCCGGATCCGCCTGGGATAAAAATACCGTGGCGATACGGTTCGAAACGGGTCTGCCGCTGGAATCGTTGTCGTTATCGTTCGAGCCGCAGCCGGAAAGCAACAGTAAAAAAGCGGCCCCCACCCAGAATGCCGATCGAAATATGGTGCTGCCCACTGGTTTCATGGTGGCCTACCTCGCCTTGATGGTGTACACCCGAAGCCGCCCGACCGAAATCGATCCGCCGACCGGTCAAGCGGCAAAACGGCCGATCGCGGACCTCCCGCGTGGACCGTAAAGACCATCTATTTTACTCACAAAAAAACAATAATTGCAATTATTTATATCGTATTGCAACCGGTTTTCATGAGCCTACATTCGCCGACCGATCTTTTTCGATTGACGCGCCGTTGTTCCCCTCTTAATTTGATACTGCAAAGCTACGGGAAACTAAACCCTGGACACTTGATACTTGATATTTGAAACTGGAAAATCAGAATCCTTTATCATTACAGGCGACTTGAGACCCACAACGACAGCTCGCGACCATTCGCCCTCGCTTCTGCTCTGAACTTGAATTGGTAACACTTAACAAGCTGACTCAATCGACCCAACTGACCCAACTGCCTCAAAGCCGGAAGACGGGTGCTTGCACGATCGGAGATGAATCGACAGGAAGGGCGGGCACACAGGCCCGCCCCTACGGAATTGGGGGTCGATGGCAAATGATAAACCTTATAAATCTAAATCTATCCGATTCACCGACCCAACTGACTCAATCGACCCAACTGACTCAACCGACTTAACTGACCTAACTGTCCTAACCGACTCAACTGACCTAACTGACCTAACCGACTCAACCGACTTAACTGACTCAACTGATTATCAAACATCACGGCAGCCCGAACGGGCCATGGAAAAATGACATGCGAAAGCTTACAGCGCTGATTCTCTGGGGGGTTTTATTGCTGCCCGTGGCCGTTTTGGCGGCAGCGCCACACGAACTGGCCGGATTTGTGCTCGGCGACCGGTTTTCCAAATACCAGGATCTGGCCGACCTGCAGAGCAGGATGCCGTTGCGGCACGGCAGTTCGATCGATGCAATTCAGGTGCGCCCGCTGCCGGGCTACAAGCACGGAATGGTCTGGGTGGGAAATTGCATCGTACCAAACCGCATTGTCAGCATCCGGATGAAGTTTGCCGACTCTTCCAGGAAGTTTTACGACGAGCTGCTCAAACGGTATAAAAACCGTTTCGGCGCCCCCTCCGAGTGGCGGGGCGATCCATTTCACATCGTGATTTCGTGGAAATGGTCGTTTGTCGACGAGCAGCAAAACAAGATCAGCATGATTTTGGAACACAACCAGAAAGATGAGGATGAAACGGTCGGAAACACCATCAAATTAACCATGTGGAACCTCGTCGACGAGGAGCGTGCGTGCCAAAACAAGAAAAATCCCGAGCCCGCCGGAAAGTCCGGGCAGACAACGGAAACACCACCGGATTGGGAGGTGCTCGTTCCGCGATGATCTCATCGTCACAACCCCTTTAACCAATCGGCAGAGATGGTGGTGGTGAAGGGAAAATAGGACAGTCGATCTGGCCCATTTGACTCGAATTTTTGAAAATAGCCCTACATGCCGGTTTTGGTGTGTAGAAAAAAACATACACAGCCACCGCGGCTGGTGCTGTTTAACTAATCGGCTCGAATTCGACGCCGGACACCGAGGCGCGGCCCCGTTTCAGGAGCCGGCTATCTCGCCCAACTGGGTGGTCAGCTGCATCAGATTGAAGGGTTTTTTCAGAAAACCGTCGGCATCGAGTTTCTGGAGTGCATTTTGGGCTTCATCCAGGTCGCGCTGGCTCGAGATGACTATTTTGACCCCGGTGTTGATCTTTCTTAGCTCGAGCAGCAGTTCGCTGCCGTCTGATTCGGGCCCATCGCCTTCCAGGATGACCACATCGGGCTTGTCGCCAGCCCGATGCACGGACTCGAGTGCCTGGCGGCCATCTTTGGCCTGCAGGACCCTGAAACCCAATTTTTTCAGCATCTGCTCCAAAATACCGCGAACATCGTCGTCTTTGTCGACGATCAAAGCCGTTTCTTTTTCCGTTGCCGCAAGAACGGGATCGTTTTTTTCCGCAGAGAAATTTTCCGCCGATCGCGGCAAAAACACGCTGAAGCTGGACCCTTTGCCGACTCTGACTGTGCACGGTTATGAATCCGTCGTGATTCTTGATGATCCCATAGGCCGATGCCAGCCCTAATCCGGTTCCCTTTTGAGGCCCTAATTTTTTTGTGGTAAAAAACGGTTCGAAAACTCTTTGCCTGGTGGCCTCGTCCATCCCGATGCCGGTGTCTCGCAATCGTGAGGCTGATGTAAGGTCCTGGCTTTGCGTCGTGGTGTCGGTACGACGTTTCGTCGAGTACCGCGTTTTGGGTCGCGATACTCAGCTCGCCGCCGTCCGGCATCGCCTGAAAAGCGTTGACGACCAGGTTCATGATCACCTGCTTTAACTGCAGCGGCTCCGCTTCGACCGCCCACAGAGCTGCCGCATATGTTTCCTTGATCCTGACGTCCTTGCGGGTCTTTTCGAATACCCGGATCTGATCTCCGATCAGGTCGTTCAGCGCGACTTTTTCGCGGCCGTATTTGCCGCCTTTCGCGAACCCGAGGAGTTTGCCGGTCAAATCGGTCGCGTTATTGATGTAGGTTTCAATCGATATGAAGTGGTTGAAATACGGGTGGGCGTATTCCGTCATCGAGAGCATGATGGAGATGTGTCCCTGGATTCCCATCAGCAGATTGTTGAAGTCGTGCGCGATGCCGCCGGCCAGGGTCCCGACGGCTTCCATCTTCTGGGCCCGGTATAGCTGGTATTCCAGCAGCTGTTTTTCGTGCTCGGTCCGTTTGCGCTCGCTGACGTCATGCATCACGACGGTTGCCGTTTCGGCCCGGCCCGGTTCGGAACGGATGCCGTCGTTGACGACCACCCAGAATTCCTGGCCCTGCTTGTCCCGGATTTTCAGCTCCACCGCACCCGAGTCGCCCTTCCCCTTGGACAAATCGGCCAGCCTTTCATAAAATACCCCTTTGCTGTCGTCGGTCAGAATCGTATCGATCTTTCCGTCCAGCAGCTCGGTCCGCGAATAACCGGTCATCCTGGACATCAGGTCGTTGACGCGCAAAAACCGGTGGGTGCCGAGATCGATCTCGCAGATGCCGGCCGGTGCATAGTCGATCAGTTGGCGATATCGTTCTTCGCTGTCACGCAGGGCCTCTTCGGCCTGTTTGCGCACCGTGATGTCTTCGATGACGCCATCGATCCAGGTCGCCCGCCCGCTGTCATCCGCTATGACGGCGGCAGAACAGGAAACCCAGAACACCTCCCCGCCCCGCTTGCGCATGGCGAGTTCACGACCACCGAGACTGCCATGTTTGACGATGTCCCGCAGAAACTCTTCCTTTTCAGCGGGATTCGAAAAAAGCAAACTCACCTTTGCTCCCAAGAAGTCCTGAACCGACCGGTAACCGAAAATATCGGCAATCGCCCGGTTTGCCCGTATTATGCCACCTGCGGGATCGATGCCGAACCGAAACACGCCGGCGGTCAGGTTCTCGATAAAGGCCCGGTGTTCGTCTTCACTTTTTTGCAGGGCATCCGCGGCATTCTTGAGTCTGTTGATGGTCGTTTGGGCGTGGGCGCCGAAAATCACCAGAATACACAGCACGATGACGCGGGTGTAGATTTCGTACAGACCGGGGCCGAAAATTTCGGCGATGATGTTGTACCTGTTGGAAAAAAAGATATTCAGGATCGAATCGGTGACCCAATAGATGATGGCGATCGGGATTCCCGCCAGTACCATCGAGTCCGTGACATTGAGCCGGGATTTTTTTTTGGCCGGAGACATGATAGGCTCACCATTTGGATATTAGAGACGTGCGTGGCCGATTCGATTGGCAGCCATCGTCTGCAAAATGGCAGCCGCAGGACTGGAGGAGTACCGGAATGCCGGGCGCAGCCTGCATTCCGGGAGCGCCCGAACCGAAAATTTTTACGGGATCGTTGACCCCATAAGGGAGATTTTAATGCAATTTCCGTTCCTTATCTATTTCAGGGCAGCCTTGAACTTCCCGGCCACCTCGCGCAGGTTTTCCGCCCAGTTTTCCGCCAGCGGGTCGACGAAGGCCACCTCGCCTCCGATTTCCCTGGCGATCAGTTCCGCGCTTTTGGCTGAAAACTGGGGTTGAACAAAAACGATCCTGATGCCGTCTCTCCGGGCGAGTTCGATCAATTCCTCGAGTTGGGCGGGTTTGGGGGATTTGCCCTCCATTTCGATGGGGACCTGGATGAGGTTGTACGTGCGGGCGAAATACCCCCATGACGGGTGGAAAACCATGAAGCGAAGTCCCTGACGACCCGCAAATGTGGTCTTGAGTTCGGTGTCCAGGTCGGTTATCCGGTCCATGAACGCCGCGTAGTTTGCTTCGTAAGCCAAGCGGTTCTTCGGATCGGCTTCCTGCAGGGCCGCCAGAATGGTGCGCGCCTGAATCATCACCAGCGGCGGAGAAAGCCAGATGTGAGGATCGAGCCCCCTGTGCCCGGAGGGGCCCCCGTCCCGGTGAACCCCGTCGTTCATCGGGATCTTTTCAATTCCCCGATCGGTGTGCACGACTCTTATCTGCGGGTTGGTTGAGATTATTTTTGCGAGCTTCGCCGTTTCGAATTCGATCCCGATGGCAAAATAGAGCTTCGCCGCGGCAATGGCGACCATCTGGCGGGGCTTGGGCTCGTAGGTGTGGGGGTCGGCGCCGGGCGGCACCATGGCATGCACCTCCACGAGGTCCCGGCCGATCTGCTGCACGAAATACCGTTGCGGAACGATACTGACAAAAACGGAAAGCGTGTCGTTTGGGCGCACCGGGCCGACAACGGCCAGAAAAACCATGCCGGTCAGAGCGGTGATCGTGAGCAAACGACGCATCGCGCACCTCCATTTCGACCTGAACGGTCTGTCAATCAACCTGCGGTTTATGCGTTTTTTACAAAAAAACAAATGAATTTATTCGTTTGTGATTTCTACGACCAATGGTACTATAGGGCCTTTATCACTGAAATTGAAGGCAGCCTGCGCACAAATTTTTCTCGAGGTCTCTTGATACGCCCCTATCTCGCGCCGTTGCAAAGATGTGGACCAGACCCGACTGTTGTTAAGTATTTGGTTCCGGCTTTGGCTGAGCCGGGCGTTAAAATAAGGATTTTGACACGGCGAGGGAGGCGGCGGAACGCGAACGGCAAAACTCACCGACTTTAAACGGAATTCACATGTACGAAAAATATTTCGGTTTCAATGATAAGCCTTTTAATATCGCCCCCGACCCCGATTTTCTGTATCTGAGCCGAAAGCACCAAAATGCCATTTCCAGTCTGGATTTCGGGCTTGTGGACGATGCCGGGCTCATCCTTTTCACCGGCGACATCGGCACCGGTAAAACCACTCTGATCCATCATATCCTGCGAAAAATCGGTCCCGATTTTCACGTCGCGGTGGTGTTCAATACCAATGTCGGTGCCGATCAGCTCCTGGGGATCATCCTGCAGGAGTTCGGACTGAATGCCGATTCAAACAACAAGGCCGTCACGATCAAAGCCCTCACCCGCTTTCTGATCGACCTGCGCTCCCGCAACAAACGCCCGCTGCTGATAGTCGACGAAGCCCAGAGCCTGTCGCTGGAAGCGCTGGAAGAAATCCGCCTGCTGTCAAACCTCCAGGACGGCACCACCATGCTGCTGCAGATCCTGCTGGTCGGTCAACCTGAATTGAAAGACAAGCTGAAAAGCCCCGTCATGGCCTCGTTGACCCAGCGGATCGCCGTCACCTACGATTTGAAAGCGTTCGAACGGGAAGAAACGGCCCAATACATTTCCCACCGGCTGGAAAGGGCGGGAGGGCGCGCGGATCTATTCACCGATGCGGCCATCGACACGATCCACCGGATGACCCGCGGAATTCCCCGCTCGATCAACCTGTTGTGCCACGCCGCCCTCGTGTACGGGTTTGCGGATGATTTGACCACCATCGACGTTCCGGTCCTGGAAGAGGTCCGGGCCGACACGCAGGATTCCGGCATCGGCAGCGAGCGCTGGTTTCGCGACGATGACGAAAAAGTCGATCAGGGCGGAACGGACACCGAATCGCCGGCCTCGTCGACGGCACGCCCGACGGCGTCTCTGAAAAACCGGCCGCAGCTCGAATCCCGCATCGAAGCGCTTGAAACGCGTCTGGACGACTACACCGCGGAGCTGAGAAAAGCGATGATCGCCCTGCTCCAAAAGGAGCGCAGCCGCAACGACAAGCTCCTGATGGCCTTCACCCAGCTCAAGACGCGCTACGATGCCCTCGTAAGGGAACCGGCCTCCCCGGACCGCTTGCCGGCGACTGCACCGGATGATCGTGACGGTTCCGGGGAATCAATAGGGGACGCTATCATAGATGATTTTCCGGCGGGAGCCGGAGGCGAAGACAGGGATCATCCGCAGTAAGGCCCGGGAACAGGTCCTAGTAAGATAAATACTTGTCTACGTTATCGATCAGCGGCGCCTTACTAAATACAACCGACTCTCTCTGGTCCTGCCAGAATCCTCAGACGCCGCTCTCCGATTCGGCACTCTTTCCTGCCCGCGATGAGGATGGTTTTTGTGTTCGATTCTTGAATGCCGAAAACCTTGGAAGGATCATCTGGTTAAGAACTCGCGCAACTTTTTGCCGAAGATTTCATATATATCCCTGCGGTGTCCGATGTAATGAATCTCGATTAAACGCTCATCCTCTTTGATCTTGTAGATAATTCGATATCGCGCGGCCCGCAGTGAAAGATATCCGGCCAGATCCTTCTCGAGAAGCTTGCCCCCGAAAGGCTGAGAAGGTATCTGCTCTATCTTCGTCTTGACCAGAGGCTTAAGATCGGGATGGAATTTTCGAATCTGCCGGCGAGTGGTTTCAGAATAAATAATTTTGTACGACCCGGTCATCGATCGGACCAGGCCTCTTTATGTGAAAAAAACCTGCCGGCGCGAAAATCATTTTCCGATGCCGCCAGGGCCCTGACGATTTCAGGCGACGCCAGTATGTCGATGGTCTCCAAAAGCCCTTCGTAACGCTCCGGCGTCATCATGATGCCGACCGGCACGCCGTTTTTGGTGACGGCGATCGTCGAGTCCTCGGCGGCCATCTCCTTGACGATATCGAGAAACTCTTTCTTAGCCTTTGTGATCGGAATTATCTTTTGAATTTGGTCCATGTCTGCCCCGATAATTTTTAGGGGCATTATAATTTCACGATTTCAGAAAGTCAACCAGGATAAAAGACAGTCTATAAATGTTTTTTTCCACCAAATTGAACAAGGCAATAGACTAAAGTAGAGCACCAACACGGAATCGAGCGCCTCATTGGCGGGTCTGAAAGTATGGTCATCCCACCGCCGAGGCGCGACGACGTTTCCGCTTTACAGGGTCTGTTTCATTGACGTAACGGTGACTTCGAGAACTCTTGTCAAAAATGAAAATTTGCTTTTCATCATGTCGAACTCCGGCCCCAAGCTTATAAATCTGGCCGTGCCTTCGAGCAGGTACCCCGTGCCGGGTCCCATGCGCCCGTCGAGTTCCTTGGTTCCGATAGTGAGCAGCACCTTGTTGTTTTGCAGCGTTTTCTTTTCGGTTTTTCTCATTTTCCAGGCGGGTATGAAAAGCCTATTGTCATCGGGTGTCACGATGTAGCTGTTCCAGGTGTTTACCACATGGGCTTCCCCATCCGAATACGATACTATGGCAACGATCCCCTCTTTCCCAATGACTTCTCGAAACCGGTCTGTGAACATGTTTTTTCTCCTTTTCGGTATTTTTAATATAGACAACGTGTATCCTGGATAGTTATAGTGGATTAAGGTAGGGAGGAATGTCAAGACAAAATTTCACAGATGCGGTAAATTATTTTAATGCTCGTTACGATGAAAGGGGTACCGGATGCAATTCAGTGTGGGGGTGGAATATGCGTTTCATTCACTATTTTACATCGTGGATCTTCCCGAACGCAAAACGATCGGCATTAAGCAGATTGCAGAATTACACGGTATAACAGAGAGTTATCTTTCAAAGATTTTCGCTAAGCTGCGAAAGTCCGGCATTGTTCGATCCATTTCCGGTGTTAAGGGCGGATATGAATTGGCCAGTGCCCCTGAAAATATCTCTTTTTGGGATATTATCGAAGCTATCGAGGGTCCTTCATTTTTATTTCAGTGTGCTGAAATTCGGAAAAAGAATATTTTCGTGGATGATCCGTCGGTTTTTACGGATGAATGTCCGTGCCTGATAAAAGTGGTCATCCAGGAAGCCGAGGAGAACTTTCGGAACAGTTTGAGATCCAAATCCCTGCGGTGGCTGCATGACCAGGTGCAAAAAGGTTTTTCAGAGGAGAAAAAGAGCGCCATAAGCGATTGGGTCAAGGCGCTATGATATTGTCAGGCGGAGCCGAGAAAACAAGAAAATTGCAGAGAAAGGAGATCGAAAAAGCCCAAGCTCTGTGGGCCGATTACAACCGCATGCCCGGACCATCCGGCAATCCAACCCTGGAAAGCATCGTGCCGGTCATCAAGGCCTGTGCTGACCGTGAAAAAATCAATCCGATCGTTTGTGTGAAATACTGTGCATCCTGACATGGGTTCGAAGGTAGGGTCAACCCGATACGACTCTGTATATTCCGAGCACTCAAACTACAGGCTTTTAAGATAAAGATTTTGGCAATGCCAGAGGAAGGCGGCTGTATTGTGATCCGCCAACGACCGATAACACAGCCAAAAGCTTTATCTTAAAGCCTACATCTTTTTAACCAACCAGTAAACAGCGTACCCGACGCCGAATCCTAACGGCAACATGGTTCAGGGTCGACACAAGGGTGTCTCTTTGAATTTCCAGGCAAAGATTCCCACTGCCAGAAGGCCGAAAACGAGACCGATAATTTTGGGAAGCATATGATTATTTCCTTTTTTAAATATCGACCAGGGTCTCAACGGCAACAGGTCGCAAAGTCATCGCTTACAACGAATACTACTGAAATTTTCAGGGCAGGTAATCATCGCGCACCGGTGAAAAGACCTCGATAACAACCGCATCCTCCCGAGCCTCTGCCGAATGCTCGACACCGCCCGGCAGGCACCAACTATCGCCTGCTTCGACATCCTTGATCTCACCGTCAACAACGAAGCGCAGCTTGCCGGATATCATTATTCCAGTCTGTTCGTGGGGATGAGAATGAGCGGGAATTACAGCGCCCTTCGCTATCTTGAACTGACCCATCAGGGTCTTATCACCATGAACCAGGGTCGTTAAATAAATTCCATCCAATAGTTGCCGTGACTTACCGGTGTCTTTTTTACAAAACATGTTTTCTCTCCGGTTTGTTAAATGTCCATTTAGTAGCCGATTTTGGTTCTGCATCACCAAACATCTTCAATTGATGGATCATCGTAGCGCCCCAAGGTTGCCAACCATTCCGGCATATCCTCTTTTATCGTTTGTTTTAAATCAATCAGCTCTTCTTTGTCTATCAAACCTTTCGCGTGCATAAAAGTGTAAAACTTTTTCAGGCTCGCTGCATTGCCCTTGATGCTTGCCGGACTAGCCCACATGGCTTTTTTTATAAACCAAAATCCGAGAAACCTACCTACAGCACCGACACCATCTTTTGCTTCGGTTGCATCATCGTAAAGCAAAAATTCGTTTATATAGAAATCAATGTTTGAAAAATGATTATTCATCGTCTTTTCCGAGAGGCCTGAAGTTTTCAGCCAAATCTCAAACTCATTTAATAGCCCCTTGTTAGCTTCTCTTATCTTTTTGCAATCCTCTTCATATTTCTCGTAATCATCCATTTTCAAAGCTCCAATTATTGCGGTCATGTTAATCAGCTGGTTATGCCGCAGCTTCGCTGGAAAGTTCCCAACCTGGAAAAACAAGAACTCCTGGATGGACCTTTAGGGCTCTGGCCAGAATTTTAGCTCGCTCTACCCCGAGCCGGACACGATCATTTTCGATTGCCGAAATGGTTGCCTGCGGAATACCTGTTAGCCCCGATAGTTGATTTTGACTTAATTCCTGTAGCTCACGAATTATACGCACTGATTCGCCAACCGATACAGTGATTCGCTTTTTTGCGGGACGATAATCATTCATTTATACCCTCCGATAGTCATGTGCGGTTATCGACGCGACCTGAAATAACAGATCTTCGGGGATAGTTCTGTAAATCACGCGCCACTGAAAACCAAGTCGAGAGGATCGATAACCTTTCCATCTGCCTGATAAGGCTTCGTCGTGAAACCCTTTGACCAGTCTCAATCCCGGCGGACCTGAAATGGAAGCGATGTCTTTCGATTTTTCATAACGCTTAAGGATATCTTTTGGAACTGAAACGATTTGCTTATCTATTCTACGGTGCTCTTCAATCCGCCACATGCCATTCTATATTACCTTTTAATTGCAGATAATCGAGCGGCACCTCCTCCATTTTCAATCCCTTGTGTTTCCCGAAGGGCATTCTACGATAAAGGACAGGTTTGCTTGACAACTCAATCATTTTGGCAACGGCATCATCCCCTAACTCAATAACCGCTTTGGCGTAATCCGATTAAAAATCGCCTCAAGGACCAGGATATCCCCCAGGGCTGTATGCGGAACCGCATCGACATTGAGTTTCAGATAATAGCGCAGATATTGCAGCGCGTATCTCGGGATCACGCCTTCCTTGTCGAAATAGCGGTCCAATTTCAGGGTGCAGATGACATGTTTTGGTTCTATCCCTTCTTTCTTTAGCATACCGATATCGAATGAGGCGCAGTGTGCGACTATGACATAATCATCCGAGTTCACCAGATCCTGGAGTTGTTTCCAAGCGTCGCTGTCTCGAAATGAAGCTTTGTCCAGCACCATTCGTTTGTGATGTGATGGACGGTCATGGCATCAATTGAGATCGGTGTGCCCGGATTGAAGAGTTCGTTGACCGTATAGCCACCTTTAATTTTAAAAGCTATTTGACACAGGCGATCGGCGGAACCTGTTCCGGTGGTTTCGGTATCGTGGAAGATGAACATGTAGTGCCTGAATTTACCCTATATTACTCTTTTCTGAATTGGTAATATTAATACCCGTTTTATCAATGAACCTTGCCATCTGTATCCAGCATGTCCCAGATCAGTCCTCTCCAGCCTGAAACAACGCCTTTATCGTTGCAAACACTGCAACGCCAATGAATATTTCCGGACGTCTGATCAAGTTCAATGTCCAATTCACCCTTGCATGGTTTTCGTTTTGGCCTGCGCCAGCATTTCGGGGTCGTTCCCGCTGATAGTCCAGCGGCAATAGATGTGGCGTAGATTATTATTTCGCTCAGCTTCTCCACTTTCAACTTCAATTGAGGAACCGCTGGGCAGCTCTTTGTTTCGTCCAACCAATGCTGGATATTAATCACCCACATGATTATTAATTCCGAGTCAATCGTGTCACAGCTGAATTTCGTGCTTCCTGTTGAGAACCGATATCCAACGGATGATATTGCCAGTTATAAATTATTTTTTATAATCCGCAAGATGAAGGTTGATCTTTACCAAAAAATATTTTAATTGAACACCTCAATTTTTTGAATTCAACTCACAGACCACAAAGGAGGTTCCAAATGGCGGCGAAAAAGAAATCAATCGACAGTGAAAAGCTGATTAAAATGGTTGAGGAGGGTGTTCCCAGACCCGAAATAATGAAAAAACTAAATATCAAGACCTCCACCCAATTGACAGTCGCCTATGCAAGGGCTCAAATGGGAGCAGGAAAGATCCCCGAGATTGCTGGTGGACGCGGAGGTGCAGCATCCGGAAACGGTAATGAGGTTACGGTTGGAAAACGGGGAAGCGTCATTATCCCAAAAGATATGGCAGATGGTCTTGGGATCGTAGTCGGTGATAAATTTTCCGTGAAAAAGACCAAAGCAGGGATAGCGTTAAAGAGGATTTAAGGATTTAAGAAGGTCGTTAATGATAAACCCTCCTGTGTCATTTCAGGAGGGTTTTTGTTTAATGTTAGAATCCAACCTGTCACTTTGTTGATACTGTAGGTCCCGTTTTTTCAATATAGGACAGCACTTCCTTATCCTGAAATATTTTTTCAACTGCCCTTGAAACAGTGCCCCCGATTGCCCTTGATACGTCCAGCATAGAGCAAAATTCGCCTCAATATACATTTCTTCATTATCGCTTTCATATAAGGATGCAGGATACCGACAACCATATCGATCATCTTCAATCATAACGCCAGTACCAGGATTGACATACAAGTTGCGTTTTTCGTTTTCGATCGGTTCCATTTGCTGTTACCTTTTCACTTAATGATGAACCGTATGAATGAAAAAATAACACATATCATATGTATTGACCGTTGGAGATATACGGAAATGGATGGAAGCTTTATGATATTCCATTCTATTTTGAAAATACTCAGGTAATGTGTAACTCCAAATCTGCTCTTAAAAAAGCATTAGCCACGGAAACAGCTTTAGAAAGGAAATGTGAAAATATTTAGAGATAACGGAGCGAGTTCTTCCTTTTTTGGTATATGTATGTACCACAATGTGACATGTCAATAGGCGGGCAGAAATCACCTAATTGCGGAAAATGAGGATCATCCATTAAATTTCAGGTTTCTTTGGGTCAGGGTGAAAACAGGTATTTCATTTTTTCTGTTTAATTCCGGCTTTAGTAAACTGGATTTGCCTGCCAATACCTTCAAGTCACTGAATTGAAACTACTTTCTGGATATCCCAAATCCTATATATTCATGATGCTCAAATCCATTTGCCAATAAACAGATGCTCGGCCCCAGTCTATAACCCCAAATTTTTTCCCAACCCGAAAATCCATCCAACCCGTCATCTCACCCCGAAATCCCAAATCCAAAACGGAAATCAAATCGAAAACGGTTCTGCAGTAGCGGCTAAAACATGAACCATCAAAGGTGGATATATCCCGATTGAAAGTATGAAATTCACCAACATTACACTGTCAATAGGGGGGAACGGCTTTAAACATGATACTTTTTATCACACAGATTTTATTTGGACAGCATTGAATCAGAAAACCGAGGCAGGTGGTGCTGCAATCAGCAGAGAGCTCGAAAGCCAAATATTTGACTTAGCCGGAAGTGTTTATTAATCCACAAAAGACCCGCTAAAGATCCATTCCAGGCACTCATCGATGGTGGTTTCGAAAACACTTGGTCTAGATGAAAAAATGACACCGGCTTCGAAACTTGCTTTATCGAGCATCGCCAGGTCATCCAAGCAACGTTTGTCTTCTGCCTGCATGTTACGGGTGCCATCGCCCCTTTCATTAAATGTCGCCTCATGACCGTCCTCATTCTGGCCGCATCCCCCGCCGATGACCAACACAATTACCAGTACCGTGTAAATTATTGAACGTATAAACATTGCTGATTCTCCTTGATGCAACGTTTAAAAGATGCAGCATAAACTCTGAGGACATGGCTGGGCT
The DNA here is from genome assembly GCA_963728055.1 of uncultured delta proteobacterium. Lineage (GTDB taxonomy): Bacteria > Desulfobacterota > Desulfobacteria > Desulfobacterales > SG8-13 > JARFQH01. The sequence goes on along the minus strand of CAVSIM010000012.1, from coordinate 294,809 downwards.
TTTGAGTACCGCTATGGTCGGGAGCAAGGGAATATAGAAAGAAGGTTTTGTTGAGGAGACCTTTTTTGAAAGCGGTCGAAAAAGTGCCTCAGAGGTTAATATATCCCGATTGATCGAAGGATATTTACCAATATCTTACTGTCAATAGATGGATCGGCTCTAAATGAAGATATTTTTTCTGCACAGATGTTATTTGAATAGTGATGGAGCGAAAACCTGAGGTAGTTGTTAGCGATAGTGACCTATGTATGTTTTGCCCGGAGGGGGTATCGACATCCGGTGTGAAAATTTCCCTCCACACCCAAAAATTCAGGCAACCCGTCGTCTGACCCCAAAATCCCAAATTCCAGTTCGCATTGTCCCTGAAAACGGTTCTGCAGTTCCTTCTCAATCCAGCAGCACACCCTCCCCGCTGTCAAAATCAACCCCGAATTGCCTCTTAAAGGCCTCCTTTCGCAATTCCCTCTCATTATACAGGACCTGACACTCGTATTCCAGATTCCTTCCGAGGTGCTCAACAAGGATTTCCCTGACTGCAAAATCATCAAGGCCCCGTTTTAGACATAGCCGCTCGAGGTGCTGCCAGGGTTTCCAGTTCCAATTCCTGGGATCGTGTTCCTTTCCGCAGGTCCAATATTCCCCGCCGCCTTCGATTCTTATTTTTTGAAAATTTGCCATGAGAAGCTGCCGGTAATCCCGCATGAAGGTTTCCACCGCGCCGGGGTTTGTGAAATACAGGTATGTCCCGTATGCTAATCGCTTTTTGCGTGGTGCAGTGGCATCTTTTGGGCAGGGGGGACAATTCCGGCGCTGTAAACACAATTCACAATGACATGCCTCAATCGTCTATGAAATGTACAGTACCGCTCTGTCTTTTATGTTTATACCTGGATTGTCAATTTGCTAAAAACCTGTATTTAGAATAAAATTTGATAGTTAACATTATACAAAACGTCCTTTGGCTGGCGCAGGAAAATTGGCATTGTATTTGATACAATTAATTTTAATGCCTGGGTTCATTTGTTCACAAGTGCGCAGTTGCATTGTAAAGTTTATTGAATGCTGAAAGATGAGAGGGCTTTCACAACTACAATCAATAAGTCGGATTTAAGGGGTCCTTCAATGTAAATATTATTGACAACGGAAAAATCACAATGTAGATACAAATTATTGGGGGAACCAATTTCGACCCTCTTCAGTCGCTACAGCTGATTCTAACCAGTTGCGGTTATTGCTCAACTCCTGCTCCGATTCATCTCATCCTGCTCCTGTCTCTGAAAATTCGCCCTTAAAATCCAAGACATCTTAGCTCTATTATTGCGTCCTTGGAGGATTAGCCGAGATGAGCTACCCGATCGTATTAGCCCACGGGGTGTGCCGATTCGATAAGGTCTGGAGTGAGGCTCTGGAACTCGACAACAACGACGACCCAAAACTCGATTATCTGCATTACTTCAAGGGCCTTCGCACCAAACTCAGGCAACATGGGTATGCCGTGTATCACTCCTGTGTCTCATGGGCGGCAGATGTCGATACACGGGCCGGTGAACTCAAAGACAACATTCTCGAGATCCTGGCGAAAGAGCGCGCTGAAAAAGTTAATATCATTGCCCACAGCATGGGCGGTCTGGACGCACGCCACATGCTTTTCAACTTTCGCGATTCGGACCGTCTGCACGAACGGGTTGCCTCCCTGACCACTGTTTCGACCCCTCATGAAGGTTCCCCGTTCGCCGACTGGGGCACCGATAACCTTCCTCATGTGATCCCGGTCGCACAAAAACTTGGTCTTTGTCTTACGGGACTCCATAATCTGAGGACAGACAAGTGCCGACGATTCAATAATGATCCCAATGTAATCGAATTCGAAAAGTCGTGCGAAACTAAAATCAAGTTTCAGACATATGCGGGAACCCAAAAGTTTTGGGGCGTCTTTGATGCGCTTAAGCTCTCTTTTTACATCATCGAAAAAAAGGAAGGCGATAACGATGGATTGGTATCCATAAAATCGGCCAGGTGGCGAGATGGCTATTTTATGGGTGTCATAGAAAACGCTGACCACTTGAACGAGCTTGGCTGGTGGGACCCTTTTCAAATCATTGAGAATGAAACCGAAAGCCAATTATTGAAAAGAATCCATGATTTTTATTTAAGAATTGCAATGGAGTTACCATATTTTAAAACCATTTTATGAGATGGGCAAAGGACAATTTCATTGAATCAGACTGGTACAAATTCCAAAAGGCCGTTGAGGATCACAAAAAACTGGGCTTAAATAAATTTCGGCCTTATTTCGTGAAAGCTGGATTTTAAATAAAAGTTATTTTTTTAAAAAGATAAAAGGATATGGATTACAAAGATAAAACAAAGCCTAAAAGAAGTAACGCTTAACACAAAGTTATCCGCGTTACTATAAACCGAAATAATTATGTAATATATTACACAAATGAAATAAAGGAAAAGGTTCATGTTGTCCACTTCAGCAGATCAAATTGCTTTTGTTTTCGGAGCCTTTGTCGTTCTAATATTTTGTATCCGCTATTTTAATGAACCACAATATCCACTCATTGAAATAGATAAGGGAAACACGGACGATATTATAACTGATTTACAATCGGTATTCCCAAAGTACATGACTGACAGATATCATTATAATTTGTATTTAGTATTATTCGTTATAGCCACTGAAATTTTGTACCTGTTGCTCTGTATTTACTTCCCCTCATTTTCCACAGATACGGCAAATAAACCTTCAGCAGATGCAGTAAAGAACAGTAGTTTCGGGTACAATGCATTGCTTTCAGCGTTGATTATCGCAGGGTTTTTACCCAATCTGCCATTTATTAAAAGTCTATTGGAGTCTATTAAAAAATTTCTGCATACAAAAGCCGAAATTCCATCGAAAGGTCAAGAAATTTATCAAATTCTTAAAAATCGACAAATTCAATATTCAAAGAACAAAATTGCACAGATAATTAGAGAACCTTTATGGACGCATTCGAATCCAACGAATGAAAGCATATCAAAAAAGTTGTTAGAGGAAGGTGATTTCTTGGATGTAGAGCGTTCAGATATAAAAGGTAAGTTGGCTAAACTGACTTACTTTCTCTACCAAATTACAAAATGGTCTGAAAAAACACCCTTTAAAAAATGCGTTTGTGATTGTGAACTGAAATGGAACTCAATCAAGACATCATATGAAGCTATTAAAGACACAATTTATTTGTATGACACCAACAGTTTAAACGAACTTCAAAAGTCTGAGTTAAACACAAAGCTTGACGTTTTGCTGTTAAGAACCTATAGGCTTTTAAGTTGTCTGTTATTTATAGCTGATAAAAACTCATGTAGTATTAATGATAATATGGAAGAGCTTGGTTACAATGTGAAAGAGCCTCCTATATTTTCTATACCATTTAATCAACTGGCCTTATCCTCACTTTCAATCGGAGTAGGTATTTTTCTGGCAGCGTTTCTGACCCTTATTATTTCGGTCGCCTTTAAATACATGGATATATTTAATTACATGAACATAAAGTTTATTGGCATGATAGACGAATATATAAACACTGGCAATTTAATTCGTTGGATGTTGCAAGGAATACCCTTTCTCACCGCTCCAGTACTTTTTGTACTGCTGGTCAAACGTCATCTCTCTTTTAAAGAAGATATCTGGCCGTTAGTCACACCTAGAAATGATTTTTATAAAAGAATGAGGGACCGACCATGGGGAACCTACTTTTTGGTCTCCGTCGGCGCTTATATCGCATCTTTCCTAACATTAGCAACCGTTAACGCCGTCGTGAAGCTATTTAACGAACAGTCGAGCTATATTAACTTCGAAAAATTAGGGAGCTTGATGATATGGTCCTTAGTCGGCGCGATAACTGCAGCGTTCGTTGCCTATCGCATTGATTCTAGAAAAAATTTCTCTGAAAACAGACTTTCCAAAACACTATTGACGTTTAGTGGGGCCATTTTTCAAGCATTGATTACGTCGTCTTCGATATATTTTGTCTTTATGCATCGACATAATAACGGATCTTTCGTCTTTATGACACTTAGCACTGAAAACCAAGCGAAACTCAGTGTTTATTTGATCATGGGCTTTTTAATTGGTGCCGGACTTTTTCTCAACTGTCAGTTCAATACAGACCAATACGAGAGAAGAAAGCATAAGCGAAGTCTTACAGAAAATGAAATAAAAATAACGGCTGGAAATCAATCTTTAAAAGGTTCTATTTTAAATATTTCCAAAGGAGGATGTTTGATAAAATCAAGCTTATTAGCCAAAAATGTGGGAGATGTAATTTCGATAAATATTAAAGACAATTACAATATTGAAGCAGAAATATTAGAGGTAAATAAGGAAAGCTTTCGGGTGCGATATAATAATGAGTGTCAGTTGGTAACATAGTCGAACTGATACAACGAAAAGGATTAGAAGGGACTTCTGAAAGCCTTTTTTTCCCTATTTCCTCCAGTGATGACATTATGTTTGCTTAGAATAAACATAGAAACTGATAAGGCGAACGTGACTTAGCTACTTTTTTTAAAGCTGAAATAAAAAGTCATCAGAGTGAATCCATACCCTTTTGCGATCTTTTTAAGAAAGGTGCGCGTAATATTTAACTTAATCGGTATTTGAGGAAAAAATGACAAAAGGATTTTTAAAATTCCTTTCTCCCGCCTCCCGAGGTGTTGAAGCCTCAGGGAGGCGAACCAATTAAATAGTCGAAATTTATCTGGCATTACTGTGTTAATCCAAATAGTTACAAATATAACAAGGCAGGTTTTATGGTTGCCACCAATAGTTATTGACATGGTCGGGACTATTAGATATTTGTATTCGAGGGGAAACTGAATCGGTCTCGATTTGGGCGACAAAACCAACTGGCGCACATTTAATCATCCTGCCCTAATTGCCAATTACCACCTCTATCTCGCACATAATTTCCCCGATTTACCTTTCTGCCTACAGAAAACAGCCCTATAAATTTAATTTATAACCAGTTTCGTATCTATTCGTTTCTTAAATAGTGCCCATCCGCGATCTTTTTTAGGCACTTCTCAGTGTCCAATTCATAAATGTGGATTTTTTTCGCTGGACAAGGCCGCACAAGGGTTTTCGGCGAGGCGTACTTTATGTACGCCGCAGCCGGAAACCCGCTGCGACCGGCAGTTCAGTGGAAAAAAGACCATTTATGGATGGACACTAAATATGAAAGCGAGGTGATGCTCGAATAATGTAAAAACATTCTATGATATATATTATGGAAGGAGGTACACAATGGCTTATTCTCGAATTTACGCGTTTTTAATTATTATTGGATTCATTTTCACCTTCCCATGTATTCCCAATTTTTCTTCGGTAAGCTCAACATCGAATGCCTTTGCTCAAGATAAGGCCAAAACTGAAGAGAATAGCAAAATCAAGACTCTTCTACTTCGACCCAATGGATGGTTGGTAGAATGGCGTGGGAATAGTAGTGGAGTGATTGATTTTATTTTTAAAGAACGTGGAGAGAATGTAGTGGTAAAAATCCATAATGCTGCTTGGAATCAGAGTTGTGAGCGCGATGTCATAATCAGTTCTGATGTTATCAAACTTGATGGTTGCAACGAAACAGGTATTCAGCTGTATTACGACCCCAATGATAAAGAGTATCCATTTAAAGGCGAGAGTCCAAACGTCAATTATAAACTTAAAGAAAAGTAAGTGTTTAGCTCCATTCTTTAGCTGGCGAAGTGACACAAGTGGTGAAAGGAGTTGCCGTCCAAATGTATTAATGTAATCCCATAATAGATTTCCTTTTTTGAAAGGAGGCAAGCAATGTTTAAGTATAAGAGGTTTGCAATGACTACAATTGTAATTTTAGCATTTGGAATAACCACTATTGACTGTGCAATAGCTGGCGAAAAATTTAAAGCGCACGGCTCAAGTTACTTGGTAAAGTGGGAGCAAATAGAGGTGGGGGATGAGGAAGGTCATGTTATCGCCCTTAATGAGAATCAACAATTCTACTTTAATGAAACTACAGGTGAGAAACATCCTTCTACAAGTTTCGGCACAATTGATATGAATTTCAAAACCGGTCAGGGGTCCGGCAAGGGATACGGAATAGATATAGACAAAGATGGCGATAAACAGTTTAGAACTTGGGAAGGTAAAACAGTCGGAAAGGGCCACTGGAAGGGGACATTTACATATATTAAAGGAACCGGCAAATTTGAAGGAATTAAAGGGGGAGGAACTTGGGATCAATACTTAGTTGCCCCAAAGCAATCGTACCTGGAATTAGAAGGAGAAATGGAAATACCCAAAAAATAGCTGTGCACCTGAAAATGATATGATCGGCATGGTTATAAGTCCCTGCTAATTGAAAAAGGTCTAAAACCATCCTGAATCATTGTGATACTAAAACCATATTTGTCATTATTACAAAAAATTGCAATTTGAAACTATTGGCAAGCTGTCACAAGTTGCTGATCGTTCCATTTTGCTGTCATTTGTGCTTAATAATGGACAATAATTCAAGTAGACCGGCATCCTCGTGAACTGGAGGAATAGACCGCGAGGCTCAACACATGTGGCGAGTTATCAAGGAAAGGAGGAACAAACATGTCAGGAGATGAATTAAAGGCAAAAGTGATCAAATTTACCGAGGAGGCATGGAATAAGGGAAATCTGAGCGTAATGGATGAAATTTTCACCCAAGATGTTGTCCTCCATACACCTACAATACCAGAGGAAAAGGGGTTGGAAACTTACAAAAATATATTGACGGACTACCGGACGGACTACCCTGACTTCCATGTAACCATTGACGAAATTATCGCCGAAGGAAATACGGTAGCTGACCGATGGACATGTAAGGCCACCTTCACTGGACCAGGAAAGACTGCGCCTATTGCTGGCACTGGTAAAAAAGTGATAGCGAAAGGAACTTGGGTGGGCCATTTCGTTGGTGGCAGAATCGTCGAAAATTGGTACACATACGATGTGATGAATTGGGTTCAACAAGCAGGCATAATGCCTGTCCCAGAAGAACAGAAATAAGTGTCATCATCTCGATATAGACCCTTAATATAGAATTTCGTCAGTTGTGGTCCTGGAAAATTTGGGTAGAGAAGCATGATCCGGGCCCTTCAGCGGGTTGTTTGAGAATACGCATTCTGGCAATCCGCTGAGGGCCAACTGTGAGTAACAGTTCATTTCAACTGATATTCAAAATCTGTCTGACCTGATAAAGTCCCAAAACTATCAATTCGCCGATTGAAGGGGGATTACCAAGCCTTATTCGTATAAACGGCATAATTTCATATAGTTGGTCTACTGGCAAGGTAACCCAAGGTTTGACAAGAGCCAAATTCGGAAGGTACTCTCAATTAATCATAACCCTCTAATATTAAATGATAACTACAGGATCTGATATGCTATCATAAATTCAGGCATCCACGAGCTGACCACCATATCTGGGGTGTACCGAAATTTGCCTTGGGTCAAAATAGTGGCAAGGTATATTAACACCCGTTGCGACCGTTTTCAGACGGCGAAATTGTGTTGACATCGGTGGGTGTGAAAAATTATACAAAATTATCATAAGCGGTACCTCCATCTGGACCCGATCCGACCCTCTCTGCCCAAATTGGCATCACCTTCGTTCCACTTAAACCGCTCGATTGAGTTTCCGCCGAAATCTATTCTGAAATCTGACAAATCGTTTCAGCAGCTTTTTAAGAGGAATTTATATTCGGTTTGCTGCGCCACTAAACCATACTTTTTGACGATTTTGACCATGACTTTTACAAAAATATTAAGGATAAAGCGCGTGAAATCCCTCAGGCAAAGCACCGATAAGCCATATCACGATAAAAATTAATGAAAGGAGAATGTAATGTCTGAAGATCTGAAGGCCCTCATTAACCGTTCTAAAGAGATGTGGAACACAGGCAAGTTAAAAATTGTTGATGAGATTTATGCACAAAATTTTGTCAATCATTATCCTTTCGATCCAAGCGTACGTGACCTCGAAAGCTTCAAGAAATTTGTTACTGAATGCCGCAAGGGCATGCCGGATCTGAATGTTATAATTGAGGATATGATAGCCGAAAAAGATAGATTGGCATGCCGTTGGGTATGCTCCGGTACACATAAGGTTGACTTTTTTGGCATTCCGGCCACCGGTAAAAAAGCGACTTGGACAGGTGTGACAATCTATCGTTTTGATTCGGGCAAAATTGTTGAGGCATGGTGGAGTGAGGACGCACTTGGAATGCTACAACAACTTGGAGTAATACCCACGGAGTAAAAAATTGGAAATAATTTAATAATAAAGGAATGCGTCGATGAAAAAGCATCTTGTCTCGATCGTTAAATACGAAAGACCTTATGATTCCGTTAAGAATGCGATTGATTTGTGTAACGGACTGACTCATCTTTCGACGAAAGCAAAGGTTTTCATCAAACCAAATATTGTATGGTGGACGACCGAGGGGGCGTTTCCGAAATGGGGATCGATCACAACATCAAGGATCGTAGAGGATATGGTCGTCATTCTTAAGGAGCATGGGATTGATGACATAACTATTGGGGAGGGCATGGTAATAGATCCAAAAGACAACGAAACACCAGCAGCGGCTTTCGAAAGCCTCGGTTATAATGCTCTCATAAAGAAATACGGTGTTAAATGTGTTAATATCCATAATCGTCCATTTCAAAGTGTCGACTTGGGTCTAAAAAATGCAATAAATTTTAGCAAAGATATGCTCGAAAGTGATTTTTTAGTAAATATTCCCGTTTTGAAAACACACATGCAGACAGTTGTGAGCCTAGGAATAAAAAACCTCAAGGGGCTAATCGACATCGAATCGCGTAAAAGATGTCATACCATCTTTCGCGAAATCAATCTTCACCATTATGTCGCAAAGTTTTTAGATGTGGTACCGCCTTCTTTTACTATTATCGACGGCATTTTTTCCAATGAAATAGGGCCAGTTTTTGTCACCGGTAAACCAAGGAGAAGCAACATACTAATTGCGTCAGCGGATATGCTTTCAGCCGATATGGTAGGCGCAAGGTTTTTGGGACATCAACCGTCTCAAGTGCCACATCTCCTATTGGCCGTGCAAGACAAAGGAAGATTAGTCGATTTTTCTGATGTACAGGTAATAGGCGAAGAAATTGACAAAACTGCAACTCCCCACGAGTTCGCCTATCCATTTGATCAAGAAAAGCAGCTACCCGTAACTTTAGCAAATTTAGGTGTGAGAGGTATCACCGCAAGCAACATAGATTTGACTATATGCACTTATTGCGCAGGTCCTTATCCGGCGCTGTTGAATTTTCTGGCCATGTCTTGGAAAGGTGAGCCGTGGGACGATATAGAAATACTGGCAGGGAAAGAACAGCGACCAACTCCTGGGAAAAAAAAAACCATTCTATTTGGCAAATGCATGTATCAAGCTCACAAGGACAACCCCGATATTCAGGAGATGATCCCCATAAAAGGCTGCCCTCCCACCTATGAAAGCATTCGCAAAGCTTTCACGAAAGCAGGGATCGAATTGAGCCCATTGTACGGAGATTTAAAAAATACCTTGGCATTTTTGATGGGTATGTACAAGGATAAACCCGGTTTTGATGAAACGTTTTATACAATTCAAAAATAAACCCATTGACGGCAATCTCCATAGTCATAACTTTATTATTAGCCGATATATAGTTGATATTATTATCATTAAATATCTTTTTTCCAATAGGTTTTTATTTTTTGTAATCGAATAAGTAGTACAAAAAATGTTACAGATTATTACAGTTGAAGTAATTGGGTCCCTATTGTTGGCGGCACTAATTCTATGGCTTTACGGTGAGCATTGGCGGCCTCTGCGCCCCTCGACCTGGCGATTTATGCGGGGGAGGCTGGCTTGAGGCGATTCCTCAAATTCAGAGCTTTGAGTGCATACGTCTATGGTCGAGGGAAATCTGGATCGATACCTGTTACGACGCTATCCAAATGACCGGCGCAGTCATTATCAATTTGGCCTAATTACCACTCCACTTCATTTTCACATTTTTCAACTGCCCCCTTCAGGTTTTCCCCTAACTTTGGTGTACAGATCAGGTTAGGTTACAATGGAGAATCCTCTCAAAATCTTCCTACCTCGCCCCTGATAGAAGTTTATCTTTTATTTAGGGGCATTAAATCTGATAAATGATAAATCAATCAAATTCATTTTCTCCCTATTGATCATGGTATGGGTTAAACCGTAATCAGGTAATGCGATTTTTCAATTGAATTCACGCTTCCCAATTATTTAAAAATGTATCTGAAACCTTCTTATGACCACTCTGCCGGTCGTTCTATCTCGATTGCACCCCATATAATCAGCCTTCTTTACCAGACTCAAAAAATCTGTCCAATCCGGATCGCAGGTCAATATTTTAAATCGGAAACGGATGTGCAGATCTGGCCATTAATTACAGAGCGGCATATCCCGAGTTTCTTTGTGTCCTTTTGAATGATGCTGATAGGGGATACCATCTTCCGCTCTGGTCAATATATCTGATGTAATCCCGCGTTATCCAGTTTTTTGTCCCCTCAGGAAGAATTGGCATCGAATAACGTTTTGCCTTGAAAAGCTTTACCTTTTCCTCGTAAGTCATCTTCTGATTACCTGGTGAATCTTGTCCAAATGTGCTAACCCGATTTGCGTATCGAGATTTCATATGCCCTCGCAATTCTCCGACCTTAGTTCCGGTAACAATCGCTTATCGAACACTAACATAAACGCTGGGTTTTGCCTTCGCCAATAGATTGATTGTTACATCGTTTACCAGTCTCTTTTCATCAGGGTCAGCGACATCGATAACTGTCTCCATCAACTCGTAAAGCGTTGTCCGAATTGCCGGTGAGCGTTGATGTCTTTTTATTAAAGGTATTTTTTTGACCTGAACAGCTTTCATTTTCTCAGCTCCGTAATCATTATTTTATAAACTCATTGTCCAAAAAATCACTAAGTCTACAACCGGGTTGATCAACAACGGGATCACCATTCACATAAGCATCAACCAAAGCATTATTATTGAACTTGAGCGTAAATATTCTGGTTATCATATCTATTTTTTGATCGGTCCTGAACATGCAGTAGATATTTTCTGTCTGCCGAGAGTATCTATAAAGGAGCATTATTTTTTCTATGTTATTCAATCCTTTTAACCTCTCCACTACGATATTTTTCTTACCATCAAATATCGAATTGAATTCCATAGTCGTCACAACCTTTCCTGAATCGCTATTACCTTTTTTTTGTATTCGAATCATTATTTGAAAGTACCCTCGACGATTCTTAAAAGTTCTTCAAAGGGAAAGGGTTTCTCAATAATGTGGCGTATATTTAATTTTTTAACCTCGTAAACATTCACCGGGTCGCCGGGTGTTGTCATCAAAATGTTGGTTCTGTCTGGGCAAATACTTTTTATGGACTCAAAAAATTCTAATCCTGTGTTGTCATATAGATCAAAGTCACATATTACGATATCAAAGCATTCATCATTCAGAGTCTCCAACGCATCTTTTGCTCTCTCTACCGAGACTGTGTAATAACCGGATCTCTCAAATAACTGTGTGAATATATCGCGAATCAAATCGTCAGACACAACGAGCAAGAGTTTTGGTTGTTTGGTTCCGCTTTCGTTGTCCATTTTCCCTCTCGCCACTTCACTGTTCTCATATTTTTATGTGGACCTTATCAAAAAGCATACCAAGACAATGCCTTTGCATTATTCCTTTAATTTTAAGTATATTATAAGGTTTTTGAGTTCTTAAAATCGGAACATGAGGGACAGCGACTTGGGCTCAACGGCTCAAATTGATTGAGTGTTTTCACCCATGTTTAAAGGAGGGAAGCTATGAGACAGTTAACCGTTACAAAGCGGAGTTATACCTGAAAAAATCGACCAAAGCATCTCAAGGCATTTTTTGAGTATTTCCGTGAAATTAATTCCTTCCATTGCGGATAAGAAGGTTGCCACCTCGTTCGTGTAAGAAATATATTAAACAGTAAAATCTATGTCAAAAATTTCATGACAGGATGGGCAGATAAAAAGCCATTTAGTAATACCGCCCTCCCTCTTGAACATGGAGTGAAAACCATCTTTGTATCCGCACGATGGACAAACCTTGAACTCTTCTTCTATCTCAACATTTTTAATTTCGTAATCCATTCGGCGCTCCTTTACAAATATATCGTTATATTGGGTATCTTCAATCCTGCCAATATAACAGATACCTCATAATTGATCATCGTCAAGTCAAGAAAATCCTGTCATTTCAATCCAGCGGTATGTGTGATTTTTAAATATGCCTTCAGAATGGACTTTGATTCGAAGGACCTGAAAATCTCTTTATACAATTAGATTGTTCAACAAATACATTGGATAGGGATTATTTAGCAGCAGGTGCCTTTGGGGGAAGCAGTTTCTTTCTTGGACTAAGCAGAAATTCTCGTATCATTGGGTAATTGTTAAAGCTGAGATAATAAGAGGCTTCTATTCATGACACGGGTGATAGATTGGAGTAACCTTTGATGGAGAGATCATCGGTCGCTAAGTGGAGCGTCTTGTTAGAGATTCTTAATTAAATATTTTTATGCAGGAATTCATTGATTGCTCGCCTAAATTTCGTAATAATGATGTAACTATCATCTCTCCACGTACCACCTTTTTCAGGTACTATGAGACCAATGCCTCGAAGTGCTCTAAGTGCTCCGATATGTTCAGGTTTGTTTCGATCGAAATCAGGTATCAAGTCTTTAACTCTTGCAGTTGAGCTCTTGTTGCAAATTTTTCGATAAAGATCTTTCTGATAATCATTTAAGAGTGATTCATATCTGTCCTTAAATTCATTCAAAATTGCTGATATCTTTGCACCAGCATCTGCTGGAGAGGTGCCAGCGTGACCCGTTTTGGATTTCACGCTATAAGGCACCTCTCCGCTTCCATCCTGTTCAAGTTGGGATACGAAGTCGGGGTCATGCAGGCCATACTCAGGCACAAGAGCCCGAATACGACGGAGCGTTATTTGAGGAGCATTGGACTGGAACGGGTCCGAGAAGCCCTGGAGGATTTGAAACCGGCGGATTCCAAGGTTTTGGAATTTAATCCGACGAAGAAAGTGCTTCCAGGGGTAGTATAAAAAAAGCCGTCTGGGGAGCCGTCAACTCCTCAGTCAGCCAGAGGCAAGGGTGCAAGTATTTGAAATCATGGTGATCCCACCGGGATTCGAACCCGGATTACCGGCGTGAGAGGCCGACGTCCTAACCATTAGACGATGGGACCAGGTGGCGGGGAAATTTGAAGGATTGATAATTATATAAACACACCGGGGTTGTCAACCGGTTTTTCCCGATTTTCCGGCTGCATCACAACCGGCGAAAGCGCGCTATCCTATCGACCATTAGATTCTCTCACTTGGCGACGCCCGGCTTTTTCCCCTGACGGATGCCGATGAGAAAATAGGGGATAAAACCGACGAAGGGCACCGAGGCGATCAGCCACCAGATCGCCTTGGTGCGGGTTTTTGCGAACTCGCGCTGGGAGACGTCGACGACGGCCCAGATCGTGAGCAGAAAGAACGGGACGCACAGCGCCAGGAAAACCGCCAGCGATTTCAAATCCATTGTCAGCCCTTCAGGCGCTCGGTCACACTCAGGATGGCGTCGACGTATTCGTTGCTGTGGTTGTATTGATAGATGACCTTTGCGGCCCGCCCGCGTTCCATGCCCGGCTGCCAGCCATGTTCTTTCAGGTAAAAAGCGACGCTCGCGATGGCGTCCGCATCGTCGAAGAGATTGATCCTGCCGTCGTTGTTGCCGTCTTTGGCCAGGTGGTCGATGTTGCTGGGCATGAACTGCGAGATTCCCATGGCCCCGGCGAAAGAGCCTTTTATTTCGGTCGGATCGAACCCTTGGGATTCGGCGTGGCGCAAAAACGCCATCAGCTCGCGATAGGCCCACTTGGATTTATGGGAGGCCTTTTTTTCGAACGTCGCCCGGGTCAAATCCGGTGTGGTTTTAATCTGTTGCCACAGCAGGTCCCTGACCCTGCGGTCCGACAGGGCGGCCATCGTGGAGAGCGTATTCAACACCGAGCGGGTGCCCAGCATGGTGCCGAGCTGGGTTTCGACCAGGATGATGGCCGTGATCACCTCCGGATCGACCCCGTAGACATTTTGAGCCGCCGCAAAGGCATCCTGGTGCCGCCGAAGGTAATCCCTGGCTTTGTCGATATGCAGCTGATCCTGGTAGCGCTCGTAATGAACCGAGGATTCGCGGTGGACGAAGTAAACCGAAATCCCCCTGGTCTCGAACTTGACCTCCGGCCGGGCATAGAGTTCGCGAATGACGGCCGCATCGAAACCATCGCCGATGAGCCGGTCCTGGAGGAGCTGGTAATAGGGTTCCGTTTTCTGCGCCGCCGCCGGCACGGACAACAGCATCAAACCGATTAAGCCCCAAAAAACCCTGCAACCAAGCCCGCCTCGCACTCCGGAAAATCGTGTCATCGCTCTCCACCCGTTGAATTGTAAGTTTAAATCCGGCTTGCGCCGGAGATGCCAAAATGATAAATATTTTCAGTTGACGTGCATCCATTGTCGCATTCCGGCGACCGGTCTTATTTTCTCACGGCCCGTGCACGAATCCCATTACGTTAAGCGCAACGACAGCACCGGTCGCACCCCGTAAGAGAGAATTTCACGGCAACCCGGCCGGGTTACATCGAAACGCCTGTCACGCGAACCATATGTACCACATTTCGAAAGATTTTTGAACCGTGAAAAAGATTCTCAAAACGGTTTTTGTCTGTCAGGCCTGCGGCTGCCAGGCGCCCAAGTGGATGGGCAAGTGCCCGGACTGCGGCGGCTGGGACACCTTTGCCGAAGAAAGCCGCCAGGCTCCCGCGGTGACGGCCGGTGACATCGATCCGGGCGCCGCGCCGTCGGGACCGGTGCCGATCGATGCCATCGAACTGGAATCCGAAGAGCGGCTGCCGACCGGCATAGCGGAATTCGACCGCGTCCTGGGCGGCGGTATCGTGCCTGGAACGCTGGTTCTGATCGGCGGCGATCCCGGCATCGGCAAGTCCACGCTCATGCTCCAGGCCCTCTACGGCCTGGCCGCAGGGGGCCACAAGGTACTGTATGTGTCCGGCGAAGAATCGATCCGGCAGATCCGCATCCGGAGCAAACGGCTGAAAACCGTCTCACCCGAGCTGCTGGTGGCGGCCGAGGTGGAACTCGAGACCATCCTGGGCATGGTCAAATCGGTTAAGCCCGCGGTTCTGGTGGTCGATTCGATCCAGACCATGTTCAACAGCGAACTGACGTCGGCCCCGGGCAGCGTCTCCCAGGTCAGGGAATCCACCGTGCGGTTGATGCTCATGGCCAAGCGCAGCGGCGTGCCGGTTTTCCTGGTCGGCCACGTGACCAAGGAAGGCGCGATTGCCGGCCCGAAACTGCTCGAGCACATGGTCGACACCGTGCTGTATTTCGAGGGTGACCGCAATCACGTCTTCAGGGTCCTGCGGGCCGTCAAGAACCGCTTCGGCTCCACCAACGAGATCGGCGTTTTCGAAATGAAGGGCGCGGGCCTGGAGGAGGTCGGCAATCCCTCGGCCATTTTTCTGGCCGAGCGTCCGACCGACGCCCCTGGATCCGTTGTCACGGCCAGCATGGAGGGAACCCGACCGATCCTGGTCGAACTCCAGGCCCTGGCCAGCAGCAGCAACTTCGGCACGGCCCGCCGCACGATTCTCGGGCTGGATCAGAACCGGGTCGCCCTGCTGGTGGCCGTCATGGAAAAAAAACTCGGCATGCAGCTGTTGGGGCACGACATTTTCATGAACGTCGCCGGCGGCGTGAAGGTGGACGAGCCCGCGGTCGACATGGGCATCGTGGCCGCTGTGGCATCGAGTTTTCTGGACAAATCGATTCCGGAGGGCACCCTGGTCTTGGGCGAGGTCGGTTTGACCGGCGAGGTCCGGGGCATCGGGCAGGTGGAGCCGCGCATCCAGGAAGCGCGCAAGATGGGGTTTACCAGGTGCCTGGTGCCGCAAAGCAACCGCACCCGGCTGAGCGGCACCGGCAGCATGACAATTACCGGTATCCGCACCATTTCCGAGGGTATCGAAAATCTTTTTTGATGGCGCCGGGTTGGCTACCCGCGCGCAGCGGCCTTGACGGTAAACGACCGCAGGGACTATAGAGCAGCCTTTTATGAAACCATCGACAGCCAGGCGCAACCGCTGGGATGACCACTACAGCGCGCGGGCGCGCAAGGAAAAGTACCCGGCGCGGTCCGTTTTCAAGCTCCAGGAGATTCAGCGCAAGTTTCAGATCATCAAAAAAGGCCACCACGTCCTGGATTGCGGCTGCGCACCGGGCTCCTGGCTGCTCTATGCCTCCCAGCTGGCCGGGCCCGGCGGCCGCGTCACGGGCGTCGACCTGCAGCCGGTCACGATCTGCGTGCCGGAAAACGCCATCGTTCACACCGGCGATCTCCTGTCTTTGGACCAAGCCCTGCTGGCTGCGATAGGCGATGGGTATCACGTGGTTCTGAGTGACATGGCGCCCTCCACCACGGGCCAGAAGAGCACCGATGCCGCCCGGTCCCATGATCTTTGCCGCGCGGCCCTGGACCTGGCCGCGCGGGTCTTGCGGCCAGGCGGCGGATTTGTCTGTAAAATTTTTCAGGGCGGGGACTTCGACCTTTTCCGGCAGGAGGTTCGCGCCCGCTTCGAACACGTCAAAATCTTCAAACCGATGAGCAGCCGCAAGGCGAGCAGGGAAATCTTCATCATAGCAACCGGAAAGCTTTAGGAGGCACCGATGTCAGGTCATAGCAAATGGTCTACCATCAAACACAAGAAGGCTGCCAGCGACGTAAAGAGAGGCAAGATCTTCACGAAGATCATCAAGGAAATCACGGTGGCCGCCCGCCTGGGGGGCGGCGGCGACCCGAGCGCCAATCCCCGGCTGCGGGCCGCCATCCAGGCCGCCAAAACCGAAAACATGCCCAAGGAGAACATCGAACGGGCCGTTAAGAAGGGCACCGGCGACCTGGAAGGCGTGAGTTACGACGAAAGCATTTACGAAGGCTACGGACCGGGGGGCGCGGCGGTGCTGGTCGATTCGCTGACCGACAACAAGAACCGCGCCGTCTCGGAAATCAGGCACATCTTCGCGAAAAACGGGGGCAGCATGGGGGAAAGCGGCTGCGTGGCCTGGATGTTCAGCAAGAAGGGCTACATCGTGGTCGAGGGCACCGCGGTAAGCGAAGACGCCCTGATGGAAACCACCCTTGAAGCCGGCGCCGAAGACGTGCGCGAGGACGACGGCACCTTCGAAGTCATTGCCGCCCCGGAGGATTTCGAAAAGGTGAGGGCCGCCATCGAAACGGCTAAAATCCCCATTGCCGCCGCCGAGGTCACCATGCTGCCGCAGACGACCTTGAGCCTGGCCGACAAGGAGGCGGAGCAGATGGTGCGGCTGATGGAAATGCTCGAGGACTGCGAGGATGTCCAGAAAGTCTACACCAACGCCGATATCCCCGACGAGTACTTCGAATAAAATGTTTCACATTTTATGCAGTTAAAGTGGGGCATTTTTTATGCCGGGATGAGGGAATACGGGAAGATGGAATGATGGAATGATGGTGTGCCGGGATAGAAATACGAAAGCGGAAACTTGACCTTGAAATTCGAAGGCCGGAACCGTCTATGGGATAGTCCTATGATTGGGGCAGATCGATCATTTTCTGCACGGCGGAAAACGCCCGTTGGCGGATCTCTTCGGGCACCGTCACCTGCCCCTGCAGCCGGTCGAGGCTGTTGAATACATCGGCCAGGCTTATTTTCTTCATGTCCTCGCACAGCATCCGCTCGGAGGCGGGGAAGAACTCTTTGCCGGGGGCGGCCTTTTCCAGGGCGTAGAGCAGGCCGACCTCGGTCCCCACGATGAACCGGCTGCGGTCGGAGTCGGCCGCGGCACGCAGCATGCCCGAGGTGCTGGAGATGATGTCGGCCAGCGCCAGCACTTCCGGACGGCACTCGGGATGCGCCATGAAAACCGCCCCCGGATGCACCTGGCGGGCCCGCCGGACATCGTCGGGCGTCAGGCGGTCGTGAAACGGGCAGCAGCCTTCCCAGATGTGGACCTTTTTTTTTGTGCGGGCGGCGGTGTAGCGGGCGAGGTTGCGGTCGGGGGCCATCAACACCTCCGGCGCAGCGAGGCTCTCGACCACCGCAACCGCGTTGGCGGACGTGCAGCAGATCGTCGAGAGCGCCTTGACCGCGGCCGAGGAGTTCACGTAGGTGACCACCGGCATCGGCGGCAGCGCATCGATGCGGGCCTTGAGCGAGGCCGGGTCGATCGTCTCGGCCATCGGGCATCCGGCGTCGGCTCGCGGCAGCAGGACCGTTTTTCCGGGAGAGAGAATTGCGGCGGTTTCGGCCATGAAATGAACGCCGCAGAAAACGATCACCTCCGCGGCGGTGCGGGCGGCCTGAATGCTCAGCTCCAGCGAGTCGCCGCACAAATCGGCCAAGTCCTGAATTTCGGGCGGCTGGTAGTTGTGCGCCAGCAGAATCGCATTGCGCTCCTTGAGCAAGCGCCGGATATCCGCCATCAACTCAGCGTTCTTCAAAATGGTTTCCCCCCGCTCATTCGTCCATCGTCACCACGTCGGCGCCCTTCGGAACGGTGAACGTGAAAAGGGATTGGTCCGGGACCTGGTCGAAGCGCGAATTCAGCAGGTCGATGCGGGTCTCGTCCCCATACGTATTGTAAGTCACCACCCGCTGCACCAGGTGGCTGTCCTTGTCCACATACAGCAAAATTTTTTCGACATCGATCGTTTTTTCAATCGGAACGAGCTGGAGCACGTGAAACCGGTTGTCATCGGCTGCAACCAGCGAGATGTCGAACTTGCGCCGCAACACTTTTATGTCCGCTAAAAATCCGGCTCCCTTTCCGCCCGCGAAAAAAACCGGCGCCTTGCCGACGATCACCTGGTTGTCCTGCGGCCGGTAAATCCAGAGCTTGTCGGCATTGGTGATGATCACCTGGCGCTCCGGCTTGTCGTACTCCCAGCGCATCATTTCCGGTTTCCGCACGAACATCCGGCCGGTGGCCTCATCGGAGATTTCCATGGCCTTGATGGTCGAGACCTGGTGAAAATCGGCGCTGAAGCCGGATACATCATACCGCTTTTCGACCTGCGCGATGACCTCTTCGAGCCCGCCGCCCCCCGCCGGAGCGGCAAACGACACACCGCAGAAAAAAAGAAGCGCGATCAGAAATCCCCACAGCAGCACTTTTTTCATGTAACTCCCCCACCTGTCGCCGGCCATGCGGCCGCTTCCCGCCGGCTTCCGTCCGTAGCCCGCATACCGTCACCGGCGGAAGGGCTAAGAGTCCTGCCGGTTCAAGGCCGGCCGTGGTGCGCCGCACCCGGCAGCAGCGCCGCGAGATCTCCTCTTACGCGAAACAGGAGCCCTTGTAAACACCGCCTTGACTGGGAACCATGGGCCGGGGCTTAGAGATGCCCGTTTCATTGCAAAGGCTGAAGTCGCCTTTTTCGTCCTCGATGACGGCCGGCCTGTTTGGAGCTACGGATTACAACAGGCGCCGGATGATATCGGCCACATCCCCGTCCGACTCGATCGCCATGTCGACGTTTTGCGGCGCATCGATCTCCAGCGGGTCGAGCCGGTCGAAAACCGCCCGACTGATGCGCTCGACGAGGCCAATGGTCTGCAGGAGTTCGTCTTTCGACACGTGCGGCGCGCGCTCGCCACGCAGCATCAGGGTTTCGATATTGTCGTGCCTGAGCTTTTGCTCGAACTGCGCCGCCTTGTAAAGAAGCATGCGACCGGTCCTGCGCCGGCTCATGAGGGCGGCATAGATGTCGCTGCCCTCCTGGATGTCTTCGAGAAAATCCAGCGCAAAATCAAGACACGTCAAAAAATCCGCCTCCCGACCCAGAGCGGTAAAAAAATCGCTCAGGAAACGCTCCTTGACGGCCCCCGCGGTGTTGCGGCTGTTGCGCAGGCTGACCCTGGCCGCCAGGCGCCCGGCCGGCGCCACCTCGGTGGCGATCACCCGCGCCAGATGGGGTTCGATGGGGCGAGTCAAATTGAGACGCAGCAGAAACGATTCGGCCGCGTGCGGCTGAAAATCGACGGTCAGACGGCCCTCGGGTAAAACAAGCGCACATCGCAGGCGGCGTGAGCTGAGATCGGCTGCCAGAGCCGCGAGATCGGCCTGTTCCAGGCCGCCGTCTTCGGGCAGCAGGTCTTCGATATGGTGCTGCAAGGTCTCATCGGGAAAAAAGACGAGTTCCAGCAGCCCTTCGCGGTCGGGGTCGGCTTCATCGCCCAGGATGCGTTCCAACTCCGCCAGGGAGGGGTGGGAATAGGTCGCAGCGATATACGCGCACAGGCCCGGTCCGGCGTCGATCCCGGCGCCGAGGAGTTGCGCGATCCTTTCGGCCAGACGGCACTGTCGCTCGTTCATGATGCCGACATCACAGGTAGTGCGCCATTTTCATCATCAGCTGATGTTTCTGCAGTCCGCCCGGCAGGCTTTCCTTCATTTCCCCATTGTCGAAAATAAACAGGTAGGGAACGCTCATGACATTGAAGCGCGCTGCAATTTGCGGGCTGCCGTCGACGTTGAGCTTGCCGACCCTTATTTTGCCCTTGGTCTCGCGCGCGAACTCGTCGATGATCGGGGCCACGGCGCCGCAGGTCGGGCACCAGGGGGCCCAGCAAAAAAGCAGCACCGGCAGGGGCGCGCCCAGTACCATTTTCTCGAAGTTGGCATCGGTCACCATGACCGGCTGAGGGATGAAGAGGTCACCGGTGGGAAGCGCCTGCGCGCATTTGCCGCATTTGGCCCCGCTGTCGATTTTATCGGCCGGCACCCGGTTGCGGGCCTTGCAGTGCGGACAGCGGATCGTATAGCTGCCGTCCGCCCCGCCAGGTTTCGCAGCCGGATCGAGGGCCGCGTGGCATTTGCCGCAGCGCGCGGGCGCACCGATTCTCTCGATGGGTATTTTATTGCGCGCGCCGCAGGCCGCACACGCGATGATTTTCGCAGTCGATTGATTCATGTGCGGTAGCACCCACATCGTTAAGGTCGTATTCGGTAACCGCTCATATCATAAGTCCTAACCGGCTGGAGTAAAGTGCGGCGGCATCCGGCTCATGACGCCGGCTTCTTGCGGGCCGCGGCTGCATAGCGAATCAGCTTCTTGTGCAGGGTCTTGCGGGTGATGCCCAGCTGCCGGGCCGCTTCGCTCTTGTTGCCGCCGGCCGTTTCAAGGGCTCGCAGGATGGCGGCGCGCTCCACTTCTTCCAGGGACAGCGGGCCGGCAGGGGCGGGTTCCTCCCAGTCCGAGGCGTAACCGGAGGGCTTCGGCGCCATTCTCAGGTCCACCGGGTCGAGATAATCGCCGCGGGTCAAAACGACGCCGCGCTCGACCGCGTTCATCAGCTCACGGACATTGCCCGGCCAATCATGCTTGAGGATGGCGTCCATGGCCCGCGGCGTGAAGCCCTTGACCGGCTTGCGATTTCTTTCCGCGAAGACGTCGCTGAAATGCTGGGCCAAGAGGGGTATGTCTTCCCTGCGGCCGCGCAGCGGCGGCAGGCTCAACCCGACCACGTTCAGCCGATAGTAGAGATCTTCCCGGAATTGTCCCTGCCGGACCAGGCCCTCGAGATTCTTGTTGGTGGCGCAGATCACCCGCACATCCACCGGCAGCGGCGTTTCACCGCCGACCCGGACCACTTCCCGCTCCTGGATCACCCGCAACAGTTTGACCTGCATGGTGACCGTCATCTCGCTCACTTCGTCCAGAAACAGGCTGCCGCCGCCGGCCAGCACGAAGCAACCCTCCTTGCGGCGCTCCGCCCCGGTGAAAGCCCCCCGCTCGTGTCCGAAAAGCTCGGACTCGAGCAGGGTTTCGGACAGGGCCGCGCAGTTGATCTTCACGAAGGGCCCGTCCTTGCGGTGGCTGTTGTAGTGCAGCGCCCCGGCAATCAGCTCTTTTCCGGTGCCCGATTCGCCCGTAATCAGCACGGTGGCCTCGGAGGGCGCGACCTGCGCGACGGTCTCCAGCAGCCGGATCATGGCGGGGCTCTGCCCGATGATGTTGCGCCGGTCGAAGTGCCGTCCGAGGGTTTCACGGAGCATCCGGTTTTCGGCCTTGAGCTGGCTGTGTTCCATGGCGCGGCCGATGATCAGCTTCAACTTGTCGAAATCGAGCGGTTTGGTCAGATAATCGTAGGCGCCTTTTTTCAAGGCCTCGACCGCCGCCTCGACCGACGAATAGGCGGTCATGATGATCACCGGTATGGACGGATTGTAGGCTTTTATGGTTTCGAGCGCTTCGATGCCGGATACCTTCAGCATGCGCACGTCCATCAGGATCAGGTCGAAGGAGCGTTCTTTGACCAGCGCGATGGCGCCCTGGCCGTCGTCGGCTTCGGCGGCCGCGTAACCCCAGCCGCCGAGCAGGGTCCGCAGCATGGTGCGGTGGGCCGCATCGTCGTCGACCACCAAAATCTCGTTAGGCGCGTTCATCCGCGACCTCCTGCCGCCGGCCGGGGATGCGGACGGTGACAATCGTGCCGCCGCCGGCCGTGCTCTCGATTGCGATGCTTCCGCCGTGGGCATCGACGATGTTGTGGGCGATCGCCAGGCCGAGGCCGGTGCCGCTCGGCTTGGTCGTAAAATAGGGATCGAAGATCTGCGCCTGATGCTCGGCGGGAATGCCGTGGCCGGTGTCGGTCACCCGGAAAACGATCCAGCGGTTGCGATCCTCTGCGGCGACGCTCACCAGAAGGCGTCCGCCGGTGTCCATGGCATCGATGGAATTGAGATAGAGGTTCAGCAGGACCTGTTTGAGGCGGTCCGCATCTAGAAAAACCGGGCCGAGTTCCGGCGCGACACGCGTTTCGATTTGGATCGCCTCTTCCTTCGCCCGCGCTTCGACAAGTTTGAGGGAGTCGGCCAGCAGCTGCGTTAGCGCTGCCGGTCGGGCGACAATTGTGATCGGCCGCGCGAAGTCGAGCAGTTGGCCGATGACCCGGTTCAACCGGTCGACCTCCTGGATCATGATGCCGGCGACCTGCTGGTCTTCGGGCTTTTCGCGGTAGCGCTCCTTGAAATAGGTGGCGAAGCCCTTGATGGAACTCAGCGGATTGCGCACCTCATGCGCCACCCCGGCCGCCAGCCGGCCGACGGAGGCCAGGCGCTGGTTGCGCAGGATTTCCCGGCGCAGGGCGTGGACTTCCCGCAGGTCCTTGAGCAGCACCACCACCCCGAGGTGATGGTCTTCGGCGTCGCGAAGAACGCTGGCACTGACCGCCAGCGGCAGTCGCCGACCGTCGCCGAGCCGGCAGTCGATTTCTTTTTCGACCCCGATCCGGGCCGATACCAGGTGCTCGATGTCGCGGGTGATTTGGGCCGGCAGGACCTGCGCGGCGTCGTTTCCGACGACCGCACCGGCGGCAAGACCGAGCAGTGACTGCGCCGCCTGATTGACGGCCGCGATGCGACGGCGATCGTCGAGCGCGATCAGGCCGATCGGCATGTTCTCCACCACGTTGTCCGAAAAGGCCTTGATTCTGGCCAGCGACGCACGCGTGGTGCGGTAGCCCTGGGCCATGAAGAGCAGCAGGATGCCCGACAGGCACACCAGGAGCAAAATGGCGGCCATCACGATCGTGTGCCAGGTGTCGGCGCGCTGAGCGCTGAGAATCGATGCGTTGTCGAGGCCCACGAAGATGAACTGCCGTGGAAGCGTTGCCTCCTCTTCCGGCGGCGGCGCGGCGGCGGGCGCCGGTATTGGCCCATGTGCATTTCCGGCCGATGCCAGCTCGGTTCGATGGGATCGAACCGCCGGTACACCTCGAAAACCTCGCGGCCGTCCGTCATCCGGACGCGCCGCCACTGCACGTCCGGAATCCGTCCGATTTCTTCGAAATCCGGTTTGGGCTCGTACACCCTGCCGATCTGGTCGAGGTCGCTGTGGGCGATGATGATTCCGCGTCCGTCGGTCACCATCAAGTAAATGATATCGGGCTGTCGGGCCGTCTCGGTGAGCAGGTGCTGGAGCTTGAATTCGCCCATCATCCGCCCGCGCATGCCGGTGCGGGCCCCGGCTTCGAAGGAGCGGATCAGCGCGGCGCCTTCCTCGGTGAGCAGCCGCACGGTGTTTTCCTGCTGCCGGTGGATGTTCTCGATCGTCAGGATCGTAAAGATCGGCATCAGGATGACGGCGATCCCCAGGTAAATGAAGCCCGGAACCCCGGTCCACAGCCGGCTGATTTTCGCTGCTGCCTGCATGAAGCGCCCACTAGCAATTCCGGTGCCAGCATAAAAGTGAATTTTTTTTGCTTGAGCAAGGCCGTCCTGCAAGACGGGAATTGCGTCGAGTTAGGGGGTGGACAGTAGAAATGAAGGACTATAATAGGGCCGCAACAGGGATATGACAAGGGTCAGAGCGTATCCTTTTTACTCAGCCAGGTGTTTCTGACCCAGTTGGCGGGTCGTTTTTACCCGGTTGGTTGGGCTTTGGCGGTGAACGGGAAAAAGAGAGCATGGGCGGTCGGGTTGCTTATTTTCGCCTGTCAATCGCGGTCGCCGCTCGTCACCGACAGCCGCTCCATCAACCGCAGGGCGTCGCGCGGAGCGTGGCCCTCGGCATCGTTGTCGAAGTAGACGTAGGCGTCCCGTGTTTTCCGTCGCGGCGGAATGCGGTCGGTGATTCTTGCGGCCTCCGCAGGCTCCTGCCCGGAGGTCCAAAGCCGGATCTTGCCGGCCCAGCGGTCGAGATCCGCATCCGAGTAACGGCTGGCATACGTTTGCGGTGACCCGTGCAGGCGAAGAAACACGAATCCGGCCGTGATCTCTTCGAAATAGGGCCACTTGCCGCTGTCGGAGAAGACCAGCGCCACCCCATGGCGGCGCAGCAGGCGCACGAAAGCCGGGGTCAAGGCATTCGGGTCGCGAATTTCCAGGGCATGCCGCAGGCGCCGGTTGCGGTCGATGCTCAGCGACGCCCGCCCGCTGACCCGCTGGTCGTGGTCGTGCGCCAGACGCGAGGCCGCGGCGGTGTTTTTCGGCAGCAGGTCCAGGAAATCACCGAAGCGTTCGGGAGCGAGGTGCCGGGCCGGAAACTGCCACAAAATGGGCCCCAGTTTTTCTTTCAGCTCCAGGATGCCGGAAGCGAGGAAGTTCGCCAGCGGGCCGCGGATGTCCCTGAGCTGCTTGATGTGGGTGATGAACCGGCTGCCCTTGACTGCGAACAGGAACCCGGGTGGTGTCTCCTCGTAGTACCGGCGCCAGGTCCCGGGACTGAAAAGAGAGTAAAAAGACCCGTTGACCTCGATCGAAGTGAACTGCCGGCTGGCGTACTCCAGGTCCTTTTTCTTTGGCAGGTCGTCCGGATAGAAGCTGTTGCGCCATTTGGCATAGCTCCACCCGGAGATCCCGATGCGGATATCGGCCATGTCACCCCCCCCCGGTTACCTTCTTCGGGAAGATCTGTACGGATAAGTAAGTTTCTAATGAAAAGTACGCAATCCCCCTTATTTCGAATTTCTCGTAACTGAAATAAAATTCGGCAGAAACAGAGTTTACCGCCGCTCGGCGGGCCGCTGGAGCGGTTTACGGCTAACATTCTGTCAAGGACAGGTTGTGAATGGCCCTGCGCACCGAATCGCCATGCAGTCCGTCTCCAAGCGGGCCGATGCCGTCGAATCCGTCGTATGCGCGGCGGGTGCTTATTGCCGCCGGCATCATTTTTTCCATCATCCTTCTGCTGATCGCGACCTGGTTCACGATCCGGGTCATCGTACTTATTTTCATCGGCGTTCTGATCGCCGTCTTCTTGAGGGAGATCAGCAACCGGGTGGCTCTTTGGTCCCACTTGCCGGCCCGAATCGGCCTGACGCTGACGATTCTGTTCTTTGCGGCATTGGCGGGCACGGCCGCCTGGATGTTGCTTCCCCGCATCCATGTTCAGGTGAACCGACTGATCGATGAACTTCCCCAGGCCGTCCACCGCGTCGAAACCTTCGTTGAAAACGATATCGGCCTGCCGGCGGCGGAAAAGCCGCGCGAGACTCTGGGCGGAATGGACGGCATCGTAGCGAAAGTCGGTGACATATTTTCCTTCACGTTCGGGGCGCTGGCCGATACGGTCATCGTCTTTTTCGTCAGCCTTTACCTGGCCTTTACGCCGGATTTTTACATTAACGGGATCATCAGACTCGTTCCAATCGGCCTGCGCCGGGAGGCATCGGCCCTGATCGAAACTCTCGGCGACACCCTCAAGTGGTGGTTGCTCGGAATCTCCATGATGATGGTGGTGGTCGGCATCCTGAGCGGCATGGGGCTCTGGCTTCTTAACATTCCGCTGGCCCTGACGCTGGGCATCCTGGCCGGTTTGCTGACCTTCATCCCCTATTTCGGACCGATCGTCTCGTCGATCCCGGCGATATTGATGGGCCTGCTCGTCGATGTCAGGCACGCCGTTTACGTGGTTCTGCTCTACCTTCTCATTCACATCCTGGAAGGCTACATCCTCTCCCCCCTGGTTCAGGAACGAACGGTCTACCTTCCGCCCATCGTCACCCTTTCGGCCATCGCCGCGATGAGCGTGCTGCTGGGCATCCCCGGCCTGATCGTGGCAACGCCCGCGACGGCCGTCATGCTGGTTCTGGTAAAAAGAATCTACATTCAAGGAATTCTCGGTGATGACGACGCGACATGATTCAAGGCGGCTCATCCGATGACGATCCCACCGACCAATACGGTTCATCGCTTCTTACAATACAGTGCAGACCCTATTCTTTGACCGATCATCGGTTGTATAGTGACATCAGCTTCCTTGCCGCGTTGCGACCCCTCAACTCGCAGCGGGATCGACCTTACTCCTCCCACCGCAAAGGCACCGATCAATGAGCGAATCAATGGGCGAAGCGCGCATCGATATCGAAAAGCAAAACGGTGGATTGACGCTTCATCCCCGCGGTCGCCTGGACCATTCATCGGCAGCTCGCCTGTGGCAGGAATCGAAGCGGAAGATAAATGAAGCCCGCGGCACGGCTCTGACAGTTAACTTGGGTGATGTCAGCGGCATCGACACCTCCGGCGTGGCCTATCTCGACAGTGTCCAGGACCTCTGCCAGGAAAAGGGGCTAACGTGTGAGGAAAGCAATGCTCCTGAAAATATCAAGGAATTTTTACACTACACCAGGGAGAATTCGAACGGTCAGGCTCCGGATGATGAACGGCCCCTTCCACCAGGATTCATAACCGCGCTGGGCCAGAAAATACAGATCTATTTCGGAGAGGTGCGGGACACCATCGACCTCTTCGGACAACTCCTGCTCTCCTCGCTCGGGCTCATCCGCCGTCCCGGCAGAATTCGTTTTCACGAATATCTATACCAGCTGCAGGTGACCGGGGTGGGGGCGGTGCCCCTGATCGCCGCGCTAAGCCTTCTTCTGGGAGCTTTGATGGTCTTTCAGAGCAGTGCCAGTGCCAAGAATATCGGCGCCAACATTCTGGTCGCCAACATGGTCGTGCTGGCGGTTACGCGGGAAATGGCCCCTCTGGTGGTGGCGGTGGCCCTCGCCGGCCGCTCCGGCTCGGCTTTCGCGGCGGAAATAGGCACGATGAAGGTCAATCAGGAACTCGATGCCATGACGGTCATGAACCTGGATGTCATACCGCTCATCGTGCTTCCGCGGGTCGTCGCCCTGGCCCTGGCCGAACCGGTCCTGACGATGATCGCCGATGCGGTCGGAATTATCGGCGGTCTCGCGGCCGCCAAGATCCATCTGGGAGTTCCGGTTCTGGCCTTCCTGAACGAGGCCCGCGGCGTTCTTAAAGCCTCGGATTTGTTAACCGGGTTAGTGAAAGCGTTCACTTCTGGCGCTGTCACCGGGTTTATCGGGTGTGCGAGCGGCTTCAGGACCGGAACGGAATCCGGCAGCGTGGGCCTGCAGACGACCGAGGCGGTGGTGAAGGGCATATTCGCGGTCATCTTGATCGATACGATATACAGCTACATTTTCCTTGTCTTCGGCTTGTAGCCTGCCGGTCGGAAGACGCCGTGGCAAAAACAGCGACTCGTACCGGCGTTGGGACACAACGGAACAAAATCATGCCCGACAATGGCGACATCATTTGCACCGAGGGTCTCGCGATCGGCTACCGCGGAGAGCCGGTGCTCGCAGAGATCGACCTGAACATTAAAAAGGGCGAAATTTTCGGCATTCTGGGTCCCAGTGGGTGCGGCAAATCAACCCTTCTCAAAACCCTGACGGGTTTGCTGCCGCCGATCAAGGGCCGGATTTTTCTCGCCGGTGAAGAAATCTCGGCATCGGATCCCGAACGCCTGGCGCAGGCCCGGCGGCACATCGGCGTGCTTTTCCAGAGCGGGGCCCTGATCGGATCGATGTCGGTAGCCGACAATGTGGCGCTGCCCCTCAAGGATTCCACCAACCTGCCCGCCGAAATCATCCGGCGGGTGGTGCAGCTGAAACTGGACTTGGTCAAGCTGGGAGACAAGGGACGGCTTGAGCCGGCCGAACTGAGCGGCGGAATGAAAAAAAGAGCCGGACTGGCCCGCTCCATGGCGCTCGATCCCCAGATTCTTTTTTGCGATGAGCCTTCTTCCGGACTGGATCCGGCCACGGCGCTCGAGATCGATCAACTCCTGCTGGAACTAAACGAGACCCTCGGCATGACCATGGTGATCGTGACCCATGAAATAACGAGCATCGATAATCTGTCGGGGCGCTGTATTCTGCTGGGCAGTGAGGAAAAAGGCATTATCGCATCCGGCACGGTGGACGAGCTGGCCCATCACAACACCGATGAAAGGGTCCAATCCTTTTTCAAGCGCCGGATAAAACACGATCACGGAAGGCGGCAAGAAAAATGAAGAAAAAAGTGAGTCCTTTCAAACTGGGGCTTTTCGCACTTTCCGGGCTGACGGTCATACTGGGAGCGCTGGTGTGGATCGGGGCGACCCACCTGTTTCAAAAGACAAAAACCTATGTCACCTTTTTCGACTACTCGGTCCGGGGCCTGAAGTCGGGAACGGGCGTGGAGCATCTGGGCATCAAGATCGGACGGGTGACCTCGATCTCACTGATGAAAAACGGACAATTGGTGCAGGTCCTGGTGGAGATCGAGCGCGGCTACGACGTCGGGAAAAACCAGGCGGTCGAAATAAAAATGGGCGGATTGACCGGCGGCAATTACCTTGCGCTCGTCCCAGCGCCTGAAAACCTGAAGGAGGTCACCCCCAAAATCGATTTTCCGACAAAATATCCCGTGCTTCCGTCAGCCAAGGGCACGATCGCCCGCATCGAAAGCGCGCTGGAAGATATCTTTAAAAAGTTCAATGACTCCAGTTCGCAGGGCGGCGCTCTGTCGGCCTGGACCGATGTCGGGACCAAGGCCAACAAGATCCTTTCGAACAAGGACATCGATGAGACCCTGAGCAATCTGAAATCCGCTTCCGCCTCACTGAACACCATTTTGGGCGATATCGGCCGCCCCGGCAATGTCGGTGACATCAACAAGGTCATTGAGAACCTGGCGACGGCATCCTCCAGTATCCGCGCCGCCGGCGTTTCCATCAACCAGCAGATCGAGGCCTTGCCGCCCAACAGCTTGGCTACCGTTGCGCAGCGGATGGAGAAATCGGCCAAAGTGACCGAACAGGCTGTCGGCTCGATGAGCACTCAGATGGAGCAGACCCTCTCTGTTTTCCAGCAGAGCGCCCGCCAAATCAATCAGGTTCTCTCGGAACTCGAGGCGCTTGCGCAGTCTCTGAGAGAAGAACCCGGCCGCATCTTCAAACAACCCGGCGGCAGCGAACCCTTCGGGAGGTGACTATGCTTGTCCGACTTCTCGTCCTATTCATCCTGACGGTCTTTTCGTTTCAGGGCTGTTCTTCCCTGCTGATGAAATCCACTCCGGCGCCCGTGCGCTATCAGCTGACGTATGAGCCCGTGACGGTCGAGTGCCCGCAAAGTTTCGCCAAAGGGGTCAGGATCTGGGAACTGGGAACTTCCGAGCCTTACAATCAGCAGAACATGGTGGTTGTCGGAAAGAATCAAAAGGTGAGTTATTCAAGTGCCTACCAGTGGGTCAGCCCACCCGGATCCCTGATTGCCAACAGCCTTTTGAGAGATTTGAGCGCCGGCAAGCTCTTTTCCGAAACGGTGGACGGCAACAGCCCCGCCGCCCCGCCGCTGGAGTTGACCGGACACGTGTTTACCTTCGCCTGGGAAACCACCGATGGGGCAAACAGAGCCCGGCTGCACGCCGAAATGAGCCTGGTGCAAACGATCGGAAAGCGTAAAGTGATTCTGCGCCAAAATTACGAGGTCACCAGCCGATCATACCAGGAGGACAACGCCGACAACTTCGCGCGGGCCATGAGTTCAACCATGGAGGAGTTCTCGCATAGGCTTCAAGAGGATTTGTGCCGAACGGCATCGAACCCGAAATCCGACAGTCGTTAGTGGCCATCCGCGATCTTTTTCAGGCACTCTTACGTGTCCAATAAGTGTCCACTTGAATGTCATAACCGTTGAATCATTCATATTACCTCATACTTCTGTTTCCCATCGCCTTCTCGATGGTCTTCTGGGCAGCGACCGCAGTTTGCCTGATACGCTTTTGCCGTGTCCCGAAAACGCGTCCGGTGGCCGTGGACGAAGGTGCAGGTGCGCCTTCGGTCAGCATCATCAAGCCTATTTGCGGTGTGGAAAAAAACCTGTATGCCAATTCGATTTCGGCCTGTCTTCAGGATTACGGCAAATACGAAACCATTTTCGCGTTCAATGACAGCAGCGATCCGGCTCTGCCGATCATCGCCAGGGTCGTGGACGATTGCCGCCGGAGCGGCATCCGAATCATCGTCGATGAACACCAGAGCGGGTCGAACGGCAAGGTCAACAATCTGTACAATGGCCTTGCGCGCGCCCACGGTCAAATCATTGTCGTATCGGACAGCGACATGTGTCTGACGGCCGATTATCTGCAGCGCCTCACGGCACCGCTGGCCGACTCCGGCACCGGCGTTGTCTGCACCCTCTACCTGGCCCGGGCGCCGGGTAACTTTTTCGAAATTCTGGAGCTGCTGACCTACAACACCGATTTCGTCCCGGCGATGGTTCTGGCCTATATGACCGGCACGGCGGTAGTGTGTCCTGGAGCCTCGATGGCCGTCCGGCGCGAAGTCCTCGGGTCTATCGGCGGAATGCGATCCTTGAGCGACTGCTTCGTCGAGGATTATGAACTCGCCCGCAGAGCCGCCGCCAATGGCTATCGCCTCCGATTGATCCCGCATGCAGTGCACATGACCCTCGAGGTGCACACCTGTGCCGACTGGTGGCAGCACCAGGTGGGGTGGGACCAGAAAACCCGCTCGGCCACCGCCTGGGGGTATTGTTTCACCCTGCTGCTGCGGGGCATACCCTTGTCATTTCTGTATGCCGCGCTTGACGGTCCCCATGCCTGGGCCATCGTTTCACTGACTGTCGCCGTTAGAATCTCAAGCGGATTGATAAATGCCTGGCTGCTACGCGACCCGGATGGAAGGCGCCACATCTGGCTGCTGCCGGTCCGCGACATATTAAGTATTTTCGTCTGGTCGGCCGCCTTGTTCAAACGCAAAATCACCTGGAGAGGCAAGTCATTTTCACTCATTAAAGGCAAACTGGAGGCGCTGCGTTGAAATTCGCCATCGTGACCGCCGATGATTTCGGTGAAAGTCCGGAGGTAAACCAGGCGGTCGTCGAGGCGCACTGCAAAGGGGTGCTGACCTGCGCCAGCTTGATGATAACGGCGCGCTTTGCAGACGAAGCCGTACGATTGGCGAAAAAGCGCTCGCATCTGCGCGTGGGGCTGCACCTGGTGCTGGTGGATGGGGTTTCAGTGCTGGAACGCGCGAAGATCCCACGTCTGGTTGATTCGTCCCGGCGATTTCCATATCGACCGGAAATTGCGGGTCTGGCCTATTTTCCGTCCCCGGAAACAAAGCGCCAATTGACCCGTGAATGTGAAGCCCAGATAGAAGCATTTATCGAGACCGGCCTGATCCCGGACCATCTCAACAGCCACCATCATCTGCACCTGCATCCCGTCATAGCCGACATCGTCGTTGCGCTGGCCTGCAAGTATGGCATTCCGGCCGTCCGGCTGCCACTTCCGCAACCAGACCTGCTCAGATGGAAGCATCTTCCCCTGCACGCCGTCATGCTGCCCTGGGCAGTTTTGTTGAGAAAGCGGCTGCGGCGAGCCGGTGTGGCGCACAACCGGGCCATCTATGGACTCTGCGAAGCCGGCGGATTGAGCGAGCAAAACTGGCTGCGGCTGATTCCACGGTTGACGCCGGGCCTTTCAGAGATTTTCTGCCACCCGGCCAAGCCCTCCGATGCGGCCGGTTCGGCGCAGTCAAAGGTCCGGCATGCCGAATACAGCGCCTTGATCAGCGAGACGGTCAGAAAAACCTTGCAGCGGGAACATGTCGTTCTGACTACATTCAGTGAACGCGGACGGCGCTTCCGGAAGTGATGCCGGGTATCGCCGCCGGCGTGCATGCAAATACAGGCTTTAAGACAAAGAGGTTGGCAGGGCCGCGAAATCGCGGATATCCCGCGGCGGGCCCGGCGAAAAACAGGACCGTGTGTGGATGGATCACCGGCTAGCGGCTTTCTGCCGCCCCTGTAAGCGGGTTCACGACCTGGTAGCCTTCTGGAATTTCAAACTCGAAAAGGCCCGCCTTCAGCGCGACATTCAGCTGGAGGTTTCGAAATTCATTGCGCATGATCGATCCATCCGGAAAAGAAATTTGGGTTGCCTCCAGGGTCAATTGCGAGGCGGAGACCTCCAGGCGAACGCCGTCTATCAACCGCAGTGCTGCCTTGGCGGCGGGACGCAGATCGAATTTCCATGTGTCGCCGCTGCGCTCGGCACCGATCCAATCGTAGGTGGCATAAAACGTTTGCGGCTCGCTCGGAAAGCCGACATCCAGCAGCGCCATCACGTAACGCCAAGCCGGGTCCAACTCTCCGGTCAGCGGATAGCGCTCCACCCGTTTTAAGCGCGGATAGGCGATCATCAAAGAATCTTCGGTTCTGACGGCGATGGTCCGCGGCGGGTCGCCCAGTTGCCAGCGAAACCGGTTCGGCTGCTCGAACCAGACGTGACCGCCGGTTTCCAAGGGTCGGGAAAGCGTCTTGAGCTGCCGGATCTGCACGACGTCGGCCGACCAGGAGTGTATCGCCGCTTGTCGCTGCAGCCACTGGTCGAGAACCTTTTTGGATTCGGCGGCATCGTCTGCGGCCAAGGGCTGCGCCAGCAGCAGCTGCCATCCGAAAACAAAAAACAGAAGAAATCTCATTTGCTTCCATTTACCGCCAATTGTCACAGCGCTCATGATGCCTCCTTCAACTTCAATGACCTGGTGCCCATCCGCGATTTTTTTGGGCCTTCTCAGCCGAAATCCTTATCTGAAAAGATCGCGGATGGGCATAGCCTACGCTCTGCGTCCCAACAGATTTTTCCACCATATCGGCAGCAGAAAAACCGAACTCAGGCAGATGATGAGTATACCGACCGCACAGACTCTTCCTAAAGAGGCCACACCGGTGTTGCTTGCAAAGGCCAGGGAGCCGAAGGCACAAGCGGTCGAGGCCCCGCACAACAAAATGGCGTTTCCGACCGTTTGGCGCACGGCGGTCAATTCACCTCCGAAACGCCGCAACGCGAACTGGATGTGGATGCTGTAGTCGACCCCGGCCCCGAACAGCAGGGGCAGCGCCATCAGGTTCATCAGATTCCAGGACCATCCGAGTTCCACCATGACTGTCAACAGGCATACGACGCTGAACCCGATCGTGGCAATGCTCAATAAAATTTCCCCCGGCTTTTGAAAAGCGACACACAGCAGAATCAGCACCACGATCCCGATGGGAAGCAAGACCCGCAGGGAATCACGCTGCATCAATCCCATCAGGGACTCGCTCAAAAGAGACCAGCCGAAAAGCAGACTGCCGGTTTCGGACTCAATTTTTCGCGCCAGGGCCAGCAACTGCAATTTAGAGGCCGCTTCGGCCGGATTGACGCGTCCCAGAGCCAGTCGTTTGCCGGAAGCTTCACCGGTGAACTGGTGAAATACCCAGCGCGCGCCCGGCTGCGCCGGGACGACCACCCCTTGCTGCTCCACAAATCGCCGCCAGTCGGATATCACCATTTGGCTCAATTTCAAGGAGGCCTCCGTAAACCCGGCGTCCAGCACCGCTTGGCGGATCCGGGGGAAATCGGCAGCAAGCCGGGCAGCAACTTCACGATTTTCCGTTTGAAATTCCGGATGCGGCCATAGGGTAACGGGTAGAAAATAGTTTTTCACGAGGTCCTGTGCCACCGCCTCATCCAGAACAAGAGCCGTTTGCCGGAGCCGGTTGCCCACTTCACCCAGGTCCGATCCGGTGGCGATGAGCCACAGGCCTTCATGATATCCGCCGATATGGCGCTGCACCTCCTCTAATGCTTCTCTGGCCGTGTTTTGCCTGGGACCCAGATTGCGGGTGCTGTAGTCGGCCGCCGGAAAACTCCGGTACAGGACGAAAACGGAAATCCCCAGCGCCACAACGGTAATTGCCCAGACGATCGGGGGGCCCATAAGCCATGCGGGAACCTTGTGAACTCCGGACGGTTTTTCTTTCTTCACCGCGCTGGTTTTTGCCGCCAGCGGCTGCAGGAAAAGCAGCATCATAATACCGGCAGCCAGTAAAATTCCACCGCCGACCAGCAGGCCGAGTTGCCTCATTCCCGGAAGGCTGCTGCGGCCGATGATCAGAAAAGCCGCCGATGTGGTGCCGGCGGCCCATATAATGCTTGGCGCCACGGCAGCCTGCAGCGCGCGAATGGACCGGCCGGAATCCGCCAGATATTCCTGGTAGAGAATCAAGCCGTAATCGGCTGCCAATCCCAGCAAAATAGCACCAAAACCGAGACTCACGGCATGCAGTTTGCCGATGAAAAGCCCCCACAACCCGATAGTCAGTACCAGAATAAGCACCAACAGGGCCGCCAGCCAAATCAGCGGGCGCCACTGCCGGTGCACCAGCCAGAACAGGGCCGCCACCATGAGAAGCGTTCCGATGGCCGAGGTTTCCATGTCCGCCAGCAGGCCCGAGCCGGTTTGGGCTATAAACGCCGGTG
Source organism: uncultured delta proteobacterium (assembly GCA_963728055.1). GTDB lineage: Bacteria > Desulfobacterota > Desulfobacteria > Desulfobacterales > SG8-13 > JARFQH01. The sequence continues at coordinate 259,482 of CAVSIM010000012.1, read as the reverse complement.
TGCCGGTGACACGCACGGTCACGGAATTAAATTCCGGATCGTGATCCATCCATTTGTCCACCGCCTGCTGCACCTGTTTCGTCCATCGCCGGTAGGTCCAGAAGCCGGCGTCTTCGAAAGGCGGTTCGACGAGCAGGATCCGGAACTCGCCGGTCCGGGACGCAAACGGATTTCCCTTCGAATTCAAAACGGACGCCGCCGTATCAAATGGCAAATGCGACAGCGCCAAAGGGTCGTAGCTGAGACGCGCAATTTTTTCCGGCTCGTAGGAAGTCGCCATCTGCGCTTTGGTGTCTTCCAACCGCTGCGTCAGCCGTGCGCCCTCGAGATCGCCGGCCAGTTCCCTGAAGCGTTCCGGCGGTTGATTGAACCAGTAGTAGGCCAGGAGTTCAGCGAGATCCTCCGGACGTCCCGTCAGCGGATTCTGCCAGATTACCCGCGGGCTCAGAAAACTTTTTTCAATGGTGGCGGCCAGTGAGCGCGCGGCCTTCGTGGTCGTATCGCTATCGGGTGCACGTACGGAAATGATCAGCTCCCGCGAAGCGCCGAAACTGCTTTGATAAAGCCGAAGGCCCTGGGCCATGAGGGAATCACCTGGAAGCAAATCAAAGATGTCGACCTCGATGCGCAGCCGGTATAACCCAACCGCTATCAGCAGCCCGATGACTATTAAGAGCCAGATCCTGAATCGTCTCATAAGTCGAACACTGCGTTGATTTTTTCGCCGGTCCGATCATTTTCGAGGACCATCTCGTCTGCTCGTTTCGTCACCCGCCAAGGCGATGGAGGAGACGCGCCATCGAAAATTTTGGGAAGGTAGAACCAGATAAACCGCTGAACGGGGGGCTTTCCGCGGCCCCGATGAGTTTCGCCGCGTTGGACGAAATTTATGGACCAGGTGCCGCGCCAGGTGCGTGCCGTGAATATGGGAAGGAGCGACTTCGTCAGACTGACCCACACATCGCCCCGGCTGTTTTCGGCGACAACCAGGTCTCCTGTTATTTGCAGCCGATGGGACGGCGGTTTCCAGAGCGCTTGTCCGCGATGAACCCGCCACTGCGGATCGGACAAGTCCACCGGCGGCATGTCGACCGCCGCACAACCGGCTATGATCATTCCCGTCAAAAAGGCTGCGAGGACCCGATGCGGCATGTTCCATTTCCTCAGAAGAAAGGGGTCGTATGGTCAGGCCACCGGCGACGAACTGTTTCAACCAGGTGAATTCCGGCTTCGTCACCGCCGGCAGAACGGTTCCGCCTGCGACACCGTCGGTCGCTTGGTCTCGAAGCCGAACGCGTCGAATACTGTCTTGAATTCTGTTGCCAAACGCTTAGGGCTCAGGCCGGTTCCGTCAAGATCATATCCGTGCCGGCTTTCATACCGGCGGGCTTTAGCGCTTTCCTTCCGAAGCTCCGATCCGAAGGCGGCCCCCATCCGCAGGTGCAGCTTTTCGTAGATGCGGTGAACGGTGGCCTCGGGATCGCTCGTCAGATCGTCATAGTGGATCACCACATGGTCTGTTTGAGAGGCATTCAGCCGTTCGAGGGGATAGCTGTACCAATGCCGCGCCATTTCGATGATATATGTGCGCAATTCCTCTTCCTGATCGGGTATTCCGATCACACGCCATGAATGCCTCATCATGCTGACATAGGATGGAATCATCTCGAACGGGCTTCGGACGAGGTAGATGAATTTGGCGTCCGGAAATACCTCCATGACCGAGTTCAGCTTTGGGCACAAAGCCGGATTCTTGGCCAGGTAGGTTTGCGTTTTGCCGCCGCGGTAAAGCGCGTGCGCGTAAAGGTGGCGTTTGATGCAAGCCTTGTAAAAATACATGACCCGTTTCCGAACTGCAGCCGGAATCGCGCTGTCGAAGTACGTGTAGGGCAGCGCCTCCGGGATCAGCCCGGCAGAAAGTCCGATAGTTAAAGCCGACCATATGTGCAGCATCAGGTAATCGTCTTCTTCGGGCTGCGTGAATGAAATGTCGTGCATACCGCCTGCCCGGCTCCAGCGCTGTTCCATCTGCGCCAGTTTCCGCCCGAGAACCCCTTGGCTCTTGCGGGTCATCGATGCCAGGGCCATAACGATCCTTCGCTGACTGACGGAAGGCGCAAAGAGGATTTCCCACATCTGCATGGTCGTGAAATGTTCGGCATCCAGGGAGATGAGACGATGAAGCAGCGTGGTGCCGCTCCTGGGATTTCCGATGATAAAAACCGGCGCGGAAACACGTTGCCGGCGATATCCGCGGTAGCATATGAAATCGAGAAGAAAACCGGACCATACCATCAGCTCGAGCAAGGGGAAAACGAGGTAAAATGCCATAACGACGGCCATTCGACGCGCCGTCCAGCCGGGAGCAGAGAGCCAGCGGAAACTGAAACTGGCAAAATTGCGAAGTGCAAACAGCATGGCACGTTCCGGTTATTTTTCACGAACGCTCTGAGGCGGCCATCGACTGTCCAGATCGTTTCGTACCCGACTCACCGGGATTTGGCCGGCAGCGGACCTTTGCGGTCGCATACCGTTGGGCCAGCTCACTGCGGCTGATCCAGAAGGCATACCACTCGATCTCGAGCGGTCTGCGGGCGCGCAGTATTTGCGGATTATACGTCCACATCAGCATCCAGGCATACAGATCGATGAAAAAGCGGCGGACGACACCGGCGCGCGATCGGTGCCTCTCGATGTGAAGGCCCAGGCGGTTGAAGATTTTTTTTCCGGCGGCGATATTGCCGGAAAAAAAGAGATTGGTGATGCCGCCGACGGCCCCGACATCGGCGGCACGCGGATCTTGCAGCAGATACTCCGCCAGCAATCGAAAAGAATTCGCGGCCATGCGGGTCAGTTTCTTGGCATAAGCCAGGTCCGGCCCCCCGGGGGGCATCGACGGCATGCGGTCGCCGTGGAAGTGAAGCTCGAGCATTTTTTTGCCGCCCGCTGCCAGCGTCGGAGGTAAAAAGGATGGTGCACCAATCCGGCACATACTCGCGCGGAAAATGCAGTCGCCGCTGCTGTTGTAGTCAAAAATGCCCTCGCAGCGCCGCAGCAGCGCATCGATGCCGCGTATCGCGGCGCGCATTACGGTCGCCGGAGCGTTGAAGCGCTTGTGCCTCTTCGATAATGCCATTTGCGAACCCACAGCAAACTCAGAACAGTATTGCAGATGATGAAAGCTCCCGCATAGCAGCCCATCAGGACGGCGCGCGCGTCGCCGTCCGCGACAAACAATTCGGCAATGAAGTAGGTATGAATCACCGTGGAGGGAATCAGGCCCACCATCGTAGCCGTAAAAAAACGCCCGGCGGCCACACCCGCCAGGCCGGAACCGAAATTCACGACCGCAAACGGCAGCGGCATGAAACGGGTCTGCACCAACGGCCAAAACCCGTGACGCGCCAAAAAAGTTTCGGCCTTGCGGAGGCGTTCGCCGGCCAGCAGGCGGACCATATCGCGGCCGAGGTACCGGGCGACAAAAAAGCCGATGGCCGCGCCGGCGAGCAATCCGACCAGATTGACCAGCGATCCGTATGCGGCGCCGAAGATCGCACCGCCCATCAGCAGCGGTCCGGTCGGCAGGGCGAACAGGGCAAGGGCCGCATACAGGCCGATGAGGATCAGCGGCGCCCACCAGATGACACGGACGCGTGATATAAAACCCACTACCACCTCTTCGGTAAATAAATCCCTCAGCGGCGTGAAATAAGCGCCGGCGACTCCGCCCGCCAGCAGGGCGAGCAGGAAAGCCGACCGAAGCCGAATGGAGACGGTGGTGGGTGGCTTTTTATGGATCGACGGCGACGCCATGCCGGATAGTACTCTCCCGATAAGGATCATGCCAAGGAGCAACCGTTAAGTACAAGCTACACTTTACAAAAAAACTCCACAATGGGGCGAACACCCCATCCGCGTATACAGCCATCCACGCCCCAATATAATGGATCAACCCCATTCATTTTTATTCCTTTGCCGCTTCTAATGACTTCGGCAGAGCACCGGCGGCCCCAAGGGGCAACGCGCGGCTTTGTCCCACCTGGGCATCGTCTCTTCAACAGCATCAGCGGCATGAGCCGGGAAAGACCATTCATGAATCTCCTGGACAAAATAGACCATCCGGATCATGTGAAGTGCATCGATCGCAGCGACCTGCCCCGGCTTGCCGCGGAAATTCGTAGCACCATCATCGAGGTCGTCTCCCGCAACGGCGGCCACCTGGCACCGAGCCTGGGAACCGTGGAACTGGCGATCGCCCTGCACTACGTATTCAATTCCCCCCATGACAAAATTATATGGGATGTCGGTCATCAGGCGTATGCCCACAAGTTGCTCACCGGACGATATAAGGCCTTTCACACGCTTCGGACTCTCGGCGGCCTGTGCGGTTTTCCCAAGCCGGAAGAGAGCCCGCATGACGCCCTGGCCACGGGTCACAGCAGCACGAGTATTTCAGCGGGATTGGGCATGATCTGCGGCCGGCGCCTGACCGGCCATTCCGGCAAAGTCGTCGTGGTTATCGGAGACGGGGCGATGACGGGCGGCCTGGCCTACGAAGGCTTGAACCAGGCCGGACATCTTCAAAAAGACCTGATCGTCATCCTGAATGATAACAGCATGTCCATATCCCCCAACGTTGGAGCCCTGTCATCCTTCTTGAGCCGAACCTTTTCGGCTAAGAAGTGTCAGGAGTTTTTCGATAAGTTCAGCAATTTTCTGAGTTCGCTTCCCAAAATCGGCAACGACATGTACCAGTTGGCCAAAAAGACCAAGGGCACCTTCAAGGCGTTTGTGACTCCCGGAATGCTCTTCGAGGCGTTTAACCTGGAGTATTTCGGCCCCATCGACGGGCACAATCTGGAGCACCTGATCGATATTCTCGTCAATTTGAAGTCGCTGGACGAAGCGACCCTGCTGCATGTAAAGACCATCAAGGGCAAGGACTACCCGCCGGCCGAAGCCGACCCGGTGCATTTTCACGGCTGCGGACATTTCAATATAAAAACCGGCGCCTGCCCGGCTGATGAAAAGAGGCCGGTAAGCTACACGGAAGTCTTCGGCCGGAGCCTGGTCGATCTGGCCGCTGAAGATGATCGCGTCATCGCCATTTCGGCGGCCATGGCCGATGGTACCGGGCTGGTGGAGTTTTCTAAATTATACCCCGACCGCTTCTTCGATGTCGGCATTGCCGAACAGCATGCGGTCACCTTTGCGGCCGGATTGGCGCTGGAGGGGCTCAAGCCGGTTGTGGCCATCTACTCGACATTTCTGCAGCGCGCCTATGACCAGATCCTCCACGATGTGTGCCTGGAATCCCTGCCGGTGACCTTTGCTGTCGACCGGGGAGGAATTGTCGGGGAGGACGGCGCCACCCACCAGGGGTTGTTCGATCTGAGCTACCTGCGCAGCCTGCCGAACATGGTCGTCGCCGCCCCCAAAGATGAAAACGAGTTGCGCAGAATGCTGAAAACCGCCTTGGAATACGATGGCCCTTTTGCCGTGAGATACCCGCGCGGCACGGCCGCCGGTGTCCGGATCGATGCGACTATCAGCGGATTGACCGTGGGAAAGGCCGAAATTCTGGCGCGGGGCGAAGACCTCGTGATTTTCGCCGTCGGCAGTTGTGTCGCGGCCGCCGTGGCGGCCCGCGTAAAACTCGCGGCGCTCGGCATCCAGGCCACCGTCGTGAACAGCCGATTCGTGAAACCACTGGACCAAGAGGCGATCTGTGAGCTGGCCGAAAGAATTCCGTATGTGCTGACGGTTGAAGAAAATGTATTGGCGGGCGGTTTTGGCGGTGCGGTGGTTGAATGTCTGGCCGATGCGCGCGTCAGGGGAACCGCCGTAAACCGGATCGGTATTTCCGATGTCTTTGTCGAACACGGGCCGCAGGCGCGACTCCGAGCGGCATACGGCCTGGATGCCGCTGCGATCGTCAAATCCGCCTTGAACCTGCTGGACAGGCGTTCCCGATTCGAGGTGGCATCCCGGCAGCCGCTACCCTCTCGCCGGGCGCAGCCGGCGGATGGCATCGCGGCGGCGCCGGTCAAGGCGGTTAAAATTGCGTGCGCGGGAAGGCATTTTCAGAAAGTCTCATAGAATCCTGCTCCAAGGGCCCCTTATGACAATACTCGTTTCCGGCGCCACCGGTTTCGTCGGCGCTGCGGTCGTCCGCCGGCTGCTCGGATACGGCCACGAAGTGCGCGCTCTGGTTCGTGGCACCAGCGACCGGCGCAACCTGAAGGATCTGGATGTCCGGTGCATCATCGGCGATCTCACCGACCGGCGTTCACTGGACCGCGCCGCCGCAGGCTGTTCGGCCCTGTTTCATGTGGCGGCGGACTATCGGCTGTGGGTGCCGGATCCCCGGCGGATGTACCGCGCCAATGTGTCGGGAACCATCAACATTCTGCGCGCGGCGGCCGATGCCGGCGTTGACTCCATGGTTTACACCAGTTCGGTGGGAACCCTCGGTTTGACGGCCGACGGCACGCCTGCAACCGAACAGACGCCCGTAAGCGTGGCGGCCATGCGGGGCCATTACAAACGCTCCAAATTCATCGCCGAAACGGCGGTGCGCCGTCTCGTGCGGGAGCAGAACCTGCCGGTGGTCATCGTGCACCCCAGCACGCCGGTGGGGCCCGGCGACATCAAACCAACCCCCACCGGACGCATGATCCTGGAAGCCGTGCAGGGCCGGATGCCGGCTTACGTCGATACCGGCCTGAACATCGTGCACGTCGATGACGTGGCCGAGGGCCATTGTCTGGCCTGGACGAGGGGCAGGATCGGTGAAAGCTACATCCTAGGCGGCAGCGACATGACCCTGCTCGAAATCATGACCATCGTCTGCCGGCTGGCCGGAAAGCGCCCGCCGCGCATCCGGCTGCCGCACCTGTTGATTCTGCCCGTGGCGTTCGCATCTGAATTTCGGGCGCGATTCGGCCACACCGGCGAGCCCCTGGCCACCGTGGATGGCACCATGCTGTCACGCAAGAAGATGTTCTTCTCCCACGAAAAAGCCGGTCGCGAGCTGGGCTACGCCCCGCGCCCGGCTGCAGAAGCGCTGCGCGATGCGGTCCGCTGGTTCATGAGCGACCGCACGCCTCCCAGTCGCTGGGCGCGCGAGGCCTGGCGATAATATACCGCGCCAGGGCAATACCATCTAAAAAGCATCAAAATACTCCCCAAACCGTATTTAACGCGGTGTGGAGCCCGGACTACCATCGCAGGCAGGAGCCAGAAATGAACATCCAGATCGCCAAAACCGCCGGTTTCTGCATGGGGGTGCGACGCGCCGTCGAAATGATCTTTGACCTGGCGGCAACAAAAACCGTGGCACCGCTGTTCACCTTCGGCCCCCTGATCCACAATGCGCAGGTGCTGGCGCTTTTGAAGCAAAAAGGCGTTCACATCCTGGACAGCATCCCCGTGCGCGGCAGCGGAACCGTGGTCATTCGCGCCCACGGGGTGCCGCCGGAGACGAAGGCGCAACTGCAACGCGCCGGATTCGACGTGCTGGATGCCACCTGCCCGCGTGTGGTCAAAATCCAGAATATCATTCATGCCTACACCTTGAGAGGCGCCGAGGCGATCATTTTCGGCGATCGCAACCATCCGGAAGTCATCGGTCTGCGAGGATATGCACACGGTCGGGGGCACGTCATCGAAGATCTCCAGGCGCTGCGCGGCCTGCCGCCCTACGATCGAGCCGTTGTTGTCGCGCAGAGCACCCAGAACATCTCGCACTTAGAAGAGATGCGGCAGTGGGTGAGCGCTCATCGACCCGGGTACAAAGTGTTCGACACCATCTGTGATTCGACCGAAAAACGGCAAACCGAACTCCGCCAGCTGACTGCACAGGTGGATGCGGTGGTCGTGGTAGGCGGTCGCACAAGCGGCAACACCCGGCGTCTGGCCGAAATCGCCCGGGCGAGCGGAAAACCGACCTGGCATGTCGAAACGGATGCCGACCTTCAGCCCCTGGATCGACAGCAGCTCACGACGGCCGGCAAAATAGGCATAACGGCCGGGGCTTCCACACCCAACTGGGTCATCAGAAAAGTTTCGCACGCACTGCAGCAGTTGCCGGTGCGGCGCGAATTGGGGCTGCGCCCGCTTCTGCTCCGCCTGCAGCGCATGTTTTTACTGACCAACCTGTATGTGGCGCTGGCCGCGGGATGTCTGGCCTACGCCTGTTCGAAACTGGAAGGCATTAACGGCAATCTGCCCTTTTTCTTTCTGTCGATGTTCTACGTCTTGTCCATGCACACCGTTAACAATTTGACCGGGCAAAGTACGCGGCCATACGATGACCCCGAGCGGGCGTCTTTTTACGGCGACCACCGCACCGCCCTCTCTGGTTTGGCGGCGGTTTCCATGATTATCGGAACCGCGGTAGCCGTGTACATCGGCGTGTGGGCCTGGACGGTATACGTGGGCATGTCGCTGCTGGGGCTGGGATACAATCTGAAGATTCTGCCGGCCCGGTGTACCCGCGGCCGAATCCGCCGCATCAGCGACATCCCGGCCTCGAAAGTCTTTCTGGTCGCGATCGCCTGGCCGATTATGGCCGTCCTTGTGCCGTCGCTGAGCCTGAACCGCAAACTCGGCGGGGTGCATCTGGTCTTGTTCTTGTGGGCTGGCGGTCTGGCGTTCGCGCGCACCGCCTTCAACGATATCCTCGACATGCAGGGCGACTGTATCTTGGGAAAGAAGACCATCGCCCTGATCCTGGGAGAAAGGAAGTTGTTGCGGCTCCTGAACGGATTGCTGATGGGTTTGATTGTCATGTTGACGTTGGCGGCGGCTCTGCACTGGGTCCGGCCGATTGCTTTCGGGGTCACGCTGGGACCGGTATTTTTTCTCCTCCTGCTGCAGGCCTATCGCATCAGAACCATATGTGCCGGAGTTCGCCTGGAAATCCTGGCCGAATCGCATTTTATACTGGTTGGATTGATTACCGTCGCCTGGCCGCTGCTGAGCTAATGGCAGCCGGAGAGGGTTCGCGGTGATTGGATATTCGGAAGTGCCTGAAACACGATCACGGATGGGCACGCGTTAGGTAATTCGCGAGAGGCTCCTGATATGGGATGTGCCGAGACAGGGACAATGGATTTGAATCGTCAGCAGAGTTTTCTTCAAAAAGTGTCGCGCTCCTTCGCTCTGACCATACCGCAGCTGCCGGCGGGCTTGCGGGAAAGGGTTTCGAATGCCTACCTGTTGTGCCGGATTATCGATACCATCGAAGATGAGCAATGCCTATCCCTTAATGAAAAGCAGACATTCTTCCAGGAATTTATCTCCGTTATCGAGGGAAGCACACCCGCAGACGCATTCGCCGCCCGGTTGAACCCGAAACTGTGCTGTTCGTCACTGCCCGCCGAGCGTGAACTGGTCCGCGAAACCGCCTCCGTGGTACGGACTTTTTTTCTTTTCGATGCGGAGCAGCAGAACATCATACGGCGCTGCCTGAAAATCATGGCGACAGGCATGCTGCACTTCCAGAAAATCAGGCATGCCTCCGGCGTACCCGACCTGAATCATCTTAACTCCTACTGCTACTATGTGGCCGGGGTGGTCGGTGAAATGCTGACCGACCTGTTTTGCAATTACTCCCCTGAAACCGCCCGACACCGCGATTACCTGTTCAACCGGTCCTCCTCATTCGGTCAGGGGCTGCAAATGACCAATATCATTAAAGACGTGTGGGAAGATCATGACCGCGGCGCCTGCTGGCTCCCGCGCGACATCTTCGTAAAATCGGGCTGTGATCTGGACCGGCTCGAAAAGGGCGTCTTTACCCCACAGTTCGGGAAAGGGATCGCGGAGTTGATCGGCATCGCCCATCGTCACCTGCTCAATGCCCTGGCTTTTTCCTTGCGAATACCGCCACCCGAGGTCGGGATGCGCAAATTCTGTTTGTGGGCCATCGGCATGGCGGTCGCGACGCTTCAGAATATCCACAAGGCTGGCCACTTTGCCAGCGCGGAAGACGTCAAAATTACCCGGCGCAGGCTCAAGGCGATCATCCTGGCGTCGCAGGCGGCCATCCGGTGCAATTGGCAGCTGCGGCTGTTGTTCCGCATGGCCGCCATCGGATTGCCGTTGGCGGCGTCATCGCAGGATTGACGCCGCCCGCACTTACAGCGCTCTCTTGAAAACAATCCAGCGCTCGGCCGGGATTGCCGGGGGTCGAAAAGTTTTCACAAGAGGGCGGACCGACGAACAGCGTTTGACCATTTTGAAAGGAGAAAGGGAAAACTCTTGGGTATTCCGGTCAGACAAACCGCATCTGTATCATGGTACATCCTCAGGCGGGTGCTGGCCGGCCGGGCCCGGTTTCCGCTCGTGCTGATGCTGGAACCGCTTTTCGCCTGCAACCTCAGGTGCCGGGGTTGCGGCAAGCTCCACCAGGCGGCGCTGGCGCCCAAACCATACCTGGATGCCGCGGCGTGCGTCGAAGCCGCCGTCGAATGCGGCGCCCCGATCGTCTCCGTGGCAGGAGGCGAGCCGCTGCTGCACCCTCATATCGATGCCATCGTCGCCGCACTCGTGGCCCGCAAACGGTTTGTTTATTTGTGCAGCAACGGCATTCTGGTCGAAAAACACCTCGCCTCATTCGAACCCAGCCCTTTTTTGACTTTCAACATTCATCTGGATGGACTCGAGCAACGGCACGATGAGGTGGTGGGACGAAAGGGCGTGTTCGCACAGGCCGTGCGAGCCGTTCGTCTGCTGGTGGCACGCGGCTTCCGCGTGACCACCAATACAACCCTCTTTCGCGGCGAAACGGCCGAAAACGCCGCCCGGTTCTTTGACTTTCTGACCTCTCTGGGAGTGGAGGGCATGACCGTTGCGCCCGCGTTTAATTATGCCGCGGCTTCGGGTCAGCATCAGTTCATGACCGACCGCCGGGCCATCCGGCAACTGTTCGAACAGCTCTTCACCCTGGGTCGGCAGCGCGGCTGGCGGTTCAATCACAGCGGCCTGTACCTCGATTTCCTGGCCGGCCGGCGCGAATACGGATGCACCCCATGGGGCAACCCGACCTTCAACGTCTTTGGTTGGCAACGGCCGTGCTACCTGTTGAATGAGAGCTACGCCGCCAGTTTCAGGGCGCTGATGGAGCAGACCGATTGGTCGGCCTATGGTCCGGGCCGAAACCCGCACTGCGCTTCCTGCATGGTCCACTGCGGCTTCGAGCCTACGGCCGTGATGGATGCGGTCATGCATCCGTTGGCGCTGCTGCGGTTTCAACGGCTCAAGCATGCCGCGGCCGGGTCATCCGCTTGAGTTTCGCGGCCTGTCCCGGCTGCCCACTGTCAGATCAACCGTCAGCCCCCCACGCAGCAGGAGGCGCCAGGCCGCTCTGAGAAACGTGTGCGCCCGATACGATTGGCATGTCAATTTGGCCAGGTCTCGCGCCAGACGAGGGTGGTGCCACAAGGCCCGGCCGATTTTTTCCGGTTGCAGGCGGCCGTTGGAAGCCAAAGCGGCAGCCAAGGCCGAGGGTATCGCCTGTCCGGCCGGATCACACACGGCGCGACAGACGAGGCAGGCTAAGCCCGCTTCCGCAGCCGCCCCGGCCACCGCGGCGCTTTCCATGTCCACGGCCAATGCTCCGCAGCATTTGTGCAACGCTGCCTTGCGCCGTACAGACAACACCGCCTCACGGGTGGTGAGAAGATCTCCAAAGTGGGCATGCAGGCCGCCCGCGGAGAGGAGCAGGCCGGCCCGTCTGGCCACATCGACCGGCATGTCCCAGGTTCCCTGCAGCGCGCGGCCGTCCCACATCAAGCAGCGCCGGGCCAGGATCACGTCACCGGTCCGCACGTGGGGCGACAATCCGCCGCAAAGTCCCAGGCTGACCAGGGTCGTGGCCCCGAGCCGGATGAGCCGGCCGGCGGCCGCAGCGGCATTCTCCCCACCGGTACCGGCCAGCACGGTGACTATGTCGCGGGTGTCATCCAGCGACGACCGCTGCCAGTACTGCGGCCCGATAGGCTGCCATCCTTTGCGGCCGGTCAGTGCGCGCGCTTCGGACGACATGGCGACGATCAGCCCCAAAGTGGATTTCATTGACGATCTCCGGTCGGCCGGTCGGGTCGGAACAGAACGAGCATCATCCGGCCGTCTGTTTTCAAGTTTTTCATATCGGAAGTTCACGCCGCTGGCAAACCGGCCGTGAGGCTGAAGCAGGGCTCATCTCATGGAAGGCGCTCGTTTTCTAGACATTTCACCCGAAGACTCGCTGAAAGCATCCATCGTCGCAGGTGTTGACTGGCTGGAAGCACGCCAGCATCCGCATGGCTATTGGGCCGGCTGGCTTGAATCCAATGTCTGTATCGAGGCCGAATGGATTTTGGCCTTTCATGTCCTGGGAAATATGCAGGACCCGAAAATACCCGCACTAATGCAAGGGATTCTGGACGAACAACGCCCGGACGGATCCTGGGAAGTCTACTATCGCGCCCCACGCGGCGACATCAACGCCACGGTTGAGGCTTACGCGGCCCTGCGCGCGGCCGGCCTGCCGCCGGAGGCCCCGACCCTGGACCGCGCCCGGCGCTGGATCCTGGCGCATGGCGGACTGAAAAAAACGAGGGTCTTCACGCGCTACTGGCTGGCGCTGATCGGCGAATGGCCCTGGCGCAAAACACCCAATATCCCGCCTGAAATTATTTTTCTACCCCGCTGGTTCGTTTTCAGCATCTATAACTTCGCCTGCTGGGCCAGAGCCACGCTGGTGCCGCTGGCCGTTCTCTCGGCGCTGCGCCGGGTGCGGCCCCTCTTGCCGCATTGCCGACTCGAAGAGCTGTTTCCCGGAGGTCGCGACGGCTTTTGCTACGATCCACCCACAGCGGACCCTGTTTTTTCATGGGAGCGTTTTTTCAAAGCCGCCGACCGCGGCCTGCACCTGTACCAGAAATTAGGCATGCATCCCGGCCGAAGAGATGCCATCGAGGCTTGTCTGGCGTGGATCATCGGCCACCAGGACACCGACGGGACCTGGGGCGGCATTCAGCCGCCCTGGATTTACAGTTTGATGGCGCTGCATGCAGCCGGTCACGCGCTGACGTCTCCGGCGCTCAGCCGGGGTCTGGCCGCACTCGACAGCCACTGGAGCTACTATAAAAACGGTGGTTTGCATGTTCAAGCCTGTGAATCACCGGTGTGGGACACGCTGCTGACGTTGCAGTCCTTGCTGGATTGCGGCGTCGACTGCCGCACCTCGAAAGCCATGGCCAAGGCGCTCGGATGGATCCTGGATCGTCAGATCCGCGTTCCAGGAGACTGGCGGTTTACCGTCAAGGGGGTCCGGTCCGGCGGCTGGGCCTTCGAACACGCCAACGACCACTATCCCGACATCGACGACACGGCCCTGGCCCTCTTGGTACTGGCGCGCGCGGCCCCACATTACGAAGATCACTTCCGGCTGCGCTCAGCCATGCTCCTGGCCGTCCGTTGGCTGATGGCCATGCAAAGCCGCAACGGCGGCTGGGGCTCATTTGACCGGGACAACGACAGTCGCATCCTGACCCGAATCCCTTTTTGCGACTTCGGTGAAGTTCTCGACCCGCCCAGCGTGGATGTCACCGCGCATGTTCTCGAAGCGTTCGGTACGCTGGGCATGACGGGCGCCCATCCAGCAATGAGGCGCGCCATTGCATTCGTGTGCGACGAACAGGAACCGGACGGCAGCTGGTTCGGCCGCTGGGGCGTAAATTACATTTACGGCACCGCGGCGGTTCTCTGCGGGTTGAGCGCCGTCGGGTTCGCCCCGCAGTCACCGGCCGTCTGCAAGGCCCGCCGCTGGATTCTGGCGCATCAGAATGCGGACGGCGGCTGGGGCGAGTCGTGCGAATCCTACATGGACTCCCGCGCTCGCGGCCGCGGCCCCAGCACGTTCTCACAGACCGGCTGGGCCCTGATGGCTCTGCTGGCGGCGGGCGAGCCGCCCCGGAGCCCGGCCGCGCAAAGCGGCACGGCATTCCTGTGCGCAGCGCAGCGGCAGGGGACCTGGGACGAGCCGTGGTACACCGGCACCGGATTTCCCGGCTACAGCGCCGGGGCGCGGGTCGATCTGACCGCCGGCGGACTCGAGCAGCGTCTGCAACAGGGATCGGAACTCAGCCGCGGCTTCATGATCAACTACAACCTGTACCGCCACTACTTTCCCCTGGCAGCCTTGGGAAGGGTTCAGAGCGGGCTGATCGAACCGGATCCGGATTCGGCATGACATAATCGGCTGCACCGGTGTCCGAAGAACCATGACGCAGTACATGGGCAGGGGCGAACGTGGGAAACAGGTCACATGATGTCCGCGACCTTTCCGTTCGCTTACCGGCGCCTGTCACGGAATCAGGTCTCGTCTCCGACACAAAAGATCAAAAGACTGGCAGCCAAAACCTTTACAGAGCTTTTCAACTGCGATATGCAGGATTGTCGGCTCCGATTCAAGATAACCCGTGACACGGTGACGATAGCAGGACCGGCCTCGCTGCCCGCCCGACGATAACACGGCTTGTTTCACTTTCTTGTCCCGTATTGGGTGTCAGGCGGCGGCGTCCAGTCAACATCAATAATAACCGAGGATGCCACCATGGACAATGCCATCGAGGCCTACTGGAAAATCCGGCTGGAAAAACTGAAAAAAGCGCTGGAGGCCAACAACTTCGAGGTTCACATCGCCGACAGCGCCGCGGGAGCCAGGACGCTGGTGATGGATACCCTCCTGCCGAACCTGAAGCCGGCCAGCATGGCCTGGGGCGGCTCGATCACCGTTGTCGGCGCTGGACTCTATTCGGCCCTCAAGGAGAGAGCCGACATCGAGATCCTCGACACCTTCGACAAGAAGATTCCGGCCGAGGAGATGCTCGAACGGCGGCGCCGGTCCCTGCTGGTGGATCTGTTTATCACCGGCACCAACGCCGTTACCGAATCCGGCCAACTGGTCAATCTCGACATGATCGGAAACCGGATCGGCGGCATCACCTTCGGGCCCCGCCACGTCATCATCCTTGCCGGACGCAACAAACTCGTTCCGGACCTGGAGGAGGCTTTTTTCAGAATCAAAAATTATGCGGCGCCGGTCAACGCGATGCGGCTCGATAAAAAGACGCCCTGCGTCAAGACCTCCTTCTGCGAGGAGTGCAAGAGTCCCGACCGGATCTGTAATACCTGGACCATCACGGAAAAATCCTACCCCAAGGGGCGTGTGAAGGTGGTCCTGATAAATGAAGATCTGGGGTTTTGACAGGGGCACGACAGCGTGCTCTATCCGCGACCTTTTTAAAAAATATAGATGACGCCGCGTATACGTCGGGGTGGCCACACGGCCTGAGATCATACCCTTGGAACCTGATCTGGATAATGCCAGCGCAGGGAAAACGACACGGCCGATCGGTTCGACACACCGCGGCCGTCAACCGTTTCCCTCGGGAAACGGTTTTTCATTTTTGGAGCCATCATGCAGAATCTGGCCCGACAGGCGGCCCGCAACCTCGCGGCGGTCCGCGCGCGCAATCCGCTGGTGCACAATATCACGAATTTCGTGGTGATGAACTTCACCGCCAATGCCCTGCTGGCGATGGGCGCCTCACCGGTGATGGCCCACGCCCTAAAGGAGGTTGAGGAGATGGTGGCGCACGCCGGAGCCCTGGTTCTCAATATCGGCACCCTCAGCCCGGAGTGGGTGGATTCCATGATCGCCGCCGGCCGCCGGGCCACCGCCAAAAAGATCCCGATCGTCCTCGATCCGGTCGGCGCGGGCGCCACCAGCCTGCGGACCCAATCGGCCCGCGGCATCCTGTCCCGGACCCGCATTGCCGTCGTGCGGGGCAATGCCTCCGAAATTCTTTCATTGGCCCGTGAGGATGCCCATACCAAAGGCGTCGATGCCGTTCACGGCGTGGAGGATATCGCCGGGTCCGCCGGCAACCTGGCGGTCGAACTCGGCTGCACGCTCGCCGTCACCGGAGCCATCGATCTTGTCACCGACGGCCGCCGCGCCGTGCGGGTGGCCAACGGGCACCCGCTGATGACGCGCGTCACGGGCACCGGCTGCACGGCCACCGCCGCCATCGGGGCGTTTTTGGCCGTCGATACCGATCCGGTCGGGGCCGCGGCCACCGCCCTGGCCTACTTCGGCCTGGCCGGCGAAGTGGCCGCTGCCGACGCCACCGCACCGGGCAGTTTCATGATCGGCCTGATCGACGCCCTCTACACCATCACGCCCGAGCAGCTGCAGGCGGACTGCAGGTTCGAGGAGGGTTGAGGCGGACATGCCATGCGACTAAGCGCCATCGACTATTCTCTCTACCTGGTGACCGACCGGGGACTGTCGCACGGCCGAACGACCCTCGATATCGTCACGGCGGCGGTTTCCGGCGGCGTCACCTGCGTCCAGCTCAGGGAAAAACTTGCCTCGACGCGCGAGTTCATCGAGGAAGCGCTGACGATAAGAGACTACCTGCATTCGGTGCACATCCCCCTGATCGTCAACGACCGGCTGGATGTGGCCCTGGCGGTCGGGGCCGAAGGCGTCCACCTCGGTCGCGCGGACATGCCGCCGGCCATGGCCCGGGCCGTCGCCGGCAACAGCAGGATAACTATCGGCGTGTCGGTGGAATCGGTTGCGGACGCCCTGGCGGCGGAAAGCAACGGCGCGGATTATCTGGGCGTCAGCCCCATCTTTGCGACCCCCACCAAGACCGACACCGCCCCGGCCCTGGGAAGAGGGGGACTGCAAGCCATCCGGCAGGCGGTCGGGCTGCCGCTGATCGCTATCGGGGGCCTCAACAGCGGCAATGCCGCGGACATCATTCGCTGCGGCGCCGACGGTGTGGCCGTTGTCTCGGCCATCCTTTCCGCCGCTGATCCGGCCGCGGCCGCCCGCCGCCTCAAAAGCGTCATCCTGGAGGCCCGGCGGCCATGAACCTCAAGGACATCGGCGAGTTCGGGTTCATCGACCGCATCAGCCAGGGCTGCCTGATCCGCCCGACGGGAATCATCCGCGCCATCGGTGACGATGCCGCCGTGTTTCGATCCGAGGCAAAGCTTCTCAACCTGGTGACAACCGACCTGCTGATCGAACGCATCCATTTTTTGCGCGATGCCGTCGATCCCGACAGCCTGGGCCACAAGGCCCTGGCCGTGAACCTGAGCGACATCGCCGCCATGGGCGGCACGGCCCGCAACGCCTTTGTCGGTCTCGCCGTCCCGCCGAACGTCACACTCGATTTTCTCGATGAGCTCTTCGCCGGCCTGAAGCGCCTGGCCGCCGCCCACGCGGTCAACATTCTCGGCGGCGACACCACCGGCTCCGACCGCGACCTGGTCATCAGCCTGACCGTCACCGGGACGGTGGCGGAAAGCGAGGTTCTCCTGCGGGACGGGGCCCGGGTCGGGGACGTCATTTTTTCCTCGGGGTGTCTGGGGGACAGTCGCGCCGGCCTGCACTTGCTCCAGAACCGGATCGCCGCCGACACGCCTTACCTGAAGACCCTGCTGGAGGCGCACCTTCGCCCCCGGCCGCTGCTGCGCGAAGGCCGTTTTCTGGCCACCAGCGGCGGGGTTCACGCCGCCATCGATGTCAGCGACGGCCTGAGTTCCGACCTGGCGCATATCGTGCACAATAGCCGGGTGGGCGCGCGTCTTTACCTCGATCATCTGCCGCTGTCGCCGGCCTTGCAGCAGTTCTGCCGCCGCCGGGGCATCGATCCGGTCGATTACGCCCTGGCCGGCGGCGAAGACTACACCCTGCTCTTCACGGCCGACCCGTTTGCGGCCGACGCCCTGGCCCGCGCGTATTTTGCCGCATTCGGTCAGTCGCTTCACCGGATAGGGGAGATCACCGACTCGGGCGGAATCGAATGGATCGACGGCAATGGGCGCTCGCGGATCATCGTCTCCACCGGCTGGGACCATTTCAAAAAGGAATCGTAAATGCAGTCGACAGCGGAAAAATCGGGGGCACATCGGCACTACACGCGCGTTCTGACCATCGCGGGGTCGGACAGCGGCGGGGGCGCCGGCATCCAGGCCGACCTGAAAACCTTCGCGGCCCTTGGCTGCTACGGCATGTCGGTCGTCACGGCCCTGACGGCCCAGAACACGACCGGCGTGACGGGCATTCACGCCGTGCCGCCGGATTTCGTGGTGCAGCAAATGAAGGCCGTCTTCACCGACATCGGGGTCGATGCCGTCAAGATCGGCATGCTCTATTCGGCGGAACTGATCTTTGCGGTGGCCGAGGAGCTGCGGCACCATCAGGCGGCCAACATCGTCCTGGATCCGGTCATGGTGGCGCAAAGCGGCGACAAGCTGCTGCAGGACACGGCCATTGCGGCCCTGAAAACGCACCTGGTGCCCCTGGCGGCGGTCCTGACGCCGAACCTGCCCGAGGCCGCCGTGCTGCTGAACCGCGAGGTAAAAAGCCTGGCCGACATGCAGGCGGCCGCCAAGGACCTGAGCGCCCTGGGCAGCCGCAGCGTGCTGGTCAAGGGCGGCCACGCGCAGGGCGCCGACAGCGTCGATGTGCTCTATGTCGCCGATGAGCAGCGGTTTTTCGTTCTCGAAGACCGGCGGGTTGAGACCGCCAACACCCACGGTACCGGCTGCACCCTGTCCGCGGCCATTGCCGCCGGCCTGGCGCAGGGCGATTCCATTGCCGCCGCCGTCCGCCGCGCCAAGGCATACATCGGCGCGGCCATCGGTGCCGGAGCGCCCTACCGGCTGGGGCACGGCAGCGGACCGGTGCACCATTTCCACCGGTTCTGGTCTTAGGACTTGCGAAAAATAAGCGGATTATTCCGGGGGGGGCGCCGCGCGCGCGTCCGGCAGGAGGTTGCATCGCAGGAATATCCGGATATACGATAATTTATACCGGCAGAGGGGCGGGATGCATCGACAGTCGAAAATGGTCAATCATTTTTTAGCGAGCCCGTAAAGCCGGGACCCGTGAAAATGATCGAATCACTTCTTTTTCGAGGTGATCTCCAGGTCCGCGAGAGGGTGGCCGAAAGCCGTCAGGAGGGAGTAGGCCAGCTTGACCGTGTCTTCGGAACTCAGGTGCGTTTCGACGAAAATGTTGGTGCCGTCGAGGTTGACCGGCAGCCTCAGTTCGTCCGGATTTTCTCTGAAGTAATAGCGGTTGTCGACCGAATGCCACAGCAGTTTCTCGACGTCCTGGTCGTGTTTGGAAATCAGCTGTTCGCACAGCTTGAGCAGAAACCCGTCCCAGGAGTCGACCTTGCAGCTGACGCCGGTGAAGGAAAAAGAACTGATCAGCCGGCCCTCGAAGTAGCGGGGGGGAATGGTGGGCTTCTTCGGCTTGTCGAGTTCTTTGGGGCTCTCGGTGCCGGTGCCGGCCATGATCGTGAGACGGTCGGATAAAAAAGAGCCGGTCATCTCCTTGTCGGGCTTGTAGCCGCAGAGCTTTTCGACCGCCTCGCCGAACAGTTTGATCAGCGCGTCGGGCGGCGAGGTCATCATTCGCTCCCAGGCATCGGCCATCGCCTTCTCGATGACCTTGCGCTGGCGCTTGAGCTGCATCGCCTCGGCAACCTTGAGGGCCTTGCCTTTGGCCACTTGGTCTTTTGCGAGCAGTTCGACCAGGCCGGCGGCGATCTCCTCGGGCGGCTGCTTCAACATGTCCAGCATGCAGAATCGTTTCTGCTCGAAAGACCCTTCTCCGGCGGAAAGATAAAACCACCAGGTCACGCCGTTGGTCAACACACACAGCGGGACGTCTTCCTTGCCGGTGCCCGCCAGCAGCTCCTTTTGATGGTAGTTCAGGTTTTCACCGACTTTTTCGACACCGACGTACACCGCATCGGCCTCTTTTATCCGCAGGGCGAAGTCGACCAGAACGGACTTGAGGGCGTGATCCGGCTTGACCTCATCGACATCGAAAATGTCCCATCCCAGCAGCGACAGCAGCCGGATGACAATCGCCTGTTTGGTGGACGCCTTGTCGAACGTGTCGAGCCGTTTATTGGTCTTGAGCGATTCGATTATGGCGACAATTTCATTTTCCATGCCATAATTTTAAATAAAAATCCCAAATAAATCAAGCAACTTTTGAAGACCGGCGCCTCAACCCGCCAGGCGGTAGAAACCGGCGGATACCACGGCGTATATGAGAACGGCCAGGGTGGCCAGGGTGCAGATGCCCGCCAGCAATCTGTGAATTGGGCGCTCGGCAGCGCGCTCGCGATATCCCATCGCATAGCCGGCCAGGGCGCCCGCGATCCCACCGCCCACGTGGCCCCAGTTGTTGATCCCCGGAATCAGCAGTCCGAAAATCACGAGCCCGATCGCCCAGGAGCCGACTTGCCGGTAAATCGTTTGGCCGTAGACGCCGCCGCGGCTCTTGCCGTAATAGAGCATGGCGCCGATCAACCCGCAAACCGCCGCCGAGGCGCCGATGGTGAAAGGAATGCGCGCCAGGTAAGAAACCAGGAACCCGAGGATGCCGCTGACGGTGTAAATCACCATCAGGCGGTAGGGGCCGTATTCCTGCGCGGTCAGGCCGGCCAACTGCCTGAAGGCCGCCATGTTGAAAAAGATGTGCAGGACACCGCCGTGCAGGTAATTGGCCGCCAGAAGGCTCCACCAGCGCCCGAAGCGCTCGATGGGGATGGTTCCCGTCATTCCCAGCAGGAAAAGGCTTTGGTCATTGGGTGACAGAAAGGTCAGCGGATTCAGGGACAGCCCGATGCGGCTCGGGCTGAGGAGCAGCGAGATGAGGTACATGCCGACGTTGGCATAGATGACGGCGCGGATCAGGCGCTCCGGATCGCCCAGGCCGATGGATCCGAGCAGGCGGTTGCCCACGGAGGCCGGCCGCGCAATCCCGCAGTAGGGGCACCGCGGCTCGCTGGTACTGATCAGCTTGCCGCAGCCGGGGCACAGCATCGATTGCTTGCGGCCGCCGGTCATCGCGGAATCCGTCCCAGGCCGTGCAGCGCGGCTGCCGCGCGCCCGAATGCGGGTCCGACAAAGACCCTGGCCTGTGGACGGCCTGGAAAAAAGGCCTTGCGGCGGCACCGCGCCGTCGCTGGCAGGGGTGGCCAAACGGCCACCCCGTTGGGGCCTTGCGGTTTAAAGGCGCAGTAGACTATTTTGGGTGGCATTCGATACAACCGGAGGGACCGGCCGCCGGCTGGCTTTCGCCCAGCACCTGGTATGATTTGGCCGTTGCCAGGTTCTTGGCGCGGATATCCTTGTGGCAGCCGATGCAGGCCTGGTGATAGGCGTATTTGAAATACTTGATCGATTCGTTGGAATAGGACAGATAGGAATCGGTTGTTTTCGGCGCACTGGCCTGGTCATGGCATCCGGAAGTCTGGCAGCCCTGGATTTTCTCCTCGGCCTTCCAGGTATGGTGGCATGTCTTGCAATCCGTCGCGAAATGACGTGAATGCGGGAAAACGACCCGACTCTTCTGCGGCGTGACCCCCTCGGGGATCCCGATCTTGATATCGCCCATCGGCACGCACATCTCGCCTTCAGAATCCTGGCCGAAAACCCCGCCGGTCATTGCGACCACGAGCGCCACAACCACGCACAAAATTCCTGTCAGTTTGGCCTGCATCCTCATAATCCCCCTTTTGGTTTATCCGCGTCGCTCAAGAAAACTCCTCCCGCAACATCCATACCTTTATGGTTTCCCAGATCCCGGTTTTCAGCCTCCCGTCATTCCACCCTGCCGCTATCCCAGCTTCCCCGTCTCCCAGCATACAGCCTATCCGTATTCCACTATTCCAGCATTCCAGCCTCCCAGCTTCCAAAACAGGCTATGAATGCAATAGAACGTAAAAAATTTCAACCATAAAATGGCCCGCACCGCCGCCTTGCAACCATATTTCCGGTCGTCGCCGGGGGGCGTTTTTCGAAACGCTGCAATCCGGCGGTGGAAATCGATTGCCGGCGGGATCGGGGCGGCAGTGACCGCCAAGGAATCATTCGACAATTCGGCCCGGAGCGGCTATAATGGATAAATTAATTAATCCGGGACTTTATAAAAAAATCGGTGCGGCCGCCCACGGGCCCGCCGCACCAAGGAAAACCGCATGATCGACTGCCCGAAAAAAGAAAGCACGCAACTGTTTCAGTGCCTGGTCGACAACATGATCGATGCCGCCGTCATCGTGGATTGGTCGGGAACGGTGCTGCACTCGAACATGGCCGGCGCGGCTCTGGTGGGCATCGACGATCCCGGCTCGGCGGTCGGTCTCAGCATAAAGGATTTCATGCATCCGGATTCCCTGGCAGAGGCTTTCGATCACCTGGTGCTCGTCAAGCAGGGCAAGGGCGGGTTTCCATTCGAGTACCGGCTCATCGCCCACGACGGCACCCCGAAATGGGTCGAAGCGCTCGGCGACCGGGTCATGTTCGAGGGCCGGTCGGCCGATCTCATCACCTTGCGGGACATAACCCGCCGCAAGGCGGCCGAACAGAAGCTGAGTGACAGCGAGGAGCGGTACCGGCAATTCTTCGAAGACAACATCTCCGGCGCCTACATCGCCAAAGCCGACGGCCAGATCGTCACCTGTAACTCCGCCTTCATCAACATGCTGGGGTTCTCTTCCTTCGAAGAAGCACTCGACACGAATACCGGGGTCCTCTATCACGAGTCTCAACCCCGCGAAAAAATCCTGGATCTGATCAAAAAGGAAAAGAAGCTCATCAATTACGAGTCGATCATGCGCCGGGTCGACGGCACGGCGATCAATATCATCGAAAACATGACCGGTGTGTTCGATTCAGACGGCGGCCTGGTTGAGATCAAGGGGTTTCTCGTGGACATCACCCAGCGCAAGAAACTCGAGGAACAGCTCCAGCAGGCCCAGAAACTCGAGGCCATCGGCACGCTGGCCGGCGGCATCGCCCATGACTTCAACAATCTGCTGATGTCCATTCAGGGCTATGTCTCGCTCATGTTGCTGGGACTCTATCCGTCCCACCCGTTTCACAACTGGCTCAAGAACATAGAGGATAGAATTCAGAGCGGCGCCCGGCTCACCTCGCAACTTCTCGGTTACGCCCGCAAGGGCCGGTATGAGGTCAAACCCCTTTGCCTCAATCGCATCATCAGGGAAACCACCGAGGCCTTCGGCCGCGTCAAGCGCGACATCGTCATAGAATTGAACCTGGAAGAAAACATGCCGGGTATTCGCGCCGACAAGGGTCAGATCGAGCAGGTGCTGCTCAATCTTTTCGTCAATGCCGCCGACGCGATGCCCGAAGGCGGGCGGCTGGCGATCGAAACCGCGGTCAAAAACCGCAAACAAATGAAAGGCGGTCTCTACAAGCCCAAAGCGGAAAACTACGCCCAACTGACGGTTTCCGACACCGGCATCGGCATGGACAAGCAGACGCAGGGCCGCATTTTCGAACCGTTTTTCACGACCAAGGAGATGGGCCGCGGTACCGGCCTGGGGTTGGCCTCGGCCTATGGCATCGTGAAAGCCCACGGCGGGTACATCGATGTCGCCAGCAGGGAGGGGGCCGGCACGAAATTCACGCTTTATTTCCCGACGACGCGCCAGAAAATTTCCGAAAAACCAAAAAAGTCCGACAACCCGCCGAAGAAAAACGGGACGATCCTGCTGGTGGACGACGAAAAGGACATCTTGCAGATCGGCGCCATGGTCCTTCAGAAGATGAACTACCGGGTGCTCGAAGCCCGAAACGGTCCCGAAGCCGTGCGGCTTTACGCCGAAAGCAAGGACGACATCGATCTGGTCATCCTCGATCTGATCATGCCCGACATGAACGGCAGCCAGGTCTATGACCGGCTCAAAGACATCGATGCCGACGTGCGGGTCCTGTTGTGCAGCGGCTACAGCATCGAAGGCCGCGCCAAGGACATCATCGACCGCGGCTGCGACGACTTTATCCAGAAGCCGTTCACCTTCAAGAAATTGACGGAAAAGCTGGACGAGATCCTGGCCCGCTAGTCTCCTCGAATTCCCACCGACCGCCGCTGCCGGCCGGCGTGCATACAAGTCCTGCGGCCGACCGCCGAAACAAATACCCATCGCCCCCTCGTAAAAACTCGGGTTTCTGACGGTCTCGCCCATCGGGCGTTGACAGGAACGACCGGCTGTTTGTAAGTACAGGAATTGAACGGCAGTTTGAAAGAGATCATGCCGTGCATCGAGGCATTTGGAAATGTTCAGATTCCAAGCACCAAAACTAAAATAAATTCCGAAACTGAATTTCCAAAGAGCCCAAACGAGCTTGTGATTTTGAATTTTGGTCCGTGTGATGTATTTGGCATTTGTAGCCGGAGACCCTGATGCACACCCGCGCAAAAGCGACCTCGCGACTCGAAACGAGCCTGAGCATGCTGATTCTGGCCGTGCTCGCCGCGACCCTCGCGATCATCCTGGTTCGTCAAGCCCATTTCAACCCGGCCGTCCTGCAGCCGGCCGCCGACCAGATCATCGGCGGCACCGGGGCGGCGCCCCCGGCCCCTCCGGCAGCGACGGCGCTGTTCCCGCTGCCCGCTGACATGTCGGTCCTTAGCGCCGCGGAAACCTTCGACCGCGACACGCTCTCGGACAAGATCGACGGCAAGGCCGAACTGTACCTGTCGGCCGGTGTCAAGCGCCTGCAGGCTCAGCGCTTCAGCGCCGGCGCGGCCCCTGAAACCTGGATCGAGATCTTCGTCTACGACATGGCTTCGCAGAAAAACGCGTTTGCGGCTTACAGCTCGCAGCAGCGCGAGGATGCCGTCCCCGCAGCGGCCCTCGGCCGCTATGCCTACCGGACCGTCAACGCCCTCTTCTGGGTGCGCGGGCCCTATTACATCGAGCTGATCGCCTCCGAAGCCTCACCGGCGATTCTGGAGCAGATGCAGTCGCTGGCCGCGGCCTTCAATCGCGCCACGCCGGTCGAAACCGGCGCCATCGGCGAAACGGCGCTTTTTCCGGAGGCCGGCCTCGACCCCCACAGCATCACCCTGATTCCGGCCGATGCCTTCGGATTCGAAAAATTCGACCGGGTGTTCGTGGCCGAATACCGGCTGGGCGATTCGACGCTGAGTGCCTTCATCTCCGCGCGGGAGTCTGCGGCGGAAGCCGCGGACCTGGCGGCGGCCTACCGCGCGTTTCTGCTGGCGTTCGGCGGCCGGGTGATCGAAGACGGCGGGCCCGGCGATGCCGTGACGATTGAGATCATGAACGAATACGAGATCGTGTTCACCCGCGGTATCCATGTCGCCGGGGTGCATGCGGCCGCCGACAGACACGCGGCCGTGGCGCTCGCCCGCGCTCTGGACGCCCGCATCGGGGAGGTTACCGGTGGCGGACAATAACCCTGACATCGTGCCCGCCGCACCCCTGCACCGGCGGGAGTTTCTGACGCGCTGCGCCAAGGCCGGGCTTTCGGTTTGCGCCGCCGGGGCCCTGGCCTATTGGTTTTACGATCCCGAGGGTCCCCGCCGCGTCTCGGCCCGGCAATCCGCCGGCGTGCGTCTGGCCGATTTCTCCGTTGCCGGCCGACCGCCCGCCATGGGGATCGCGCGGGGCGCGGACCGGACGCAAACCATCCGCCGGGCGCTTCAGGCCGCAGGCGGCATCGAGACCTTCGTCAAACCCGGCGACCGCGTCGTGCTGAAAGTCAACGCCGCCTTCGCCTCGCCGCCGGCGCTTTCGGCCACGACGCACCCCGACCTGGTGGCCGAGGTGATCCGCCTGTGCCTCAAAGCCGGTGCGCGCGAGGTCATGGTGACCGACAACCCGATCAACGACCCGGCCAGCAGCTTTTCTCTGACCGGCATCGCCCGGGCGACCGAAATGGCCGGCGGCCGCATCATCCTGCCGGCCGACTCTTTTTTCAAGCCGATCACCCTTGCCGGGGGCCGCCTGATCCGCAATTGGCCGGTGTTGTTCGAACCTTTCAAATCCGCCAACAAGTTGATCGGATTGGCGCCGGTCAAGGACCACCACCGCAGCGGGGCCTCCATGACCATGAAGAACTGGTACGGACTTCTCGGCGGCCGCCGCAATATTTTCCATCAGGACATCCACACCATCATCACGGAGCTGGCCCTGATGGTCAAGCCGACCCTGGTCATTTTGGACGGCACCACCAGCATGATCACCAACGGGCCCACCGGCGGGTCGCTCTCGGACCTGAAGCCGACCCGCACCATGATCGTCAGCACCGACCAGGTGGCTGCGGATGCCTACGGCGCCGGCCTGATCGGCAAGGCGGCCGGCGAGCTGCCGCACATCGACATGGCGGCCGCGGCCGGCGCGGGCACGGCCGACTATGCCCGCCTCAAACCGGTTTTTGTGCCCGAAGCCTGAGCCGTCGACCGGCTGCACGCTGAAGGGGTGCCGTGAATTTTTCCTCTTCGATCAAACTGAGAACTTGCAGCCAGCGGCTGCGATAAACCGAAAAACCATACCGCAGGGTGTCTTCAGATGAGAACCCGCTCCGCGCGGCGCATTTCCCAGATTTTTTTCTTCGTTTTGTTCCTGTGGTTTTGCGTGGCGGCCACTCTCGGACAAGCGTGGTGGCAGCTGCGCGGCTGGCCGGTGAACTGGCTGCTCCAGCTCGATCCCCTGGTGGGACTGGCCACCCTTCTGGCCACCGGCACCCTGTTCGCAGGCCTGTTGTGGGGCCTGGCGACCCTTGTGCTGACCGTTTTGCTGGGCCGTTTTTTCTGCGGCTGGATCTGCCCCTTCGGCAGCCTGCACCAGTTCGTGGGCTGGCTGGGCCGGCGCCGCAAGCCGCCCCGGGAAAAGGCTCGGCTCAACCAGCCTTCCCGCTGGCAGACCGTCAAGTACTGGATCCTGACATTTCTCCTGGCGGCGGCCGCCGCCGGACTGCTCGACCTGGTACTGGCACCGCCGCGCCGGCTGTCATTTTTCGGGTGGGCCGCGGCCGTCGCCGTGGCGGTCGCCGCCCTCCTGATGGTCAAGCGGATACCGGCCCCGCGCTGGCGGATGCTGGCCGGCATCCTGCTGGCCGCCTGCGCCTGGATGGCGGCCGGCGTCTTGACCGGCGACCGGCAGTCGCTTTCCGCCAGCTTGCTGATCGGCCTGCTCGATCCGCTGCCCCTGATGCACCGCTCGGTAAACCTGGTGCTCCTGCCCCTGCTGGACGAGGCCCCTTTCGCCTTGAACGGCGCCGCCCGGTTCTACGCCGGGGCCTGGCTGATCGGGGCGATTTTCCTGACGGCCGTCTTTCTCAACCTGTGGACACCGCGGTTCTACTGCCGCTTCGTCTGCCCGCTCGGCGCCCTGTTCGGACTTCTCGGCCGTCACGCCCTGTGGCGCATCGGCAAACGCTCGGCCGACTGCACCGACTGCCACATCTGCGAACAAAACTGCGAGGGCGCCTGCGCGCCGGCCGGCGTCATCCGCACCCCGGAATGCGTCTTGTGCCTGAACTGCCTGGCCGAATGCCGTCACGACCTGATCGGCTACCGGACTGCCATATCGGCCGCCGGCGAGATCGCGCTGCCCGACATCACCCGCCGCCAATTCGTTCTTGCGGCCGTATCGGGACTTGCCGCCGTGCCCTTGCTGCGCCTGGACGGTCAACTGGCCGGCAACTGGAACCCTCGCCTGGTGCGGCCGCCGGGGGCGGTGGCCGAGGCGGAATTCCTCTCCCGGTGCATCAAGTGCGGCCAGTGCATGCGGATCTGCCCCACCAACGTCATCCAGCCCGGTGGATGGCGGGCCGGAATCGAGGGGCTCTGGACGCCGGTGCTCGACTTCCGGATCGGCAGCAGCGGGTGCCAATACAAGTGCATCGCCTGCAGCAACATCTGCCCGACAGCGGCCCTGCGTCCCCTCACCTTCGATGAACGCCTGGGCCGCGGACCGTTCGCGGAATTGGGCCCGATCAGGATCGGCACGGCTTTCGTGGACCGCGGCCGGTGCCTGCCCTGGGCCATGGACACCCCCTGCATCGTGTGCCAGGAAAACTGTCCCGTGAGCCCCAAGGCCATCGCCACCCGCACGGTGTTCTCACCGGTAACCGCCGCGGGTGCCCTGGTGGTGGAGGAGGCCGGCGACCGGACGATCCGGTTCCGGTCGGCCGAGCTGCCGCCGGGCCGCTTCGCCACCGGCGACTATTACTGCCGCATCGGCGGCGAGACCACCGGCGAGAACCGGCGCATCGTCGCGAACACCGACCGGGAGGTGACCCTGACGTCAGCGGTGCCGCCGGCCTCCTTGCCGCAGCCGGGTGAGCCGGTCGACATCGCGATCCGTCTCCAGCAGCCCTTTGTGAAACCGGAGCTGTGCATCGGCTGCGGGGTCTGCGAACACGAGTGCCCCGTGCGCGGACAGCGGGCCATCCGGGTGTCGGCCGAAAATGAAACCCGCAATCCGGTGCACGCCATGACGCTCAAAGGATAAGATGCCCCTTTCGGCGGCCGGGCGGCGCCAAAATCACCGATGGTCGCCGGCGCATTCAGGCCTTGCCGGCCGGGCGCCTCACCTCCTGAAATTGCGAATTCACACATCCGTAACCCTGAACAGCGGAGTCAATTATGAAAAAAAAGCCCATTCTCCACCCTGTCGACCCTGTATCCCGACCCTGGACCCGCCGGAATTTCCTTAAGACCGCCGGCGCCGTCGCGCTTGGATCGGCCGTGGCCGGCTATGCGCGGCCGGCGGCCTCAGCGAGCCTGACGGCGGCCCGGGCCGGCGATTCGGCGACGGTACCCGAGCGGCCCTTCGGAAATACCGGGCAAAAGGTCGCCGTCCTTTCCCTGGGCGGCATGTTCGACATCCCCAACAACCAGCTGCTGCTCAAACAGGCCGTCAAGTGGGGTGTCACTTACTGGGACACGGCCAATTCCTACGAAGGCGGACGCAGTGAAAAGGGCATCGGCAGGTATTTTGAAAAATACCCCGAGGACCGCCAGAAAATATTTCTGGTCACCAAGACCGGGGCCTGGACCACCGGCGGAATGACGGAGGACCTGGACACCTCGCTCGAGCGGATGAAAACCGGAGTCATCGATCTCTTTTTCGTCCACGGCATCCGCAGCATCGACAAAATGGATGGCGACATCAAGGCCTGGGGCGAAAAGGCCAAGGCGGCCGGCAAGATCCGGTTTTTCGGTTTCAGCACCCACAGCAACATGGAAGAGTGCCTGCTGGGCGCCGCGAAACTGGGCTGGATCGACGGCATCATGTTCTCCTATAACTACCGGCTCATGCAAAGCGACCGGATGCGGGCGGCGGTGGAGGCCTGCACCCGGGCGGGCATCGGCTTGACGGCCATGAAGACCCAAGGCGGCGGATCGGTCAGGACCGAAACGGAAACCGAGCTGAAGCTGGCGGGACGGTTTCTGGAGAAGGGATTCACGGACGGGCAGGCCAAGCTCAAGGCGGTGTGGGAAAACCCGCAGATCGCCAGCATCTGTTCCCAGATGCCTAACCTGACGCTGCTGATGAGCAATGTTTCCGCCGCGCTGGATAAAACCCGCCTGGGATCGAAAGATGCCGGCCTTCTGCGGCGCTATGCCCACGAAACGCAGTCGGACTATTGCGCCGGGTGCACCGCGGTCTGCGAGCCGGCCCTGGCCCACCAGGCACCCATCGGCGATGTCATGCGCTGCCTGATGTATAGTCGCAGCTACGGCAACAGGGACCTGGCGCGCGAGGTCTTTCGCGCTCTGCCGTCCGAAGCGCGCACACGCCTGGCAGATCTCGATTATACCGCCGCCGAGAACCGCTGCCCGCAAAAACTGGCGATCGGGCGGTTGGTGCGGCAGGCCGTGCGGGAACTCACCTAATTTCCGATCCAGAAATGGCCCTTTTCCGCAAT
The DNA here is from genome assembly GCA_963728055.1 of uncultured delta proteobacterium. Taxonomy (GTDB): domain Bacteria; phylum Desulfobacterota; class Desulfobacteria; order Desulfobacterales; family SG8-13; genus JARFQH01. Next base: position 229,671 of record CAVSIM010000012.1, on the reverse strand, counting down.
CTCGGCGTAAATCGGCGCAATCGCTTGTGCGGCATACAACAGTATGCCTCCGCGCAATTTCACCGATTTACTTGACCTTGCAAAAAATTGCACATTTCTGGATCGGAAATGATCATAACTTAAAAAGAAATCCCACTGGTTGCCAGCCATTTTGGAAACAGCGTCTTTTGGCGGCGTTCTCGCCAACTTGAAATCCTCGACGTAGCGGAGCTACGCCTGCGGTTTCAAATTGGCTGCGGCCTTGGCCTGAACCAAAATCCACTGCTTCAGGACGAACACACCAAAGCCAAATAATTTTCGATAAAATGTTGGTCTTTTTTTCCGCTGCGCGGCCGGTCGTAGCGGGTTTCCGGCTGCGGCGTACGTAAAGTACGCCTCGCCGCAAACCCTTGTGCGGCCTTGCCCAGCGAAAAAAATCCTCATTTTTGAATTGGACACTCAGAAGTGTTTAAAATAGTTCGCGGATGGTCACCAGGGATTAGCCAATCCAGAAATGGTTTTTTCGGCAATAGCCTGCGATAAAACGCCCGACATCGAGCATTGACCCCGGGACGGGCAATCGAGCATCAGGTTTACACGACCCGAGACCGGCACCGAGGGTCATGGGCGTCACGTTCCCGTTTCGAAAACTTTGGACTTCCCTTCTTTCGTCCGCTGTGCTTAGATGCCGGCGCCGGGGCCGGAAGTGGTTACGGTTCCAGCATCCCCGGCTTTCTTTACTGCCCAGATTTAATGGTTATTATGAGGTTGTTTTAAGTTTTAACCATAAGGAGGCACGGCATGTACAACAAAGTCGTTATGGATCATTTCAGAAATCCCAGGAACGTCGGTGTGATCGAAAAAGCGGACGGCATCGGCGAGGTCGGCAATCCCTTGTGCGGGGACATGATGACCATTTATTTGAAAATCAGTGATGAAAAGATCGACGACATCAAGTTTCAGACCTTCGGCTGCGGCTCCGCCATTGCCGTTTCGAGCATGTTAACGGAGATCGCCAAGGGAAAAAGCGTGGAGGATGCCAAGAAAATCACCAACAAGGACGTCGCCAAGGCTCTCGAAGGCTTGCCCAAGAACAAACTTCACTGCTCAAATCTGGGTGCAGATGCACTCCATATGGCCATTCAGGACTATGAAGACCGCAAGGCCGGGAAAACACGACCGGAGATCATCCGGGTCGAAAAACACGAACATGCCCACGGAGAGAACTGCTACTGCCCTTATTGCGACATCGAAATCGAAGAGGGCTCGAAGTTCTGCGAAGCCTGCCACAGCAGCCTGGAAGAGGAACACTAACCGATGGGGGAAAGCGGAAAAAAATGAAAATAATCAACCTGGATCAGATATCATCCAAACCGCTGCTGCCGGAAGTGAAGGCAGCGATGATCGACGCGATCAACGAGGACTACCACAATCCTTCCAGCCAGCACAAAAGCGGTGAAGCCGCCGCCGAAGCCCTTGAAAGCGCCCGCCAGTCCGTAGCCGGGCTGATCAACGCTTCCATGCCCAAAGAGGTAGTGTTCAACTCCGGCGGCACCGAGTCGGTCAATCACGCCATCAAGGGGGTGGCGATGGCCAATGCCGACAAGGGCAAGCACATCGTCACCTCGAACATCGAACACAATGCCGTCATAAGGAGCCTCAAGCGCCTGCAGTCGATGGGCTACAAAATGACCTCAGTGTCCAACGACGAAAAAGGACGGATCAACCCCCGGGACGTGGCCGAGGCCATTACCGGCGACACCATCCTGGTGTCGATCATGCACAGCAACAACGAAACCGGCACCATCCAGCCCATCGAGGAAATCGCCAAAATCGCCCGCGAGAAAAAGGTGATATTTCACACCGATGCGGTCGATTCGGTCGGCATGGTGCCGATCGACGTTCAGAAGATGGGCGTCGACCTGCTCAGCTTCGCCGGCAACACGTTTTATGGCCCCACCGGCGTCGGAGGGCTCTACATCCGTCGCGGCACCCGCATCTTCCCCTTGCTGGACGGCGGTGTGCAGGAAGGCAACAAACGCGCCGGCACCGAAAACCTGATCGGTATCATCGGCATGGGCACGGCCGCCGCGGTCACGCGCCAGAATCTCGACCGGTGGAGCGCCCACTGCCTGGCGCTGAAGAATCAGTTGCTAAAGGAACTGCCCGCGGCCATCGACCACTGCATCATCAACACCCATCCCGAGCACAGCCTGCCCAACATGCTCTCGGTGTCGATTCAGTTCATCGAGGGCGAAAGCGTCATGCTGATGCTCGATGACGAAAACATCGCCGTTTCCACCCGCTCGGCCTGCGCGACCGGCTCCCTGCGGGCCTCCCACGTGCTGATCTCCCTCGGGCTCAGCCATGCCGATGCCCAGGGAACCCTGGTGCTCTCCTTCGGCAAGGACAACACCGCCGCGGAAATCACAACCTTCCTGGCAGCACTGAAGAACGTGGTGACCACCCTGCGCGACATTTCGCCGCTGTACCAAAAAGTGTCGAAAGGATAAAAGAGGGTCGGGCCGTTCGCGCCCATCGACGGAACTCTTTCAGGCGCCGTCCATGCACACGGTCTTGATGATCGGCCCGAAATCGGGACGGATTTTTGCAATTTCCCGCAGCCGCCGCTTGTCGAAAATGGTCGCAAGGGTCGGCGGCTCCAGATCGATGGCGGCCTGTTTGGCGACCGTTTCCACGGTCACCGACAGGGCGTAGAGAGTCAGCTTCTCGAACATTTCCTTTTCATCGACATCCACGTGGCCGTCTTTCAGGTGGCGCAGAATCTCGAGCACACAGGTGGATAGAATCGGGTCGGCGGTAAAGTTGACCTTCCGGCAGTCGCCACCTTCGAAATTAGCGTCCAGAAACTCATCGGCCATTTTCTGAATCCGCTCCAGCCACTCCAGATTGAGGTTCTGAGGCAATACCGCTTCGGGGCCTCTCGAAAGTATCTCATTTCCCAGCCGTGACAACAGCACTCTTGCGCTCCTTACCTTTACAGAAACAACAGGTTTGATGAGATTAACGCCTATTGCGGGAAAATCAGGCGATCAAAAATAAGGCCATAGAATTGATCCCCGCTGCCGGCGGTGAAAATCCATCCCAGATGGACGAGGCAGGCGCGGCAGACGGCCACTCGCCAGCGGTACCCCTTGAACCAGGTGAACTCATCGGTCGCCTGCCCGCTGCCGGCACAACCATCGGCCGAAATAAAGCACAGGATCTCGTAAACGATGCCGTGCGGGTTGGCAAAGGTGTGCCGATGCGAACCGTTTCTTTCGGCACGATCGTTCGGACGCGCGATTGCGTGGCCGCAATTTCGGCAGAGAATCAGCGCCTCCGGCTGGTCCCCTTCTTTCTCTTCAACCGCTTCGGCCGGCACGGCACCCGCTCTGCCGGGGGCCAGCTGGTCGCCTGGCAGGCGAAACCGGTAAAAAAAACCGTTTGCGACAGGCATAAGGTTCTCGGCTGTACCTGCGCGGGATGCAAGCGTCATCTCTTTTTTCACACTGCCTACGAACGCTTTACAGACGTTTGGTCACCCTTATATTCAAGAAAAAAAACAAGGGCAAATTCCGCCGACCGACCAAATGGAATCAAAGGATACCCGCAATGCTTAAAAAAATCAAACGACTGATCCTGATTTTTCTCCTGGTGTCGGTTGCGCCGGTATCGGCCCAAAATGAGGACGTCGACGGGCACCTGGCGGAATCCATCGGCCGCCTTTACCTGAATCACAAGCAGCTGACCAACGTCTACCGTGATATGCACGATGCCGCCCTCACGGCAGTCGATGGACCCGATCAGCAACTCGGCTACATCCAGAAAACCTGTCTTTTCGTCAGCGAGTCCAACCTCATCGGTTTTTACCAATGGGAGCTGCTGGCCGTCATCGACTATATCAAGGCCACACACCGTTCGGATTATTTTACGCTGCGGGTCAAAGACCTGGACCGTGCCATTTTCGAGTCCAAAGATCGCGTTTCCTCCCTGAAGCTCTATCACGGCTACATCACCGAGGATTCGCCGCGCGCCCTGATCGATAAAGCTATCGGCCTCATCGAAGCCAACATCTACCTGTACGAAGATATCATCGATCAGCTGAAGCCTCTGGCCAACCCCCCAAATCCCTTCGAGAAACTTCTGAAGGATGAGGACCAAGGCGAAAGGAGTGAGGTGCAAGGCAAAAGGCGAAAGGCGGAAGGCGAAAGGAGTGAGGTGTAGGGTACGGGTGTAAGGTATACGGTATAAGGTGTAAGGTTTAAGGTGTAAGGTGTATGGTGTAAGGTGTAGTATATAAGGAATGACTTGCATCGCCTCGACTGTAAACCTGAAACCCTCGTATGCAGCTCGGCGGTGCTATACCCAACGGATGAGCAATTTTATAAGATACCATCCTGGACATGGATGGGAGGTATTTGGAAATGTCAAAGTCCAATTTCCAACGCCCAAATAAATCCCAAATCTCAATATCAAATGACCCAAACAAGTGTGCATTTTTTTTGAATTTAAGTCATTGTGATTTATTTGTTTTCTGTCATTTGAAATTTGGAATCTTTCACACAAGCATTAGAGCTTCTTCTTCGATCAAGCTGGCCGCCTTTCGGGCCAGAGGCGAAGCTGAACCCTTTTTTCCCGTTCCACCCTCTGCCGTCTGCCGTCCCGCCTTCCACCCTCCGCCCTCTATCGTCTGCCATCTGCCGTCCGCCGTCTGCCGTCCGCCGCCTGCCTTCCATTTTCATTCCACTTTCTACCCTGAACCTCATACCCTACACCCTACACCTTTTTTATCCCTCCACCGCCAGCCGTCCGCCCTCTGCCGTTCGCCCTCCACCCTCCCCCCCTCTCATACCTCCAGCGCCGGAAGCCCCAGCTTCGCGCGCCGGTTTTCGATGCGGCGGCGAATCAGCACGGCCGCCTTTTCGGGATCGGGCTCGACGGCAAACGTGGCCCCGACCACCTCTTCGAGCCCTTCGGTCAGCAGCTTCACCACGTTCATGCTCCCGGTGATCGGCGGCATCGGCCCCAAGACCGTGTAGACTCCCGAGGCCACGAAATAGGCGCCGATCGACACGGCCTTTTCCGAGTACCATTCGGGTGCGGCGCCGGCCAGCGGCAGGTCGCTGATGTCCGCTTCAAGGGCATTGGCCAGGGCGGCGGCCACCAGCAGGATCCGGACGTTGTCGACGCAGCTGCCCATGTGCAGCACAGGCGGTATGCCCAGGGCGGTGCAGACCGCCTGCAGGCCCGGCCCGGCAAATCGAGCCGCTTCGGCCGCCTTGAGCCCGGCTTTGGCGGTGGCCACGGCCGCACAGCCGGTGTCGACCACCAGGATGTCGTTTTCGATCAGCCGGCGGGCCAGGGTGACGTGGCCGTAATCCTGCTTGATCTTGGGATTGTTGCACCCGACGATCCCCACCGCGCCGCGGATCTGGCCGGCCTTTATGGCATCGATCAACGGGTCGAGCGTCCCGCCCAGGGCGCCGACGATCGACTCAACCGAAAAGCCGCCGGTTCCGGCGACGCTTTCGACCGGAATGGTGACTTTGCCGCGCCGGGCGAAGTTCTCGATCGCTTCCCCGACCAGCTCTGCGGCCAGCCGCGCCGCATTATCGGGATGAAATTCGCGATGCTGCATGCCGGGAAAACGCGCCTTGTCGCTGGTGCTGATCATCCTGGTGTGATAGCGAGCGCCGATGCCGCCAAGCGAGGGCATGATGCACTGGTAGTCCACCAGCATCATGTCGACCGCGCCGGTCGAGAGCACCAGTTCGGTGGTGAGGTGGTTGCCGGCCATCTGGATGCCGTGGCGCATCAGCAGCTCGTTGCCCGTGCAGCAAACACCGGCCAAATTGATGCCGGCCGCACCCCGGGCTTCGGCCAACTTGATCATTTCAGGATCTTCACAGGCATGCAGCACCATTTCCGAGACGACCGGGTTGTGGCCGTGGACCAGGATATTGACCCGGTCCTCCTTGAGGACCCCGACGTTGTAACCGGTCGGCCGCGGCGTCGGGGTGCCGAAGAGGATGTCCGAGACGTCGGTGGCGATCATGGAACCGCCCCATCCGTCCGACAGGGCATTGCGCAGGCCGTGGAGCAACAGGCTCTGCCAATCGTTGTCGACACCCATGTGGGTCCGGTGCATCATTTCCGAGGTCTCCCGATCGATGCCGCGGGGCATGATTCCGACCTTTTTCCAGATATCGCGCCGTTTTTGCGGTGCGCGCCGCACCAGGGCCAGGCTTTTTTTGCGGGTGCCGTAGTCCTCCTGCATGGCTTCGGCCAATTCGCCGGCAATCGCGGCCATCTCTTTACCATCGGTCTGGAGGCCGTATTCGGCCGCGACGGCGCGCAATTTGGCCTCGTCGCGGATCCGATACCCGGAACCGTTGCCCGCGCCGACCTCGGCCAGCACCTCGACCAGGTCGCGGCCATGGTCCGAGTGGGCCGCCGCGCCGGCGGCGATCATGCGGCCCAGGTTGCGGGCCACGATGATATCGGCATCGGCCCCGCAGACCCCTTTCTGGGGACCCTCGCCGAAGGGATCCACGCGGCAGGGCCCCATCACACAGTTGCGGCAGCTCAGCCCCATGTCGCAGTAGCCGCATTGGGGCAGTTGGGCCTGGTAGCGGTCCCAGACGGTCTCGATGTTGTCGGTCCGGGCCTTGTCGAGCAGCAGCCGACCATCTTCGGTGATGGTCTGGTTATCGGGTTTCATCAACATATCGCCCTCCCCTTTCGTCAGCGGTTGTGAAGAATCGGTTCATGATGATGTCTCAGGTGGCCCGGTCGATCGAAAGTTCGCGATAATCGGGCCGATTGAGATCGAGCAGGTACCGGCAGACCCGTCGATCGAACCCGCAGAATCGCGGACTTGTCTCACAGGCCCGCGCCGGGCGGCCGCGCCTGCCGCAAGTCGACCTGAACCTTTTTTATGGCATTCAGCAGGCCGAAGCCCGGCGGTGGCGGTTCGGCGGTGGTGCCGATCGATATGCTGCGGGCCACCGCGTCGGTTTTGCGCTTCAGGGCGGCGGCGGGCTCCTCGAAGGTCAGGGCCCCGGATTTGCAAACCTCCACGCAGGCCGGAATCAGTCCCCGTTCCTGGCGGGCGATGCAGTTGTCGCATTTGACCGCGACGGTCTTACCGGGCGGCGCCAGGGTGTCGGCGTGGTATCGGATCACCCCGAAGGGACAGGCCATGGCGCAGGAAGCACAGTTGATGCACTTGTCCGGATCGATGAGAACCGTGTCGTACTTTCCGTCCCGGAAGATGGCGCCCGGCAGGCACGCCAGCCGGCAGGGGGCCGGATCGCAGTGGCGGCAGCGATTGGGAAACCCTTCGCCGATCAGGCCGGCCCCGACGTGTACCCGCGGCCGGGGCAGCGGGGTTTCCATGATCGCCGTGAACAGCTGCCCGGTGCGGGAATGGGCGGTCGCGCAGGCCGGCATGCACTGCATGCAGCCGACGCAGCGTTCCGGATGGACGACGACTTGTTTCATAAGGCCTCCTTTGTCCGAAGATTGTGGGGCGCTTCAGGCCGCCGCCGGACGCCACAGCAGCCGGCCGTAATTGAGGCCGGGTTCCAGAAGCGTTTCACGGGGCACGTTCAGTGCTGCCCGGCTTTGCATGGCCGCCAGCAGCATCCCGCCCTGCTCGATGCCGTTGACCATCACCATGCCGACCAGGACCTCGCCCTGAAAGACCAGCTTGCGGTACAATTTTTTGTTGGCGTTCTGCTGCACCAGCGTGCGGTAGAGCGCATCCTGCGGCGGATTGACGACGCCGCCGGCCATGATGTCCAGATCGAAAATCCGGATCACGTTGCGGCTGAGGCTGCCCGGATAGCTCACCCGCCGCCCGGCCATGTTCAGGCCGGCGATCCGGCCCTGGGCGACGGCCTCGGGCCAGATGGCGTTGACCCACGGCGTGCGGCGGGCGATGTCGACGTATTCGGCCACATCGCCGGCGGCGAATATCCCGGCCACGCTGGTTTCCATCCGTCCGTCGACCACGATCCCCAGATCGGTCCGGACCCGGTCGCGCGGCACGAAATCCAGCGCCGGCAGCACGCCTTTTCCGATGACCACGATGTCGCAGGAAAGTCGGCCGCCGTCGGACAGGTGCGCGGCCCGTACCCGGCCATTGCCCTCGAAGGCGACCGCCTGGAGGCCGACCCGCACGTCGAGGCCGTGGCGCATCAGCTCATCGCGGATCATCACCCCGGCCTCTTCGTCCACCTGCATCGACAGCGGATAGCCCGAGCGGATCAGCATCGTCACGGCCAGGCCGCGGCGCATCAGGCCGTAGGCCGCCTTGAACCCCACCAGACCGCCGCCCAGCACCAGCGCCCGGCGGGCGCCCGGCAAGCCCGCCAGCATGGCGCGCACGTGATCCTGATTGCGCATGTAAGAGATGTTCTCGAGCGCCATCCCTTCGGCTTTGATCGGACGCGCATCGGCCCCCGTGGCGATCAGCAGTTTGTCGAACCCGTATGCGGTGCCGCCGGCGGTGACGGTCCGTGTTTCGACATCGATCCCGGTCACCCGGTTTCCGAGCACCGCATCGATGGCCAGGTCTTCGTAGAACCGGGGACCGCGGATCGGCAGTTTTTCGGGTGAAATGGCCCCTTCGAGCACCAGGCTGATCATGGGCCGGCAATACGGCGCAACGGCCTCATCGCCGATCAGGGTGATGCCTGCTTTCGGATCGTAGTGCCGAATCGTCTCGGCCGCGGTAATTCCGGCCACGCCGTTGCCGATAATCACATATCGCATCTTGTCCTCCGGCCGCAGCGCAGGCTTCCGGTGAAACTTGCATGCGGTCCAAGGGTGTCAATAGAAGAAGATCGACGACAGGTGGTTACAGGAAGAAATGCGGAGTAAAAAAGGCGAGAAAGGTGGTTAAACTGCATTGGCCCTCCCGAACCACGAAATCGGTTGTCGCCAGGATGGGAAATTGCCGCAGGTAAAAAGCATCATTACCGGCCTTGTGCGGATGTGTCAAGCTCAAGTGGCCCCGAGAAGGTGTTAAATGATTGACGAATCAGCAAGTTTTGAACGGTAAGGTGTAGGATTCATGTTTAGGAAAATTGCTGTCTCGAACTCATTCCCATTCCCATACTTGTACTTGCCTTGATAGTCCAAACAGATTTCCCATCCTTAAACCTTGAACCTTGGTCCATAGACCCTTTTTCTATTGCACCGCCAGAACGATCTTGCCGAAGTGCCGGCTGTTTTCCATTTCCCGGTGGGCTTCGCCGACGGACTCGATCGGGTAAATCCGGTGGACCAGCGGTTCGATCCGGCGGCCGGCCAGAAGCGGCAGCACCTTTCCCGAAAATGCGGCCGTGATGGCGGCCTTGTCCTCGACGCTGCGCGACCGAATGACCGAACCGATGATCTGCTGGCGTTTGACCAGCAGATGGGCCAGGTTAACCTGGGCCTCGGCCCCGCCGATGACACCGATGATCACCAACCGCCCGCCTGGCGCCAGTGACTTCAGGTTGGACTTCAGGTATTCGGCGCCGATGTGATCGAGGATGAGGTCCATCCCGCGGTTTTTGGTAAACGTCCGCACCTCGGCCGCAAAATCCTGCGCTTTGTAGTCGATCACCAGGTCGGCCCCCAACGCCTTGACCCGCTCGATCTTGCCGGAGGAGGCGGTGACGACAATCGTGGCATCGGGCACCAGCGCACGGCACATCTGAAGGGCCGCAGTGTTGACGCCGCCGCCGCCGCCATGAAGAAGAACGGCCTGTCCGGAATGAAATCCGCCGATCAGAAAGACGTTCAGAAAAGCGGTGATGTAAGTTTCACTGACACAGGCCGCGGTCGTGAAATCCATCGATTCGGGTATCGTCATCAGGTGGTCGGCGTATGCCAGCGCATATTCGGCGTACCCGCCGCCGGCCACCAGCCCCATGACCCGGTCCCCGGCTTTCCAGCCGCTCACCCCGGGGCCGAGCGTGTCGATGCGGCCGGCCACTTCCAGGCCGAGGATATCCGACTCTCCGGGCGGCGGCGGGTAGTGGCCCTGGCGTTGAACGATGTCGGCCCGGTTCACCGAGGTTGCTAAAACACGGACCCGCACCTGGTTCGGCCCGGGTCGGGGAGCTTCGACTTCGGCGATGTCCATGACCTCCGGGCCGCCGGCCCCCTGCAGCACAACCGCCTTCATTGCGATGACCTCCTTGTTGTCCGGTCCCCCATTGGATCGACTGCCGGAATAACCGTCCGACGGCAAATCGCGCAAGGAGATATTTCGGAAATAATCAATTTCATCCGACGTTCGGCTCTTGTGCAAGACCCGAATTTGACGTAAATACCAATTCGTAGTCGACAGATCGCCCGCGACCGATCTTAATAAAAAGGACATTACTACATAGACACGCCAGAAAGGTACTTTATTATAGGCTTCAAAATAATGATTATGGCAAAACCAGAGGGAGAAGACACCGACCTCTGATACCAGCAGCCAAAATCGTTCTCTTGAAGGCCTATTGCAAGGCTTTCCGGCATGGCAGGATTTAGCCGCCGGCAGGCGGCGTATCGAAGGGAAGATGTCATGGGCAAAAAGCCTGAAACCGAAAACATGGCCGTGTTTTGTGATTTCGAGAACGTCGCGCTGGGTGTAAGGGATGCCCGCTATGCGCAGTTCGACATCCTCAAGGTCCTCGAAAAGTTGCTGCTCAAGGGCAGTATCGTGGTGAAAAAGGCCTATTGCGATTGGGAGCGCTACAAGGATTTCAAGGCCGCCATGCACGAGGCGGCCTTCGAGCTGATCGAAATACCGCACGTGCGCCAGTCGGGAAAAAATTCCGCCGACATCCGCATGGTCGTCGATGCGCTGGACTTGTGTTACACCAAGCTTCACGTCGATACGTTCGTCATCGTCAGCGGTGACTCCGATTTCTCCCCCCTGGTCAGCAAGCTGCGCGAAAACAACAAGCTGGTGATCGGCGTCGGCGTTAAGAACTCGAGTTCGGATCTCCTCATTGCCAACTGCGACGAGTTTATCTACTACGACGATCTCGTGCGCAAAAAACAGGCTCGCAAAAAAGCACCGCGCAAGGCTCCGCGACCGGGAGGCCGGACGCCCGCACCCGCGGCCAAGGAAGATAAAGAAAAAGAAGATCGGACCCAGGCCGCGCTGGACCTCATCATGGAGACGCTCGAAGCGCTGGCCGAGGAACGAGGGTCGGAGGAGAAGATCTGGGGCTCGATGGTCAAGCAGACCCTCAAACGCCGGCGACCGGGTTTCAACGAATCCTACTACGGGTTTCGCTCCTTCAACCGCCTGCTCGAAGAAGCTGCCGCGCGCGACCTGATGGACCTGGAATCCGACGAAAAGTCAGGCGGCTACATCATCCGGCGTTTCCACCAGGAGGAATGACCTCATCCGGCGAATCAGGGTTCGCCCTCGATTCCGGCCATCAGCAAACCGATGCGATCGACTTTCGCGGTGTCATCGCTGGCGAAAGTGTCCATGATGCGGCCCCCGAACAGCACGGTGATACGGTCCGACAGTGACAGCGCTTCGTTCAGGTCGCTGGTGACAAGCAATATGCCGGCTTCGCCGCGCGCTTTCAACAGGACCCGCCAGATCTCTTCGGTAGCGCCGACGTCGAGGCCCTGGGTCGGCTGTTCGGCGACAATCAAGCGCGGCCGGCGGTAAAACTCGCGGGCCAGGACGATTTTCTGAAGATTGCCGCCCGAAAGCTGATGAGCCAGAATCGAGGGTTCCGGCGGCTGCACATCGAATTCCAGCATCAGTTCCCTGGTTTTTTCCGCGGCCCTGCGGCGCATCAGCCACGGGCCGCGGGAAAACCCCTGCCGTGTGGTCAACAGGAAATTGTCCACCAGGTCGAGGTCAAGGCAAGTGGCCAGCCCCCGTCGATCCTCGGGAATGTAGATGAGGTTTTTGTCCCACCTGTGACGGGCATAAAACTGCGCCCAATTTTTACCCAGGATTCTGATCCTGCCCGCGCCGGGCTTTCTCAATCCGCAAATGGTTTCCACCAGTGGCTTCTGACCGTTTCCAGCCACGCCGACAACGCCCAGCACCTCGCCCTGACGCACCTGTAACTGAACATCCGTCAGCCCGCCGCCGCTGAGCCGATCGACATGCAAAACCGTCTGGCGCGGCTCGAGCGGTTCCTTTGTAACCTGCAACACGACCTCGCGGCCGACCATCTTCAGCGCCAGGTCCGCCTTCGAGCCGACCTGCCCGATCGGCATCTCGCTCACGATTTCACCCTTGCGCATGATGGCAATGTCATCGGCCAGGGCCAAGACCTCATCGAGCTTGTGACTGATAAATACGATGGCTTTGCCCTGAGCCGCCATCTGCCGCAGGGCATCGAAGAGCTGGTCGATTTCGGGCGGCGTCAGCACGGCGGTGGGCTCGTCGAAAATCAGAATGCGACTGCGGCGGTAAAGCAGTTTCAGGATCTCCACGCGCTGACGCTCGCCCATTGACAAGGCGGAAACCTTTACCGACGGGTCGATGGCGAACCCATAACGCTCGGCCAGCTCCCGCACTTGCCGGAGCGCGTTGCGGGTCGAGAGCCAGGTTCCTTTCGATTGTCCCAGGATCACGTTTTCAGACACTGTCAAGGCATCGACCAGCATAAAGTGCTGATACACCATTCCGATGCCGATCGCGTGGGCGGTGGCGGGCGTCGACAGGGGCGTGTCCACCCCTTCGACCAGGATGCGCCCGCCGTCCGGCTGCAGGCGGCCGGCCAGTATACTCATCAGCGTGCTTTTGCCGGCGCCGTTTTCGCCCAGCAGCGCCTTGATCCGCCCGGCGTGAATATCCAGGCCGATGTCCCGGTTGGCCCGGATGGAACCGAACGATTTGCTGATGCGCTCCAGTCGAACGAGCGGTAAAGTGTTGTTTTCCGGCTCCTTCATCATCGCCCGTATAAAAAGGATCGGTTCATGGGTTCTGAGGGTTGCCCTGTGCAAGGGCCGGTACATCCCCCCGTCTTGACGCACAGCCTATCTTAAACACGATGTTCTTGTATAGACGCAGAATTCCGATAGGAAACCGTGAATCAATGTCCAATCACAGCCATAAAGGTTATCCGCAGGGCCTTTTAATTTGCGACAATACAGTGTAAACACTTATCGATTCGAGGTTTTCCTTTTTCAGGAGACAGATTTGAAAAATATTCTCGCCATTATCGGGTCACCGCGCAAACTCGGCAACTGCGAAATTATGGCCAAGGAGATCAGCCGCCGGATCGAGGAGCCCCACGAACTCAAGCTCCTGCGGCTGCCCGAGTACGATATCGCCCCCTGCCGCGGGTGCTACATGTGCCTTTTCAAAAATGAGTGCGTGATCGAGGATGACCATCGGGCTGCCGTGCAGGCGATTGTCGCCGCCGATGCGTTGATCGTCGTCGTTCCCGCTTATTTTTTAGGGCCCAATTCCTGCCTGAAGCTCTTCACCGACCGGGGGCTCTCCTTGTATCCGCACGTTGAGAAACTGTGGGCCAAGCCGGCGGTCGCCGTGGGCATCGCCGGCATCGAAGGCAAGGAAGGCTACACCATGCTGGGGATCGAGAATTTTTTGAAGATGCTGTTTGCGGACATCAAGATGCGGCGCATCGCCTACGGGGCGCTGCCCGGCGAGATCTTTTTCGCAGATAAAAACAAGGAACTGGCCGGTGACATGGCGCGCGCCCTTTTCGGCGAACCATTTCCCGAATCCGCGCCGCGCTGTCCCGTCTGCGGCGGTCAAACCTTTCGTTTTCTGGAACAAAACCGCGTAAGGTGCATGTTATGCAGCAATTCCGGCCTCATGGCCGTTAAAAACGGCAGGCCCGAGTTCGAGATTTCCACCAGTGATCACGAGCTTTTTCTGACCCTGAAAGATGCCCTCGATCACCGGGATTGGCTGGTGGGGATGAAATCAAGATTTGTGAAACACAAAGACCGGCTCAAGGAGATTTCGCTGGCCTACCGCAAAACCGGCACGTGGCTTAAACCGTCGGACGACGATGCGCCGGCCGGCGGGCAACAATAAAGGGGCGAACCGAGAGCGGGAGGGCGGCGGCTATACCGGTGTCGCGCGGAAATCAGCATTATCTGACCTTGAACCCCGTACCCTCGTATGAAACTCACCGGTGAATTTTGGAATTTTTCACTGAAGCATTAGAGTTTCTTCTTAGATCGAGCGGGATTCCAGCGGCCAAAATCTTTATCTTGAAGCCTGTAATTTATCCGGCCGCTTCCTCTATAGTCAACGTCACATGCACGACATCGCCTTCTTTTTTCCGGTGCATGGGAAATCCGCTGTGCTCGAATACCGCCAGCATGGCCTCGTTTTCGGATAGAACTTCCGCTAAAAATTTTCGCACGCCTCTTTCCCGCGCGATCCGGGCCAGGGCCTGCAGCAATCGGCTCGCGATCCCCTGCCCGTGATAATCCTCTTCGACGGTAAAGGAAATCTCGGCCCTCGTTTCCTCATCGGATTTGCCGTTCAACAGGCTGTACCGACCGCCTCCGATGATAATCTCCCGGTCTTCCGCATTGATTGTGACCACCAGGGTCACCACCCGGACAAAATCAACCTCCACCGCCGCCTTGAGATCGGTTTCCGAAAGATAATTTTTGTATCCGAAAAATCGCATGAAAATCGATTCGCGCTCCAGATTTCTGAACGCGTCGATGATTTTCTGCCTGTCGTCGGGGCGCACCGCCCGAAACGTCGCTTCGATGCCGCTTTTAAGCGTTTCGGTTTTTCTGAAATGCCGCGCATCTGTCATCGTCATCTACCGTTACCTTTTTCCCTGCAGCGCTACCGATCGACCCGGTCCTTCAGTTCCTTGCCGCATTTAAAAAACGGCAGTTTCTTGGGCGCCACGGTCACAATCTCGCCGGTCTTGGGATTCCTGCCCTTGTAGGGTTTGTACTCTTTGACAAAGAAAGAGCACAGCCCGCGGATCTCCACCCTTTCGCCGGACGCAAGGGTTTCCGAGATCTTTCTGAAAAACAACTCGACGATGGCGGCGGCTTCATCCTTCGACAACCGGCTTTCATTTTTTAACTGATCGATAAGATCGATTTTATTCACGGCACCTCCCCAATCGTTCGGACCTTCTATAAATTTCTCAAATCATACTGATATTATTATATAATACGTTGTTTGAGCCAATTTATCAAGAATTTATTCAGATTCCGGTCATCCGGGTACGTCCTGCCGAAGAGGCCAGGTCGCTGCCGGTGGCTTCGTGGGTATGCGGCAGGTGCCATTCCGTATGTAAGTGTATAATTGAGACTAAACTATACAAATGTCAAATATTTTCTACCGGTTGCATGTAAAACACCAACAATCGGCGATTGAGGCCGTCTTTCCGGGCGTCCCAGGCTGATGCCTACCGACCTAAAACCGTGACGGCATCATTGCCGGTCAACGCCGGCCTTTGGTGACGCCACAACGGCGTGGCTAAGCCTCGTCGTGACCTTGCTAACATGCGGCGATCTAAGGTTCTATAGAGATATGCCAATCAAGCCTACTCGTGTTGATATCGCATATCTCGAAAAATGACGTGCGCTCGAGACCGAAAGCGATTAAACCTCTCGCCGTTTCGTTGCCAGGCAAATTGGTGTGGCGAGATCATCAAAGCGTGATTACACTTACCCATAATTCAGCCGATCCCGAGACCGACTTACCATGGGTCCGCAGAAATATCCGGGTGATTAAAAATCATTGGTATGTCGAATTTAAGGTGCGCCGGACGATGTAGTACGAGAGGTCATAATGTGGCTTTAAGATAGGGATTTGGACAAGGGAGGCAGTCGTATGCAATGCGTCAACGACTGATAACCTGTCTTAAAAGCTAGGAAGTTCGTAGGAATTTTTTTCTCTCCCCAGGCGGGAGGGACTGAGGGAGGGGGATAAAATGGCAAACTCAACAGGAAACCAATTGGCGCGAAGCGTACGCCGGAGGATCGATGAATTGAAGGGGGTGTGCGAAGGCCTCGATGAAAGCGCAGCTTCCCGCGCCCCCGAGGGAAGGTGGTCCCCTAAAGAAATTCTTTCCCATCTTTGGGGGCGTGAAGAAGCGGATTATCTTCAAATTCTTCAGGCTTGCTTGGCAATGGAAAAGCCGTTGATAGAAATCGAGCCTGAAAAGTCTTTTTACTCTGACAATCGCGCCAGGATGACATTTTCTCAATTACTCTCGAAAGTCGTACAGGAGTATAACCAAATAGCCGAATTTGCAGAAATTCTCTCCGAGGAACAACTTAACCGGAAAACCCATGTTCCCATGCTCAAGGAGTCACCGTTAGGAGAACATCCGACGCTGGAACAAATGGTCAGCGCCCTGGGCGATTTTCATTTTAAATCCCACATCGACCACCTGCGTGAGGTTCTGAAAAAAGTATAGGGGTGACGACAATGTGACCATTATTATTGACTTTTGTTCTATGAAGTAAAATGCGCATCGTCTTTTACCTGTCGGGAGAAACCGAGAGCTTACGCAGCCTCCCTCCCCGTAGCGCGAAAAACTGAAGGCTTACGTATCCTTCCACCCCTGGTCGGAGGAACTGAGGGAGGGGGATATTTAAAAGGAGTACTATCATGCAAATTGGATTCATTGGCTACGGAAACATGGCCGCGGCCTTGGCGTCACGCTGGGTGGAGCACCACAGGATGGTCATTGGCGGCCGCAACGAAGATAAAGCCAAGACGCTCGCGAACAAGCTTGGCCAAGATACGCGATGGGGCAGCGGCGCCGATGCCGTGCGCGATTCCGATGTCGTCGTCCTGGCAACACACCACGGGGCCGTCTTCGAGGCGATGGATGCGGCCGGCGGGCCGACTGTGTTTACCGGCAAGACGCTGATAGATATCAACAATCCGGTCCCCGGAGCCTTCGAGGGCGAGTTCTTGAATCATAGCTACGAGGGGCTGTCGCTGGCGGAGAAAATTGCCGCCTATGCGCCGGATGCCCACGTGGTCAAGGCCTTCAATATGTGCCAGGCGAGCGTGTGGACCATGCAGCCGCCCGTCTTCGATGGCCGAAAGCTTGTCGTTTTGTACTGCGGCAGTGACCAAGCCGCCAAAGCCAAGGCGGCAGCGCTCATCGACCTGATCGGCTGTGATCACGCGGACATCGGCGAACTCAAATACGCGCGACTGCTCGAGGCCGCCGCGGCGATTGTGATCAAACTGCTCTTCTCGGGGCGTGATCCCCACACGGTACTCAACTTGATCCAGCCGGAGGTTAAGCCAATTTCTTAGCGTACGGTAACAAAAAAATTTCAATCGGCGAGTACGGTTACATATGCCTGGTCTACGACACCGAAGGTAACATGCGCCGGAGGAATAGGAAAGGTCAACATCCAAAAAAAGGCCAGTAAAGCCATCGTACGTCGGCAAGACATTTGCATTGAAATCTCCTTGCGAAGGGGGTTTACAATTTTTAGAGGAATTTTGATCATGCTTGAAGGATTGTTTTTCGCATTGACGTTCGCCGCGGTACTCGGCTGTGGGCTGATTGCCGGCTTGTTTTTCGCTTTTTCAACATTTGTGATGAAGGCCCTTGCTCATCTTCCCCCGGCCGGAGGCATTGCCGCAATGCAATCCATCAATATCGCGGTGCTCAATCCATGGTTTTTCGCGGCGTTTTTCGGCACGTCCGTGGTCTGCTTCGTTCTCCTGCTCTACTCGCTTTTCAACTGGAGCATACCCGGCGCGATCTATCTGCTCACCGGCGGCCTGCTCTACCTGTTGGGCACCATTCTGGTAACGGTCGTATTCAACGTACCGTTGAACGATGCTCTGGCGGCAGTTGAACCCGGCAGCGTCGCCGGAACCGATCTGTGGACACGGTACCTTTCCGTTTGGACGTCCTGGAATCACATCAGAACCGCCGGGGCGCTCGGAGCGGCAGCGGCATTCATCATGGCGCTGCGTTAGCGTTGTGAGAATCACCGTTTTCCTGCTGGCTGGTAGCGCAGAATGACACAGCCCGATGTCAACGGCCGGGCCTCCAGAAGCTTCAGCTTCATTCTATCGTTGTTCCTTTGCTTTTAACACGCGCTCTATAAGATCGCGCGCACGACCCCGCCGTCAACTCGGAGCGCCGCTCCCGTGGTGGCCGAGGCCTGGGCGCTGCAAACATATGTGATCATCGCGGCGACTTCATCGGGTTTAGCGAAGCGCTGCAAAATGGACGAAGGACGTGCGGTTTCGAAAAATTCACGTTCCATTGCAGCGCTGTCCAAGCCGCGTTCCGCGGCCAGCTGTGAAACGAACCCACTGACACCTTCGGAGGCGGTCGGTCCGGGCAGGACGCTATTGATTGTAACTCCTGTGCCCCTGAAAGTTTCGGCGAGCCCGCGCGCAACGGCCAATTGCGCGGTCTTGGTCATGCCGTAGTGAATCATCTCGGTCGGGATCTGGATTCCCGATTCGCTCGAGACAAAGACAATGCGCCCCCAATTGCGCGATCGCATTCCGTGGCAATATCGGCGCGCCAGCCGGATGCCGCTGAGCACGTTGGTCTCGAAGAAGCGGATCCAGTCTTCATCGGGAATCTGATCAAATGGTTTCGGCTCGAAGATCCCAAGGTTGTTGACGAGCACGTCTACATCCGGCAGTTGATCGATCACCGTCCGGCAGCCGTCGACGCTGCTGAGATCTGCCGGGATCCCGCTGACGGCCGCACCGGATATTTCAGACCTTATGCGTTCCACCGCGCTGCTGACGCGCGCATCCGTCCGGCCATTCACCGTAACCAACGCCCCCTCCAGCGCCAGTGCGCGGGCGGTTGCGAAACCGATACCGGCCGTGGATCCGGTCACCAACGCCCGCTTGCCTTTCAGTCCGAAATCCATAATTGGTCTCCTTTTCTTGTCATTGCTTGCGACTGTAAGTGATCTCCATCATCTTTTTGCTTGGTTTCTTTGGCCATGACACACCTCCTTGTGAAAACTTGAATATTCTATCGACAGAACCGAAAACCGAAAATACATCAGTACCCTGAACTTTAGGCTTTAAGATAATGTTTTTGGCAAGGCCAGAGGGTGGTGACTGTATTGTATAATACGCAAAGACCGATACCAGCAGCCAAAACCTTTATCTTGAAGCCTACAGGACCACTTTCCACGTCCTGCTCATTAGTCGAACGAAGGCTCTCAAATTCGACAGATCGATCTTATTGAACTCGATTTTGGATATAGGTCTTGACGTTTCGGCATCCGAGGTCTTCTAGAATGGTAACAAGCTCCTTCATTGACAGGCTATTTTTCCCACCAACATTGATGCCTCTGAACAGCGCCACATATGTATTCATCTTCAATACGTGATGTCCTCCTTTATTTCCGAATTCGTTCGATATAATTCATAGTCTGGAAGCTCGATGTCGTCACGCACGGCGCGGCCTATAAAAAAATCCGCAATGAACGGAATCCGCAATAGCCGGGTGACGGTGTTGCGGAACGTGATGCCGAAGGCGCTCTTCGGGGCGAACGAGGAGGCGAATTTCACGGCCGACTCCTGTTTGCGCTTCAGAAACGGCATCATGCGCTCCTGATAGCGGGCGAAGGCGGCGATGTGATCGCCCCTGGAACGGTGGAGTTCGCCCGCAAGCACATAAGCCTCGGCCATGGCAAGCCCCGTCCCTTCGCCGGCAAGCAGGGAGACGCAGGCTGCGGCATCCCCGATCAGCGCCGTGCGGCCTTTCGTCCAGTAGTTCATTCGAATCTGGCTGACACGGTCGAAATAGAGGCTGTTGGCATCATCCATTGCCGCGAGAATCCACGGGCATTCCCAGGCGACATCGGCAAAGACGTTTTTCAGCACCGATTTACGTTCGCGCTCGTTCGAGGGGCTCTCGGCGGTCAGATACTCATCGCGAAAAACGAAGAGAAAAAGTGTCCGGTCATTGCGAAGGGACAATCGCGTAATCTGTCTGCCCGGAACCGCGTGGCTGACGGCGACGAGTTCATCGCGGGGCCGATAGCCTTCGGCCTCGAACGCGGCGACGTGATAACTGAGCGGGACTTCGAACTCTGCTTCAGGCCCGAACGCGAGCCGGCGAACACGCGAATGCAACCCGTCCGCGCCGATGACCAGATCGACCTCGCGCGGGGCGGCATGATCGAAGTCGACCCGCACGCAGTCACCCTCATCCTCGATCCTCGCCACGGAGTCGCCGAAGATCGTCTCGACCTTTCCGTCCAGCGAACCGTAGATCGTAGCCGCAAGTTCGGAGCGTCGCACCTCGGTAAAGCGGCCGTTGGTCATGCGGCCGAAAACCTCGACCGGGAAACCGCCGCTCTTACGGCCATTCCGGTTGACGTAGCGTACTTCCCTCACCTTGAAACCCAGCTCTCTGATTCGGGGGAGCAGGCCCATCTTCTCAGCGATGTCGTAGCCGATCCCCCAGAAGTCGATGGCATAGCCGCCGCTGCGGAGCTGTGGCGACTCCTCGATGAGCATCACCTCGTGACCTGATTCCCGCAGCCAGTAGGCGAGCGTCGAACCAGCGATGCCCACCCCGTTGATGGCAATTCTCATAAGCGTCCTAATGCCCCCCTGAGGGTGTAATCCCCTTTAAAGTACCCTTAGGCTTTCGGTTGTCGCCCAACCAGATACGCGCCCAAAGCAAAAGAATGCCGCCGAATGCGGTGAGCATGCGCGAGGTGCTCACCGCATTCGCGTCAAGCTCACGGCTGAACGTCGAACTCGTCCACAAGCATGTAAGCACCACTTCGCTTGACGACCTTGATGGTGTGCAGTCCGACCGCCATGTTGGTCGCGATGAACAGCGTCTGACCGCTCTGGTTGTGAACGCCGCTCTTGCCCGCATTCACCGTCTGCCGGAAGTTACCGTCCGTGTAAACGTCCACTAAGCCGTAGCCGTCGCTCACTTCGGAGCGGATGTCGAAAGTCAGCACGTTATATCCAGCATCGGTCAAAATCCCAGACGCTGCTCAGATTGGCCTTTACCACAGTTTCAACGTCGATTTTCATGGGTGTCTTTCTTAGTAATGCCTGTCCTAATTTGTTTGGCGCTCCATAAGCGAGCGCACCGAGCCCAATGCTGCGGCGCCATCGCCCTTTTGCGTAGAGTATACAATGTAACCATCTGGCCGGACAAGCGCTACCCTCCGGTGTTGCGCTAATCGTAACTCAACCTATCCTTATGCGTTAGACCCGACAGTGTTAGATGTCGGGCCGGCCTGAGCTCACTCTTGCCTGACTATATCGACCGAGATCTCCACCGCCGGAATCGTACCTCTGTTATCAAGCCAGTGTATGGTTTTCCTATCCTCGGGCCAGCCCACTCCCGGTCCATAGTCCGTAGCGACTCCATTTCGATGGTCTGTGATCGTTCCTTGCAGTATGTAGACGATTCCTGGTCTGTCTTTATGGCCGTGAATCGGGCCGAAGACGCCACCAGGCTCGATGGTCACCATACGCAATCGAAGTTGGCGCCCGGCCATGCCCTCGATCTCAGGACCAAGGTCAACTGTTGAAAGTAACTTCACCGTAACACCTTTCGCCTCAAGTGCGACCTGTTCATTGCTCATCGTGCTCTCCTCTTTATAGCTTCAGGGCCTAACGTGACAGCTAAACTGAGCGCTGCAGAACCCCGGTAGATTTTAAACGCCTTGTTAAGCGGTGATGCGATTCGCTGGATGGATACAAAAATCTAAGCTCCAAGCGACCCTGTCTTAACTTCACCGGCACGCTTGTAATGAGCAACAATAACGCCGAGTGGCGAAACTTTGCTGTCAGTTAATTTGAAAGCTGCCGGAATCGTACCCTCGGCAAATAGGCGTTTGCCTGGGCCGAGCATTATAGGGAAAATTTTGAGCCACAACTCATCAACCAAATCGTGCTTCAAGAGCGTCTGTATCAAGTTGCCGCTTCCCCAAACGAGCAGGTCGGGGCCGTTCTCACTTTTATGTTTTTTTCACCTTTTCGGCAGCATTGCCAGATAGAAGCACGGAATTCTCCCAATCAAGCTTGAGCGATGAATCGTGAAACGCAACAAACTTTTTTACTTTGTTGACAATAAGTTTTCTCATGATTTTTACTCCTTAATCTTAATTACCCCTATCAGGTCTGCACCTGTCATATGGGCTCATCGGGAAGTCTACTGCCCGAGCTCTTGGGCGAGCCCGATGAGAATTCCTTCGGGGCCTCGGATGTAGCAGAGCCGATACGTGTTTTCGTACTGGACCACTTCGCCGACAAGTTCCGCACCGCGTTTACCGAGCCAGGCGAGCGTATCGTCGATGTTTTCCACGGTGACCTCCATCAGCGATGCAGAGTGATCTTCCCATCGCGCACATCGGTGCCCCACGCCTCGACGATCTCCGTTGCGCCGTAGTCCTTGAACACGGCAGCGGCGTCTGCCGCCATCTTCCGGTAGGCCTCTGTGTTGGCGGTGGGCACCGCGACGAGAAATCCGCTGATGTATGACATGACGTTGGCTCCTACAGGTTTTCGACAATAACTCATTTCGATTGCGGCCGAGTCGATTGCTGGAACTCGGCGATCAGATCCTTCCAGAGGAAATGTCATGATTGTCTGACCCCTCTAATTCCTTCTATTGATCGGGAATCTCGGGCTCTACGAGCCGGGCCAGGTTCCGCAGCGATTCCTGCCAGCCGAGGTAGCAGGCTTCCACCGGAATGGCATCCGGCAGGTTCTCCTGAACGATATTCAGCTCCGTACCCACCGACACGGCCTTGAGCGTCACGGTTACCTGCATCTCGCCGGGCAGGTTTGGATCGTCGAACACGTCCGAGTACCGCAATCGTTCGTTCTGCACGAGTTCGTGGTACTTGCCACCGAATTTGTGAGTAGTACCCGTGGTGAAATTGGTGAACGACATCTTGTAGCTGCCGCCTACCGCTGCGCTGTGCTCATGCACTTTGCCAGTAAAGCCATTGGGCGGCATCCAGCGCGCCATCGCATCGGGTTCCAGAAAGGCGCGGTAGACCTTTTCGGGTTTGGCCGCCAACACGCGGTGCAGGCGAACGGTGTTCTTCGTGCTCATGGGTATTTCTCCTTTCGATTGCTCCTGACTGTTTCGATGTTTCGTTGCGATTTGGCTTTTCTCCCGTAGCGGGCGACCCCGACGTGGCAGAGAAAGACCGTCAGCCCCGCCGCGCCGCCTCGATCGTGGCGATGTCGATCTTTTTCATCGTCATCATCGCGTCGAACGCGCGCTTGGCCGCCGCGCGGTCGGGGTCGGAGATTGCATCAAGGAGGATGCGCGGCGTGATCTGCCACGAAACGCCCCACTTGTCCTTGCACCAGCCGCATTCGCTTTCCTGGCCGCCATGGCCCACGATCGCGTTCCACAAGCGGTCGGTTTCGGCCTGGTCGTCGGTGGCGATCTGGAACGAGAATGACTCGTTATGCTTGAATTGCGGGCCGCCGTTGAGCCCGACGCAGGGGATGCCGGCCACGGTGAACTCGACCGTCAGGATATCGCCCTGCCTGCCGTCGGGATAGTCGCCCGGCGCGCGGAAGATCTTACCCACTGCGCTGTCGGGGAAGGTTTCGGCATAGAAGCGCGCCGCGTCGAGGGCGGTACCGTCGTACCACAGACAAACCGTGTTCTTACCATTATTGTTGGCCATTTCGTTTCTCCTATAAATGTTTAGGGCCTGTAGGCGGTCTTACCCTATAGTCGTTTATCGAGACTGAAATTCGACAGCGCGATGACGAATACAGCCTTTCATTTTGTCATTATCCCTAACCATTTTCCGATATTTCAAGTTCCTGAAGGGGATTGCTGCCGTCAATGAAAAGAAGACCACCCTTGACGAGTGCTCGAGCGATGCGATCAAATGCAGCTTTCTCCAGCTCTGGATGGCGCCCATCGAGCGCGCCAACCCGCACGGTGAATGCACTGTGAAAGTGCTCTATGATTCTCAGTGCAAACGATTGCCGCCATCCACGTCGAGGATGGCGCCGGTGGTGCATTTATTGCGAATGAGAA
The DNA here is from genome assembly GCA_963728055.1 of uncultured delta proteobacterium. Classification (GTDB taxonomy): domain Bacteria; phylum Desulfobacterota; class Desulfobacteria; order Desulfobacterales; family SG8-13; genus JARFQH01. Next base: position 205,702 of record CAVSIM010000012.1, on the reverse strand, counting down.
GGAGAAGCGCTTCGGCTATCTCGGCCGGACGACCTACGCGGCCAACCGGAACTTGGCTTCCCATTTGTTGGAAAAACTTTTCTTTTTCATCTGGTGTCATCCAGTCGTACATAGGCGTATCCACCAGTCCCGGCGAAAGAATATTTACGCGTATGGGGGCCAACTCCTTAAGCAGGGTAAATGCCATGGCCTGAATAGCTCCGTTGACGGCGGCTACGCCGGATGTGCCGGGAATCGCAGAGCGACTTGCCCCGCCCGTAAGGAAGGTAATGGAGCCCGCTTTATCAAGGTTCGCGAGTCCTGCTTTAGCACAGAGAAAAAAAACATAGAATTTCTGTTCAAATGCGACTTTCAGCGCATCGAGCTTGAGATCGCGAAAGGGCCCCCAGGCAGCCTGACCGCTGCCAACCAGCGCAAGATGCTCGAATGGTCCAGTCTGGGAAAAAAAATCGTCCACCGAATCCGAACTGGTAAAATCCAGCGGGAAACCCGATGCCTTACCTCCTACTTGCTTCAAAGCGCGCTCGACGCTATCCGTTGAACGCCCGGATATGATCAGACGATATCCCTCGTTTGCGAGCAGTGCTGCTGTGGCGAGCCCCATTCCGGAGGTGCCTCCAATAATTACAACGGTTTCTTTCATTGTTGACTCCTTTGCTCACTCCTTCATTGGCAAAATTACTGCGCGGTGTAGCCGCCGTCTATAGAATGAACGCTCCCGGTTATAAAGGCCGCACGCTCATTTAATAGATACTCGACCAGATCTGCAACTTCTTCCCGCGTGGCGAGACGTTTCATGGGATGAACGTCAGGCATCCACTCCGTAACTTCTTTGCCGGAACCCATTATCCGTGGGGTTGCGACATAGCCAGGCGCAACCGCACATACACGGATATTAAACTCTGCCAGCTCTATGGCGGCTGATCGAGTTAACCCAATTATTCCATGTTTCGCCGCAGTGTATGCCGCCATGCCTGGCAGACCGACCAAGCCGTTGGCAGAAGACCTGTTTATAATCGCACCAGAACCATTGGCAAGCATTGCAGGTATTTCATATTTCATGGAGTGGAAGATTCCGGTCAGATCAGTGTCGATTATTTCGCGCCATATCTCTGCTTTTACGTCCTGGACCGGCACTCCGGCTGGGCCGGTTATACCAGCGTTGTTCACAGCTAAATTGAGCTTTCCAAACCTATCGATAGTTCGTTTCACTGCCGATTCAATGGCTACTGGATCACGCACATCTGCCTCAAAGGCCAAAGTCCGCATACCTTTCGGATCAATTCTCCTACAAACCAATTCAACCGGCTCAAGTCGACGACTAACCAGTACGACCGATGCCTCACCAGCATAGACGCTCTGCTATCGCCTCTCCGTTTCCGGTGCCAGCGCCCGTTACAAGTGCGACTTTTCCTTTGAACTCCATCTTTAACCTCCGAGGTTGAATGATTTATATATATCGCCCGTCATAGGGCGCGGTGGCTTTTTGCTGTCGCCCTTAATGCCGATGTTAGGCGCCATGCCGCGGGTTTCGCTCTTCCGGCGCGGTCATGCCGGTGGGAAGGACCGGTCGGGCGGCGACGCCAGCGTGATGAGGTTACCGTCGGGATCTCGCAGCTGCGCCAGCGTCGAATAGTCGCCCGGAATGTCGTCCCCGAGCGCGATACCCAGGCCCTGCAGCCGCCGGCGCTCGGCTGGGATATTGTCGACGTAAAGGAACATCACGCCTTTGCCGGCGATCTCGTTGCTAATTGAAAGCATCAACCCGCCCTGATCGAAGAGTTCCCACTGCACCAACGTGTCCATCGGCCGGTAATCCGGTCCACGACCGAGCAGCTTCGTATACCAGCCTTCTGCGGCCACAAGGTCTGCGGTAAGCAATGAGGTGTATATCTTCTGCAGCTTCATTTGTTCTCCTCTGGGCCAGCCTCGGTGTGACCGATTCCAGCAGTTATAAAGAAGACTCTCATTTTACGAAACACGTGCGAAGTCGTCTATCCATTGATTATCACGTTAAATTGCCCTGAAATCGGATATTCAGGCAAACTTTCTCTGATATTTCCATGTTTGACCCATCATACGCCTGCCTATGGGCATTGAAGGCCACGACCCATATCGATCCAGGCTGTTTGCCGTGAATTTTCTTTCCGGCTTCTCCGTATCGTGAAACCTCTACTATCCGGAAATTTGGAAAGATCGCAGTGCAAAACCCGGCTGCCTCCTCGGCTTGTTCGTCGACACATAAACAGGGGGTGATTTTTTGAATTGTTTGCCTGCTCAATCTACTTTTTTAGACTCGTAATGTATGGCGAAGCGATCAAGATCGCTTGCCAGCCTTTACGCTTGAACTCCGGATCATTTTCGGCTTCCGCATCAAATTGTTCTTTGACAATAACCACCGGGAATGAACTTTTTGGTTCGATCATGGTTGATTCCTTCTATAAGCGTCGCTGTAGATTTTTCTCTTTCAGCGGGTTCAAAAGCCAAATGCGTGCTCGTCCATAAATGAGCGAGTGCGCTTTCAGGGTGAGTGCTGATACTCACAAGGCAAAACACTAAGCCCGCCATGACTCGCTATCCTTACAAACGAGATGAACGATTGCAGCAGGACTCGACACCCAGAAAGCTTGAAACCCTTCCGGCAGCGCCTCAATCTCATCGCAACGTACGACCCCGGCCGACTCGAGATGTTTTGAAGCCGTTGAAATGTCGTCGGTGACCACCTCGAGCCAGATTTCAGCCTGACTGATTGAAGGAACGCGATCGATCCAAAGATTGTTCCCACCGAACTCGAAGCCCACAGATGGCGGGTGCTTGTCTATCGTCTTGAAGCCCAGCACATCCCGATAGAATTGAACGGTGGCATCATATAAATGAGGCGGAACTTTCATGGCAATGTTGCGACCTGCGGTAAATGTTGCTTTCTTGGTCATATGAATCTCCTTTCGAGAATTTGACATTCGATACCTACGGCTGGAGGTCGATTGCCGCCCGGTAGCTGCCATCCATGTAGAACGGCGTCGAAGTGTGTTCGTGGGCGATCCGCCAGGCGCCGTCGATCATTTTCAAACAGAAGGTCGACCGAAACCACATATCCGGCTTTTCGCCGTCCGTCTTGGTTCCCCTTATGCGCTGGAGGCCGGTGGCGTAGGCGACGCGCTGGTCCGCCGTGATGCGCAGATCATGAATCTCGAAACGGATCGACCCCTCCCAAGTCGGGAACCATTCCGCCAGGCTCTTTTTGACGAGTTCCCGTCCCTCGCGCTGCAGCGGCGGCGCAATGTCGAACATCAAGGTGTCGGGCGCATAACAGGCCATTACATCGTCGATGTTTTTGGCGCTGACCGCTTTCATCAAGCGGTCGATGAGTTCACTGACCTCGGTTTCGTTGATTGCTATTCTCGGTTCTGTTGACATGTTCACCTCCCTTAATTCTCCCATGGTAAAGCACATAAATATGCCGGTCGATGCCAACCGTCAGTCCACCAGCGACCCGCAGCTCAGGTTGGCAATTGCGCCGGTCATGGCACCGGCGCGATCCGATGCCGCGAAGGCGGCATAGTCGGCAACCTCGGCCAGCATTGGAAATCGTTTGAGCAAGGTACCTGTGCGCGCGCGTTCCGTGAGCATCGCTTCCACAGTGGTACCCGCTGCCTTGGCCATACCTTCGAAGGCTGCACGGGTGTGCGACATGGCCACTGCTTCAGGGATTGCATCCGGGCGCAGGCAGACAACACGGATGCCGCTGGGGCCGAGCTCGCCCGCCAGGATGCGCGAAAAGGCCTCGATCGCCGCACTCGCCACGCCGTTGCCCAGAAACCCCTGCCCGGTCATGCGTGCCCCCGGGGTGGACAGCGTGAGAATCACACCGGATCCCTGCCTTACCATGTGCCGCGCGACCGCCTTGGCCGTGAGAAAATTGGTGCGTGTGTAGGCGCTGATAGGGTGTGTGAAATCCTGCAGAGACAGCTCCTTGAATGGCGTACCTTGTACATGCGGAATACCGATTGCGTTGAGGGCGATGTCGACGCCGCCCGCCTTGACCGACACGGCATCGGCATGCCGGTCGACGGCCTGTTCGTCAAGGGCATCGACGGCCGCCGTCTCGACCAGGCCGCCCGCGGCGGAAATATCGCGTGCCACACGGTCAAGCTTGGCAAGGGTTCGCCCGGCCAGGAAGACCTTGGCGCCCTCGCGTGCGAAGGTGCGGGCCGCCGCACTACCGATCGCGCCGCCACCCCCGTAGATTATGGCTCTCTTGTTCTCAAGCAACATTTTCATTCTCCCATCTTGAATCTGTTGTTGGGTTTATCAACCCAACCTACCTGATGAACCTGACGAGATGATCGTCAGATTTTGACTAGGATCTTGAACCCGCCATAAACCATCCGCTTATAGTCGAACGGCTGAGCGTCCGGCTTCATCTCCTCGGCCAGGCGCGGGTCGTTCATTACCGCCTGGTTGACCTTGTCGCGGTGACGGCGCGATTCGTAGACGATCCAGGAAAAAATCACGGTCTCGCCGGGTTTGGCTTTCGCCGCCATCGGAAAGGGGACCTGGTCTTTCACCTCCAGGTCATCACCGATGCATTCCCAATATTCCAGCGCGCCGTGCTCTTTCCATATGGCGCCCGCTTTTTCCGCGATGCGCCGGTATTCATCGATCTTGTCTTTTGGTATGGGGATCACAAATCCATCCACGTACGTTTCCATGGCATGCATCCTTTGGTTGACGTTTGCGCCGGGGTCGGAAGGTTTTCAAACCCCCGGCGCAAACGTGGTCCCTTTTACGGCTGGGCGTCCGCACATCCTTCGGCGAGGGCCTTTGCAGCCGCCTGCTCAATTTCCTCGGGACTCATGTCGCGAACATGGGTGGCCACGGACCAGCGATGGCCGAAGGGGTCTTCGAGTTGGCCGTAGCGGTCACCCCAAAACGTGTCTGCTACGGGCATGGTGATCTTCGCTCCCGCAGCCACGGCGCGTTCGATGAACGCATCCACATCCTCCACATAGAGATGGATCGTGACCGGGGATCCCTTGAGTGTCTTCGGTCCCAACGAACCCCATTCGGGAAACTCGTCAACCAGCATGACGAACGAGTCGCCGATCCGGATCATGGCGTGCATGAGCTTTCCTTCCGGACCCGGCAGTCGGCCCATTTCAGCGGCGTTAAACGCATTTTTGTAGAATTCAATCGCTTCAGCCGCCCCTTTACACACCAGGTCCGGCGTTACCGTATGCATCCCCTCCGGAATAGGTTTGACTTGTGGCATGGTTCTCATCTCCTATAAATTTCCAAGTTTGACGCCGGTTTTCCAATCGGACGTGTCCAACCGGACCCCGGTTCTATCGTGTAGTCGAACAAGATACTGCGAGATCGACCTGTCAGACGATATTTTTTCAATATCGCACCGCGAAGCGTCTACTGCTTCGTGCGGTCCGCCAGCTTGCGATGACGCTCAACCGCCGGGCCGGGCTCAAAGTCATCCAACTCGAACAACCGGCGCACCTCGATCTCGCCTTCCTTGCCGTTGCCGGCGGGATTGGGATAGCGCTTGGACCACTCGAGCGCCTCTTCTTTTGATTTCGCCTGGATAAGCGTGTAGCCGGCGATGAGCTCCTTGGTCTCCGCAAACGGCCCGTCGGTTACCGTTTGCCTTTTCCCGGAATACCTGATGCGCCAACCCTTCGAGCTCGGCTGGAGCCCCGAGCCATCCAGCAGCATGCCGGCCTCCGCCAATTTTTCATGGTACGCCGCCATTTAGGCGATATGCTTTTCTGCCGGCATCACGCCGGCTTCCGAATCCTTGGTCGCCTTGACAATGATCATATATCGCATTTTATCGTCTCCTTTATGTTTGCCCGACGAACGATGGAACCATTCTCAGGTTCCATTGCCTGCCCCATAGTCGAACAAGCGTCGGTCATTTCGACAAAGTTGGCTACGGGTTAAGTTGTCTGACCGGGCGCACTTCGATCCTGCCCACGCGGGCCGGCGGGATGCCCGACGCCAGCCGGATGGCCTCGTTCAGATCCCTGGCCTCGATCAGATAGAACCCGGCCAGCTGCTCCTTGGTTTCGGCGAACGGGCCGTCGGTCACCGACAGCTTGCCGTTGCGGACGCGAACCGTGGTGGCGGTCTCTACCGATTCCAACGCTTCGCCGGCAATCAGAAACCCGTTTTTATTCAGCTTTTCGGCGTAGGCCAGGCATTCGGAATCCTTGGGACTCTCGGGCAGGCTGTGCAGTTTCCCTTCATCAGAGTAAACCAAACACAAATATTTCATGGTGTCTCTCCGCTTGTAAGGTTCCCGTGTTTGGTAGATAGTCGTTTGGCAGGGTCAGAAATCGACACGCGCGGTACAGGGAGGGTCGAAAATGAGGGGGTGAGGAGCGATTACCTTACTTTTTCCCGGCTTCAAGCTCCGCCAGCCGGCGTTTCAAGAGACGTTGCTCCGGAATTTGTTCTGTAAATGAAAGGGCCTTTTGATACGCAGCGCGGGCGGCCGCGGTTTGTCCGTCTCGACGGTACAGCTCCGCCCGAGCCGCATGCGCGAAGGGGTACTCGGCCAATCCGTCGTGCTTGATGAGGGATTCGATGATGCTGAGACCGGCCTCGGGACCGTCCCGCATCGCCACCGCCACGGCGCGGTTCAGTTCGATGATGGGAGAGGGCTCGAAACGCAGGAGCGCATCGTAAAGGCCGACGATTTCGTCCCAGTCGGTTTCCGCGGCGCTGCGTGCTGCGGCGTGCACCGCGGCGATGGCCGCCTGCAGGGTATAGGAACCAAACCGCGGCGACGACAGGGCCTTTTCAACAAGCGCCAATCCTTCGGCAATCTGGTCCCGGTTCCAGAGGCGCCGGTCCTGGTCCTCCAACGGTACGATGTCGCCCTTTGCCGTAATGCGGGCGGCACGACGCGCGTCGTCCAGCAGCATCAAAGCCAGCAGACCGGCCGATTCGGGTTCGGTGGTCATCTCAACCAGCCGTTTTCCCAGACGAATCGCCTCACCCGACAGGTTCGGCCGCATCAATGCATCGCCTGAGGATGCGAAGTAACCCTCGTTGAATAGCAGGTAGACCACCCGCAGGACGCTTTCCAACCTCTCCGGCAGTTCGGGTGCGGACGGCACCTCATAGGGAATGTGCGCATCACGGATCTTGGCTTTGGCACGGACGATGCGCTGGGCCACCGTGGACGGTTTGATGAGAAACGCGTGTGCGATCTCCTCTGTCGTGAGGCCACAGACCTCGCGAAGAGTGAGCGCCACCTGGCTGTCCGGCGACAGCGCCGGGTGACAGCAGGTAAAGATCAATCGCAGCATGTCGTCCTTGACCGCCTCGTCGGTGTGATCCTCGGCCTCGAAGTGGTCGATTTCAATCTGATTCGCAATCCTGATCAGCGAGGCGTCGAAGCGGGAGCGCCGGCGCATGGCGTCAATAACCTTGAAACGGCCGGTCGTTATCAGCCAGGCGCGCGGATTGGCCGGCACACCGTCCTTTTGCCATTGCTGCAGTGCCGCGGTGAACGCATCGTGAAGGGCCTCCTCGGCCAGTTCGAAGTCGCCAAGCAGCCGGATCAGGGTGGCCAGCACCCGGCGCGATTGATCACGGTAAACGGCGTCGACCCTATCGCGCAGTCTATCGGTCGGAAAATCACCCATCCGAAAAAGTTCCCTTGTTTAGAATTTTATATTTACTATGATTTCGATTGTTTATGATTATTATATATTTATTTGACGATATAATCCCGCAGGAGTATGACTGCGGATAATTTCAATGCGGTCTTCAGTTATCTATTGGGATCGGAAAACAAATAGTCAATCTGACAGGCCTAAAAAGCCATCATTTCCCGGCGCAAATTTAATGGGGGCCGCCTCTTGAATTTGGAGCTGGCCATAATTATCAAGTACAGATTGGTGAGCTTATGGTTTCTCACGCGGCCGGGCATGGATCGCATACAACTCGATTTGATGTTCGACTATCGCACGACTATCGCACGAACATCGCATCGTATCCTCTGAGGCGAGAGGGGTTCTACAATGTCAATGGCATACGATCCAGAGCACTTAGGCCAGTCGATAGGCAGATGAGCCGGGTGACTTTAATAAACGGATAAGGAGAGCCAGCGGTGGGGAGTTTTCGGTCAGACACTCGTCGGGGGCGTCACCAGAAGAAAACCAAATAGGCCAATGAGCGCAGGTCTCAGGTCGAAAGAGAGGAAAAAATATGAAGGCTATTCAGGAAGCGATTACCGGCAATGAGGACCACGGGGATTTATCCTCCCCTTACCAGGCACTTGTTCAGTTTTACTGTGCGTTTATTTTGAGCGCAGCAGCTTCTTTATTTCCCCTGAGAGTTCTTCGATAGAAACCGGCTTTTGAACAAAACCTTGCGCGCCGGCATCCATAATTTCCTGGGCGGGGCCTTCAAGCGCATAACCGCTGCACACGAGGACTTTCAAGTTCGGGCGGAATTCTTTGAGCAAGGGATAGATTTTGTTCCCGTTCATATCCGGCAGGAAAACATCCAGAATGGCGACATCGATGTCCCCGTCAAATGCTTTGGCTAAACCGATGGCTTCCGTCCCCGTTGTGGCCGAAAGTACTTGGTATCCCAATCGTTCCAACAATTTTCGCAGTGCCTCGACAACCGCCACCTCATCTTCAATCAGCAAAATGGTGCCGATTCCTTTGAGCGGCTCGCGGTGCAATCTTGGCGTCTTTTTCTCCGCCACCCCGCAGACGGCGGGGAGATATATACACACGCTGGTTCCGCGGTTTGGTGTTGATTCAATGGATATCCAGCCGTCATGGTTCTTCACAATGCCGTAAGCCGCAGCCAAACCAAGTCCGCGACCGAGAAACTTGGTCGTGAAAAACGGTTCGAATGCCCGCTTTTTGGTTTCTTCATCCATTCCTTTCCCGTTATCCTCGACTGTCAGGCTGACAAATGGTCCGGGTGACAATCCCGGGAAAGCCCTTGCATCTTGCCTGGTTATCAGTTCATTTCTGCAAGTTATCTTAATCTGCCCTTCCCCGTCGATGGCTTCGGCCGCATTGGACAAAATGACCGAAAAGAGCATCAATAACTGGGGCAAATCTCCCCTGGTTTTCAAGATATCATCGGGCAGGTTGGTCTCTACATAGATTGACGGGTCTAAAGTGTGTTGGAGTAACGGCAATGTCTTGCGCACGAACGCACTCAGCGAAATATTTTTGACCTCATACTTACCGCCCCGGGCGTAGGCCAGCAGCTGGCGCGTGAGCTCCGCCATTCGACCGGTCGATTTTTTTATCGAGGCAAGATATCCCGACGTTATCTCATCTAATGGCACCTGCATCTCCAGCAAGTCAGTGGTGGCCGTGATCACAAACAGGGCGTTATTGAACTGGTGGGCAATGCCGCCCGCCAGCTTGGCTATGGCTTCCATCTTTTGAGCTTGCCGAAGCCGCCATTCGAGTTCGTTCTGTTCGGTGATATCACTGACGACAATTCTGATTTGCTTGAGATCGCCGTCGCTCTCATTGACAAGCATGCATTCCAGGTTCGCGAAGAAGTCACCGCCGTCATTTTTCACCAATCTTAACCTGAAGGACTCGACATCGCCGGATTCCAACATGCGTTGGCGATGAAGGTAGTAAATATCCTGGTCATCGCGCTGAATAAATCGGCTGAGGGGTTTGCCCACAACTGCCGAGCGCTCGAACCCCAACATGGTGACAAACGTTAGATTTGCCCCATCGACGATGCCCTTTTCATCGAGCGTCAGGTAGCCCACCGGCGCGAAATCGTACAGATGGGAATATCGGTCCCGGGAGTCTTCGAGTTCCGCCTGGATGCGGCGCAACTCTTCGTTTTGCATCTTCAGCTCTATCTGGTGCACGCGCAGTTCGTGAATCGTCTGCGCCATGTCTTTGATTGACATCCCCGAAATTTCGTCAGCGTTCGCAGGCTCTGTTTTCACCTGATCTTCGGCGCGCCGCCTGAGATCCGAGCCGTCTAGCATATTTTTGTCCTTCCCCATTTTCGCTCCGATCACCCGGCCGGCAGCCAGGCCAGGTCCCGCTCCGTCGTCGCAATTTCAATCCGCTGGCCGCTTTCGTCGGTCAACACCGTGGCCGTCAGCCAAATATCCAGGAGTTTACCGTCTTTTGTGACCCGCCGGGTTTTGAAGGCTTTTACGGATTCGCCCTTTTTGAGTTTGTCGATGAATGCGTTTTCCTCTTTCCGTTGCTCTTGGGGAATAAGGTCCTCGATCGTCATATTAAGGGCTTCAAATTTGGTCCATCCATACATGTTCTCGGCCCCCTTGTTCCAGGCCAGTATGCGCCCCTTGAAATCCCGTACCGTAATAGCATCATTGGCGTCCTCCAAAACCGTGGCCAGGCGCCGGATTTTTTCGGCTTGCTTGATCCTGTGGATGTCCATCACCGTCATCACCACTCCGGCAATCACATTTTCGCCGGTTCGATACGGCATCACCTTCAGGGAATGCCAAATGCCGTCTTCCGAAAGAATTTCCGTATCCAGGGTGTTCAGGTCCTGGAGGACCTTTTGGGCATGCTCGGCAAGGTCGGTCCCGGGAAAGCTGGTTTTAAGGTCGCCCAAGGGTCTACCGATATCGGTGGGGATCAGTTTGATGATCCGGGCCGCCGCCGGGGTGTAGCGCTTGATTTTAAGGCGGGTGTCCATGAAAATAGAGGCGATTTCGGTGGCGGCCAGCAGGTTGTTCATGTCGTCGCTGGCCTTGGACAGCTCGATCACTTTGTTTTGAAGCTCTGAATTGACGGTCGACAGCTCTTCATTGGTCGATTGAAGTTCCTCTTTGGAGGTTTCCATTTCCTCATTCGTGCTTTGCAGTTCTTCATTGACCGACTGCATCTCCTCGTTGTTCGATTTCAGTTCTTCGTTTGACGTTTCCAGCTCCTCGATGGCAGCCTGAAGATGTTCCCGGGTCGACTGCAGCTCCAGCTCCAGTTGTTGGACGTTTGGGTCCTGAAATGTTTCTCCGGTTTCTCTCAGCAGATTTTCATCCGAAACGCATTCCGGCGCCTTTTCTTCAAAGAGGACCAGCAGGAGACCCGGGGGCAGTCCTTTGGCGGTCACCGGCCGGATCGATATGTCGACCACACAGAAAGTGCCGTTGTATTTGAACCGAACGCCCTTGCAGTCGGTAGGCGTTTTTTCCCGGACCGCCTTGTGAAGCGCTGCGGTCAGTCTATATTTGAGATCCTCGCGGGTCATGCTCAAAATGTTGAGGGTGGGTTTGCCCGTCGGCATCACGAGGTATTTTTCCGTCCGGCCGACAAAATTCAAGATCTCATATTTGTCATTGATCAAAACCCCCTTGGGCGCGTATTCGCTGAGAATCGCTTTATCGGTTAAAGCCTGGATATCGGTAGTGGCCGCCCTTATAGGCTCAACGGGTTTTAGCGTATCCTGACCCCCATGCGTGATCCTTTTCGGATAATCGATGATACCTTCCCTGAAACTTTCCTTGCACTGAAAGATCTTCCACTTGGCGTTCAGCGGTTTAAATAAATCTGTAAATTCTCCGATGGTCTCAGCGGGACCTAAAAATAAGGCCCCTTGCGGCTTCAATGTATAATGAAATAACGGGATGATCTTTTTTTGAAGCGGATGGTCCAGGTAGATCATGAGATTACGGCAGCTCACCAGATCGAGTCGTGAAAAGGGCGGGTCTTTGATGATGCTTTGCGAAGAAAAAACGACCATGTCCCGGATCAGTTTTTTTACCCTGAAAACACCGTCGTCTTTCGTGAAAAACTGGGCCAAACGCTCTCTGGAAACATCTACGGCAATGCTGTCCGGAAAGATGCCCCGGCGGGCGTTTTCGATGGCCGCCGCATCGATATCCGTGGCAAAAATTTGCACAGTGAGAAATTTTTTCAGTCTTTCCATCGCTTCCGAAACTATCATGGCCAGCGAATAGGCTTCTTCTCCGGTCGAACACCCCACAACCCAGAAGCGAAGCGGGTCATCCATTTTTCGGCCTTGCAGTAATCCGGGAAGCACTTCTTGTTCGAGCACCCGATAGGCTTGCGGGTCCCTGAAAAAGCTGGTCACGCCGATCACCAGGTCCTTGAAAAGGGCCTCGATTTCCAGTGGGTTTTTCTGCATGAACATGATGTAGTCGGTCAGCTTGTCGATCTGGTGGACAGCCAGGCGCCGTTCGATCCGGCGCTGGATGGTGGTTTGCTTGTATTGCGAAAAATCGTGACCGATGGTGCTGCGGATCAGGGCAAAAACTTTCTGGAGCTGGTGTTGAATGGTGGTCTCGGAGATCCTGATCTTGCCGGTTGACTTTAGAGACGGATGTTTGACATAGCCGATCAACGTTTTCGGCATCATTTCCACCGGAAGGATGAAATCGACCAGCCCGGTTCCGATGGCGCTTCGGGGCATCCCGTCGTATTTGGCCGTGTCCGGGTCCTGAGCCATGACCATGCCGCCTTCACCCTTGATGGCCTTGATGCCCAGGGTCCCGTCCGAGGCCGTCCCCGAGACAATGATGCCGATCGCCCTTTCGTCCTGGTCCTCCGACAGAGATCGGAAAAAGAAATCGATCGGCATGTTGAGCACGCCGCCCCTTACAGGCTCCATCAGGTGCAGGGTGCGATTGAAAACAGCCACGTTTTTATTGGGTGGGTTGAGATAGACGCAATTCGGCGCAAGGGTCATGCCGTCTTCGATCTCGTTGACAGTCATCCGGGTATGTTTTGCCAGAAGCGAGGCCATGATGCTTTTGAAATTCGGGCTGAGGTGCTGGATGATCACAAAGGCCATGCCGGTTTCAGGCGGCATCTTGGCAAAAAACGCTTCAAGGGTTTCCAGACCACCGGCTGAGGCACCGATGCCGACAATCGGAAAGACAGCTCGTTTAGTTGATTTTTTCCCGTTCTTGTTTTTAATAGATGAGGCCCCTTTGACGGAAACGGATTTGATTCCCTTGGTTGACATGGCCGGAGACTTTCTATCGGGAAGAGAAGTAGGAAGAAGAGAAAAAAACCGATTTTGATCTTTTATTGATCGCCCCTTAGAATTACTAAAGTCATTATTTTATAAGATTTCAACCCATTGCAATCGGGCAATTATGTCTGCGGGGCCGGCGGAGCGGCCCGTTTAATCGGTGCGGAACACCCCGCGTTCGCCGGCCGGGCGGCCTTTGGCTCCGGCGGATACTGCTTCAGGATTTCCGAGACCCATTTGTTTATCGTCTCGGCTGATTTCTGCGGGCTTGCAGCTTGTTCGACCCGTCGGGAGCCGGTCCCCCGCCAGAGAAGCCTTCGCATGTCGGCAGCGAAGAAATCGATTACCAGGGTGCCGTCACCGTATTCCTCAACGGTGGTGTCGAAGGCCGAGTCTCCAAAGTAACGGTTTCCCGGCCAGCCGTCGCCCGTGCGATCCACCTCTACTTTTCTTTCTACCACTAATTGGGTTTCGATGAGAAAGTCGGGGTTTCCGTCAGAGGCCTCGATGTACCCGTTCCGAATCAGGAAATCTTCGATCGCCGTCTGCACGCGTCTTGTAAAAAACGGGTTGTTCCCGGGTGCCCCGGCCGTTTTTTCGCTTTGAGCAGGGGTCCAGCCGAAACTTTTATAGCGTGAGAAGTCGGTCTGCGGGTCATAATCCTGGCCGACCCTCACGCCCAGAAACGTCCAGAGAATCGTCAAAAGCGTCCACACGCACATACGATTGCCTATACATCTGATAGGTCGCATACCCGGCTCCGCGCATGGGGTGGGAAATGGTGCGGTGCAGAACTGAAAGGTTACCGCTGCCGATCAATAAACAAGCGGGGTGACGCTAAAAAAAAGCCGGCCGCCATCAGGCTCCCAGATTTTCGGCGGCGAATTTCCAGTCGATCAGCTTTTCGAGCACGCCGTTCACGTAGTCGGCGCGCCTGTTCTGATAGTCGAGATAATAGGCGTGCTCCCACACGTCGAGGGTCAGCAGGGGCTTCATGCCTTGCGTCATCGGGTTGTCCGCATTGCCGGTTTTTACCACTTTGAGTTTCTCGCCATCCTTGACCAGCCAGGCCCAGCCGCTGCCGAACTGGGTCGTGGCCGCGGTGGTCAGTTCCTTCAGACAGGCATCGAGACTGCCGAAAGACGAGTCGATCTTTTGCATCAAGACCGCCGGCGGCTTGCCCCCGCCCTTGGGGTTCAGGCTCTTCCAGTAAAAGGTGTGGTTCCAGACCTGGGCCGCATTGTTGAAAATGCCGGTCTTGTCGGGCTGCCCGGCAGTTTTTTGGATAATTTTTTCGAGCGGCATGTCCGCCAGATCCGTTCCGGCCACGAGTTTATTGATATTGTTGACATACCCCTGATGGTGCTTGCCGTAGTGAAACCCGATGGTCCTGGCGCTGATGACCGGCTCCAGGGCGTTTTCGGGATAGGGCAGCGGCGGCAGAACGATCGCGTTCGAGGCGAATGCGCTGCGGGTCCATGCCCCGGTCATTGCCGTGAAGGTCAGTGCCGATGCCGCCATGATGAAACCGCGGCGGGTGATGCCGTTGCCGTCTGATGACGTCGCCCTTTTGTCCATAAAACCTCCTCCTGTTGCGGTTATTGCCATTTGGATAATCCAAATCACATCAGGGATGGATAATCAATCGGATTTCAAAATAAAATAAGTCCTCCACAGGGGAGTTTTTCGGAGATAGATCGATTTGGCCTTTCCGAGCCACGGCATCACCGCCTGAATCAGCGATTCCATTCTGACGGCCACACTGACAGTGTCCGCGCAGGGTTCTCTGCCCCTGACCCCGCTGCGGGCGCTACCGTTTCGCTATGATCGGCTCCGCGAACTGGCTGTCCGCATCCCAGGGAAACAGGATCCAGGTGTCCTGACTGACCTCGGTGACAAAGGTGTCCACCAGAGGCCGGCCCTGCGGCTTGGCGTAGACCGTGGCGAAGTGGGCTTTGGGCAGCATGTCGCGCACGATCCGGGCGGTCTTGCCGGTGTCGACCAGGTCGTCGATCAGCAGCCAGCCCTCACCGGTCATGGCGAGAGGCTTCAACACCTCCACCTCGCCGGAATGGTCCTGCCAGTCGTAGCTGCTGACACAGACCGTGTCGACCAGGCGAATATCCAGCTCGCGCGCAATGATCGCGGCCGGCACCAGGCCGCCCCGGGTAATGGCGACAAGCCCCTTGAAGTACTCGTTTTGGTCCAGCAGGCGCCAGGCGAGGGCCCGCGAATCGCGGTGAAGCTGCTCCCAGGAAACCGGGAAAGTCCTTTTATAGGGTTTGCTTTCAGTCGTCATATTGGCTCTCCGCAGTCGTCATATTGGCTCTCCGATTGATATGAAAAATGTTTTCATCCGGCTGATGAAAATATTATTCGGAAGGTTCGATGGTCACCCCCAGCGCCGCCGGCGCCTTGCCGCCTTTATTCCTCCAGGACGAAAAAACCAGCACCAGGATCGTGAGGCCGTAGGGGAGCATCAGCAGAAGAGACGAGGGCAGCGGGGTTCCGCTGGCCTGCAGGCGGAATTGAAACGCCATGACGCCGCCGAACAGATAGGCGCCGACCATGGCCCGCCCCGGGCGCCAGAAGGCAAAAATCACCAGGGCGACCGCAATCCAGCCGCGCCCGGCCGAAAGGCCGTTGGCCCACAAATGCGTGTAGGCCAGAGAAAGGTAGGCGCCGCCGAACCCCATCAGTCCGCCGCCGGCCAGCACACCGGTCCAGCGATAGCCTTTGACCCGCAGTCCCGCCGCCATCGCCGCCTCGGGAAACTCGCCGACCGCCCTCAACCCAAGGCCCCAGCGGGTGCGGTATAAGTAAACCCACAGCAGCGGCGGAAGCAGATAGGCGGTGTAAACCAACGGGTCCTGGGCGAACAGAATCGGCCCCAGCAAAGGAATTTCTGAGAGCAGCGGCAGCGCGAGGACAGTGAAGCCGGGCGCCGCCTGGCCGGCGTAAGGGGTTCCCAGGTAATTGGCCAACCCGGTGCCCAGGATCGTAACCGCCAACCCGGACACCACCTGGTTGCCCAGAAAAATGAGGCAAACCACTCCGTGCACGCCCGCCAGGCCCGCACCGCAGAGCCCCCCAACCAGAAACCCCGCCAGCGGGCTGCCCGTGAGCCGGGCGGTCACAAAGGCGGCCAGGGCGCCCACCAGCATGATCCCTTCGACGCCGAGGTTCAGCACGCCGGAACGTTCGGTGAGGATTTCCCCCAGCGTGGCGAAGAGAATCGGCGTGCCCGATTGAACGGCTGCGGCCAGCAGCGGCACCAGCATGTCCGGGTTCATGGGCTTCTCTGCAGCGCCAACCGGTAGCGCGTAAAAAACCCGCCGGCCAGCACCGTCAACAAAATAAGGCCTTCCATGATTTCGCCGAAGGCGGCCGGCACCTGCAGGTCGAGCTGCAGGGCCTCCAGGCCGACGCGCAGCCCGGCCAGTAAAAAAGAGGCCACCGCGATCATCAGCGGGTTGAGACGCGCCAGCCAGGCCACGACAATGGCGGTGTAGCCGTAACCGGCCATGATGCTCGGCTGCAGGCGGTTCAGATTGGCCGAGGCCTCGAGAAAACCCGCCCATCCGGCCAGCATGCCGCTGACCACCATCACCAGGATCACCAGGCGATCGTAGGGCAGCCGCGCATAGCGCGCGGCGCGCGGATTTTCACCGCCGGCCTTGAGTTCGAACCCCAGGCGGGTAAAGCGCAGAAAGACCCACATGGCCAGTCCGGCCGCGATGCAGACGCCTATTCCCCAGTGAATGCGCGAGGCGCCGATCGTGCCGACCACCGCTCCGGCGGAAAACTCGCGCGTCATGGGAAACCCGAAACTGACCGGGTCCTTCCACGGCCCATAGACGAGATAGTCCAGAAAAAGGATCGCAATGTAGTTGAGCATCAGCGTGACGATGATCTCGTTGGCGCGCAAACGGACCTTGAGCAGCGCCGGCACCAGGCCCCAGAGGCCGCCGGTCAGGGAAGCCGCGGCCAGCATGGCCGGCAGGAGCCCGTACCAGGGCAGGCCCGGAAATGTGAGCGCCATCCAGGTGGCACCCACCGCCCCCAAGGCAAACTGGCCTTCGGCGCCGATATTCCAGACCTGGAGGCGAAAGGCGATGGCAACGCCGAGTGAGCACAGAAAAATCGGCACGGATTTGACCAGACAGTCCTCTATAGCCCAGGATGAAAAGAAAGCGCTCTTGAAAAGCAGGGTCAACGCCTCGAGCGCCGGTTGGCCGCGAACCGCCAGCAGCAAGGCGCAAATGGCCAGCGAAAGCATGATCGCCGCCAGAAAAACGACAAGGGAGCCCCAGCCCAGCGGCTCCCGTCTTTTGTGCGCCTGCAACCCGAGCATTCTTACTCCAATGTGCCAATGACGCCCTTGACAAAATATTTCATGCCCAGCAATTCCTCATCGGTCGCACTGCGGCCGGCCGGGACCTGGACATTGCCGGACTGATCGGTCACCGGCCCGGCAAAGAGCCTGGCCGTGCCGTCGACAATGGCCGCTTTTTCGGCCAGCACCTTCACGCGCACCTCCTCCGGGACCATCGGCCCGAAAGGTGCCAGGTCCACGATCCCCTCTTTCATGCCCCACCAGATCGAGGCGCTCTGCCAGGTCCCCTTGCGGACCTGCTCGACCGTCTGGATGTAGAACGGCGCCCAGTTCCAGATCGGGGCGGTCAGGTGGGACCGGGGGGCGAACTGCGACATGTCGGAGTTGTACCCGATGGAATAGACCCCTTTTTCCTGGGCGGCCTCCTGGGGGCCCGGAGAATCCTGGTGCTGGGCGATCACGTCGGCGCCCACATCCAGCAGGCTCTTGGCGGCTTCCTTTTCGGTGGCCGGGTCGTACCAGGTCTTGGTCCAGACCACCCGCACCTCGATTTTCGGGTTCGCCGCCTGGGCACCGAGGGTAAAGGCGTTGATTCCGCGGATGACTTCCGGAATCGGAAAGGCCGCCACGTAGCCCAAGACATTGCTCTTGGTCATATACCCGGCCACCATTCCTGACAGATACCGCGCCTGGTACATGCGCCCGAAATAATTACCCATGTTTTTGGCCACTTTGAAACCGGAGCAATGCTCGAAAACCACGTTCGGAAACTGCCGGGCCACCTTGAGCATCGAGTCCATGTACCCGAAAGAGGTGGCGAAAATGATATCGTAGCCTTTTCGGGCCATGTTGAGCATGACGCGTTCCGAATCCGGCCCTTCGGCCACCGACTCGACATAGGATGTCGTGACACCCGGCAAAGCGTCAACCGCCTGGCGTCCCTTGTCATGGGCGAAGGACCAGCCGGCATCACCGATGGGCGAAACATACACGAAGCCGACCTTGAGTTCCTTAGGTGCGGCAAAGGCCGCGGAACAGCCGAGCACCAATGACAACAAAACGAAGCTGAATTTGCGCACGATCGACCCTCCGAATGAAAGTTTGAAAATCGAAACTGGAAACTGGGAAATTGAAATTTGAAGCTGGATACTTGAAATCTAATCTATTCTATAGCTTAAAATTTTGGGGCGTAAATTCGGTGACGTATTCAAGCCGTCTGTTTTTTCCTATCTTTTTGGTTTTTGAGCAAATTTACAGGTCCTCGCAAGTGAATTTCCACTCGAATGGCCTTCAATAAATAGGTCATCGTACTTATGCCGACGTGTACTCAATGGCACAAATCCCGCTGCAGCGGGATTTGTGCGTAATTTATCATGATGCGGCGGCGCGCACTGCGGTCGCCTCTTCGCCCCGAGCCCGCCAGAGGGCGGCCACGGCCCCGGTGGCGAATTTAGCCACGATTTCACCGAAAATAATCGCCGTGAGCATCCCGGGCTTGAAAACCCCGGCGAAAGCGATCAGGTTGAACAGGAGGCTGTCCAGGGGGATGCTGACGACGTTGGAGCCGATCACCCGCTGCATCCAGGGCCGCCGAACAAGCTTTTGATACACTTCCGTGTCGACGGTTTCGCTGAGCACGATGGCGGTGAAGGAGGCTGCGATGATGCGCCAGCCAACCCCCAGAAACAGGGATTCCAACACCATTCCGGCCGCGGCCGTGAAGATCATCAGGTAGACGCGTTTGCGGCCGAAGCGATGGACGCGGTCGCGCTGGGTGAAGGTAATGCCGAAAATCAGTGTGCCCACCGACACCAGCCCGAACACCGGCAGCGGGATAAACCAGGTGGCTGTGTAATTGGCCGCCAGCACCGCAATGATATAGAGGCTCATGGACCGGATCATAATGATTTCTTTCAGACGTGAGATGATCGTGGGGTCATATCGGATTGTACGGAAAATATCAAATTCAATGCGCCGGTGTTTAAAACGGAACAGAATACGGGCGAAAAATTTTTCGCCCCCTGCATCCATAATTTTTGGGAGTCCGTTTATGGCGCCGAGGATGCCACCACACCAATCCGTAAGGGCGCCGGCTTGAGGAGGGACGGACTGTTCGTAATTATAGCAAGCGGAAAGAGGGTTGATTATACCATGACGGGATAATTTACGGCTCCCATGGAACCGGAACAGGCACTTTCGGCACGGAAAAAAAGTTTTTGGAGAAGCCCGGCCACCCTGTCGTGACCGGGCTCTCGGCGGATCACTCGAAGTCTCGCTGCGACGGGGCCACCACCCCCTATCATCGGAACATGAAACCTTCGGTGTAAAGTTTCAAATTCCTCACTCCGTAACCTTCCGTCAACCGGCCTTTCCGGGGCCGGCGCCGGAAACTATCGGGGTATCCTTTCCGGGGAACCGATCGATATGCTCACGGAGGCATATCCTTCGAGAATTTGTTTTAAAGAGCATCGGCGATCCAGCAAGTTGATCTGCCCGGGCGAACTTAACATTATATTAAGCACCGGCCGCGAGTTGAAAAATAGGGCGCTTCCTGTAGTCTCCGAAGAAAAAAACGGTATTCATAATCTTCTCCGCCACCCGTGGAAGCATCGGCAAAATAGTATCTGTCTTAAAAACCGGGTCCTGAGAAGATGCGCCGCCACCCAATCGACTTGACAACGAAGGATATTTTCTCTAAAAGAAAAGAAAGCCAAAACCGTTATCTTAAAGCCTATAGCTGCTCAGCCGTTCGTATTCGCCGCATACCGGACGTGGGTGTCCGCAATATCTTAGCCGTTTTGCATGAAAGGAGCCGATGCAGGAAAAAGCCTGGAAACCCTGGGTGCTGTTGTCACCCGCGCTCAGTGCGATTTTTCTGCTGCTGGTCATCCCGGTTTGCTTCATTGTCGTCTACAGCTTCTGGCTGCGGGCCCCTAGCGGAGCGGATCTTCCGGCCTTCCAATTCGGCAATTACGCCAAATTTTTCGAAGATTTCTTTTACCCCAAAATCCTCCTCCGCACAATCCGCATCTCCTTTGAAACCGTCTTTCTGTGCGTGATCATGGGCTACATTCCGGCTTACTTTTTCTACAGAAGCAAAAGTCGCTACAAACAGGCCTTTTTGCTGCTCATCATGCTGCCGTTCTGGGTCAGCTTCATCATCCGCACCATGAGCTGGATCAACATCATGGGCGACACCGGCCTGATCAACCACTTCCTGCTGAAGACCGGATTGATAGACTCGCCCATTTCCATGCTTTACAACGAAATGGCGGTGCTCATGGGATTGATCATGTACCTGCTGCCGTTCATGGTCCTCAACATCTATGTCAGCCTCGAAGGCATCGACAAGAGCCTTCTCGAAGCCGCCCGCAGCATGGGCTGCACCGAATGGCAGGCGTTTCGGGAGGTGACGCTGCCCCTTAGCCTGCCCGGCCTCAGCGCGGGATGCCTCCTGGTCTTCGTTCTGACCGCCGGCACCTACCTGCCGCCCATGATTTTAGGCGGCCCGGGCAACGACATGATCGCCAACCTGATCTTCAAGCGCATCGTCGGGACCCTGGACTGGCCGTTCGGTTCGGCCATCAGCGTGATCCTGCTCGGCCTGTTGTTCGTCATCGTGTGGACTTATAACCGCTACCTGGGAATCAACCAGATATTCAAAAGCCTTCAGGGTAATTGATCCGTGAAACACTTCTCTCCGGGATGGACACTGATCAGAATCTACACGATCCTGGTATACATATTCATGTTCGCCCCGATCATCGTGGTCATCGTGCTGGCGTTCAACCCCAAGCAATTCGGCATTTTCCCGATGGAGGGCGTCAGCTTGCGCTGGTTCGTCAAGCTGGCGCAAAACGATTCGATCATCGACGCCTTCAAGAACTCTCTGGTGCTGGGCTCGCTGACGGCCGTGATGTCGACCGCCATCGGCATTCTGGCCGCGCTGGCCTTCATCCGCTTCGAATTTCCCCGGCAAAAACACCCTCAACACCCTTCTGCTCTCGCCGATCATGATTCCGGAAGTCGTCCTGGGGGTCGCCCTGCTGCTGTTTTTGCGATTTCTGCAGCAACCCAAGAGTTTCGCACTGCTGCTGATCGGTCACGTGGTGCTGACCCTGCCCTATGTGCTGTTGATCGTTCAGGCCCGGCTGGTGGGCATCAGGAAAGAATACGAAGAGGCGGCAAAATCCCTTGGGCGCCAACGCGTTTCAGACCTTCAGGGAAGTCACCTTCCCGCTCTTGCTGCCGGCCATACTGGCCGGCGCGCTTTTTTCATTCACCATTTCTTTCGATGACATCACGGCCACTCTTTTCTGGGCCACGGCCCAGAATCAAACCGTTCCGGTCAAAATTTTCAGCATGCTGAGAAATTCGATCAGTCCGGAAATAAATGCCCTCGGCGCCGTCATGATCGTGCTGACCGTTGCCACCCCCCTGCTGGCAGGCTACCTGTCGCGCAGGTTTTCAAAGGTGAAGCCATAACGGCCCCACCATAGCTGAAAGGAGAAACCATGGCTATCATAACAACCGACAAACTGGATGCGGTGTATGACGCGTATAAAAGCGGTAAACTCAACCGGCGCCAATTCATCAAATATCTTGGCCTGGCCGGCGCCTCCATCGGGTTGGCCGCATCGCCCTTTGCCAACATGGTCGGAAACGCCTACGGCGCCAAGTCCATCCGCTTCGACGGCTGGGGCGGCACCACCTCCGAAGCCTTTCGCAAATACGCCTTCGAGCCGTTTACCAAGCAGACGGGCATTGCCGTCGTCGAGGGTGAATTCGGCGACATGAACTCCTACCTGACCCGTGTCAAAGCCTCCTATCCCCCGGGCGGCGAGTTCAACATCGCCCACCTCAGTGCCGTTTTCGACTATGCCCGCTACGTGGAGTTAGGGTATTCCACGGTGCTGGATGAATCCAAGATCCCCAACCTCAAATTGGTCATGCCGGCCATGATCAAGCCGCTGCGCGACATCACCAAGGGCACGTTGTCGGCCGTGCCCTACGACCTGGGGCAAACCGGCATCGCCTACAATACCAAGCACATCAGCAAGGAGAAAGCCGAAAAACTCGGCGCCTCGCTGCTGTGGCAAAAGGACCTGAAAGGCAAGGTCGGCAGCTGGGGCGGCGACTTCAGGACCAACATGTGGTACGCGGCCCTTCATACCGGTCAGAGCCCCAACAACATGACCGACCTCGACGCCATCTGGGCCGCGCTGCGGGAACAGCGCGACCTGATGAAAAAGTACTGGAGTTCCGGGGCCGAACTGATGAGCCTGCTCGCCAACGAGGAAATTTACGCCACCGTGGCCTGGTCAGGTCGCGTGGCGGCGCTGCAGAAGGAAAATCATCCGATCGGCTACCTGTCGCCCAAAGGCACCTATTCCTGGATGGAATACCTCTTCGTCCTGAAGGGCACGGACCTGAACGTCGCCCAGAAGCTGCTCAATTTCATGCTGGAGCCCGCCGCGGCCATCGCCGTGGCCGAAGGCCAGAATTATCCGCCGAGCCTGGACCCGACCAAGGTCGAACTGACCGAAGCCATCAAAAAAATGCCGGCCTTCGATCCGACCGGCAAACTCGACGGCTACCTCTTTGCCGATCCCGCCTACTGGAACAGCCACCAGGTGGAGTGGACCGAGAAGTGGGATCGGATCAAGGCTGGCAGCTGAGTGTCCAGCCATAAATGGTCTTTTTCCCGCTGGGCGGCCGGTCGCAGCGGGTTTCCGGCTGCGGCGTACATAATAGAGTACGCCTCACCGAAAATCCTTGTGCGGCCTTGCCCAGCGAAAAAAATCAACATTTATGGACTTGGACACTCACAAGTGCAAATAGAAGATCATGGATGGGTACCAAGTTATTACCGTCCATAAATGGCCCTTTTCCGCAATTTCGGCGTCAATCGGCGGAATCGCTTGTGCGGCATACAGGAAGTATGCCTCCGCGCAATTCCTTGATTTTCTAGAACGTGCAAAAAATTGCTCATTTCTGGATCGGAAACTTATCAAATTTGAAACACTGAAACGGTAGGGGCACGGCACGCCGTGCCCAGGACCCCGTTGGCAGCTCGGATTCTTAGCAACTCTTCATTACCGTTTATCTGTCTGTGAGCCATCGTGTCGTTTTCGGGTGTCGTGGTGCTCTTGACGCCTCGAGCACTCATTTGCAAAAATAGAATGATCCCCGGCCACGGCGCAACGGGCCTGATGGCCCAAACTTACTCAACGGGCCTGATGGCCCAAACTGACTCAACGGACCCTAACGGACATAACTGACCTAACCGGTTCAACCGGCTCAACCGGCCAACCGGCCAACCCAACAAAGGAGACAGCGGCGGTGACGAGCGGCAAGAAGCAGCCCATGGTCCAATTCAAGGGCATCATGAAACGGTTCGACACCGTGGTGGCCGTCGAAAAAATGGATCTCGATATCGAAGAAGGCAGCCTGGTGACGCTGCTGGGGCCTTCCGGGTGCGGGAAGACCACGCTGCTGCGGATGGTGGCCGGGCTGGAAGATCCGACCGGGGGCGATATTTTCATCAAGGGTCGCCGCATCAACGACACGCCGATCCACAAACGCAACCTGGGCATGATATTTCAGAATTACGCCCTGTTTCCCCACAAGACGATATTTGAAAACGTCGCCTTCGGCTTGAAATACCGGAACCTGTCGAAGGAGGCGATAAGAGAAAAAGTGACCCGCGCGTTAGAAATGGTGCGGCTGCCCGGTGTGGAGCGGCGCATGCCGAGCCAGCTCTCCGGCGGTCAGCAGCAGCGGATCGCCATGGCCCGCGCCATCGTCATCGAACCGGACGTGCTTCTGATGGACGAGCCCCTTTCGGCCCTGGACGAGAACCTGCGCGAGGAAATGCGCCGCGAGGTCGACAACCTGCAGGCGCTGCTGGGTGTGACCACCATTTTCGTCACCCACGACCAGCGCGAGGCGCTGAGCATGTCGGACAAGATCATCGTGATGAAAGGCGGCCGCAAGCTGCAGGAGGGCGCGCCGGAAGAGGTTTACAACCGGCCCTCCAGCCACTTTGTGGCCGATTTTCTGGGGCACTCCAATTTTTCGGCGGGGGTGGTGGCCGAAAAACAAAACGGGCTGGTCCGCATCAGGCTCGATTCCGGCAACCTTCTTCTGGCGGAATCCGGGGGCGAGTGGTCAGCCGGCGACCGGGTCGAGGTGGTCGTCCGGGCCCAGCGGTTCGATGCTTTTCTTAAAAAAGATTTTAGGCCAAGCGATAAAATGAACTTCTTTGAGGGTCGGGTGCGGGACCGCAGCTACATGGGCGGTGAGGTGAGCTATTTCATCGAGCTGGCGGCCGGGCGCGAAATTCACGTCATCAGCCTGATGCGCTCCCGGATCTACGACATCGGGGACGAGGTCGCCGTTCAGGTGGCACCGCGGCACTGTCACTTGCTTCCGTTGCATGGTGACCCGCCGGGCGGACCGGTCACATGATGACATCAGATACCATCACTGCCGCGCTGGCTCGCAAATATCCGCACCGCATCGTGGCCGTCGATTCGCACACGGCCGGCGAATCGACCCGGCTGATCGTGGGCGGGATCGGCCCGGTTCCGGGCCGGACCATGGCCGGGAAACTGGCGCACTTTCAGCGCCGCTTCGATCACGTCCGGCTGGCACTGACCCGCGAGCCGCGCGGTCATCGCGATATCCTGGCCGCACTGCTGACCGAGGCCGCAACGCCCGGCTGCCGCTTCGGTTTGATCTACATGGACGCCCGCCGCTATCCGTTTCTTTGCGGCCACGCCACCATCGGCGCGGTGGCAACCCTGATCGAGGCCGGCGTCATCGACATCACCGCTACCGCGCAACGCATCCTCGTCGACACCCCCTCGGGCCCCCTGGAAACGCGCGTCAGCCTGTCGAACGGCCGGATCGAAGCGGTGGCCGTTCGAACCGTGCCGTCGTTTGTCTACCGCACGGACCAGCCGCTCGACGTCCCCGGTCACGGACGCTTGACGGTCGACACGGTCTGCGTGGGCGGCTTCTTCGTGATGGTTGCGGCCGATCAGATCGGACTGCCGTTGGAAGCGGCGCATGCCGCCGAACTGACGCAGCTGGGAATGCGGATTATCGCCGCCGCCAACCGCCAGCTGGCCGTCCGGCACCCCCTGCGGCCGGAAGTCCGAACGGTGGATGTCGTCGAGTTTTACGACGGCGCCGGCCACGCGCGGCGGCAAGGGCGCTCGGTCGTCATCTACGGCGAGGCTCACATGGACCGGTCGCCCTGCGGCACCGGCACGGCGGCCAAATTGACCCTGCTGCACCATCGCGGCGCCTTGCAGGTCAACCAGTCTTTTGTCAATGCCGGCCCGCTCGGCACGACCTTCGATGCCCGTGTGGCCGAGGAAACCTCGGTCGGCGACCAGCGGGCGGTCGTGGTCGAAATCCAGGGCACCGCCCACATCACCGGCCTGCAGGAGTTCATCATCGATCCCACGGATCCATTTCCGGAAGGCTTTCTGCTATAGCTGTCAGCCCGCCTGCCAGCCGGTCACCAGAAAGCCGTCGGAAGATGTCACCCCCGCCACCGCCAGCACCGGCCGGCCGTCCCCGTCCACACTCACCCCTTGCGGCCAGTCGAACGCCGGATCCATCGCCTGGAAATAGGCCAGGTTGTATGGCGTGAGCCGCACCTGCATCTGTTCGTCTTCCACCAGCAATCGGGACGTCAACCCGAAGTCCACCTCCCCCAGGCCGGTGCGGATGATGTAGCGCGGGATTTCGCGGCCGCTGCCCTCGCGGCGCACGCAGGTGGCGATGTCGATCACGTCGGCCACGTCCAGCGGGCGGTCGCCGTTCCAGCGCTTCTGCAGCGGCAGCCCGGCCACGAAAAGGTGGTGGAACTCGATGCCGCACTGCCGCAGGCCGTAGGCGATCCGGTTGATCTCGGCCGGGGAATCGTTGACGCCGGTCAACAGCGGCACGTTGGCATAGACGGTGACCCCCCGCTGCTGCAGGTCGGCGGCGATGCGCCGGTGCTCCGGCCGGATCTCGCGCGAGTGCAGAAACTGCGTCTCGATTTCGAGCCGCAGCGGGGTGACGACCGACAACCGGTTGAGATCCCCCAGACGGGCCGCCACCGCCTTCGTGTAGCGCGCGGGCCGGTAAGTGAAGGCCGCACTGTGCAGCCGCACGGCATTGACGTGCGGGATTTGCTGCAGGCGCCGCACCAGTCCGCTGATCCTGAACAGCTCGTCGACGGCATCGGTCTCCGGGATGACAACGACGTCGGTGATCGCCGGGTGAGCCTCGATGTAAGCCATTTCATCGCCGCCGGCCGCCGCGTCCAGCTCGACCCGGGTCGCATGGACCCGCCGCAGGGCAACGAGTCCGGTCTTGACCACGGCATCCGACCGGCCCTGGTCGACCGCAGCTTCGGCCTGTAACTTGGCCAATGCGGCCTCGTCGGTTACGGCCGCCGATTTGTTCGACGAACGGGCGCCACGCGGCCCGAGCAACAGGCACGGATCGCCGATGCGGGCCATGTAGCGCACATCGATGGTGCCCTCGGCGTTGACCCGCAGGGTGTCCGCATTTTCGGCCAGCGGGGCAAACGCCTTGAAATACCCCGGCGTGTAAGGGGTGCGGATCCAGATGAAGTGCGCGTTGTCGGGGTCCTGTTCCACGGCCCAGCCGCTGGTGTGCCAGTCCATTTTGCCGATCGGCGTGGCGGTGCACAGGCGCGGAACCACCCGGTCGGAGAGGTGCGCCCGCAAATAGACGGCCGCCTGGTGACCCTCTGATATCGGCGTCCAGTAGATGCTGTTGCCATGGATGGGGCTGCAGGGGATGTAGATGTAGTGAAGCTCGGCGCCGGCCCCGCGCAGAAGGCTGAAGAGCCGCGCCAGTTCCGGTCCCTTGTCGTTGCAGTCTTTCAGAAAGGGCGTCTGGACGTAGACCGCGATGCCGTGTTTGACCAGTTCGGTAATGATCTCCAGACTGTCGGGCGAAATTTCGTCCGGGTGAATGAAATGGGTCGCCAGTTCCAGGCGCTTTTCTTTTTGGCGCAGCTGCAGGCTTTTGATCTTCAGGTAGGTCAGCAGCTCACCGCCGCGTCCCAGGAACAGGTGCGGGTAGTAGGCGACCGAACGGGTCGCCAGCCGCAGGGTCTGGACGTGCTCGATGTCGGTCAGCCCGTCGATGGCGCGGGCCATGTTGGCCCGGTTCAGAAAAGGGTCACCGCCGGTGATGACGACCTCTTTGATGCCGGGGGAGCAGCGCACGTGCGCCAGGGCCCGGTCGACGTCGGCGGCGGTGGGATTGCTCTGGTCGCGCGACTCTTTGTGTTTGCGAAAACAGAACCGGCAGTACACCGGACAGCTCATGTTCAGCAGAAAAATGACGCGGTTCTGGTACATCTGCTCCAGCAGCCCCTGGTGGAACTGGCCGATCCAGGTGTTGGTGTGACCGGTCCGATCGAGTTCCTCGACAAACGGCAGGTACTGGTAGGCCACCGCCGGCGACACCCGCATCTGGCGCAAGGTGTGCATCGACAGCCGCACCGGGTAGGCGTCGATCACCTGTTGCAGGTCGTCGCGTTCGGCTTCCGGAACCACCATGTTGGTCACCTTCTCCAACTCGGCCACGGTCTGAATGCCGGTGAACGTGTCGCCGGGCAGCAGCTTTTCGAGCGCCGCGACAAGCAGCAGCTGCGGCAGGTCCACACCGTTGATCTGCACCCCGGCACCCTTTTGGCTGTTGGCCGGCATCAGCCGGCGGACAAGCTCGTTGCAGAAACCGGGCGGGTTTCCGGGATAGCCGCACGCCGCCGTCAGCCGCCCCCATTTGGTCCGGCCGTCTCCGGCGCCGATCAGCGCGCCGAAAGACCGTCCCACGAGAGCGGGCACGCCGTAGTGATCCAAAAACGACATCAACTCATCTTCGAGCGCCGCAGCCGCCGCCTGCAAAGACGCACCTGAATGATCGGGTGAAAGGGCATCGCTGGGATCCTCGCGATACATAGATATCTCCTTTAATGATCTATCTCTCTTTCCACTCCGGTGTCCTCCGGTCCAGAAACGCCTGGACACCCTCGGTCGCATCCTCGGAGGTGCAGAGGCGTGCGAAGGCCTCGTTCATGTAGTCGAACGCCTGGGTGTACCCCATGTCGGCCGAGGCGTAAAACGCCTTCTTGGCGATCTGCAGCGCCACCGGGCTCTTCTTCGCCAACCGCGCCGCCCACCTGCGGGTAGCGGCTTCCAGCTCGTCGACCGGCACCACCTTGTTCACCAGGCCCATGTCCAGGGCTTCGGCCGCCTTCAGCAGTTCGCCGAAAAACAGCAGCTCGAGGGCCCTCTTGCGCCCCACCGACCGTGAGACCGGAATGACCGGCCCGACGCAGTTCAGGCCGACGTTGATGGCGGTCAGGCCGATGCGGGCGTTGTCGGCCGCGACCGCCAGGTCCGCCGCCGCCACCAGACCGGCGCCGTTGGCGGCCGCCACGCCCTGAACCTGGGCGATCACCGGGGTTCGCATGCGGCTGATCGTCACCAGCGGCTTTTCCATGGTTTCGATCCAGGCCCGGTATTGCAGGGCGGTTTTGCCGAAGAATTCCTTGATGTCGATGCCGGCGCAAAACGCCTTGCCGGCCCCTTTGATGATGACGACCCGCGCCCGATCCTCGCGGTCGAGTTCTTCCAGCGCCGCAACGAGTCCCCGCGCCAATCCGGTGTTGAAGGTGTTGAGCTGCTCGGGCCGGTTGAGAGTGATGACGGCAACATGATCCTCGCCGATGTCGACCAACAGGTTTTCAGTGCTCATGTCCGCTCCCTTTCTCCTTTGTGTCTTTTCGGGGCCGTCCGGTGCCCCATGGTCCGGGATCGCCATAATACGGACCGTATCCAATGGCAATTAAAAAGTAAATTCAAAGGCTTACCATGCGCATCATCTCTTCCGGGTAGCGCAGGCCGCTGGCCGCGCCCGGCGGCATGACGGCCGCGATATCGGACAGGTCGCTTGGGGTCAGCTCCAGATCGACGGCGGCGATGTTCAGCTCCAGGTGACTGCGGCGGGTGGTTCCCGGAATCGGGGCGATATCCTCGCCCTGGGCCAACACCCACGCCAGGGCCAATTGACCGGCGGTGACCCCTTTGGCGGCCGCCATTTTTTCCACCCGTTCGACCAGCTCCAGGTTTTTTGCGAAGTTCTCCCCTTGAAACCGCGGCGAACGCCGGCGATAGTCGTCGGCGGCCAGGTCCTCGAAACGCCTGATCCGGCCCGTCAAGAATCCGCGCCCCAGCGGGCTGTAAGGCACCAGGCCGATGCCCAGTTCCCGCAGGATCGGCAGGATTTCAGCTTCGGGATCCCGGCTCCAGAGTGAATACTCCGTCTGCACGGCACTGAGCGGATGGACCTTGTGCGCCCGGCGGATGGTTTGCGGTCCGGCTTCCGACAGGCCGAGATAGCGCACCTTGCCCGCAGTCACCAGTTCCGCCATCGCCCCCACCGTCTCCTCGATCGGCACGTCCGGGTCCACGCGATGCTGATAATACAGGTCGATGTGGTCCACGCCCAGGCGGCCCAGCGACGCATCGCAGGCCGATTTGACGTAATCCGGGCGGCCGTTGACGCCGCGAAAAGAGGCGTCGCCGGTGCGCACGATCCCGAACTTGGTCGCCAGCACGACTTTTTCACGCCGATCGGCAATGGCTTTGCCAACCAGCTTTTCGTTCGTGAAGGGGCCGTACATATCGGCGGTGTCGAGCAGGCTGATCCCCGCGTCGAGCGCCCCATGAATCGTGGCGACGGACTCCGTTTGATCGGCGGTGCCGTAAAATTCCGACATCCCCATGCAGCCGAGCCCGATGGCGGACGCGACCAATCCCTGTTTTCCCAACCGGCGCTGTTTCATTGGTTTGCCTCCTGGACTCCATTGGTTGTGACCGGAATGTGAATCCGGGGTTTATTTCAGGAGTTGTGAAAACAACATCTTCACCATCGGAATGCGTTTCAACCGGTTGAAATAATTGGGTCCCCCTGGACTCTTCCGGTAATTGTCGAGTTTGAGTTTAATCACACGGGCCAGATCGTGATACCCCTTTTGCTCTAACGGGGTGATGAGTTCTTCGTAATAATGTTCGACGTCGGGGTTTATCCTGATCACTTTTTTCAACTGCTCCGCCGACACGTCGCGACTGGCGAATCCGGCCCGGCGGTAGTCGGCCCCTATGGCCAGAAAGCAGCTCATCGTCAACAGGCATTTTTCGCATTGGCCGCAATTCAACTGGTTGGGCTGGTACAGATTGAACTTGTTGCAGACCCTGAGATTTTTCAGGGCCACGTCCCAACCGGCGACGAGTTTCGTTTTGTCCATGCGGGACAGCCTGCAGCCGAAGTGTTTGATCTGCAGGTCGCTGCTGCTGAAATTCGGATCTATCAGCGGATGGGTCCCATAGGGATGGGTGCTGCAAACACAATGGCTCGATGAAATGGTGACGGTATCGCAGCGGGTGGACACGGCATGCGCGATAGCGGAGAACACGGCGCCCTGAAAAGAGTGCCCCCAGAAAATCCAGTCGTCGTTCAAATCCCGCAGATTGGTGTATAGGGGAATGAGGGTGGCGGACGCGTCGCGCGCTATTTCGGCCATCGAGTTTTTTACCAGGTCAAACGCAGTCGGTTCGCTGACCTCCAGGCCGTAAACCAGCAGGCCGTCCTGAATTGACCGGGGATGCTCCAGGGGATAATGCAGGCGGTTGTGCCGCAGCGTGGCCAGGGAATCGATTCCGCCCGAGAAGAACAGGCCCGCGCGCTTGGGCATCGGCAGAGCCGACGGTGTGTAGGCCGATTTCGTTTCGATGGTCGGCAGGGCCGTTTCCGGAGAATACCACCAGTGTCTTATCCAGGCCATTGCGGTCAGGATTCCATCGATCAGCTCCGGGCAGACCGCCGCGTCGACGAAGACCCTTTTTTCGCCGTTGTGCAGGGCGGGCATGATGCCGCCCACCAGAAACGCGTGGGGATTGCAGGAGAGCGCCGCGGAGAATTCCGCATCCGTTTCGAATGAAATCACCTGGTCCGGGCGGTCGCAGTCTTCCCATTTTATGGTGGCAAACACCTTTGCACGTCCACCGGTGTTTTCTGTCGTAAAATTATCGATCTTCATCGGTAAAATCCTTGGGGGGATCCAGATTCAAAATATATGGTCGGCATACGGATGTTGACAGTTTACTCCACAACAATATCCTGTCAATCAGAAGTTCACCCCCTGCCGTTTATGTTAATCATTGTCATCTTAAAGGAAACGAGGTGGCCGGAATACAGCCGGTAAACTTTTTTGTACCGCAAGCGTCTTATTCATCAGATTGGGAATCGATCACGATCGCCGACGCCGGCGGGGAGGACGCCATGAAAAAGGTTGCCGCAACGGTTGTGCTGGCCATAACCCTGCTGCTCATTTATCCCGGACCAGGTGGTGCGGAACGCTCCCATGGTCACGGCGGCATATCCATCACCACTCATTACGGCGGCCGGGGCGGGTATCCGGGAGCCCGGCGGGGTCAGCCGGGCTACTGGAGGCCGCGTCCCTATGGGGGTTTCCGGTTTTATTGGGGCGCGCCTGTCGTCGTGGGGCCGCCCTTCTACCCGTACCCCTACTACTCCCCGCCGCCGGTCATCATCCGCGAACAACCGCCGGTTTACGTGCAACCGGAGGAGCGTAGCGACACGTATTGGTATTACTGTCAGAATCCGCAGGGGTATTACCCCTATGTGAAAAGCTGTCCGGAAGGCTGGATGAAGGTCGTGCCCCAGCCGACCCCGACCACGCCCTGAAAGGAAGGCGCCGTCAGATGAGGAAAATACGCTGTTCAATCGCCGCGGGGGCCCTGTTGATTTTGGGTGCCTGTGCATCCCTGCCGACGGGACCCAGTGTCATGGTGCTGCCGTCGGCCGGAAAATCGTTCGAGGTTTTCCAGTCCGAGGATCTGGCCTGCAGAAACTGGGCGGCCCTGCAAACGGGAGAAGCTCCGGCCGCCATGGTCAACCAGAATCTCGGCGGCGCGGCCGCGGTCGGCACCCTGGTGGGCGCGGGGTTGGGCGCGGCGATCGGAGCCGCCTCCGGTAACGCCGCGGCCGGGGCCGCCATCGGAGCCGGATCGGGTCTGCTGGGCGGGGCGGCATTGGCCTACGAACCGGCCTATGCCGCCGGATGGGACGTCCAGCGGCGCTACGACACCGCCTATCAGCAATGCATGTATGCGAAAGGAAATCAGATCCCCGGGGCCTTCAATGCCGCGCGGCAGAGGATTTCCGCACCGCCGCCGCCACCCCCGCCACCGGGTTACTTTGCGCAGCCGGCCTACCCGCCGCCGCCACCCGGGTTTTATCCCCCAAACCCTGGCTATATTCGATAGGTAGGGTCACGGCGCGCCGTGCCCCTAGAGCGCCATTATCAACGAGTTCAGTCGCGGTTCGCACGCGTTCAATCCTTGTATGAAAAACCAACGGGACCCCGAATGATTCATCCAACCTGTTTTTTCCCATTCTTGACACCTCCTGCGCTTTAGGCCATATTCCGGCAACACTCTTTCCGCTCGCCACCATGTTGCAATGGATGAAAAATCCGTTAAAAACTGCCCCTTTTCCTGGATGAAATCGGCGATCTGAGTCCCGCCTCCCAGGTGAAGCTGCTCAGGCTGCTGCAGGAAGACGAATACTTTCCCCGGTCCCGGGACCATTTTGGCCCGACGATTGCCGATCACACCCCTGTGCCGGGTGCGGGTCTGCTGCGTTTTTCCGAGACGCTTCCGACCATAAAACAGGCCGCCGACCTGCTGGTGGCCGAAGCGATGCGGCGCTCGGGCGGCAATCAGTCTCTCGCCGCCGGGCTGCTCGGTATTTCCCACCAGGCCTTGAGCAAACGGTTAAAAAAACAGAAGTTGACCGGGATCCATTCCGACAACCTTGGTTGTATTCACAATTTATCTTGTAAAACGGGCCGGACCAGGCCGAGATCGCCCTGACAGCGGCCCTGCAACTCAACCTCGACACCGGCAAAGCCCACCAGGCCGACAACTACGCCAACCTGGCCAACCTGTACTGGTCGCAGGGATACGCGCGGGAAGCCGGGGCCTGCTACGCCGCGGCTCTTTCACTCTTCAAGGAAACCAGTCAGGTCGCCAAGGCGCGCAAGGTGCTCGAACTGCTCGGCGGCTTGCAGGTATCCCACCCACATCCGTAAATTTATTAAGCCTGTATCTCTGCAATAGTCCATAGATGATTGCCATCCGGGCCCGTTTGCCATGTCCTCACCGCTGATCGAGGGCCTCGATGCGCTCGCTTTGCCGGCCGATCCGATCCCGCCAGTCGGAATCCCGGCCCAGGTGCATGGCGGCCAGTCGATTGAATTCGCGGGCCTGGTGGGCATTTTTCTTCATCAGCCAGGCCTCCGCCAGATAGTAGTAGTTCGGTCCGCTGTTCGAATCGAGCGCGACCGACCGCTCCAGCACCCTGATGGCGGCATCGGGCGATTCCTGCGCCAGCAGTTGCCGGCCTTGCGCGACCAGGGCCTCGGCCGCCTGAACCTGCGCGCTGTCGGGCCTTGCGGCCGGCGGCGGAGCGGGCCTTTTGACCGGCGGCGGCGGCGGGATCTGCTTCTCGTAGACGGGGACGTTTGCTTTCGGCATGCAGCTGAACAGGAGCAGGCCGCAGAGCCAGAAAAGGATCAGGCCCCGGGGTCTACGGGTTGGGTTTGAAAAGGTCTTTGATGTCATCGATCAGGCCTCTTATGGCATTGCGGGTCGGGTGCAGCGGACACGGCTGCTCGGGAACGTTTTCGGCGAGGAAAATCTCCTCCATCGGCGCCGGGCATGCGCGGCCGGCCGCCAGGAGCCCGGATTCACTGCACACCACGCGGGTGACCACCCCGTCCGGCAGGTGAAAATCGGCCCCGGAGATGTACTGGGGGATCGCGTTCACCAGCTCGGCCCAGATCGGCAGGGCGGCCCTGGCACCCGAGGCCTTGACCGGCTCCCCGTTGTCGAAACCGACCCAAACCAGCGCCAGGAGATCAGGGGTGTACCCGACGAACCAGGCATCCCGGAAGTTGTTGGTCGTGCCGGTCTTGCCGGCCACCGGACCCGTCACCCCCCAGCCGGAAAGGGACCGGGCGGTGCCCTCGCTCACCACGCTCTTGAGCAGGTCGGTCATGAGATAGGCCTTGGCCGGGCTGATCAGGCGCTCGACATTCAGGTGGGCCTGGCTCAGCAGCAGGCCGCTGGCGGCAGTCACGTCCTTGACAGACATCGGGTTGGGCAGCACGCCCTCCGCCGCCAGAGCGCAGTACGCACGCGCCAGTTCGAGCGGCACGACTTCGAAGGCCCCGAGCGCCAGCGACGGATAGGGCTCGATCGGGGTCGAAAACTGAAACGCCTCCGCTTTTTCCACCACCCGCTCCAGGCCGGTCTTCAGGGCCAGATCGACCGTGGCGCGATTGTAGGAAGCCGCCAGCGCCGAACGCACGCTCACGCTCGCCCCCCCGGTGCCCTCGGCATCCGGCGCGGCGTTCTCGGGCGTCCAGGGTTTGCCGTGGATCGTATAGGTCCGGGGGTCATTGGACAACCGCGAAGCCGGGGTCAGATCGTCCAGGGCCGTCAGGTAGACAAACGGTTTGAAGGCGCTGCCGGGCTGGCGCCGGCTCTGGGTAATCCGGTTGTACTGACTGGCGGCGTAATCGCGGCCGCCCACCATGGCCAGGATGAACCCGGTCTTGGGCTGCATGACCACGACGGCGCCTTGCAGCTGCCGGGCCGGATCGGCGCGCTTGAGCGTCGCTATCGATTTTTCGAGCCGCGCCAGCCCCCGTTGGAGGGCCTTTTCGGCGGCCGCCTGGACCTGGGTGTCCAGGGTGGTGTAAATCGAGAGGCCCAGCCGCGTGAGATCGTCCGCAGAATAGAGGGCGGCGAGCTGCTGAGAGAGGTAGTCCATGAAATAAGGCGCCTTTTTGAACGCCCCGCTTTCCCCGACCGTCTCGATCGGCTGCGCCAGAGCCGCCTGGAGTTGGGCCTCGGAAATCCAGTTTTTAGCGGCCATCGCCTTCAGGACCGCATCCCGCCGCTGCCGGCAGCGTTCTTTGTCGATGTAGGGTGAATACCGCGCGGGGGCCCGAATAAGCCCGGCGATAATCGCCGATTCGGCCAGGGAAAGATCCTTGACCGGCTTGCCGAAATAAAAACTGCCGGCTTCGCCGACGCCGTTGATCGCCACCGAACCGCTTTGACCCAGGTAGATGTCGTTCAGATAAATTTCAAGGATCTCTTCCTTTCGGTAGTTCAATTCGATGACCACCGACATGATCAGCTCGGTGAATTTCCTGTCGATGGTGCGCTCGGGTGTCAAAAAAAAGTTTTTGGCCAGCTGCTGGGTGATGGTCGAACCACCCTGGCGAATTCGCCCGGCCCGCAGGTTGATGTAGAAGGCCCGCAGGATGCCGAGCGGATCGAACCCGTGGTGTCCGTAAAACCGGCTGTCCTCCGCGGCCAGTACGGCATGGACGAAATCGGGCGGCACCTGGTCGATCGACACCAGTTGGCGGCGCTCCCGCTGCGGGCCATAAAACTGACCGATCTCCTCGGGTTCCAGTTCCAGGATCGGCAGCTTTGCGCCCGTCGCGATCTGCTCGATGGATTTGAGGCGCCCCTGATCGAAACGGAGCCGGACAGGCTGACCGGCCTGAGGCCGGGAGGGAACCTTGAAATCGTTGAGGTATACCTCCACGACCCCGGTGGTCAGCCGCATCTCGCCCTGGCGCGGCGATCTTCCGGAAACAGTCCGGTAGCCGAGTCTTTTAAGTTTGTCGGACAGGTTTCTGCGGTCATAGCGCTGGCCGGGATACAGCAGGGTGGTGTCGGAATATACCGTGGAGGGCACCCGCCAGAGGCGGGCGGAAAAACGTTTGTCGATCCGCTCCGTCAGCTGCCAGCCGTAAAGTGCCACCGCAGCCGAAACGATCACCAGCAGAACCGCTGTCCATTTAATCGATTTTTTCAGCATATGCAAAAAAGGTATCGTAAAAGGTTTTTTCCGGTGGTGACGGAAACCCGGACGTTCATTTTAAAAATCAATGGTACTCAACATACCCTGATGATGACTAAACGGCAAGTCAGACCATAAAAGCGTGAGGTTAAAGTTTGATTTTCGGGTTCCACGGCCCGAGGCTGGAATCGATATTGTCTGAACCGCGCCTGCATAGGGAAAGTCGGCCGTATGGATATGCCACCGCCTGGGCGAAGCGACCTTCCTGATCGGATATTCAGCGGGCATTGTCGAACGGTCAACGCGTTGGTCGGATTCTATTTTTGGACCAAGGTATCCGCTAAGGGGGTTGGGGGTGCGGCTGGTTCGTGGATGTCATTTAGTCGGCGTCGTCAGGCATTCGGCTCTTGGCGGTCGAAGGTCGCATCCGGCTCTTCGCTTCTGTCCTCGAAATCGCCCCATGGAATGGATCTTTTGACCTCTTTTTCGATCATGTCTTCCCAGTTGTAACCGGGTTGGTACTCTTCATGCATGGTGCCGGGTCTTTCACATCAAAGCGGTCGAAATGCGAATCCGTGAGCCTAGAGAAGTGCCCATCCGCGATCTTTTTTAAATCCTTCTGAGTGTCCAATTCATAAATGAGGATTTTTTTCGCTGGGCAAGGCCGCACAAGGGTTTGCGGCGAGGCGTACCTTATGTAAGCCGCAGCCGGAATCCGCTACGACCGGCCGCCCAGCGGAAAAAAGATTATTTATGAGCTGGACACGAAATACATAACTCCCCGGGGCGACAACCGCAGGGAGTTATGAGGTGGCATAAAGGATGCTTCAGCAGCCTGACTAAAAAAATATTTCCGATACGATGTGACACTTGCTTCAGGCTTGGGTTCGTCTCATTTCAGAGGGTTTGTTTTTGTTCAGGCGATCATTTCCGTTTTTTGCGTCGTTTCGAGGTTAAGTCCACCGTGTCAAAATCGAACTCACTTCTCCAAACCGGCTCTGAAACATCCGTTATACGCTTTGGTGGGAGCCACTCGAAAAAATTTTCCCGAACCTTGTCTCCCGTTCTGAATTTGGTACGTCCGGTCAACGTATCAATCCCGCGCAGATGTGGTTCAGCTGTCAAAAAAATCCAGGTACAGGTTTCGGTTGAGTTGTCTCGCAAAGGGGCTGGCCGGAGTACCGGTTGCATTTAATACAAAAAATATGCCAATCCATTTTTAATATTATATGTTTGAAATCACGAGTAAATTTGAGTGGACGCCGTTGGCTCGCAACCGGTAAATGACAAAATTAAGCCGATTTGATGACAAAAAATGTCACCTGCAGCAAAAAGGGCGGGAGAAAAAAACCACGGCCCCGCCAATTATTGGGCCGGCGGAACCGTGGTTTCTATGGTGTGTGAAGACAGAAAAGCGACGGATCAGCGCAAGCGGATCCCCAGTTTTTCAACGGTTTCATAGGTCATCGCACCGACGCTCAGTCCATTTTTCTGTTGAAAGGCCTGCAACGCCATCTGCGTTTGCGGTCCGACCGCCCCATCGGGCGGACCCGCATCGAACCCGGCGGTGGTCAGCGCTTTTTGCACCCGCATCACAAAATCCGGCGTGGTGTTGGTCTCGCAGAGGATCCGCGCCCACTCAAAACGCCCCTCCGAAACCTTCTCGGTGCGGGAGACGGTCTGATACTCCTCCTCTACGGGGGTGCGCTTCTCCTGCGGGGGGGTGACCATCTTTCTGACCTTTATCGTTTTGTAGACGGCCGGGATTTGGATTTTTTTAACCGTCGGCGGAGACACCAGCGCTTTTTGCTTGATCGTCGCGTATTCCGCCGGGATGTCCACCTTCACGGTTTTGGCGGGTTCCACCACCACCTGTTTCTTGATGGTTTTATAGGTTGCGGGAACCTCCACCAGGCAAAGGATTTCATCGGTGGCATGATCGATTTTTTCGATCGGCCCGCGGCCTTTTTTCCACTTCGTCTCGGCCGGGGTGACAAGAACCTTTTCTTCCTTCCAATCGTATTTGGCGGGGATGGTTTCCATGCGGCTCGAAGCCTCTTTCACGACAACCTTCTCCTCGGCCCATTTGTATTCGGCCGGAACCAGTTCCCACCGTTCGGAGGCCGGTTCCACCAGAACCTTCTCTTCCACCATCTCGTACTGCGCGGGAACGATGTCGATTTTTTCGGACGCCTCTTTCAGCAATGTTTTTTCGGTAACGGTCCGATACTTCGGGGGAACGAAAACTTTTGCATAACACTCTCCCGGAACCGCATTTTGCGGAATCCAGGACAATGTCTCGTTCGCGTCTTCGGCCGCCGCCGCAGGACCCGCCAAAAGGCCAAGCGAAAACACCAAGGCCGCGAACACGGTAACTGCGCAAAGAGTCCTATTCGGTGTCATGATTCTGATCTCCTTTCTTTCTTTGTGGATTTGGTCAAGGTTTGAGGGATTGTACTTGATGTCGATTGAATCGATCGATGTCATGAAGGTGTGCTATCGGCGCTGAAAAAAGTATTACATATTTAAAATTTTCCGCGTCCAATGTCAAGAATTTATGAAAAAAATAACGGCAAAAATGCCTTTTCGCCGTTTCGGCCTACTGATCGGTGCCTGAAGGGCGCCCTCTTCGATTCACCCGATTTTTAACTTCTTCGCATAGGCCGCCGCCTTCAACCCCGGCACGCACCCTTCACCGTCGGTTTTGGCCGAACGCATTTATTTGGCGTGGCTGTCAAGCACCCGGCACGGCAGCGGAGAGGTCGGGGCCGCGCCCTTCGAACGCCGTTTAAACGTAAATTGAAGAAAATCGATGATAATGCGCGATTTTAATGGATATCGAGGTGTTTGCACTCGTGTTCACAACTGAGCGAAAAAACGCCATCCTCCTGATAAGTAAAGAAAAATATTAAAATACGCCAACACCTCTATTTCACAGGCATTTAGTCCATTGTTCCGAATTAATGTTTAAAAATCAAATATCTGCATGTTGTTGATAACTCGCCTTCCATCAGGCGGTTTTTCGGCAAAAGGATCGTTTGACAATACGTGGGGTTTCAGTAGGATGGCGCTGTTTTGTTTATGTGAGGAGTGAACACGTTCAATTCCGGAGACCCACGATGAGCAGAGTTCTGGTAATCGACGATGAAAAGGGCATTGCGGCCGTTATCCGGGAAGCCCTCAGCCTGTGCGGCCATGAGGTTCAGTCCGCCTGCGACGGCAGCGACGGCATCCGGAAATTTATCAGCCGGCGCTTCGATGTGGTCATCACCGATATCATGATGCCGAACATCGACGGCAACGGTGTCGTGCGCTTCATCCGCAATTCGAATTGGAAAACAACGCCGGTCATCGGCATGTCCGGGACCCCCCTGCTGCTGAGCGACTCGGATTTCGACACGGTGCTCTTCAAGCCATTTCCCCTGCAGGCCCTGATCAACGCCGTCGACGCCCTGGCCTCTGTCAGCCGCTGCGAAAGCGGCACTCTGAAAGCCTGCGCCTGAGCACGTCCTGCTGTCTCCACTACCCGTGAAAATAAAAGGAAATTCGTTTTACCCCCGCGTCGGCCTTGCGATCGACGCCGCGCTATTGAAATCGGCTGGTTCGGCATTAATGTATGGCGTGTGGCGTGCCGCAGGGCGGCATCGGTGTCCTTCGCATGAAACGGCACGCAATGGCCACATGACATCACGTTTCCGGTAACCACCGCCGGACCGCCGGAAAACGCAGGCAGGCGAGCGGTCACCGGGGAAATCGAAAGGAGACGAGCATTATGGCGCAGGATAAATTCAGGGTAACACCGGATGTCTGCACGTATATGAGCGAGGATGAACACACTCTCAACATCGAGGTATCGATCCCGGGAGTCAAGAAAGATGCCATCCGATTGAAGATGCTGGATGACAGCTTCAGTCTCACGGCCCCCGGCCAGGACGTCGAGTATGTCGCGGCTTCGGCCTTCTGCTGCCCGGTCAAGGCGACCGAAGCGCAGGCAAACTATGCGGACGGCTGCCTGAAAATAGCGGTTCCGTTCAAAAACACGTTCGAAAATGCGGTAGAAGTCCGGGTCAGTTGAAAAACCGTGCGGTCACCGGCCGGCCCGGCACGTCAAACGACTTGCCGGGCCTCATCGCGGCAGCCGGTGCGCAGCGCGGCATGAGTCCCTCCTGCAGCCGCCGAAAATCGCGGTTCGCCTCTTACGAAATGTCGCCTTTCAGACCCACGGTTTCAGCCACGTCGCGAATGCCATGGATGGTGTCGGTTATCAGCTCGTTCAGGTCGACGCCGAGCATGTGGGCACCATTTTCTATGATCGAGCGGTCCACCCCGGCCGCAAAACGCTTGTCCTTCCACTTTTTACGGACGGATTTGGCCTTCAGGTCCATCACGCTGCGCGAGGGACGAACGAGAGCGGTCGTCACGACCAGCCCGGTCAGCTCGTCGACGGCATAGAGGGTCTTTTCCAGATCCGTTTGCGGCGCCACATCCGTGCAGATGCCCCAACCGTGGCTGACCACGGCCCGGATATAGTCCTCCGGCCAGTTGTGCTCCTTAAGGATCTCCTCGGTCTTGCGGCAGTGCTGATCGGGGTACATGTCGTAGTCCAGGTCGTGGATCAGGCCCACGATGCCCCACTTCTCCTCGTCCGCGCCGCGCTTGCGGGCCATGAAGCGCATGACGCCCTCCACGCACAGCGCGTGCTTTATCAGGCTCTCACTCTGGTTGTACTCCCGCAGCAAGGCCATTGCGGCATCGCGGGTCGGAACGGCGGATTCCGTCATCTGTCCCCCTTGGGCCCCGCTCGCCGCCGCCCACACGCACCCCCGGATAAGGTGTCGGGCAACCCTGGCAGGGCCTTATAAAAATTAGAAACTTGAAACTGGAAACTTGGCAACGGGAAATTGAACCGATCTGGTATTGGTAATGGAACTATGAACCGTGAACCTCGATGGAAACTTGAAACTCGAAATTGGAAACTCGCAAATAGGAATTCGAAATCGATCTGATATTGGCAATGGAACCTCCGAACCTTGACCTCTGAACCTTGAACCCTGAACCTTAAATCTCATGTGCTTATTCACTACCGGCTGGGCACCCGATAATCAAGCCCCTTTTCCATTCTTTCTTTTCTTTTCGGCTGAATTATGGCAAATAGGGGACGCCGACGCCCATGGTGCCCCGCTACAACCCCGTACCGAAAGATGCCCACGCCGATGGACAAGATCAGCGCGATCGTAATGGCCGGCTACAACAACAAGTGGGCCGTCAAGAAATACGCAAAAGTGGTGGCCGAGCATTACGGCGAAAAGTTCATCGAAACCGGCTACAAACCCCTGCGGGAGTTCCCGACGATCGTGAACGGTCAGCCGGTCTGCAAGCCGCTGATCCAGTTTTCACTCGAAAAACTGTTCACCAACGATTGCATCGGCGACATCGTCATCGTCGGTCACCAGATGCTGCTGGAGCAGCGCCTCGGCGACTACCTGGGTCGACAGTCGACGCCTTTCACCATCGTCAACCAAAACAGCCGGATTGCGGCCGAGGTCCTCAAGCGCTTTCACATCCGCACCCGCAAGGTCAAATACAGTTCCATCGCCGGCAACATGATCAAAGGCTACGCCGCCAGCCTC
Organism: uncultured delta proteobacterium; assembly: GCA_963728055.1. Taxonomy (GTDB): domain Bacteria; phylum Desulfobacterota; class Desulfobacteria; order Desulfobacterales; family SG8-13; genus JARFQH01. The sequence continues at coordinate 163,732 of CAVSIM010000012.1, read as the reverse complement.
GCCTGCGAAAAACGCCGCCATGCCCTCTTCGTGGCCTCGGATTCGCCGCTGACTTCCCGGCTCTTCATCAACTCCTTTCTCGATCTGGCGCAGACTTACGCCGCCGACTGCGCGATCATTCTGCCGGCGGTCGTTGTGGAGGGCGCCGTCGACCGGTTCGGCCGCTACCCCCTGAGGCTGAGTAACGATTCCGATTTTCAACTGCCTTCCCACACGGATGCCTTCGGCCGCCATGGTTTCCGGCTGTCCTCCCTGGTGTATGCCGATCCGCACGGATTCGACATCAACACGGCCAATACGGCCTACAACCTGCGCAAGTGCCTTCACCCCAACGTGCAGTTGAAGCTGTTCAGAATCACGCGCCATCTGGGTTATGAAAATGTCTATTCAAAGCATTTCATCAAAAAGGATTTGAGCGTGAAGGAGGTCGAGAACATCACCTCGGCCTTCTTTGGCGGGCGCTTGAAAATCATACCGGTCACTGCCGCCGATTCGAGCTTCGACTACGACGGCACGGATGACGAATACCGGCGACTGGCGGAACTGTTGAATACCGCTCAATCGTAGGGTGCCCGGGCGCGGCGGCCCCGCCGGATGGTTTCCGCCAGGGTGCCGATCAGGCCCGTCAGCAGTTCCTCGGCCCGCGCGAGCTCGGCCGGGGTTTCAAAAACGGACCGCAGCTCCCGCAGCAGAATGTCGTAGACCGATGGCGCGGCACGCGGCGCCGGGTAGACCACGGCCGGTTTGGTGTACAGGCGATCCTCGAACACGTAATGACACGGGCCCGGGTCCGGGCGGCCGCGGAAGGGCCAGTCGGTTTTAAGCCGCAGCACGTGTGCCATCATCCGCCGGCCTTGCCCCCCGACCGGCATGTCCGCCTCGCCCAGTGGTGCCCCAATTTTGTTTTCCAGAGCGGCGAAAATTTCCTTCAGCAGCGTAACCTCGGTGATGAGCAGGCCATATTCGTACCAACTCGCCGCGGATTGGCGCACCAGCGACTTGATGACCGGCGACAGCCTCGAATACGCCGCGCAGAAAAAAATCCGGCAGGCCATCCCGCCGTAGAAACTCAGCCCGCGATAGTCGACGCCCTGGTTGCCGGCGGCCAGGGGATGAAGCAGGCAGCCGACCCGCAGGCGCTCCGCACCTATCAGCCCCACGAAGGGGCAATGGTGAAAATCGGGATAGGGGCCCGCGCCGCTCCTCTCCCCGGCCAGCCGGCCGAACGCCGCAATGGCATCGGCCTGGCGCGGGACGCGTGCGAAACCCGCGGTTCTTTCCGTCAGCAGCGCCAACAGGGGCGCGTACGCGGCATCGGCCACGTTGTACAGCCCGCAGCAGGCCCCACAGGAAACGTGTCGGTTGACCTGGCACAAATAGATCCCGCCGGGAACGGCCGCATGGCCGTCCGTCATCGAACCCGGGCGATCTTTCGGAGTAAATGGATCGGGCTGCATGCCATAGAACCCGCCCGCCGGCCGTCGCATCGGCAGCCGAAAAGGCGCAAACCTGCCGGTTATCGCCCTTAGAAGGGCAGAATTTCATAGTCGGTGGTGATGTCGGCCACGCCGCGGACGGTCGCCGCCACCGAACAGTATTTTTCCTCCGACAGCTGTATCGCCTGCCGTACGGCTTTGTCCGTCAGGTCACGGCCGGCGAGTCGATATTGGAGATGAATTTTGCGATAGGCCCACGGCGGGTCGGCATCCTGCTCGCCGGTGGCGATGATCTCGAGCCGGCTGAGCGGTTTGCGTTTCTTGGCCAGAATATCGACCACATCCACGGCCGTGCAGGAAGACAGGGCGACCAGCAGCATCTGCGAAGGCCGGATGCCATTGGGGTCGTCCTCACCGGATAACACCACCGCGTGGCGATTCGAGTCCATCCCCACGAATTGTTGACCGGTGACCCATCGGACGGTGGTTGTCGGCATGGTTGATCTCCTTTCAGTCGGAGGTTTAAGGTATAGGGTGTAGGGTACAAGATCTAATTCATGGGGTGTCAGGCCAGAGCGTCGCGGACCACGCGATATCTGGCAAAAATCTGCCCGGTTCCCAAGGGCTCGAAATCGATCAGCTCGAGCGGCAGGGACACCGCGTCGCAGAAGAGGGCCAGGCCCGTTCCGAAAACCTGCGGCACGTAGGTCAGGTAAAGCTCGTCGATCAGATCCGCCCGCGCAAAGAGCGTGTTGACTTGAGACCCGCCCGCCAGGACGGCTGTCGTGAACCCCTGCTTTTCGAGATCAACCAGAACTTCCCGGGGAGTCTTGTCGGTGAAAACCAAGTCCCCGTGTTGGGAAACGCGGGTCTTGTTGCGGCTCAGGACAATGTTTTTGCGCCCCGGCAGCGGTTTTCCGATCGTATCGTAGGTCTTCGATCCCATGATCAGGACCCCGGCCTTCAGCGTGATTTCCTTGAAAAGCCGCTTGTCTTCGCGTCCCGTCCAATCCGGAAAGTGGGCCGAATCGCGCGCGATCATGCCGTCCACCGTCAATGCCATCAATAAAATGACTTTCATGCTGCAGCTGCCCCGTTCGTCCGCCAACCAAGAAATGGATTCTTGTCGGGTTTTTCGGCCGTGTTCCTCACGGCGACACCCGGGCTTCGATCGTTTCAAAACGTCATGATTTTTCCCATGTCCTCACTTTAGCTTGAAGACCAGTTTCCATTCTTCGCCGGCCTTGCGGACCACCACCTCGTCCCGGTCGATCCGCTGGATGAGATAGCCTTCGAGCGTCGTCCCTTCGCGCATGATGCTGCCATTGATGACCGCCAGCCGGTCACCGGGTGCCGATGCCCACGACACCGCCTGAAGCTTCAAGTCGGTCGTCAGAACCGGCAGGTCGACCGTCGCGGATCGATCGGGAACGGATGCCGGGGGGCGCGGCGGCGGTGACTTGCGGGGTTGGGCGGGAACCCATTTGGCGGCCGGCGCCGGTGCCGTGGGTGATGGCACTGCTTTCCGAGCCGCCGGCGGGGTGTCTTCGGGGGCGGGCACGGCCTGTTGCTCCGGAGGGGTGCTGGGCGAGGTGTCTTCCGGTCTTGCCGGCGGCATCGGCTCTGACGGCGTCAGGACCGCAATGTCGGCCGGGAGCGGCTCCTGAATCGGTTTGACAACCGGCCGGGCGGCCATTTCCGCCGTCCGGCCGTCACCTTCCGGCGCGGGCGACAGGAAAAGATAGAGACCGCCGGCCGCGAGCAGCGCCACCGCCGCCAGCAGGCCCCAGCCCAGCATGGCCGGCCACCCGGAGGAAACGTCCAGGCGGCGAACGGGCCCGCGGGGACCGGAGCCGGAAGCCCAGATGACCGATCGACCCTTGGGCGGGTTTTCATCTTCGAGTTTTTTCAGGGCTTTTAAAATGGAACTCACAATCTTGCATTCCTCGTAAAAACGGGTTCACGTCACTCGCTGCGACAGGATTGCGACGGCCAAAGGGATTATTCGAAGCGCCGGCCGCATGCCTCCCGCACCACTCACTCGTGCCGGATATGCGGGATATCCAGGCGCGGGTTTTCGTTGAACAGTACGATCTTCGTCAGCGGTCCGACGATACCGTCGGGTTCGAGGCCGTGCTTCTGCTGAACCCGTTCGACCGCCGCCCGCACCTGTGCATCGGAGGACGGCCCGTCGGCGTCCTGAGGATACCCGATTTCGCTCAGCAGCCCCTTCAGGGTGACAGCCGCATCGTCCGGCGACCGGTGCGGTGTCCGGCCGGCGGAGGACAAAAAATCCTTCCAGAAAATATAGGCACCTTCGGCGCAGTAAGGCCGGAGGACACTCTCGGGCACCGTGATCGTCGCGCCCAGCCGCGCCCGGCCCAGGGTTACCCGATCGCCCTCGACCCCGAGTACGGTCAGAAACCCGGACAGCGATCCGTCGGGCGATTTCAGGGAAACGATGGTCGGCAGATTCAGTTTCCTGAGCATATCCAGACGGCAATCGATTGGCAGCGCCTCCAGTCCGCTTTGGCGGGCGGCGGTTTCGAAGAAGACCGCGGTGTCGGTTTGCCCGTCGAGCGCCGGATCGATTCCGGCGGGAACCTTCCAGCGATCCAGAACATTTTGGAGGGCCAGGTGCCGGGCCGACCGGACGTCCATGTCCTGAATGAATTTCTTGAACTCGGTACCGGCATCGGTTGACGCAGCGACCGGCGCCGGTGAAGAAGGGGATGGCGGCCCCGGAAGAGGAGTTGCCGGCGGCGGCGCCGGCAGGCCGAGATCCGCACGGCTGTTATCGGCCGTTTTGGCGGACCCGGCAAAATGGGTCCGATAGCCCCACCAGAAAAGGAGGGCCGCCGCGCCCAGCACCGCCGCCAGAACGACCGCCGTTTTAGTGACCCCGCGCCACCGGCGGCGCCTTTTACCGCGCTCCGACAGCTCGCGGACGGCGGCGCGCACCACCGCACCGGTGACCTTTTTCCGGTTGCGGCCGAAGGCGGTCAGCAGCGCCCGGTCACAAACGATGTTGATCAGGCGCGGAATTCCCTTCGAATAGCGGGCGAGGTGCCGGTAAGCCGAATAGGTGAAGACGACCGGCGCTTTTTTCGAAGCGACCTGGAGGCGGTGCTCGACGTATTCCCGGATTTCCCTGAAACTCAGCGGTGACAGGTGGCAGCTGAGCGTAATCCGCTGCGCCAGCTGCCGCAGGTCGTAGGAATCGAGCAGTTCACCGAGTTCCGGCTGGCCGACCAGGATGATCTGCAACATTTTGGAACGGTTGGTCTCCAGGTTGGAGAGAAGCCGCAGCTGCTCCATGACGTCGCGGGCCAGGTTCTGGGCTTCGTCCACCAGCAGCACCACCTTTTTCCCCGCGGTCTTCATCTCGATCAGGTAGCGGTTCAGGGCATCGATCAGCCGCTGGGTATCGTCGCCGCGGCACTCGACGCCCAGCTCGTCGGCAATCGCCCTGAGCAGCTGGGTGGGACCCAGACGGGGGTTGAAGATGTAGGCCACCTCGGTATCCTCATCGAGGGTGTCGAGAAAGACGCGGCAGAGCGTGGTTTTTCCGGTGCCGACCTCGCCCGTAATCTCGACGAATCCCTCCCCTTCGGAAATAGCGTACTTCAAGTGCGCCATCGCCTCCTCGTGGCTGCGGCTCACGTAGTAATACTCGGGATTGGGAACGAGTTTGAAGGGTTTTTCGCGAAATGAAAAAAATTTGCTGTACATCGCGTGTCTAACCGGCACCGGACCCGAGCGGACGCCCGCCAGGGCAACGGATCGATTTTTTCGAGCTGCGTTTAAACTTGCGGGCCGCCTGGTCGTCTCCGCCGATACGACGGCGGCTCCTGCTGAAAGCCCCCTATCTTAGCGGGCACAGTTTATCAGGTATTTCGCCGCAGTGAAAGTCCGTGTCCACCGCACTGCGAGAACGAGCCGGCGGCGGTTCTTTGCAGGCACCCTCGCCCCGGGGCCCTGATGCGGAGGCCGCAGCCGGTAACCTGCGGATCATCGCGGCTGGACCAACCGGCGGGAAAGGGCGATTGGCGGGTCCCCGGCGTTTCGGTCATGAGATCAAAACAGTTCCAGTTGATCGATCTGACCCGTCTCGAAATGGGTGGTGAACAACTCGATTTGTTTCTTCAGCGTTTCGATCGACTCCCGGTTGGCGAGCTTCCAGGTGTAGATTTCGTGGTGCAGCCGGCGGCTGTCTTCCGCCAGGGCCTGAATAACTTGGGGTTTGATCGGCTCCCACAGCAGGTGCGCCTCCTCGACCGGCAGCCCGAGGCGAGAAAACCGCCACGAGCAGTTGCGGTCCCACCAGCGGGAGGGGACAGCGGCATTGGCCAAACCGCCTTCGAAATAGAACAAGGTCCATTCGAGCTGCTTCAGGCCGACATGCAGGTCCCGGGACAAATCGTTGAGGACGCGCTGACCCTGCGGCGTGTGCCGGTCGAAGGCGATCCAGTACGGAAACGGTTCTTCCTCGGTGGCAGCCGCCCCGGGTGCGGGAAGGTCTCCGGAAGCTGCCAGATACGCCGCCGACTGGATTACGGCCCGGTCGCGCGGGCGGCCCGCATTTTTGAAGGTCATCGCGTTGGTCACCAGATGGCCGCGATCCCCATCGGCCGCCTCGCGTTCCAGCCACTGCCAGAAATCTTCCGGACGGCGGATGGCATCGGCGATGATTTTGATGTGGCGGTCGTCCGCATTGCCGTCGAGCACCGAGCGGTCGCCTTCGAAGAGGCGGTAGGCCAGGTATCCGAGGCCGGTGGCGTCGCGGGCCTTGACCGAACGCGCCACCTTGATCAGGACGGCCGCCTTGCTGTGGAACTTCTTGTTGAACAGCAGTTCGGCCCCCAGGGGCCAGCACTCCTCGAAGGTGATGATCGCGGACCGGTTCCGGAACCAGTTCTTTTCGCGGAAGCTCAGGCTCTGAATCAGTGCGCTGGTGGTGTAAACCAGCTCGAGGTTGCCGCGCCGCACCGCTTTCTGCAATAGCGATCGAAAACGTGAATCGATGTCGGTACCGCGCCTGGCCAGAATGCTCGTGGGCATGGCTGCTCCGTCGTCCCCACCGGAATGAAGCGGTATGGCCTGGTATTCCACCCCCGGGCGACCGGCTTCCCGCAGACAGGATTCCGCACGGGGCATCGGCGGGTCACAGGGTCATGCCGCCGTCCACGATCAGCGTCTGCCCGGTCACGAAACCGCCGTCGGCGGAGGCCAGAAACACGCAGGCCTCGGCAACCTCGGAAACCGTTCCCAGACGCCCCAGTTTGTGTCGCGCGACGAAGGCCGCCCGCGTGGCAGCGGGATCTTGGCTGACGGCGATCCGCGACTCCAGCCCTGGCGTCTGGATGGTTCCGGGGCAAAGGGCGTTGGCCCGGATTCCCCGCCCGGCGAAATCGACGGCGACCGACTTGGTCAGTCCGATGAGGGCGGCCTTGGAAGTTGTGTAGGCGAAGCGGCCGGGCGCGCTGGTGACACTCGAGAGAACCGAGGCGATGTTGATGATCGCACCGGCACCGCGATCGCACATTTTCGGTAAAAACGCACGGGTCATATAATAGGCGCCCTTCAAATTGACCTCGAGCGACCGCTCCAGCTCATCGGGTCCGCAGGCGAGAATCGTGCCGGACGCCACGTACCCGGCGCAGTTGACCAGGATGTCGACCGCCCCGATTTTTTCGGCCGCCGCGGCGACGACTTGCGGCCGGGTGACATCGAGGAGCTCTATCCGCACCAACGGGGGGTGTTCGAGGGACGCCAGCGGCTCTAAACTCCGACTGGTGGCCCACACGCGGCAGCCCTCGCGCGCAAAGCTTTCCACGATGGCGCGGCCGATCCCCTGCCCGGCCCCGGTGACAACCGCCGACTGTCCCTTCAACCGATCCGACATGCCTGCACCTGAATTCCCTGAATATTCATGCCTTTCACTTACACAGCTCCGGCAATTATTGTCAAGCCGCGGATCGGGCGCCGCCGTCAGACTGCCGCGGCGGAAGGAAAAACCGGCGCACCGGACAATTTCGTCGGATGCCGCTGAATGGCGTGCGTCACCGGCGACACCACGATCAACGCCTCCCATGATGCCGAAAAACCGGTGGGTCTGGTCATCATCAAGGACGGAAAGAAAACCTACATCGGCAGCATCGTCCCCGAGCTGTAAGAACGAAGTCGGGTGCGCCATATCGGAGGGGGAGAGTCTTTACGGCTTTCCCCCTCCTGACCCCGAAAAAAAGGCCCATATAAATCCCGGGAAACGTCAGCATGTTCCGCAGGATTCACACCGGTTGATCGGGCCATATTTAACACCCCCCCGGATGCGATCCGTTTTTTTTGTGAGCCCTTGACGCCGACCGTTTCACATCACCTCGGGGCCGGACGTCATAAGAACTAGGAGCGCCGGATGAGCTTTGCGATGTTCTTGCAGCACTCGTTGAACGGTTTGACGCTTGGCAGCGCCGCAGCGGCATGGCGCGCACGTTTCAGAACATCCGCCTGTTCAAAAACGAGACGGTGCTGGAAAATGTCATGATCGGCGGGCACCTGCGCCAGAAAACCACCTGGTGGCACGCCCTTTTCAGCCTGCCCGCCAGCACGCGCGAGGAAAAAGCGTTGAGGGAAAAATCCCTCGACCTGCTCGAGGTGGTGGGACTGCGCGAACTGGCCGGTGAGAAATCCACCGGCCTGCCGTATGGCGCCCAGCGCCGGCTGGAAATCGCCCGGGCCCTGGCCACGGACCCGGCCTTTCTGCTGCTGGATGAGCCGGCGGCCGGCATGAACCCCAACGAGACCCGCAATCTGATGGCGTTTATCCGCCGGATCCGTGACCGGTTCGACCTGACCATCCTGCTGATCGAGCACGACATGAAGGTGGTCATGGGCATCTGCGAGCACATCTGGGTGCTGGATTACGGTGAGACCATCGCCGCGGGATCGCCGGCCGAAATCAAGTCGAACTCCAAGGTGATCGAGGCCTATCTCGGAGAGGAGGCGGTTCAGGGTGCTTAACATCCGGGATCTCAATATCTATTATGGCGGCATCCACGCCCTGAAGGGCCTTTCGATCGATGTCCCCCAAGGGGCGATCGTCACCCTGATCGGCGCCAACGGCGCCGGCAAAAGCAGCACCCTGCGGGCCATCGCGGGCCTGGTCAAGAGCAAATCGGGCAAAATCAGCTACAAGGGGCGGGACATCACCCACCTGGGTCCGGTGGATGTGGTCAAATCGGGCATCATCATGTCGCCGAAGGGCCGCAAAATTTTCGGCCACCTGTCGGTGCTGGACAATCTGATGCTAGGCGCCTACAGCCGCAGCGACAAGGCGCGCATCGCCGAGGACATCCAGTGGGTTTTCGATCTTTTCCCCATCCTGCGGCAACGCAAGGACCAGAAGGGCGGCACCCTGTCCGGCGGCGAGCAGCAGATGCTGGTCCTGGCACGGGCGCTGATGAGTGCGCCGGAACTGATCCTGCTCGACGAGCCCTCCCTGGGCCTGGCCCCCAAACTGGCCAAGGAAGTCTTCGAGATCATCGCAACGGTGAACCAGCAGGGCAAAACCGTTCTGCTCGTGGAGCAAAACGGCCCTGACCCGGCCATGGGATGCGGCGGCCCTCGATCGTGTCAGACGGCAGGTCGGCGACCTGTGTCGGCGTTTTCCGGTCTACCCTCCGCAGGACACGTAAGGAATCGTCGTGTCACATTCGCCCATTGCTAACGGCCCCATATTCCCCTGCTGGCGGTATCCAGTCAACACGCTGTAAGAACCCCCTGCACATCCCCGTCGGTTTTTAGCCCGGCGGTTAACAAGAACCGCTCTCTTGACTATTATGGATTTTTGGCTATTATAGACATTTAGGCCATTATGTCCATAATAGCCGGTGCATACAAAAGGGAGGGTGAAAATGAAAACGATGCCTGCAGCGGAAGCAAAAAACAAATTCGGGGTGCTGATGGATACGGTGCAGCGCGAGGCGGTAGCGATTTCAAAGAAAGGTCGGACGGCAGCTATTGTGGTGCCGGTGCAGGAATATGAGGAATATCAGGCGCTGAAAATGGCACGGTTGCGGCGGGAGGTCAAAATAGGCCTTGACCAAATCGAACGGGGTGAAATCAGTGACGGAGAAGCTTTTTTCGATGAACTCGAAAAAGAATTGGATGATTGATGCCGGATTACAAACTGACGGAAGCCGCGAAAAAGGACTTGCGGAATATAAGCGCGTATACGAAGAAAACATGGGGCAAGGAGCAAGAAAAAGCTTACCGTGAAGCTATACGGGCTGCGCTGGGAATAATTGCCAAGTACCCGGAAATCGGTCAGAAGCGCGAAGAATTAACGGCATGTTTACGGTCGTTTCCAGTTGGAAACCACATAGCGTACTACATTGAAAAGAACGATGAGATAATGGTTTCCCGTATCCTCCACCCCGCCATGGATAGAGAAAAGGCGATGAAAAAATAAATGCGCCAATCCAAATTTATCAAAACAGTTCCAACATCGCTTAATGTTTTCGACTTGAATACCCTGAATACGCATGGCTTTCACTTACGCAGCTCGCGCCATTTTTTCAAGCCGCAGCTGGAGATGAAAATGGGGCAGCCCGGCAAAAACACCGCCAGGCGATCCAACGGCCGGTATATCAATTGCTGAACGGTTTCCTGCGCTTCCCACTGTTTGACCGAATCGCTGGATACCGGAGAGACCCGTGACTTCTGGCAAAACCCCTGATAAGACCCGATCTCCCCGCCGTAGCGCAGTCCGGTGGCTGCTGATCACGATTCTCGGCCTTTTCGGCGCCGGCCTGATCGCCCTGGCGCTGACGGTTGGCTATTTTTACCGCCACCCTTCCAGCCTCAAGACCTTTGCGGCCGGGCAGCTTCGACACCTGGCCGGCGTGGCGGTCACCATCGGGGACCTGTCCTACGGTGTCGACCCCCTGCACCTGCGGGCGCGCGACATCGATGCGCAGCCGGTGGATGGAGAAAACGGGCCGGCTCTGCACCTTGGATATCTGGCGGTCGATGCCCACCTGACCGGCCCTTTCGGCCGGCGCACGCTCGTGATCGATCACCTGCAGCTGGAGGATTTTGCGGTCCGGGTAAAAACGGATGCCCGGCTGCCGATCACCCTCCCGGATTCCACCGCCCCCCCTTCACTCGCATCCCGCCTGGTCCGCAAGCTGGCCGGGTATCTGCTGGCATCGGACGTAAGATGGTCCGCGATAGAAGTCGAAAACGGCCGGCTGACCGTCATCGGCGAGGCCATGGAACTGGCGGTCGCCGGCCTGCACCTGACATCGAGCCCGACCGGCGGCATCGACGCCCGCGGACAGCTGCTGGAATCGCGGATCGGCGCGGCCACGACCGTTGCGGTGGCCGAGGGCCGCATCCACATCGAACCCCCCGCGCAGAACGCCACGATGGCAGGCGACATAACGCTTTCCGGCGGCCGGATTTCCGGCGCGTCGTTTGGCGCCGAAGACATCGCAGCCGCGCTCCGGCTGGAGTTCCACCCGGAACAAAAGGACATCGGCCTGCCTGAAATAAATCTGACCGGCAACATCACCTTCCCCAAGTTGCCGCAGGCCGCTGCGCCGCTCGTGACACCGCTGACGTTTTCGGGCCGGGGCACGTATCGCATGGCGGAGACGGTGCTCGAACTGCACGAGTGGTCGCTCGAAGCCGCCGATTCGATGGAAGCTGCCGGCACCGCCCGCCTCGAAACCACCGCCCCCCACCGGCTGCAGCTCACCCTCGCCGGCGGCCGCCTCGACGCCGACCGGATCGGCACCTGGTATGCCGCGGTGACCGGTGAAAAGTCGCCCATTACCGTCTCCGGATCCGTCGGCCTGGCCGGCACTATCGAGGGTCCGCTGACCGGTAAAGGCGCGGAGTGGCACGGCGAACTGCAGGTGATGCTACAGAATGTTCCGGTCTCCTATTCAGCGCCCGGTGCCCGCTTGCTGGCGGACGTATCCGGTCGCGTGCAGCTCAACGGTCCTCTCGCCGACCCGTCGCTGCAAATTAATCTGGCGGCCGACGAAATGACGCTCACCGCCGGAAACACGTCCCTGACCGGGTTCCAGCCGCACCTGACGGCTTCCGGCCGTTATCCCGTGCTGGATATCAGCCTTCAGACCCGTGGTTCGGGCGCCCGGTTCGCCGCCGGCCCGCGGCAGCTGACAGGGGTCCGGCTCGAACTGGAACGCGGGCAGATCGACCTGCACAGCGGGGAGCTGTCTTTGCCCCGTATCGCTTTTTCCAGCTCTTCCCTGACCAACCTGACAGGCTCCTTGAGCCGCACCGCAGAGCAGGTGCTTCTGAGCCTTCGCGGCCGCGACAGCGCCCTGCTGCGAACGGCCGCGGCCTGGGGCCTTCTGCCGGCCGGCTGGCGCTTCGAAGCGCGGGAGGCGCTGGACGTGGATCTCGCATGGCGCGCAGGCGGCGGTAAGCTGACCTGCCGCCTGGCGGTGACCGATCTTCATTTCAGCGATCCGGAGCAGCGCCGGTTTGCCGAAAAAATAGACGCCGCCCTCGACATCAGTGCCCGCTTGGGCGGCACTGCCGATGTCGTCCAGGCGGATGCGCACCTGGCGGCCGGCGCCGGGGAAGTCCTGTGGGGCAAACAGTATCTCGATCTGGCCGCCACGCCGATCGATGCCACTGGGCGGTTTAAATTAAAGGCTGACGAAGGTCTTTTAACCGTCGAACGACTGGAAGCCTCCCTGACGAACGTCGTGGCCGCGACTCTCACCGGCTCTTTGAAATCGGCGCCCGGGAATCCTGAAATCGACCTGCAGGTCGCCGTGCCCGCCACCGACGTCCGGCCGCTTTACCGGCTGCTGGTCGCCGAACCTTTCCGCTACGAGCAGCCGGCCTTGACCGATGCCCGCGTCAAGGGCCGGATCGGGGGTGCGGCCGCCATAACCGGCAGCCGGCGATCGATGCGCGTCAAGGGGCGCGCCTACTGGCGGCAGGGCCACGCCGGCACCCACGACGGCGCCATTTCCCTGGCGGGCATCGACCTTGACCTGCCGTTCTGGTACCAGTCGTCGCCGGACGACGCCGCCTCTTCTTTTCTCACCGGACACGTGAATATCGATACCATGCGGCTTCCCCAACTGGGCGAGCAGCCGCTGACCCTGGATGTCGAGGTCGGCCCCAACCGCCTGGCGCTGCGACAGCCTCCGGCCTTGGAGCTTTTCGCGGGCCGCGTCACGTTTGGCCCCGTAATCCTCTCCGACTTGTTTCACGAAAGCGCCCGAATCGATACCCATGTGGCGGTGAGCGGGGTCCGGATCGATGACGCGTTGAGCGACATCTGGCCCCAGCCGACCGGCGGCATTCTGTCGGGTCGGCTCGCGGCCGTGCGGCTGGAAAAAAACCGCCTCACCAGCCGCGGAACGCTGTTCGTCGACATTTTCGGCGGCCGCATCGAGATCGACGATCCGGGTGTTGTAAATCCGTTGACCTCCGTGCCGGTGCTTTTTTTCGACAGCCGCATCGATGATCTCAACTTGGGCGAAATGACGGCGGGAACCGCTTTCGGGAAAATTCAGGGCATCCTGCGCGGAAGCGTGACGAACGTTGAAATCGTCAACGGTGAACCCCAGAAATTCGACCTGCGGCTGGAAACGGTTCCGGTGAAAGGCGTCGAGCAGAAAATCAACATCCGCGCCGTGGAAAGTATCGCCAGCCTCGGCGGCGGGGGCAGTCCTTTCGCGGGTCTGGCCGGGTCCTTTGCCGAGTTCTTCCGGGAATTCTCCTACTGGAAAATCGGAATCGCCGCAACGCTGGAAAACGACGTTTTCCGGATCAAGGGGACGATCGAGCAGGACGGACGGGAATACCTGGTCAAAAAGAGTGGTTTTTCCGGGGTCGATGTAGTAAATTTGAATCCTGACAACCGCATCAGCTTCAAAGACATGGTCAAACGGATCAGACGCATATCGAAAACGGGCGGCGGCCCGGTGATCCGCTAACACAAGGAGGTGGTAATGAGATCAGCCTTCCGGGTATATCGGGCGCTGTTTTTGGTCGCTATTCTCCTGATCGGCGCCTGCGTGACGATCAACATCTATTTCCCGGCCGAAAAGGTCGAATCGGTGGCCGGTAAAATCGTGGAAGACATCCGGGGGCCGCAACCGCAACCCGAGGGATCTCAGGCACCCGAAAAAAAGCAGCAAGGATACCGGGGGGATCGATCCGTTTTCGCCTGGCTGGTGTCGACCGCCTGGGCCGAAGACATCACGACGGTGTCGAACCCCGCCATTCGGGAGCTGAAAACCCGGATGAAAGACCGCTATGCCCAGCTCAAACCCTGGTTCGCCGCCGGGGCCCTCGAGGAAGGCAACGACGGCTATGTGGCCATCGCCTCCTCCGACAGCCTGAGCGTGCGGGACAAAGGCATGCTCCGCAACCTGGTGGCCGCCGAGAACAATGACCGCAAGAGCCTCTATCTGGAAGTGGCCAGGGCGCTGACCATCGATGCCGGGCAGGTCGACCGGATTGCGGGGATTTTTGCCAAGGAATGGCAAAAGTCCGTACCTTAGGAGCCGCGTTGCCAAACGGTCCTGGTCGTCACGGGGGTGTCGCACCGGGACGGCCGCGGCGCCGGGCGCGGGAAGCACATGGCCCGAGCCCGCGCACGCCGAGCGACACGGCACGTCGGCGGTCAGCGGTCACCGGATGGCGGCACCGTGTCCGTGAACGGGACCGCTAAGACACCAGCCAGACGGCGCCTTTCGAGATTTTATTCAGCACCGTGTTCGTGACGCTGCCCGTAAAAAAGCTTTTATTGGCGCCGCTGCGTCCCATGACGACCGTGTCGAAATCTCCTTTTTTCATCTCTTTCAGAATGATGCCGCCGATGTTGCCGGCGCCGGCGACCGTCTTGGTCCGGATGCGATCCTCCCCGATTCCGAATTCTTGGAGTTTAGCCAGGGCATGCGCATAGAAGTTGTCGATGCAGGCCTTGTCACCGCTTCGAATCAAGTCTTCGAGCGCTTTGGCGGCCTCGAAATCGATCGCGCAGTAGTCCTTGAGCTTGGGCCGGACGTGCAGGAACGTGAGGCTGACGTCGGCGGCGCTCATGGTGAACGCCAGGTGATCGATCGCCCGCAGGCTGTAATCGGAACCGTCGACCGCCACCAGGAACCTGGCGGGCGTGATGTCGCCGCCAACGATCCAGACCGGTATCACGTTTGAATTCTGGGCGATATTGGAAGAAACGCTGCCCATGAACAGTTCCTGCAGTCCGGATATCCCGCGCCGTCCGATGACCAGGGCATCGAACCGGCCCTCCTGCGCATATTCGATGGTATCCTTGGCGATATCGAGCTTGCGGGGGTGGGTCACGAGCTGAATGCGGGAACTGTCGACCCCCTGCTCGACCATCGCCTTCCGGTAACTTTCGAGCAGATCCATGGCGGTCGCGGCGTTTTTTTCCATGACCGCCTTCAACTCCTTCTGGCTGGCGACCTTTTTGCGGGCCTCATCGACCAGAAACTGCGATATCATCGGCTGGACGGTGAAGAGAACGACGGCGAGGTCCTCTATCCGGCCCGACAAGCGGGCAATGTAGCGCACCGCATTTTTTGAATGTCGGGAATCGTCGACCGCAATCATTATTTTTTTAGCCATGGACGCCATCCTTTTGAGAGTTCGTTAGGTTTGTTGGGTTTATTGAGTTTGTTGAGTTTATTGAGTTTATGGATGGACATATGACCACTCGAATTCTTATCGCCGCCGCCATCCTGCTGCTCGACCTGGTGGTTTTTTTCCTGCCGCTGACGGCCGTTTTCCTGGCTTACGTCATCATCTTCAACCCGCCGTGGTTCAGGGAATTTCTCGACCGCCTGGATAGATCACCATAAGTGCGGCGGCTGGGCGTGGCACCCCGCACGGCTCCGGCGCGGGGCGCTTGCAAAGGGCAGCGAAAAATTTTAGACTGCTGCAGACCAATGGAAAAAAGACGAGTCCGGCCCCGGAAATCTCCCGGTTGGGATTTGATTCACAATCACGTTTCACCCCTATCAGAACAAGCACCGCATGTACAGACAACTCTACGGCTTTACTAAACATCCCTTCCGGCACCCCACCGACCCCGAACGACTTTTTCTGGGTCGTCACCACGAGGAGGCCCTCGCCCATCTGGCCTATGCCGTCATGGAAGGCGAAGGATTCACGGTGATTACCGGCGACAGCGGGGTCGGAAAAACCGCGGTGAGCCGGTCTTTCGTCAAGCGCCTGCACCAGGATGCCGTCGCGGCCTTTATGACGGCCACAGCCGGTCTCAGCCCGCTGCAGCTGCTGAAAAACATTGGCGCCGCCTACAAGCTTCCCTCTACCCTCGGCACGATCAAGGACCTGACCGACGGCCTCAACGACTATTTAATCGCAAAAAAACGGGCCGGCCAAAAGGTGGCCCTGTTTATCGACGACGCCCATGTGCTCTCCGATGAGGCCCTGGAGCAGGTCCGCCTGCTGTCGAACCTGGAAACCACCCGCGACAAGCTCCTTCAAATCGTTTTGATCGGCCGGCCGACGCTCTCCGAGATGCTTGCCGCACCTTCCCTGCGGCAAATCGGCCAGCGGGTCTCGGTCAATTACTTCATCAACCCGCTCGATGACGAAGAAACCGCCGCCTACGTCCAGCACCGCATCTCGATATCCTCGGCGGGGCCGCCCGTCAGATTCGATCAGGCGGCCCTGCGGACGGTTTACAAGACCTCGCAGGGAATTCCGCGCCGGATCAACATCGCCTGCGACCGCATCCTGACCCTGGCCGCCCAGGGCAGGGAAAGAACAATCGGTGAAAAGACGGCCAAGGCCGCGTTGGCGCCCCGGCCGAAGGAACCGCGCACGTGGTGGCCGGCGGTGCCGCGCCGCTACGTGCCGCTTTTTTGCGGCATGGCGCTTCTGATGCTGTTGGCGCTGGCGGCGGCGGCCTTTTGGGTGAATCGGCCTACAGTCCGCACCCGGAGCGCGGTGACCGAAATTCCGGCCGCGGTGTCAGAGCCGAAGGTGATGCCAGAGCCAAAGGCTGCATCAGAGCCAACGGCGGTATCAGAACCAAAGG
This sequence comes from uncultured delta proteobacterium, assembly GCA_963728055.1. Classification (GTDB taxonomy): domain Bacteria; phylum Desulfobacterota; class Desulfobacteria; order Desulfobacterales; family SG8-13; genus JARFQH01. Next base: position 147,208 of record CAVSIM010000012.1, on the reverse strand, counting down.
TGGTATCAGAGCCAAAGACAGATGCCCCGGCGGCCCCACAGCAATCACGGCCACCGCCGGCACCACCGGAACCGGCACCGGCGCCGGCCGAAACTGCCGGCCTGGCCCAGGCGCCAACCGGGGCGGCGGGTGAAAAAAAAGAAGCGGCGCCGGAGCAGGGTCAATTGCTGGCCGTGCTCGATTCCATGCGCCTCCAGCACGATCTGAACCAGGCCGCGCCCGCCCCTGCCGCCGATTCCGGGCCATCCGCCGATTTGACCTATTCGGTCCAGGTGGGGGCTTTCCTGGTGGAAGCAAATGCGCAGCGGCGGGTCGATCAGCTGGCCCGTAAAGGCTACACGCCCAGCATCACCGCCGTAAAGGACCCCCGGGAACGGGTCTGGTACACCGTGCGCATTGGAGATTTCGCCTCGGTCGAGCTGGCCCGGAAGCAGGCCGACGAGTTTGCGGCCCGCGAAAAAAAGGCCTCGGTCGTACGACCTTACAACGCCTACTGATTACAATGACAGGCGCGTAATCGACACCTCGCCCCCGAAGCACACCGCCACATCCCGGCCCGGAGCGCGCGGGCGCTCATGGATCGTGCCCTCGTAGTGATATTCCCCGTCTTCCCGCCGGAAAACGTATTGGTGGGGGTTGATGTCCGGCGGGCAGAAGCGGTGCGGCACGGCGACGTGCGCCGCCAGGGGGTGCGGGAGATTGATGTTCCAGTAACAGCCGGCGGGTAGTTCTTCCTGCATGAGCAGGCCGATGATTCGGGCCGCCAGCAGGCCGGTCAGGTTCCAGTCGATCGGACAGTCGCGCGCGATGTACTGCGAGACCGCCATGGACCGGCAGCCCAATATGGCGGCTTCACGGGCCGCCGCAATCGTGCCCGACTGATAGATGTCGGACCCGAGATTGGCGCCGGGATTGATGCCGGCGATGAGCCAGTCGGCATCCGGCGCAAAAACCTTCAGGGCCAGCCGCACGCAGTCCACGGGCGTGCCGCTCACGCGATAGCGGTTTTCACCCAAACGTGCGACCGGGATCGGTATGCGGGTCGTCACCCGGTGGCCGACCCCGGATTGAGCCGCATCCGGGGCCACGATCATCGGATCGCCATGAGCCCGGGCGATCCGGTTCAGCGCCTCGAGTCCGGGCATGTCGATCCCGTCGTCGTTGGTCAAAACGATTCTCACCGTTTCTCCCCCGCGGTTCCGGCAGCGGCGACCGGCTCTTGAAGGCCGGCCGGCGGCGCTGAGCCCCGCGATGCGAGGATTTGGGCCAGGTAGGCGGCAATCTGCTCGGAGCCGTTGATTTCCGCGGGCGGCTCGCGGGGCAGCTCGAGCAGTTTCGGCAGGGCCGCCAGCCAGCGGCCGCTGCTGAAATCCGCTTCCGAAACGGCGATGCCCGGCATATGGCGGGTGATGAAATCGACGAGCCCCGGGGATTCGGGGTAGGGGTCGCGGGCCACGTGGCCAAACGGCACGCCCGCCGCGTAGACTTCGGCAATGGTGCTGTAGCCGACCTTGCCGACGACCGCGTCGCTGGCATTGACCAGGTCGGGATGAAAAAAATCGGAGCGGTGGGGCAGTAACACAAGATTGGCGTGCGTTTCGGGGGCGCTGCTGCCGCCGGGAAGGATGAAGGTGGCGTCGGCGAATTTTTTCAGTCGATCCAGGAACCCGTGACGCTCCGGTATCCCGCCGGTGGTGACCAGGACGACTTTCGACGTGCGGGGAACTCCCAGCCGGCGCCGTGTTTCCGGGCCGCTCGTTCTGAAGCTGCGGCTGACCGGTCCGACGGTCAGATCGACCGCATCCCGGAAGCAGACCGGTTCGGTCTGGATGCGGTAATCGGCGGCAGCGAACATCTGCCGCAGGTAGGAGATGTGAGGGGCCAACTCAACCGCCTCCGATCGGTAGCCGGCATAAATCCGGTCCCAGGTGAAGTTTTCGACCAGAATCGAGGGCACGTGACAGCTGCGGCCGACGGCGATGCCGAGCGGCGCGATGTCGCACAGGATCAGGCGACAGGCCATGCGGCGGATTTTGTGCGCCAGATCTTCGACCAGCGCGGGAGAAAAGGGCAAAAACGCGTTCAAAAGCGTCACGGTGCGCCCGATGTCCTCCGCAAAGGCATTTTTTTGCACCAGACCGATGTCGCTGGCAACCGGATGCCAGGTGAAGGGCACCGACAGCGAATCCTCGAAAAACCAGGCGGGAACGGTCGTGAAGATCTCGAACCGGCAGGGCGCGAGACGGCGGCCGGTCGCCTCCATGGTCGCCGCGGCGCGGGCGGCGTGGCCGAACCCGTGCGGTGAAATGAAGCAGGCGATTCTCAATGTCTCGGGACGGCCGGTCGCGTTCATGGCGCTGAAGATATCAGGGACACGTGGGCAGGGTCAAGCCAATCCATGGCCTGCGGGCATCGCCAAGAATGAAAATTCTAACCGGATGAATGCCGGTCATCGAACGCCCGGCGACGTTACCACAAAAACAGATTTCGACCGTCGACCATCGAGCGCCCAATGTCGAATGGTGAATATTGTGTTGACACTCCTTCAGAAATTGATACACTGCGGCATCACTTGGAAGATCACCTTGGCCCGTGCCCAAAGCCCCCCGAAAGGGGGTTTTTTTTGTCGGCGGCGCGTCGTCCGCAATGATGGGCGACCCGGCATCCGGCACAAATCACTCATCAGCCCGACATGCTGAAACCGACCCCCCACCGTGTCCGCCAGGCCTTGGCCGCCGGCAGCGGCCTGCTGCTCACGGGCGCCTTTCCCGATGTCGGCTTGAGCTGGCTGGCGTGGGTCGGGCTCATCCCGCTTTTTTTCGCCGTCCGCAACCTCTCCTGGCGCCCGGCGTTCGGTCTCGGCTTCCTGGCCGGGATGGTCCACTTCCTTTCCCTGGTCTACTGGGTCGCCTATACCATGCGCACCTATGGCCACCTGCCCTGGCCGGTGGGCATCTCGATCCTGATATTGCTGGCGGCCTGCCTGGCCCTTTTCCCGGCCGCCTTCGCGGCCCTCCTCGGCCGCCTGGGGCCGCACCCCCTGGCCGCTCTTCTTCTGGCGCCGACCCTATGGGTGGGCCTTGAATACCTGCGGTCTTTTTTTTTGAGCGGCTTTCCGTGGGAACTGCTCGGATACTCCCAGTACCGGCAATTGCATCTGATCCAGGTTTCGGATATATTCGGCGTGTACGGCGTGAGTTTTCTGATCGTGGCGGCCAATTCCGCGCTGTTTATACTCCTGCTCAGCCTGATGCAGCGCGACTGGAACGGCGTTGGGATCACCCGCCGGACCGCAGCGGCGGCCCTGGCGTTCGCGGCGGTGTTAAACGGCGGCAATTGGTTCTACGGCGTTCACCGTCTGCCGGAAATCGACCGGGCAAGCGCCGCGGCGCCGACCATCCGGGTCGCCGTCGTCCAGGGCAACATCGAACAGGCGCTCAAATGGGACCCCGCTTTCCAGCATGCCACGATCGACAAGTATCTCGGTCTCACGCACACGATACTCGACCGCCGACCGGACCTGGTGGTCTGGCCCGAAACGGCTTTGCCCTTTCATTTCGGCCACGATGCGCCCTTGACGGGAAAAATCCGCGACGGCGTGCGCCGGGCGGGAACGTATTTTCTGGTCGGCAGCCCTTCATTTGAAAAGGGCCCTGACGGGATCGATTTTTACAACAGCGCCTACCTGCTCGATCCGCGCGGCACCGCCGTGGGAAAGTACGACAAGGCGCACCTGGTCCCTTTCGGTGAATACGTTCCGTTGAAGCGCTGGCTGCCTTTTCTGGGCAAACTGGTGGAGCAGGTCGGTGACTTCAGCCGCGGCGGCATCGGTGAAACCATCGCCTGGCACCACGGCCGGCTGGGGGTCCTGATCTGCTACGAAGGCATTTTCCCCGAGATAGCCCGGGCCATGGTCCGCAACGGTGCGCAGCTGCTGGTCAATATCACCAACGACGCCTGGTACGGCCGCAGCAGTGCCCCCTATCAGCATTTTTCGATGACCGTGTTCAGGGCGATAGAAAACCGGCGGATGCTGGTTCGATCGGCCAACACCGGCATCAGCGGATTTGTCGACCCGGTCGGCCGCATCGTTTTTAAAACGGCCCTGTTTACGGATGCGGCCGAGGTCCGCCCGGTGCCGTTGACCTCGAAACTGTCGGTATACACCCGTATCGGGGATGCCTTTGCCGCCGTCTGCCTGGCCGTGGCCGCACTTCTTTTGGGCGGCCTGCTGGTGTCGTGGTTGCGCGCCGGTAAAAGGCGATGATCCCTATCCACTTGCAAGGAGGTAAACACCCATGTCAGCCGAAATGAAGCACACCGTCAAGGAACTCGGGGCGAAACTCCAACAACTTCGAGGTTATCTTTGACCTGGAAACCAAAGAAAACCGTTTCGGGGAAATCGAGGCCCAGATCGCCCGGCCGGGCTTCTGGGACAATCCGGAAGACACCAAGGGTATTTTGCGGGAACGGACGCGGCTCGCGGATCAGATCGAACGATTTCGACAACTCGAACACGACTTGGAAGAAAGCGATATTCTGCTCGATTTGGCCGTGGAGGAATCCGACGACAAGACGCTCGCGGAGGTGGGGCGGCAACTCGAGTCGATTGCCGCGCGCCTGCACGAATTTTCCCTCGACCTGATGCTCGACGGCGAGGATGACGGCAACAATGCGATCGTGTCCATCAATGCCGGTGCCGGCGGCACCGAAGCCCAGGACTGGGCCGAGATGCTGTTTCGGATGTACCTGCGCTGGGTCGAACGCAAGGGCTACAGCGCCGAGGTCATCGACTACCAGCCGGGTGAGGAAGCCGGCATAAAGAGCGTCACCTTTACCGCCGACGGCGCTTTCGCTTACGGCTATCTGAAGAGCGAAATCGGCGTTCACCGGCTCGTCCGCATATCGCCCTTCAACGCCAGCGGCAAGCGCCACACCTCGTTCGCCTCGGTTTTCGTTTACCCCGAACTCGACAATGAAATTGTGATCGACATCGAGGACAAGGACCTGCGCATCGACACCTTCCGGGCCAGCGGGGCCGGCGGCCAGCATGTCAACAAGACCAGCAGTGCCATCCGGATCACCCACCTTCCCACCGGTATCGTGGTCCAGTGCCAGCAGGAGAAGTCCCAGCACCGCAACAAGGACATGGCCATGAAGGTCCTGCGCGCCCGGCTCTACCAGGCCGAAAAGGAAAAGCAGGACGAAAAACTGCGCGAAATCCACGACAGCAAGGACGACATCGCCTGGGGCAGCCAGATCCGGTCCTATGTCCTGCACCCCTATCAGCTCGTCAAGGACCACCGCACCAAATTAGAGAGCGGCAACGTGAACAGCGTGCTGGACGGCGCCATCGACCCCTTCATCGAGGGAGTGCTGCTGGCGAGGCACGCGTAAGTGGACCCGGCCGCGCTCATCGCCCGGCACTACCAGGGCCGCGCGCAAGCCAGAAGGATCCTGCTGGCGCATGGCGAGAGCGTGGCGCGCAAGGCCCTGGCGGCCGCTGAAAAGGTTGCCGACCGCGCGCCGGACCTCGTCTTTATTCGTGAGGCCGCCCTGCTGCACGATATCGGCATGCTGCATACCGACACGCCCCACCTGGGCTGCTACGGCAGTCACCCCTATGTCTGCCACGGCATTTTAGGCCGCGTCCTGCTCGAGGCCGAGGGGCTGAAAAGGCACGCCCTGGTCTGCGAGCGCCATGTCGGCGTCGGCATCACTCCCGCCGACATCCGGCGTCAGCACCTGCCGCTGCCGTTGCGCGACATGCGCCCGGTCTCGATCGAAGAGCGGATCATCTGCTATGCCGACAAGTTTTTTTCAAAGAACGGCACCGGAAAAGACAAAGAAAAATCGGTGCCCGAGATCCTGCAGAAACTCGCCCCTTACGGCCGGGACAAGGTGACGAGGTTCATGCAATGGGTCGAGATGTTTGAAGGTTCGCGAAGCCCCTCTTTTCCTCCTCCCCCCTAATAATAATCCCTACCGCAGAAAAAAGACCTGAATACAGGCGCTGCCGACGTTGCTTACCGCGATCGCCGGATGGGAATGTTTTCTCAGACGGCGCATGCTGACATCGCATTGGTCGGAAGAACATGGCATGAACTCCGCGGCGACGCGACTGCAGCCCGAAATCGGGTCCCGGACCAATATTGCGCGCGGACTTGTTCGTCTCGCCATGATTCCGCGCACTGGCGAAGGTTCCGTTCATTTTCATGGACGTCGCATCCGGCGAGCGAAGCGATTACGCGCGCAGCATGTCGGGAGTAATCCAATGACGACGCGCACCGTCATCCCCGTATACCGCAAGTTGAGCCGGCGATTGAATTCCTTCCCGCAGGGCGCCCCGCCAACCGGGCTCCTGTTCGATATTCTCGCGCTTCTTTTCAGTCCGCGGGAGGCCGAACTCGTGTCCGGATTGCCACTGCGGCCTTTCGGCGTCGACAAGGCAGCCAGGGCATGGAATGTCAAGGTTTCCGAAGCCCGCATGACCCTTCACCATTTGGCGCGCAAGGGGCTGGTGCTGGACCTGGTTGAAGAATCCGGCGCGACGGTGTATGTGCTGCCGCCGCCGATGGCCGGGTTCTTCGAGTTTTCCCTGATGCGGCTGCGGGACGACATCGATCAGAAGGCGCTCGCCGAACTGTTTTACCAGTACATCAATGTGGAAGAAGACTTCGCGCGCGACCTGTTTTTATCCGGCCAGACCTCCCTGGCGAGAGTATTCGTGCAGGAGCCGGCAGTGCCGAAAGAATTTACCTACGAAATCCTGGACTACGAAAAGGCCAGCGAGGTGATCAGGAGCAGCCCGTGCATTGCCGTCGGCCTCTGTTACTGCCGCCATAAAATGAAGCACATCGGACGGGCCTGCCACGCTCCCCTGGACATCTGCATGACGTTGAACGGTCCCGGGGCTTCGCTCGTGCGCAACGGATTTGCGCGCCGGGTGGACGTGGTCGAAGCGCTGGAACTGCTCCACGAAGCCTACGAGCACAACCTGGTCCAGGGCGGCGAAAACGTGCGCAATGAGGTCGCTTTCATCTGCCATTGCTGCGCCTGCTGCTGCGAGGGGTTGATTGCGGCGCGCAAATTCGGGTTCGACCATCCCATCGCCACCTCCAACTTCATTGCATCGCTGGAGTCGGAAGTGTGCAGGGGCTGCGGCAACTGCATGTCCAGCTGTCCGGTGGCGGCCATCACGGCGGAAAATCAACCAAACGATGACCGGAAAAAAGCCGTGGTGGATGAACACCTCTGCCTGGGCTGCGGACTGTGCGCGCGCAGCTGCCCGTACGGCGCCATCACCATGAAACCGCGCGCGGCAAGAGTGATCACCCCTGTCGATTCGGTCGGCCGGGTCGTTGCCATGGCGGTCGAACGCGGGGTACTACAAAACCTGATTTTCGACAACCAGGCCCTGTTGAGCCATCGGGCGATGGCGGCCGTATTGGGAGCGCTGCTGAAACTGCCGCCGATCAAGCAAATCATGGCCAACAGGCAGCTGCAATCCATTTACATCAGCGCCTTGACGTCGCGCTGGCAGCGCCGGAACCAAGCGATGACGCACAGACCGGCTGCGGATCGAACAGCACTTTTAACCGGGCTTCCCAATTGATAAACCCGGAAAAAAGATAGGCTAGAGGTTTTGCCAAGGCCGGAGCGAGGCGGCTGTATTGAAAATACGCAATCGACCGATACCGCCGCCAAATCTTTAACTTGAAACCTATTAGAAAAAATAAAGGTCCAGCGCTCCCGCAATACCGCCCACACCCTATGTCATTTCTCCGGCGGAAGCGATTATCCTCAACCAACACACCCATCAGATCTCACTTGCACCACAAAGCTTTAAAGCACTGTTTATGGCAAGGGTCGAAAGGAAGGTGGCAAACGTCCTTCACTACGACCATCAAGACCGCCAAAACTTTATCTTAAAGTACAAAAGATGGGGCGTTCCCATATGCGGAAGGGAGGTTTACATGTCGGAGAAATTTGACCTCATCGTGATTGGTTCCGGCCCCGCCGGCGGCACCGCAGCCAATAAATGCGCCGATGCCGGCCTGAAGACGGCCGTTATCGAGTATCGCGGATTCGGTGGAACGTGTCCGCTTAGGGGCTGCAACCCCAAAAAGGTCCTCCACAACGCCGCCGAAGTCGTGGCGCGCGCCGCGGACCTGAAGGGACGGGGCATCCGTTCCGATGCCCGGATCGATTGGCAGGAACTGATGCAGTTCAAGCGCTCGTTTACCGAACCCGTCCCGGAAAATACCGAGAAGGGTTTTCGCGAAAAAGGCATCCGGTTATTTCACGGCCGGGCCGTGTTCAACGGCCCCGACAGCGTGACGGTTGCGGGCAGCAGGTTGCGGGCAGACAACTTCCTGGTCGGGACCGGCGCCATTCCACGACCACTCGATTTCCCCGGCAGCGACCACGTCATCACCAGCGATCGATTCCTGGAGCTGGAGTCACTGCCGGAATCGTTGCTGTTCCTGGGCGGCGGCTTCATTGCGTTCGAACTGGCGCATGTGAGCGCGCGTTTGGGCCGCAAGGTGACGATTTTAGAAGTGGGTGATCGGCCCCTGTCGCAATTCGATCGCGGACTGGTGGACGTCCTGCTCGAAGCCGGCGCCGAGATCGGCATCGAGGTGCACACCGAGGTTACCGCCGAATCCGTCGAGAAAACGGCCACAGGCTACAGGGTACGGCATGGAGAAAAAAAGTTCGAGGCGGCCGCCATTGTAAATGGCGCCGGACGGGTGCCGGATATCCAGGGACTCGGACTGGAGTCGGCGGGGGTCAATTACAGCGATAAAGGGATTGAGGTTAATGAATTTTTGCAAAGTGCCGGCAACCCGAACATCTATGCCGCCGGAGATGCCGCGGACACCCCCTTCATGCTGACGCCCACGGCCGCCCGGGAAGCCGAAGTGGCCGCAGCGAACATCCTCGAGCCCGGTTCCCGCCGATACGACAACAGGGGCATTCCGAGCATCATGTTCACGATCCCGCCGCTGGCCGCCGTGGGATTGACGGCCGGCGAGGCCGAAAAAAAAGGCATGAATTTTGACGCGCCGCTTGAAGACACTTCCTCATCGTTCATCTCCAAAAGCAGCGGTTTGCGTCATTCGGCCGTTAAAATCGTCATAGAAAAGGGCAGCCGCAGGATTTTGGGAGCACATTTGCTGGGCCGGCATGTGGAGGAGGTCATCAACATTTTCTCGCTGGCGATCCGGTTTGATTTGACCGCGAATGATCTGCTCGATGCGATCTATACCTATCCTTCCGCTACCAGGGAAATAAAAGGCTTGCTGGAGCGTTGACCCCCTCCGACCCGCTCCCGCCCATCTTTCAGGTTCTTTTTTCGAGCCTCTTTAATTTCATGATCGGCGGGGGGGGGGGGTGATAGGACCGGGGCTGCCAGGAGAGCAGCGGCACAAAATAAAAAGGGGCAACGAAGATCCCTTCTCCGCTGTCCCTTTTTTTTAGACTGTTTTTCGATGAGTCTGTTTACTGCATTTTTTTCTGGCTATCGGCGTATTTGTTCAAGGCCGACCGCAAATCTTCCGCACTCGGCGGGACCTTTTGGATCAGCTTTTTACCGCCTTCCATCTGGGTGCCGTTATTGACGATCCCCTGAAATAATTTTTCCTCTTGACCGTAATATCCCCGCACGGCATCTTCGTTCAGGTTATAATATGCGCGGGTCGAATCTTCGTTCAACGTAATAACGGATCCGGTTACCGATACGCCGGCAAATAACCCCTTGGTATTGGTATAAGAGAGTATTTCGGCATCCTTGGTAGAGGCCTTAGCCATCGCGCCCGTATATCCGGCAGCCACGGATGCATCCGCCCCCAGTGTAAAATCAGAGCCTTGCAGAATGTCCTGCAGATTTTCCCGCTTGTTGAACACGAACACCAGATCCGAAGATTCCACCCCGATCTGCGCGCCCAAGCTGCCGCCGGTAATGGACACGAAAACCGGCAGGGACCACTCATTGTTGTTTTTGGCGACCAGCACGCCTGTTCCATGTCGGCCTCCGGCAATCAAACCGGCCTTGACCACGCCGGGAATAACGACGATGCCGGCGGCATCCTGCAGAACGGATGCCGGTATGTTTTTATCTTGTTTTTGCGCAAAGCCCTTGAAAACCCGGGTGGCCGCCTGAACGGTGTTGACGGCTTCCTGCTGATCTTCGGTCGAAACCATGTTCTTTTTACCGGCCGCCATCGATGCATCTGTTCCGGTCGTCGGTTGGGCTTGTTGCTGATTCATGGCCGGTGCGTTTTTCTGCTGATCCACCGCCGGCGTTCCGGCGCTTTTTTGGGCCCCCTGGGACAGACCGCCGGTAAACAGCATCAGGGCCGCAGCCATCGGGGCCACGCTCGTCATGAAAGAATTTCTTGTCATTGCACTCCTCCCTTCTTTTTTCATGTTGATAAAAAACACGTTGCAGCCAAGTACTCTATGTACTCGTCAAAGTACTCCGAAATATAGTTCAAGCGGCCACCTCGGAAAATGGGTGCGATACGGTATAAAGGGCCATTATCAGTGGTATTGTTCAGGCGGGGAACGCGGTTTGAATGCAACGTACAGACCTCATCAGTAAAGGTTATTTAGCGGGAAAAATGATACATCGAGGCCGGTTAGGGATTTACTACCAATTCCAGGAGTTCAAAGGCAACATGCTCCCGGGAGAAGTGCTTCCGGACCCGCGATCGGACGCTTCATTCAGCAGGTATTTGAGCGACGGCCGCTTCGCCAAAGAGATGAATAACCTATTATAGTTCCCCGGAGATTGTTCAGGAAGATTCCTGAAATCGAATCAATTACTGAAACAGCTCCTTTCCCGGCAATTCCTGGCACCGCAGCACCTGGCGCGCGAGACGCCGGTCGTAAATGTCGATCTTGTGGTGCTTGCCGCTTTTGCCCGTGAAGTCGATCTGAATCGTCGCGCCGCTGACCTCCACGTGGCGATTTTCAAGGGTTGTCAGCCCGTAAGAGCGGTTTTGGCGCCGGTATTCGCGATTGCCGATCCGTATTTTGGTCGAATCGAGCAGCGCCACGGCGATGGCGCACACCTTTTCAAGATCCATTTCAAGATCCATTTGGGGTCGCCTCAGGTCCCGATCAACCTGGCGCCTGATCCGGGTGGGCACCCGACCGAAATCGACCAGTCGCGCAAACTTGTTCTGCTGCCGCGCCGCGATCCACTGCGGATGATAGATATACTCTTTTGCCCTTTGGCGTCCCGGCCCGTGGCCTGGAAGTGCCTCTGCGACCAGGGCCTGATCAAAACACGAATCTTTTAATTTCAGCCTTTGGATGCGTGAAGTTTATTAGAAGGCTCACTTTAAAGCCGGTAGCTTTCAGATAGTTGAGAATTGACCGGTTTAGGGACAGGCAACAAAATTCCTCGTATCGCTGCCTTGGAGCCCCCCATAATCGGCTCCGATCATCAGGGCGACGGGAACCCCGCCTATCAATGGTGACGTGTACGTGAAGACAAACTGATTGACAATCAGCGCGTCAGCGAGTTTGAGGTATTCTCCTTGTAAATCCTCGGGTTTTATCGCCTGATAAAATGTCCCACCGCTCTCCTCGGCCAGCAGGGTTAATTCCTCGATATCTTTCTTGCGGAAACTCGATCCCAGGACGATCGGAAAAAGAGGGATACCATCGAGCTTTGCCGCAGACAATACTTTATTGATCGAGGGCACCGGCGGGGAGTTGAGATCCGGATTATTGCGACCATCGGTAAAAAATACCACCGCTTTTCGATTATCCGCAGGCTCGATGGCTGTCTCAGCCAGCCCAGCAAGGATGGCTTCGTAAAGTTCGGTCACGTTTTCCGGGGTAAAAGGCGCTCGAATCGCCTCTGATAAAATAGTCAATCCGGCCGCATCAACATTTGTAAACGGTTGTACAGTCTGTACAGTTTTATTGAATTTAATTATTTCCGCGCGATCATCGGCCGACAATTGGTTGAGAAAAGTGATGGCGGCATTTTCCATATTGGTAACGGCATTTGTATCGAAAAGGCTCGTGCTGTAATCCAAAACGATCGCAACCGATAAGGGAATGGCGCGGACAAACTCTACGTCGAAAGCAGGAACTGCGATCTGGTTTTCACTGACTGAAAAATCCCTTGATGTCAAGGAAGTAATAGGATTCCTGTCCTGATCTACCACGGTAACAAACGCCTTGACCGTCGAGGCAGCCGGCGTCACAGTGCAATCGGCTTGAATCTGATTGATGGATACATTAATGGAAGGTGGTGGCGCAGCCACGCCGGCGCTGTTGTTGTTTGGAGTGGAATCATTGCTGGCGGTCACTTCGGCCAAATTGGTATAAATACCGGAGTCATTGACCGTTGCTATGATCGTAAGATAAGCGCTGCTGGCGACGGCAACGGTTCCCACGGACCACACGCCCGAAGTCGGATCATAAGCGCCGCCGCTATTGTCGCTGACATAAGTGAATCCCGATGGCAATTGGTCGGTGACTATGACGCCGGTCGCCGGAAATGGCCCCGCATTTGAAATGGTAATTGTAAAGGTGACCTCCCCACCTACAGTTGGCGTATCATTATCGACAATTTTGGTAAGCGTCAGGTCAGCCGGGGTTGGCGATGCGGGCGCGGAACTTCCGCTGCCCCCGCAGCCGGCAATTGCCAGGAATACCGCTGCTGCAAATGATAAAAGAGCCGGCATCTTTTTTGTTTTCGATGTCACTGTACCTTCTCCTTTTTGCCGAGATTTTAGAAAACTTTTATTGATACTGTTTATCAATGAGTTTTGTCAAATGGAATTGTTCCCCCTCTTCTTCATTAAGCACCTCTGAAGTTCAATTCATCCATTTGTTACCATGACAGAACGTGAGTCCTAAGCACTGCATGATCAGCTCTTTGCCCTTTCGTCCTTTAATATCCGCAGCACGGCACTTTCGGCCGGGCTCAGTCCGATTGCCACCGAACGGGGCTCAGTGTGGCGGGTCGATTTGAAGAAGGCCGCCAGCCGGCCGTTTTCGAATGCGTCCATGACGCCCGGATGAATGTAGTACTGACGGCAGACCGTGATCGTGTTCCCCAGCGCCGCTGCCACCTTGCGGACGGCGGCGGTTATCCGTCTCTTGGCGGCACCGCCCGTGTTCCCATCCCCGGTGGCGGCGTTTAGGGCTTCGGCCATCAGTACGGTACCCCACCACGTCCGCAGGTCCTTGGCGGTGAAAGTCTTTCCCGCAGACCGTTGCAGGTAGGCATTGACGTCTTCCGAATTCAGCGGGCGGCGGCTGCCTTCCTCGTCCAGGTACTGAAACAGCTCCTGTCCCGGCAATTCCTGGCACCGCAGCACCTGGCGCGCGAGACGCCGGTCGTAAATGTCGATCTTGTGGTGCTTGCCGCTTTTGCCCGTGAAGTCGATCTGAATCGTCGCGCCGCTGACCTCCACGTGGCGATTTTCAAGGGTTGTCAGCCCGTAAGAGCGGTTTTGGCGCCGGTATTCGCGGTTGCCGATCCGTATTTTGGTCGAATCGAGCAGCGCCACGGCGATGGCGCACACCTTTTCAAGATCCATTTTGGGTCGCCTCAGGTCCCGATCCACCTGGCGCCTGATCCGGGTGAGCGCCCGACCGAAATCGATCAGTCGCGCGAATTTGTTCTGCTGCCGCGCCGCGGTCCACTGCGGATGATAGATATACTGCTTTCGCCCTTTGGCGTCCCGGCCCGTGGCCTGGATGTGCCCCTGCGCCAGGGGACTGATCCAGACATCCGTCCATGCCGGGGGAATGACAAGGCTCTTGATCCGCTCCAGTTCGCCGCGATCAGCAACCCGCTTTCCCTGCCCGTCCAGGTAGCTGAACCCGCGCCCGCACTTTCTACGCGTTATTCCGGGAACTTCGTCGCTGATGTAGCAGACCACACCGTCGCCGTCTTCCTCGATCTGTCCACCGCAAGCTACTGCGCCCAGGTCATTTTTATACATTTTCGACCCCATACCGCCGCTCTTTGAGTTTTTCTATTGTTGCTGCCAGGTATGTTGCCTCGAACTATTTAAAAAGGAGGAGAACAATGAAAGCAGTCGTTTTTCACGATGTCGGCGACATTCGCCTGGAGGATGCGCCGGACCCCAAAATCGAGACCGGCACGGATGCCATCGTGCGCCTGACGGCCAGCGCCATCTGCGGCACCGACCTGCACATGATCCGCGGCACCATGGCCGGCATGGTGCCCGGGACCATCCTGGGCCACGAAGGTGTGGGCGTCGTCGAAGAAGTCGGCGATCAGGTGCGAAACCTGGTGCCCGGCGACCGGGTCGTCATTCCGTCCACCATTGCCTGCGGATACTGCTCGTATTGCCGCGCCGGCTACTATGCCCAGTGCGACAACGCCAATCCCAACGGCAAGCGCGCCGGAACCGCGTTTTTCGGCGGGCCCGAATCCACCGGTCCCTTCAACGGCCTACAGGCCGAAAAGGCCCGGATTCCCTATGCCAACATAGGTCTCGTGAAGCTGCCGGACCAGGTGACCGACAGCCAGGCGATCCTGATTTCGGACATTTTCCCGACCGGCTATTTCGGTGCCGATCTGGCTGAAATCGAGCCCGGAGACACCGTTGCCGTCTTCGGCTGCGGGCCGGTAGGGCTCTTCGCGGTTCTCAGTGCCCGCCTGATGGACGCCGCACGGGTGATTGCGGTGGACACCCGCCCCGCGCGCCTGGATGCGGCGCGGGAACTGGGGGCCGAAGTCATCGATTTCGAAAAGGAAGACCCGGTCCAGGTCATTCTCGATCTGACGGGAGGCATCGGCGTGGACCGCCTCATCGATGCCGTAGGTGTGGATGCCGAGCGGCCTCACAAGGGCCCCGCCAAGCCCGATGTCCAAAAGGCTGAAAAATACGATTCGCAGGTCGAAGGCATCACCGGCGGCACGGACCGGCACGGGGAACTCTGGCAGCCGGGCGATGCCCCGACCAAAGTTCTCGAATGGGGCGTCCAGGCCCTGGCGAAAGCCGGCACGCTGGCGATCATCGGCGTGTATCCGCCCACGGTCCAAAGCTTCCCCATCGGCGCGGCCATGATGAAAAACCTGACCGTCAACATGGGAAACTGCAACCATCGCAAGTACATTCCCATGCTCGTGGATCTCACCGCCGGCGGTTCCGTCGACCCGTCCGCCATATTGTCGAACGAAGAGCCCCTGGCCAACATCATCGATGCCTACAAGGCTTTCGACACCCGTCGACCGGGATGGGTCAAGGTGGCGATTATTCCGGAAGGATGAACGTGCCGTCCGGATTGCAGGCGCCGTCGCCGCGCAGATCATCAGCATGGGTTACCCCGGCGCCAGATCATCTTCCATCTTCTCGGCATGTTTTTCCGGTCGGATGCGCCTTCCGAAGCGGTGGGCGTAGACATGGGTAAATTCGGCTCCGAAGAAAAATATGAGAGAAGAATAATAAATCCAGATCAACAGGACCACGAACGATCCGGCAGCACCGTAAGTGCTGCCGATCGCCACTTGGCCCAGGTATAATCCGATCAGGGTTTTACCGATCGTAAACAGAACCGACGTCAGCGCGGCACCGATAATGACATCCTGCCAGGCGATTTTCACATCCGGCAGGTATTTGTAGATCATGGCAAAAAGAAGAGTGATGACGCCGATCGATATCAGCGTGTTCATCAGCTGCCAGACCCATGAAATTTGTTTCATCTGATCGGCCATCAGCGTCTGCACGCCGTTTAAAAGTGCACTGAAGACCATCGACACCAGAAGCAGAAATCCGACCGCCAGCACGATGCCGAACGATCGCATCCGTACGCGGATCAAAACTTTTATCATGCTCAGGTCCGTTTTCGAGCGCACCCGCCAGATATGGTTCAGGGAAGACTGCAAGTTGGCGAACACCGCCGTGGAACCGATCAGGGCCGTCAGGATGCCGATCACCACCGCCATCGGACTTCCTTTGAGGAGATTCACGTTCTGCAGCACCTGCCGGGCCACTTTCGCTCCTTCCGATCCGGTGAGGTCTTCTAATTCCTTGACGATCTGATCTTCGGCCTGTTGTTCGCTGAACACCAGGCTGGCGATGCCCGCCGATATCAAAAGAATCGGCGCGAGCGAAAAGATCGTGTAAAAGGCGATGGCCGCCGCATAGAGGAAGACATCGTCACTCCACCACTGTTTAACGCTCTGGACGGTAACGTCATAAATTGTCTTTACCATGTCTGAAGCTTCCTTTCCCGGCGCCGGCGACCAATCGAAGTGGATTTATGTCACACCAACCATCGGGCGCTTTTCAGCCTGAATGTCGACGTCGTCGTCTCCCAGCACGTTTTCCATATAGAGCAGTTTGACCAGTACGATGATCACGGCCATCAGGGGGGTCGCCACCAGTATGCCCAGCACGCCCTGGACGACGCCCATGATGATTTGGGCCGAGATGATGAGAGCCGGGGGCATGGCGATGATGCGATGCTGGATTATAGGCGTAATCAGGTAGCTTTCGATGGTTTGTATCCCGGCATACAGCGCAGCGACGTAGGCCACCTGAGTCCAGCCATCCTGCACTGCCAGCAGAATAGCGGGCGTCACCGAGATGAGGGGTCCAAGATTGGGAATGAACGTCATTACGGCCGCAAACAACCCCAGAGTCAAGGCGAGGGGCATCCCCAGCAGCCAGAGACCCAGAAAGGTCAGAACGCCGATGATGGACATGGAAATCAGGCGTCCGATAATCCACCAGTACAAGGTCGCCCCCATGGCGTGAAGCGTTCTGGCGGCACGTTGCCGCTTTTCTACCGGAACCAGTTTTACAACCCCCTTCACGTACAAATTGGTGTCGAAGGCGAAATACAGTCCGAGCACCACCACGATCAGCAACCCGGCCAACGCGCCGAAAACGGAATAAAGCCAGGCGGTGGCCCGGTTCATCAGACCGCCGAGCCGGCCGGCGATCTGTTGCAGAGAGGGCAGATTTGACATGATCCAGTCCCCAAGGCGTGTGCTGGAAATGGATTCTTTGAATTGCTGCCAAGAGTTCGGGAGTTGATCCATCAACTGATCGACTTGGGTGCCGATGCGGGGCGCCAGCAGAAATCCCGCCCCTATGGATGCCGCAAGCAGCACCAGTACGATGACGGCAACGGCCCACCGCACACTCATGCCGCTTTTGAGGGCTATCCAGGCTCCTGTCTTACGGAGAAAAATACTCAAAATGATGCCCAGGAAGATCAGCAGGAACATATGCAGCGTGTACCAGACCAGCAGCAGGATGATAATGGTGAACAGCGTCAGCCCCAGTTTCCAGGCGTAGCGGTGATTTTCAGAAGATGCGGCGGGTTCGGGTCGCATGTCATAACCTTTCTTTCGTTGGGAATCCTCGCGGGTAGGTTCGGATCGATGTGATTTGGCGGCGATATGCTGCCGCGCCTGAACGCTCCGCAGCACCTGCCCCCAGATAAACGGCACGAGGCTCAGGCCGAAGATCAGCAGCCAGCCGCTTGGCCCGGGATGCCGGGTGGCCAGCACGCCGGAGAGCCCCGGCAGGTAGACCGCCGCCAGCAGCAGGCCGATGCACAGCAGGATCGATCCTGCAAGATAGGGATTGCGGACGATGTCGTTGTGGAACATCCGGCTGCCGGCGCCGCGCAGATTGAAGACAAACCAGAGTTTGCCGAAAGCCAGCGTCAGAAAAGAAATGGTCACCGCCTTCTGCCGGTCGAAGCCCAGCAGGTAAAAAGCGATTGTCAGGGCGGCCAGCACGCAGACGGATACCAGAAGCGACCAGCCGCCGATGGCCTTCCAGTGATCCGACGTCAAAACGGCTTCATCGCGCGGCCGGGGCCTTTGCTTCATGATACCCGGCTCCCCTTTTCCCATCGACAGCGCCAGGGCGGGAAAAACATCGGTGATCACGTTCAGGTAAAGAATCTGCAGCGGCAGCAAAGGGATCGGCAGTGTCGTAAAGCCGCCAGCCACCGCAGCCGCGGCGACCGCGATGACCTCGGCCACATTGGTGCAGAGCATGAACATGACCGATTTGCGGATATTGCCGAAAATGATGCGACCCTGCCGCACCGCCTCGACAATGGAAGAAAATGCGTCGTCGCGCAGCACCATGTCGGCCACTTCGCGGGCTGCATCGGTTCCCCGCCGACCCATGGCCACCCCGATGTCGGCCTTTTTGAGCGCGGGCGTATCGTTGACGCCGTCTCCGGTCATGGCCACGGTGAGTCCCTCGGCCTGCATCAGTTTGATCAGGTGCAGTTTCTGAGCGGGACTCACGCGCGCGAAGACGGCCGTTTCGACCGCCTGCCGGCGTTCCTCTTCACCCATCCGGTCCGGGTCCTTCAGCTCGCTGCCGTGAATCAGGCCGGCCGTTTGCTCGACGACCACCCCTGTTTGCCGGCCGATGGCCGCCGCGGTGGCAGGCTGGTCGCCGGTTACCATGACCACCCGGATGCCGGCCTCCTGGCACTCTTTTATGGCCTGCTGCACATCGCTGCGCGCCGGATCCAGCAATCCCAGCAGCCCCAGAAAACGCAGGTTCTTATAAGGCTCCTCGTTTACCCCCGCGGCGCTCTTGTCGGCGACCGCCAGCACCCGCAACCCTTCGCCGGCGAGCGATTCGGCCCGATCGGCCCATTCCCGGCGTTCCTGTCCGTTCAGCGCCCGGCTGCCGTCGGCGCCATTGTTTCCCGCTATGGTCGCACAGGCGTCGAGCACCCGCACCGGTGCCCCTTTGACGGCCACCTCGAGTCCGTTTTCTCCCTGGTGAAAGGTGGCCATCATCATGCGGTCCGAATCGAAGGGGACCTCTCTCTCTTCCGGTTTTCTTTGGAGCAGTTCCGAACGCCGCAATCCGAACGTGAAGCCCGCCCGCAGCAGGGCTGTTTCCGTCGGGTCGCCCTGCTCCTCATCGGGTTCATCGTCACCGTCGACGTCGCGCAGCGCCGCATTGTTGCACAGGATGCCCACCTCCAGCGCACGCCGCAGCGCGGGATCATCGGCCTTTCCACCGCCCTCGATCTCACCGGCTCGTTCATTCAGCATGAAGTCGCCCTGCGGCGTCACGACGCTGCGCAGGGTCATACGGTTTTCGGTCAGGGTTCCCGTTTTATCGGTAAAAATGACCTGCGTCGCTCCCAGGGTTTCCACGGCCGGCAGCTTCTTGATCAGCACATTGCGTTTGGCCATCAGGAACATGCCGCGCGCCAATGCGATCGTGGCCACGATAGGCAGCCCCTCGGGAATGGCCGCGACGCCGAGTGCGATGGCGGTCTCGATCATTTTGCGCGCTTCCTGGCCGGCAAGCAGGCCGCCCGCCGCGATCAGTACCGCGATGGTCAGCGTGATCCAGGCCAGGCGGCGCCCTAACTGATCCAGTCGCTGCTGCAGGGGTGTGCTGTCCGACTCCGCACTTTCCGCCATTTCCGAAATCCGGCCCAGTTCGGTCGCCATGCCCGTGGCCACCACTACCGTTGCCCCGGATCCCTCGGTCAGGGTGGTTCCCTTGTAGAGCATGCTGGAACGCTCGGCCAGCGGCGTGTCCGCCGTGACCGGCGCGGTGCTCTTTCTGACCGGGACCGACTCGCCGGTCAGGGCGGATTCGTTGACCTGCAGGTTGTTGGCTTCGATCAGCCGCGCGTCGACCGCCGCGATGTCGCCGCTTTCGACAATGACGATATCCCCGGGCACCAGCTCTTCGACGCTGCATTCCATCTCCTGGCCGTCGCGGCGCACCCTGGCCGTGTCCCCCCCCATGGCGCGCAACGCCTCCATCGATCGTACCGCTTTCCATTCGGTGACAAAGCCGATGAGGGCATTAACCAGAAGCACGGCCGCAATGGCAATGGCCTCGGCCCAGTGTTTGAATGCGAGGGCCATGGTACCGGCAATCACCAGCACGATGATGACCATGCTCTTGAACTGATCGATCAGGATGAGCCATGCGCTGCGCGTGGCGGTTTGCCGCAACTCGTTGGGTCCGAACTCTTCCAGCCGGCGCCGCGCCTCATGGTCACTGAGCCCTCGGCTGGGATCGACGTCCAATAATTCGAGCACCTCGGCGGGTGCTTTATCGTGGTGGGATGCGTCTTCTGTTTTCTGTATCATGCCGTCTCCGCAGATGTAGCGCGGGCATCCACGTGCATAACGGGTCACCGGCTCGAGCTTCGTTTACTTAGATTACAACCGCTTACCGTGCATGTCACCCTACGACAATACCGTCGATCGTGTAGTCTGAGACTCATGGTCCCGTATATGATGACGTGGTCGCGCGGCATAAAGCCAAAAGGACCCGCGCGCGGTTTCGCAGACGGTCCCCATCGGGCGTCGCTTCCCTGAATTCATGACGCCGTAAGGTGAATAGGCGGCAAGCATACCTTGTTTTTGACATGAAATTAGCCAACGGACCTTATGGTGTTTTTCGACCGCAGCCGATACCAGGGTTAACATGGTGTAGCCGGATCAGAGGATAGAATTTAAGATAAAGGTTTGGCTAGACCGGGGGCAGGGGCTGTACAGTCATACGCCGACGACCGCTAATAAGGCCAAAAAGGCTTAATCTTAAAGTCAATAGCGAAAGGAGCAGGCAGTGGTGGAAAGGAGTATCGCAAGCAAACTGGAGTGGCTGGCGCGTTTTGGCTACAGCGCGCGGGGGGTGATCTACCTGATTATCGGCGGACTGGCAGTCATGACCGCTGTCGATGCCGGGGGGCAGACGACGGACAGCAAAGGCGCCTTGAAGGTTGTACTGGCTCAGCCGTTCGGCCAGGTCCTTTTGGGCCTCCTCGCGGTGGGATTGGTGGGCTACGCCGTCTGGCGTTTCGTTCAGGCGGTGTGGGATGCGGATCATCGCGGAACCGATGCGAAAGGCCTGGCCGTTCGGGCCGGATTTCTGGTGAGTTCGGTGACGCACGTCTCCCTGGCTTTTCTGGCGGTCAGCCTCATCTTCGGCTGGGGCACCGGCGGCAGCGGCAAAAACACCCAGGGCTGGACGGCCTGGCTGCTGTCGATGCCTTTCGGCCGCTGGGCCGTCGCGTTTCTGGGCCTGATTGTGGCGGGAGTCGGCGTGGCCCACTTCGTCAAGGGGTGGCGGGCCGAGTTCGATAAACGCTTCAAGATGGATTACAAAAAGAAAAAATGGGTCACGCCCGTCTGCCGCTTCGGTATCGTCGCCCGCGGCGTGGTTTTCCTGATCATCGGCAGTTTCTTCATTGTAGCGGCAGTCAGGTTCAACTCCGGCGCGGCGCGCGGATTCCAGGGCGCCCTGGATGCTTTGCGGCAGCAACCTTACGGGCCGTGGCTGCTGGGGGTTGTCGCTTTCGGTCTGATAGCCTTCGGGTTCTTCAGCTTCATTGAAGCGTTCTACCGCCGCATCAACGATTCCGCTGTGTAAAATTCGGTGAGGGTGCCGGGCGGCGGCGTATCGACCTATACCGCCTTCTCCCTGGCCTTGCAAAAACCTCCATCTCGAAGCTTTGATGGAGGTGTGGCGAAATTTTTACTAACAGCACAGGCTCCAATCTATGACAACCAAACGTGCGCTGATTCTAGTCAACCGGCTTGCCCGGCAGGGGGAAGCGAATCTGGATGCGGTGCGGCGGGTGCTTGGAGACGGCGACATCGACGCCGTCGTTCAAGCGTTCGAGGATGTCGACCAGATCGAAGCGGTCGTGCGCCGGCACCGCGAGCAGCACATCGACTGTATTATTGTCGGCGGCGGGGACGGCACTCTCAACGCGGCCCTGGAATCCATCCTGGACAGTAAACTGCCATTGGGGGTGCTGCCGATGGGAACGGCCAATGATCTGGCCCGCACGCTCGAAATCCCCTTCGCGCCCGAAGAAGCCGCCGGCGTGATCGTCCGGGGCCGCATCGTCCGCATCGATCTGGGCTGGGTGAACGGCAAACACTATCTCAACGTTGCCCACATCGGCCTGGCGGCCAAGGTCAGCCATACCCTCACCACGGAAATGAAGAAGCGTTGGAGCGTGCTCGCCTACCCCCTGGCCCTGATCGACGCCTATCGGACAAACCGGCCTTTCAGGGCCAGGGTGACCTGTGACGGCCGGGCGCAGACTCTAAAATCCATTCAGATCGCGATCGGCAACGGGCGGCACTATGGCGGCGGCATGTCCGTGCGTCACGACGCGCATATCGACGACCGCCGGTTGAATTTCTACAGTCTTGAGCCTAAAAATCTCTTGCACCTGTTGGCAGCCGCTCCGGCGATCGCCAGAGGGACCTTCGGACGCGGTGACCCGGTCCGGCTGATGGATGGAAAGGAGATAAAGGTCGCAACCAGCAGGGTGATGCAGGTGGATACCGACGGCGAACTGGTGGCCAGGACGCCTGCGGTTTTTAAGGTGAAAGCAGCCGCCCTCCCCATCTTTGTCCCGTAGGCTCCAAGATTGAGATTTTGGCTGTGTTATCGGTCGTCGGCGTATCACTTATACAGCCTCCTCCCTCTCGCCTTGCCAAAATCTCAATCTTGGAGCCTACGCGGCAAGCCTGATTTTGGCTGCTGGTGTCGGTCGTCGGCGTATCACTTTATACAGCCTCCTTCCTCTCGCCTTGCCAAAATCTCAATCTTGGAGCCTACGCGGCAAGCCTGATTTTGGCTGCTGGTGTCGGTCGTCGGCGTATCACTTTATACAGCCTCCTTCCTCTCGCCTTGCCAAAATCTCAATCTTGGAGCCTACGCGGCAAGCCTGATTTTGGCTGCTGGTGTCGGTCGTCGGCGTATCACTTTATACAGCCTCCTCCCTCTCGCCTTGCCAAAATCTCAATCTTGGAGCCTACGCGGCAAGCCTGATTTTGGCTGCTGGTGTCGGTCGTCGGCGTATCACTTTATACAGCCTCCTCCCTCTCGCCTTGCCAAAATCTCAATCTTGGAGCCTACGCGGCTGTAGACAGGTCTGCGCGCTTTTATGTAGGGGCGAAAAATTTTTCGCCCCTGCGGGTCGCTACCCGATGCCCAGCTCAACTTGCGGTTGGGCATCATCTTTCTGAACGATCTCCGGGGCGCACACCACCAGGCGTTTCGAAGCAATGCCCTTTGATACCAGAAAACTGCGCGCGGCCTCGACCCGTTTTTCCGCCAGACTTAAAAGCTTGGCATCCGCAATCCCCCCCGGAGGCGAATCCTTCCCGCCGGCCGCCGCTTTCTGGTTTTCACCCGCACCCCGCATGAGTTCGCGCCGGTCGGCCGGCACGGCCTTGCCGCACAAGAGCAGGTTGACCTCCGGGCGTGAGCTGATTTTTTCGGCGACCTGTTCGAGGTATTTTCGAGTGTCGGCATTCAATTCAGCCTGACCGGCTTCGAAATTGATTGGATTGAACCGCACGGCCATGGCTTTTCCGATCAGCTTGCCGGCTAAATACGCCGCACCCAGGGGCGCGACATAGGCCGCCCCCAGCGGTGCAAGATACCCCAGGGCGGCCGTTTTAATCGCCTTGAAAGTGGCATTTCTGAGTGCTTTGGCAATCACACTGCCGAACTCGAGGTTCGGCCTGTTCACCTGGCCGGTTATCGGCAACGCCAGGCGGATGTTCCCATCGCCGTCGCGCAGGAGGTCCAGGGCGGTGTTGAGCGGCATTCCGAGTTGGGCGCGCAACTCTTCCAGTTCATCCGCACTGACCCGGCGCATGGTCAGATCGCTGATAAAGAGTTTGACAAGCGAATCCGACTGGCTGTTTTTGACCTGCAAGTGAAAATCGGCATAGAGCTGCCCGCTGCGAATGGTGTAGCCCAGCTTCTGTTTGGCATACCCTCTTACTTCCGGCAGGCTGAACTGCTTGACCTCGCCGCTGACATCCAGGTCGATCGCCTCGGTCAGCGGGGTAATGCCGCCTTGAGCCTCCAGGCGCCCGTGGGGACCCAGATCCGATTTCAAGCTGATCGGACTGCGCTCGGCGGTTCTGCTGTCGAGTTTTTGCACGACGACATCTATATTGGCGATGCGCAGATCGACGGGCGGATCGACGCTCTCATCGCGGAAGACAAGGGCGCTGTCGCCCCCGATTCGGGCATCATCCACCACATACCGCCAGGAGGACTCCCCGGTGGGCTGCGCAGCGGGAGTCGTTTTATTCGCGGGTGTCCCGTCCGGCCACCGTGCGATCGTCTCGAGTTCGCCTTTTTCGTTTCTGACCAGCCGGCCGTCCAGATTCAGCAGCCTGACCGAACTTGCTTTTATGATCTGCTCCTGGGCGTCGATTTGAAAGTCCTCTATATTCAGTTCACCCAGCGCCGGTCCCTCCTGCGCCTCGGCGCCGCCTGGCGCAGCCTGCTGGAAGAGCTTGGTTCCCGAAGCCCGGGCTCTTTCGGCGCTGATCCGGTCCAATCCTTCGACCCTAAGGTGTTCGACACCGACCCGCTCCACCCGCGCCAGTACGGCGCCACGCCCCGCCTGTTTGATTTCGATGCCATCGAGACTCGACTGGCCGTCGAATGAAAATCCGGCCGCGGACGAACCATTATCGCCGTCGCCGGAAAGCTCGCCTTCAAGGCGAAAAGAGTCGGCATGCGCCCCGATGTTCCGGGAAATCAGCTGGATGTTCGGCTCTTGGGCCGTCAACGTCCCCTGCGCATGAAAGCGCGGTGAACCGCTGTTTTCACCTCCAAGCACCAGCTTCAGGGAGCCGTTCCAGGTGATCGTCATCGGGCCGACCTCGCCCTGCGGCAGACTGCCGCCGACACGGCTCAGCGTTATGGTTCCATTGAGATCCGAGCGAATCTTTTCTTTGGCGGAGACGGCCAGCGAAGCCTTTGCCCCCAGGGTACCCTGGTCGATGTCGAAGCCGTCGGCCGGCATCCACGGTTTGAACCAGGCCAGGGAGATGTTTTGCATGTCGATGTCGGCTTTCAGTTCGGCCGTCTGGGCATAGGGCTTGGCGGAGCCTTTGACCTTCGCGCGGCCGTCGTCGATAATCACCGACAGCGAGAAGTCGCCAGACGAGGCGGGATTCCAGCTTTGCAGGGGATCGATCTGACCCTTCGTAACGACGAACCTGCGCGAATAGCCGGGCGCCGAGTAGGTGACGGTCACATTTTCGAGATCGATGCCCCCGAAGCCGATCTCCCAGCCGTTTTTCCGCTCTCCCGCGGCTTTTTGCCTTTCTTTATCCCCGACGATGAGCAGCCCGCCGGCATACACATCCCCATTTTCTTCCCGGGTTACATCGAGTGTCACATCCCTCAGGGACATATTATCCAGTAACAGCCGTTTTTTGAAAACGGGAAAAAAGGCCAGTTCCACCGCCATCCGCTGAGCCTGCAGACCCCCGGCGCCTTTGCGCTGCGTCACCAGCGAGTGGACCACCAGGTTCCCGGTAAACAGGTTGAAATCCACGTCCTGCACCTCGGCCTTCAGCTGCCCATGACTCTCCAACCATTTTTCCATTCCCCATTTAATGGCCGGCGGCAAAAGGAGAAAAATGATTAGCAGCGCCAGCATCAGGGTTATAGCCAATCCGCTCAGCAAAGGATGGCTTCGAAAAAAATTGGGCTGCCTGTCGGAAGCGTGCTCAGCGCTCATCGGTATCCCCTCCCTTCGAGTGGGGTTGGTGCGCGGTTGAGAACCACAATTAATCAAAAAGGTTGACGCAATTATAATAAAAAAAAGGGTACAGGAACCGGCCTGAGCGGCAATGGGTAATTACCCGTATTTCAGGCGTGAAAGCGGCTTTTTCTCCACACCCGCCGCCTGTTTGCCGATACCGGTCAACGTTTCCCTTCTGCCGGCGGAGTGCCGCCGCTTACCCCTGCCGCAAGTAACATGATGATCTACGGCTTCTCAAAAGGCAGATTACGCTGAATGCCCCATGGGCTGTAACCGCGCAGCAGGTTACCATTCAGTCGATCGGTGCCCAAGAGGCGAAAGAAGTTGATCAAATCGAATCTGTAGCGGCTTCCTGCCGCGGCTCATGGCCTTCTCGCTCTTCATGAAATGCCATCTGATCCGTTTCAGGCGCCGGTCCATGCGCTGCGATCTGGCCGGACTGAAACGAATCGACCCCGATAAGGACGGCAGCTGCAGCCGGTTCTCCATGGATATCTCCAATACACCTCGTTTTCTCTTTTCAGCGCAAGGATTTTACTACCTGGTGACGGGGCTCTGGCCGCTGTTCGGCATGCGAAGCTTCATGGCGCTCACCGGCCCCAAAACCGACCTCTGGCTGGTGAACACCGTCGGACTGCTGCTGGGTGTCATCGGCGCCGTTCTGGCCGTGACCGGCTTGCGCCGCAGGTTTTCCGATGAACTCGTGCTGCTGGCGGTCGGTTCGTCCTGCGTGCTGGCGGGCGTGGATATTTTCTATGCGGTCACCGGGGTCATCTCCGGAGTCTATCTGCTGGACGCTCTTCTGGAGATAGGAATCATCATCCTGTGGGCGGTCGTCGGCGTTCGCCGCGCCAGACCTTCCAGGCGTTAGGGGTACGACTCCGGGCCGCGCTATCGGCAGTGAACGTCAGCGTCAAAAATATCCGACAGCTGCTGCTCGATGAAGTCGGCCGGCCACTTCAGGCGGGTATCGGGCTCGCACAGGTAAATCTCTTCGGCCGGGAAGCCGATCGGACGCAATCCGCTGGAGCGCAGCATGGCCAAGGCACCGGCGTGATTGGCCACCCACCAGTTGGTGGGATCGCCGGCCAATTTGTTTTCGACAAAGGCCATCTTGGGCCAGCCGGGTCGCAGCAGATCGTCGCGGTCGTCCAGGACGCGATCTTCACCGGTTGCGAAAACAGCGCGTCCGGGCATCGAGAGGGTCTGAAAGACCATCAGGCGCTTTGTTTTGCGGGCCGCGATATCCAGCGCCAGCAGCGGATATCGCAGATGATAGAAAACGCCCGTGAACATGACGAGATCGTAACATTCCGGCTGCCGGGCCAGGCCGTACACCGACATGAGTTCGAATTGCACCATTGACGTCAACTGGAGCAGTTCGGCGGCCCAGCGCGCCTGGCGCAGGTAATGTGGGTCGGTGTCGATGGCGGTGACCAGCGCGCCGCGCCGCGCCAGCTCGAAGCTGTAGAAGCCGGCGTTGCAGCCGATGTCCAGCGCCCGCCACCCGGAAAGATCCCGCGGCAGGTGATCACGGATAAATCGCCACTTTCTGGCCGGAAAATCGCCAAGGGTGTGTCCGGCCGCGGTCTGGTAGCCGCCGGGCAGATGAAGATTGTGAAACCAGGGCGCCAGATCCGCGATGATCGCCGGTATGTCGGACCCGACGGTCCCGGGCTCAATTGATTTTTGCTGCATGGCGAGTATCGTCCGCGTCCCTTGACGAGGCGTCAAAACGGCACCCAATCGGGCGCTTTAATAGCGAGTGAAGTTTCTTCTCCAGCTCAGCGGCGCGATGATCGGGTGTGTGGGCGCTCAGAAAGCGCCGATAGGCATTCAGACCCATTTCGAGACGGCGAGCATCGTCCAGATGGCGCAGCCAGTGAAGGGTTTCTTCGCTGTTGCGGCTGATCAGGATTTCCTCGCCCGGTACAAAGAACGAGTCCAAACCCTGCCAGTCATCACTGATGATGACCGTCGCGCAGGCGGCCGCCTCGAAGAGCCTGACGCTCGGAGAAAACCCGGCGCGGATCATGTCGGCCCGGGTCAAATTGAGGGTAAATCTCTGGGAGCCGTAGAAATCCCGATGCGCTTCCGGGGCAATGTGATCGCAGCGCTCGATGTTGGCCGGCCACCGCAGATCCGGCGGGTATTGCGGCCCGGTGACCACGAACCGGCCGTTGGCCCATTGCCGGGCCGGCTCAATCAGCAGGTTTTCCAGTGCACCCTGGCGGTCGGCACTGAAGGTGCCCATGTAGCCCAGATCGAAGCGTTCCGGCGCATCGAGGGGGTAATACTGCGCCGGGTCGGCGCTGCAATACAGCGCCAGTGTCGCCGGCAGTCGGTACTTTTCCTGCAGCGAATCCAAAAAAGGCCCTCCACTGAAGGACAGGTAAAGATCGAAGCGTGCCATCAAATCGGCTGTGAGATAGCCGCATGCGTTCTTCTCGATGGCGGCAACGGTGACCGGGGTATCGATGTCGTAAAAAGCGACCAGGCCGCCGGCCGCTGCTGTGGCCCACCGGGCGACCTCGATGCCATCCGGGACATACGAACCGATGATGACCGCATCGGCCGCGCGTACCGCTTTGCCGAAGCGCTCCTTGAGGTCCGCCGGGGAAGAATAGAGTTCCACCCGGCAGTAGTCGGCCGACGGCAGATCCCGGTTGGCCGCATACCACGGCACGTCGCGCTCGAGAAAGCTGATCCGGTGACCCCGCGCGGCCAGGGCCGCCAGCAGTCCGCGGTAGGTCGAGGCGTGGCCGTTGCCCCACGAAGAAGTGATCGAAAGGCCGATAAAAACAAGGTCCAGGATGCTTGAGTTATTCATTTGGATTGCAGCGTTTCCGTTAAAATGGTTTCCACCTGAACCGCCCGCAGTGCGTAGGTGTGTTCTGCCCGCACGCGCCGCAGGGCCGCGCGGCCGATCCGCCCGGCTCGCTCGAGATCGAGTTCCGCCAGCAGGGCGATAACCTCCTCGCCGCTGGCGGCCGTGAGGCACTCGCGTCCGGGCGTCAGGAACATTTCCAGACCCGGCCAGGTATCCGTGATCAGGCAGGCGCCGGCACCGGCGGCCTCGAAAACGCGGGTGGCGGGAGAATAGCCCGTATCGGCCATGCTCTGGCGATTGATGTTCAGGACAGCCAAAGGCGTGGAATTGAAGGCATTGTGCTCACGGGTGTACACATGCCCGAGAAAAGCCAGGTTGGGAAGGATGGGAGCGTGCTGATCCCAGCCGTTACCCCCCAAAATAAACTTTCTGTCTGCCAATGCCGCGGCCGGTTTAAACAGAAATTCGTGCACGCGCGCTTCGCGGTCGGGCATGCGGTTTCCCAGAAAGGCGAGGTCAGCTTTGAAACGCGGCTCTTCGGCCACCGGGAAGTGGGTGGCGGCATCCAGGGCATTGTATATCGGAAAGCAGCGCCGCACTCCCAGCTTCTTAAACGCCTCGACCACCGGCGGCCCGCCGCCATAGGTCAGCACCAAGTCGAAATCGGGCAGCAAACGGGCCAGCGGATGGCCGGGGTTCTGATCGATTGCCGCTAAGGTGGCCGGGGCATCCACGTCCCAATATACAACACAGTTGCGGTCATTCTTCAACTCCAGCACCGCGGCTTCCAGAAGATCGTCGAAAACGCCGACGCCGCTGGCCTTGACGATCACATCCGCGCGCCTGGCATGATTCAGGGCACCGCGCACGCCGCGCTCATCATCGGCCGGGTAAACGTGCACCGCCGCATAGGCCGGATCGGCCATATCCCTGTGCTGCTGACGCTGGTAGGCATCCGGTTCGTAAAAAGTGATGCGGTGACCCAAGCCGTCAAGGGCGCGGATCAGCCCGCGGTAATACGTTGCGGCGCCGTTCCAGTAGGCCGACACCAGCGATGATCCGAAGAAGGCGATGTCGAGTTTTTCACCGGTCTTTTGCCCTCTCACGGCTCGCATCCTGTTCGGAGAATTCAATTCAATCCTCCCGGCGCCCGCTGCAGCGGCGCCGCGCTTTTATCTTCATGGCCGGCCAGTGCCGCATACAGGGCCTTGTAGCGGCTGACCATTTTTTCCACGGTAAAATGCAGGGCCCTTTTCCGCGCCTTCAAGGCGTAATGCCGAAGCAGCCGTTCGTCTCCGATCAGCCGCGACAACTCTTTTTCCAGTAGGTCGGCGCGCCGGGGGGAAACGAACACGGCGGCATCGTCCCAGGTTTCGCGCAAGCTGGGGATATCTCCCAATACCAGGGCGCAGCCGGCGAGACCGGCTTCGAGAACGGTCAGCCCGAAAGGCTCGTACAAGGCCGGCAGCGCATAGACGGCCGCGCGTGACAGCCAGGCCGAGAACTGCAGCTGACTCAGGAACCCCAGAAAAGTTACATTTTCGAAGTGCTTCTGTCCGCCTTCCGGATGGCGATGCTCTCCGGCCAGCACCACCGGCCAGGGCAGGCGGCCGGCTGCGGTCGCCAGGGGCTCCACGTTCTTGGCCTCATCCCACAATCTTCCGGCGCTGAAAATCAGCGGTTCCTTGCGGCCGCGTGGAAAATCGGCGGCCCGCCGGCCGTTGGCGATCGGGGCGATCCTCCTGAAGTCGCCGTAATGGCGCCGCAGTTCCTCGAGCATGGCCGCCGTGGGAGCCGTCACCACCCGGGCCGCTGCGAGACCCGCAGTTACCGCCTTGCGGTATGGATCCCAGGTCGCGGAGGGCGCGCAACCCTTGACCGCCCAGTGCCAGGAGAAGACGCATGAGTGGCCCACCACCAGGACCGGGGCCCTGAAAGGGTTCGCCGCGTGGGTGTAACCATTGAGGTGAACCACGTCGGGCTTCAGGTGATCGGCCAGGCGCAGCAGCCACTTTCCGGAGCGGCGGACGTCTTCCCGCGAATTTTGCATCCATTCCAGGCGGCAGGCGTGGCGGAAAACAGGCAGTCCGCCGTAATCCGGCGGCAGGGCGCGCGACGGGTTTCCCAGGGCCGCGATAAAGGGGGTGACGCCCGCGGCCTTCAGCGCCCGAGCCAACTCGATCGTGTAGTTCCACACGCCGCCGACGGTGTCGGTGGTGATCAACACGCGGCAGCGGTCGATGGTAACGGAAGACGCGTATGCGGCGGGTCTGGGAGTCATCGAGTTTCCTGCGCCGGTTTTCGGTCGTATTGAAAAACCAGGGTCAACGCCGCACGAATTTAAAAAAATAACTCGTCTCGCCGCTCTCACCCGTGTTCTGG
This sequence comes from uncultured delta proteobacterium, assembly GCA_963728055.1. Lineage (GTDB taxonomy): Bacteria > Desulfobacterota > Desulfobacteria > Desulfobacterales > SG8-13 > JARFQH01. Next base: position 116,430 of record CAVSIM010000012.1, on the reverse strand, counting down.
TGTAGAAAAGCCAATTGCTGTTCTTCGAATTTGTCGAAAAAATCCTGCCAACTGATTTCTTTCAGATTTTCCGCCTGGCCGGCATCCGGAAAATGGATGCGCAACAGGCCGGCCTCTTCTCCGCCCGCGGCCGTGCCTGCAACCGTGGCGGGCATGCCGTTGCGGCTCTCGGCCCATTTCCTGATCTCCTGATGGTCGGTGGTGGTTCTGGTTTCACTGGCCATGATTTTCCCCCCTGTCGACGGTAATGGGTTGTGATGCGGCCGCATAGATGACGTCTAGGATATCGGCCACGGTCGCTACATCTTCCACGGCGGCGTCGAAGTCCGGATTCTCGGCCAGTCGACGGGCCCAGTCCACAGCCGCGGCGCCCCACCAGCCGGACGACGGCGGCACCAGCACCTGCGTTGCGGTCCCGCTGTAGTGCTCGGCCTGAAAGTCGTAGAAGGAGTCGTTCACATTGCGCAGGCACAATCCGCCGCCGGTACCGTAAAACGCCGCGCGGATCACCGCCTCCCGGCCGGCCTGCAGATGCCAGGAGCACGCCAGCCGGACGCCCGCGCCGTTCTGCAGCCTCATCTGCACGGCGGCGTAATCCTCCACCTGCCCGCCGCAGCCGTCGAGGCGCCGGCCGGCGGCGAAGAGCTGGCTGCTCACATCGACGACCCGGGATCCGGGCAATACCCGGCGCATCAGATCCACCAGGTGGGTCCCCAGGTCGATCACGCACCCGCCGCCGGAAAGGCGTTTGTCGTAATACCATGGTTTATCGGGGCCATAAGCGTTGTGAAACAGCAGGTCTACGGCGAACATGCGACCGATGTCACCGCGGGCGATCATTTGCCGGATAAGCTCCAGCCCTTCTAAATACCGGTAGCTCAGATCGACGTCCAGCAACCGGTTGGAATTGCGGGCCGCGGCGATCACCCGCCGGGTCGCGGAACCGGTCAAGGCCAGCGGCTTCTGGCAGAAGACCGGCAGACCGGCGGCCAGCGCCGCGCAGGCTTGCTCGGCATGGCGGGCGCTGGGTGTGGCAATGACCATCCCGTCCAGCCCCAGTCCCAGCAAGCCATCCAAACCATCCACCTGAACGGCCTCCGGCACCAGATTCCGGACCCGCTCGCAGTGCTCTCTTGCGGGATCCGCTACAGCCGCGATTTCCACCAGATTGCTTTCCCTGAGCGATTTGAGACGATGAAACCCGATCCAGCCGACCCCCAGAAAACCGAGGCGCGGGCGAGGGTAGCGGGCATCCGCCGGCAACGGCTTTACTTCCAGGGCCTGATCCATGCTTTGAGAAATCCTTCCGGCCGCTGCTGCAGCATGCGGAAAGCCTGCGGCAGCTCTTCGAGGGGGAAAACATGCGTGAGCAGGGGTTCGGGATCGAGGAGACCCGAGCGCACCGCCTCGATGGCATCCTGCAGCCCCCGCCGATAAACCTCCGCCTCGCGTTCGTGGGCGTTGACGACATCGAGCCCGCGCCAGTTCCACTGCTGCATGTTTATGGTGCGAGCACCGTCCTGATGGTAGCCCGCGATGATCAGCCGGGCGCGGGTGCCGGTCAATTCCGTCGCCAGATCGAGGGCAGACTGCATACCGACCGCCTCGATGACCCGTTCGCAATTTCGGCCGCCGGTCAGCTCCAGGATGCGCGCCGCCACTTTATAGGGATCCCGGGCCTGGATGCAGAACCCGGCTCCGCAGCGGCGGGCGATTTCCAGCGCATAGGGGCGCCGGGAGACAGCCAGCACCCGCGCGCCCGTGGCCGCGCACAACTGCGTCAGAAGGGCTCCCAGAAAACCGATCCCCACGATCGCTACGGTGTGGGTACTGTCAACCAGGCTGCGCGCGAATATGTTCATGGCGCAAGCCAAGGGTTCTCCCGGAAACGGGCGGCCGCCCAAGCTTTCCGGCAGCGGCAGGGCGGCGTCTTCCGGCACGATGTCGTATTGCCCGTAGGCATGCTGCGACAAGACAGCCACGCGGTCGCCGACCTTGCGGGTGCGAACGCCCGCCCCCAGGGCATCGATCATGCCCCAGGCTTCATGCCCGGGCGCACCGGGCTCCATCGGATAGTGGTACCACGGGCCGCCCCCCCACGGTCCCAGATTCGAGGCGCACAGACCGCAGCCCTCCACCCTCACCCGCACCTGCGCGGGACCGGGCTGCGGCCGGGGCACGCGCTCGATGCGAACCTGGCGCGGACCCGCGAACACCGCCGCCCGCATGTCGTCCGGCGGGGCGTCTTTTCCCTCGTGTTCTGTTAAGGCTATTGGTTTCTCAGGAAAAAAGTTCATCGAAGCCACTCACCTGACTCCTAATTCGGGACCTGCAGTGCAGCGACGGTGCGGTCGAAAGCGGGTGCGCCGAGCCGCTGCTGTCGCAGCCAGTGGTGAAGCAATTCGACTCCACGGCGCACATCCACTCTGGGCTTCCAGCCGCTGAGCCGGGTGAATCGGCGGCAGTCGGCGACAAAATAGCGCTGGTCGCCATGGCGCCAACCGGCATAGTGAACCGGCGGCGCCTCGCCGTTGAACTCGGCGATCAGCTGCAGCAATTCCATCAGGCTCAGCGTGTTGGCCGGACCGCCGCCGATGTTGAAGGCGTTGCCGCTGAGCCTCCGCGCCTGGTTCTGAGCGGCCAGAAGCGCCTCCAGCAGATCGTCCACATACAGCACGTCGCGCACCTGCATGCCGTCGCCGAAAATGGTGATCGGCGCCCCGGCAATGCTGCTGATCAGAAAATGCGCCACCCAGCCCTGGTCTTCCGTGCCGAGTTGATGCGGGCCGTAAATACAGCTCATCCGGAATACGACCGTCGTCAGGTGATAGATGCGGGCGTAATCCAGGATATACTGGTCGGCAGTGCCCTTGGAGCAGCCGTAAGGGCTCCAGAACTGAAGCGGTTGATTCTCGCTGACCCCCCATCGTCGCATCCGTATTCCCTCGGGCTCGTAGCGCGTGCCGTTGCGGCGCAAAGGAATTCGGCCGAGGTCGCCGTAGACTTTGTTGGTTGACGTAAATACCAGGGACGGCGGCCGGGATTGCCGGCGCATGGCTTCGAGCAAGGTGAGCGTCCCATTCACGTTGATGTCGAAATCTTCGAGGGGATGTTCGATGCTGGTGGTCACGGCCACTTGCGCGGCAAGATGAAATATCCGCCCGACTCCCGCAAGAGCCTGACCGACGGCCTTGACATCCCGCACGTCTTCAATCCTCACGTCGAGCAGGTGCCCGTCGTGGCGCCGGGACAGCCATTCTAGATTTTTCTCGACCCCCGGCCGCGACAGGTTGTCGAGAATCCGCACCCGGCGACCATCTGCGAGCAGGCGCTGCGCGAGGTTCGTTCCGATAAATCCGGCGCCGCCGGTGACAAGGACCCAGTCGTGGGCGGGCGCTTGGTCTTCGCGCCGGTATCGATTTACTGTGACGGGACTCATATGGTCAGCCCTCTCTGCGCAAGTTCCCTGTGGGCGCGCTCCACGTGATCTTCGGCCTGCTGATGGGCGAGCCAGTGGCACATTTCGGCCAACCCGTCGGAAAGCGAAACGCTGGGGGAGTAATCCAGTAGACGGCGCGCGCGGGTGATATCCGCAAAACAGTGACGGATATCGCCCGCGCGAAATTTGCCGGTGACCACCGGCTGGAGGTGTTGCTTTCCCATAACTTCCGCCAGCTGCCCGGCGACCTCCCGAATCGAATAAGCCAGACCGCTGCCGATATTGAAAACCCCGAAGGGCTGATCGGATTCCAGCGCCTGGCGACAGGCCCGGGCGACGTCGTGCACACTGACAAAATCCCGCTGCTGGTTCCCGTCTTCAAAAATAAGGGGCGGCTTTTCGTTCAAGAGCCGGGCGGCGAAAATCGCGAGCACGCCGGTGTATGGGTTGGAAAGGGCCTGACGGGGACCATATATATTGAAAAACCGCAGGGCCATCGTGGGAATGCGATAGGTGCGTCCGGTCATCAGGCACAGCGTTTCCTGGTCGAATTTGGAGAGCGCATAGACCGAGTTGAGCCGTGGCGGTTTGTCCTCGGGCGTCGCCACCGGTTCGAGAGATCGGCCGGCCTCGTCCAGCGGCTCCCACTGACCTTCGGCGAACTTCACGGGCGAGCGGTCGGCGTCTGCGATCAGACCATTTTCGATGGTGCGATACAGTCCTTCACCATAAATACTCATGCTGGAGGCCACGATCAGCTTTTCCACCGGCTGATGGATCAAGGTTTCCAGCAGCACGGCCGTTCCCAGGTTGTTGGTGCGGGTATAGTTTTCTATTTCGTACATGCTTTGTCCCACCCCGACGGCAGCCGCCAGGTGAAAAACGACCCGCACCCCTTTAAGCGCCTCGGCGACCACCGCCCGGTCGCACACGTCGCCCTGCACGAAATCGATGGCGGGATTCAGGTAATCGGGAATGCGTCGGCCGGGACCGTGAACCTGCTCGCACAGGTTGTCGATGACGCGGACGGCATAGCCGTTACGAATCAACTCGTCCGCCAGGTGAGACCCGACAAAACCCGCTCCACCTGTAATCAGGATCATATCTCGCACTCAGCCTCCTTGCGGACCCTACGGGAGGGTTTTGACAGGTCCGGTAGTGATGTTAAGTCGACGAAATTTAGGATAAAGATTGATTATGGTGGGCCGCAGAAGGGCGGCTGCATTGCAATTGCAATATGCCAACGACCGATTCCAAAGCCACAACCTTTCTCTTGAATTACGGTCCACCATCATCTTTCGACTCTTCCCACTCAATAGGGTTGAGGTGGTATCCGGCTCTCAAAAGGCAGGTATTCTGCTGATGATGCCGCACAGGGTGACCGCTGCTTTTCTCCGAGCATAGAAGTCGGCGCGCCCCGCGCCTAAATCGGTTTGCGGCCGGTCGAAAACCATCAGAGCGGCAGCCCCTGGCCGTTGCCGTTGATGCAGAGGACCCGCGGCGGCTGTCCGCAGGTGTACTCCATGACGCTGACGGAGGCCAAAGCGATGTCGAATCTCAGCACGGCGTCCAGCGGCGCATTCAGGCAGTGCGCCAGAACGACCCGGATCGGGTCGCCGTGACTGACCAGGGCCACAAGGCCGGTTTCATGGACGCCGCTCAATTTTTCGAAGGCCCTTATCATCCGCAGCTGAACCTCGAGCCCCAGTTCCCCGGATGGAATTCGCGTTCCGCCGCGTAAGGTGTTGTAGGCTTTCCAGCAGGGATCCAGCGCCAGATCGGCCACGCTGCGGCCGGTCCAGGCGCCGTAATCGACCTCGGTTATCTCCGGCAGCACCTGCACCTCGACATGGTGCAGGCGCGCGATCGGCTCGGCGGTTTCCATCGTCCGTTCAAGGGGGCTGCTGTAAATCGCCTGAAGGGGCCGGTCACGAAGAAATTCCGCCAGATCCGCAGCCTGGCGGCGTCCTTGCTCGTTCAGGTGGACGTCCGGCGTTCGGCCGGCAAGGATGTTTTGATCGATGCTGTCGTTGGCGCCGTGTCGGATCAACAAAAAAACGGTCATCGAACCTTTCGTCCTTTCATTTGTTTTCGGAGATGACGATGGGCTTGCGGTCGGGCCCGGCATACCGATGTATGACTTCGGCGGCGAAGCTCGCGTACTCTTCCGGATCGACGGGCGGACTCGTATGGCAGGGCCGGATGCCGCGTGACGGCGGCGTGAAGCAAAGGGTGATCAGGCAATCGAAATCCTTCAGGGCCGCCATCTGGTGATCGAACCAGTCACGCGCTCCGGGGCGGTGCCAGTCGGCCCAGCTGATGCCGGTGCGCAGGCGCGTCACCTTCAGCCGCCGCAGCCAGTCCAGGATGACGTCCAGGCGATGATCCTGAAAGTGCACCCATTGGCACATCCCCATCCGCGGATCGAATTGGAACAAGGCCGGCTTGGGGCTGCCGTCGGCGCGGACAAGCCCCATATAGAAATGACGGTAATACGCACTGCCTTCTTCTTCCTTGTGGCGTGTGGTGGCTTCCCATTCGGGCGGCAGGTCCAGCAGGCTGTACCAGTAAACGCGCTCTACGCGATCGAGCAGCAGTTCAGCGGTGCGCTGCAGTCCGAAAACCTGCACCTCGTCGGCGCCGAAGGTGGATACGCCCACTTCGGTGACCCATACCGGCAGCCCGCCGGCACGTTCGATTTCGGCAATACGCTGGGGCCACTGATCGAGCTGCCAATGATTCCAGTCGAGCGGAAAGCCGTGAACCGCCACCACGTCCACCTCATCCAGCAGCCCGTAGCTTCTCAGCAGGGAGATGAAGATTGGATCGATGGGAGAAATCCCGCCGAGCACCAGCCGCAAATCGGGTCGCAGCACGCGCACCCGCCGGGCGGCACGCCTCGTCATTTGAGCATAGACCCGCCAATCGGGATCCAGATTGAAATCCCAGTGCGACAGGTTGTTGGGCTCGTTCCAGAACATGACAGCCGTGATCATGTCTTTCCCAGCTCCGAAAGAATCGCCAGCAGCTCGTCGACCCGATGAACGCAGGTGTGGCGGTTTAAAATGGTCCGGCGGCCGTGCGCGCTGAGCGATGCGGCCAACTTCGAATCGTTGAGCACGGCCCGGATGTGTTTCGTCATCGCGCGCGAATCGGCGGCCATCAGGTAGTCCTTGCCTTGGGTAAACAGCTTCTCGCGATCTTCCCACGGCGCACAAATGAGCGGTATGCCGCAAGCCAGGGCCTCGAAGGGCCGAATGGTGGGTATGCCGGCCAGAAGCCGCGCGTAAGGCCGGCGGGGAATGTGGAGCGTGAGCCGGTGCGCCGCAAATACCTCCGGGACCTTGAAGTTGGCCAGCCATCCGTTGTAACGGATGCCGGCCGCGGCGAGCGCCGCCCGGTCATCGGCCTCGTAGCGCACGCCGTAAACCGTGGCCTCGAGCTCGAGCGCTTGCACGGGTTCGAACAGGAATTGCTCATACTCCCGGCGGCGTTCGCCGTCACCGCCGTTGCCGATCCAGACCAGGTCCCTTTTTGGACCCGCTGCCGGTCTCGGATAAAAAATGCGCGTGTCGGCCGCTTCATGCCAGGTCCACGCCGGACCCACGGCGTGCCGCTCATAGAACTGCCTCAGCACCTCGCCGAACGCCAGCACACCGTCGTAATTTTCAAGGCCGCTGACGCCGAGCAGCCGCGGAGAGAAATAGTAGCGATGATGGGTGTCGTGGAACAGCAGCCGCAAGCCGGCGCGTCGCTTGCGCAGCCGGCCCATGCCGCGCACGATAGGCGCCGGATTCCATTCGTGCACGATGACCGCATCCATGCCCTCCGTCAATCGTTCCAGATCGGGCTGGTCGGGCGCATAGAGAGTGATTCGGATAGAGCCGAAGAGATTTTCAAATTGCCGCACCGGCTCCGGCCCCTGCCGCTGCAGCAGGTTTTGCCGGCTCCAGCCGTTTTCGGGTTCGAAGACGGTGGCCTCGTGGCCACGGGACGCCAGTTCCGACACCACACCGCGCAGAAAGTGAGCATTGCCGTTGTTCCAGTCCGACACCACTGAATGGTAAAAAAAGGCGATCCGCATCCGCATCAACGGTCGAATTCATCGGTGGAAAAGCGCACCGGCCCGCTCAACCCGGCCATCACGCTTAAAGATGGCGGACTTTAGGCATGTTGCCTGGGGCGACTCCATGGGGTCGATGATGTATTTGAGGTCGCCTGCGGTGGTATTGGTTCTTCTGAAATTACCCGGGAACCCGCGGACCGGTTTACGACAGCGGCATTTTCAGGGTGAGTTGCCGAACTGGTAGCCGAGCAGAAAAAGCAGTTTCGAGTCCCACTTGGAGGCCGCTTCGGTCGAGGGCTTGTTGGTGTAGTCGTAGTTGTACTGCAGCGTGGTGAGAAATCCCTTGTACAGGGGAAATCGCAGCCCCTGGCGGGTGTTGATCAGCCAGTTGCTTGCATCTTCGAGGCTGATGTAGCCGTTGTTTAAATGAAAGAGCTGCACCGCTTCGTCGAAAAAAAACTGATCGTAACGGATGATCCACTGCGCGGCCGCGAATCGATCGCCATCGGCCTGAATGTAATCTTCGAAGACGTAGGCCAAACCGGTCGAGGTCGACAAATTCAAATCGTCGGATTCGAAAAACTGATGCCCACCGCCGGCACCGAGCGTGGTCCGCAGGTTCAGGTCGGCGAACTCGTCGTGCTCGAAGAGCGAGCTGGCATATAGAAACCATTTCGGCTTTATGAAATAGTCATACAGGCCGTAGCCTTGCCAGTTCGCCGCTGTCGTCACGTTATCGTCCTTTTCGCGGGAAAATTCGCCCCCGATGGTCAGACGAATTTTCTCCATGCGGGCGATCACCTCGGCGTCGATCCGGTACTGCGCGGTGTCCGTGTTGCCCCTTTCACGCGTGATACCGACATTGGCGTTGCCCCTGATTCTAACCGGCGGCACCGGCTGGGCGGTGAGGCTTTCGATTCGGGCGAGAGCCACGGCCGGCCGGCCGTCATCTTCATTTATCGTCTCATCCGATAAAAAAACCGATCCTTCGCTGGTGGTGCCGTCCTCCAGCCTCACGGTGACCGGGTCGTCGGTCGTAAGCCGCCTCACCTTTTCAGAGGCGATTGTCATTTCACCGGCATAATCCGTTTCGATGACCAGCTCGCCCTCGGCCAGCCGCACGAACTTTCCGGTGATCCGGTCTCCGTTGGAGAGGATGACCTCGGCGGCAATCGCCAAGCGGGGTGCCACGATTATCGACAGTAGAAGGCCGGCGCATATTCCCGCAAGTCTGCCCATTTCTTCCTCTGATGGAGTTTCGACGCTGAACGATAGCCGGACCTTTCGGTCCCCGGATCCGGGCTAGACATCGCGAGTATCTCAGATCGCACTTTCGGTTTCAAGGCCTTTGTTGGCGGCGGGCGGCGACCAGAAGGTTCGCCGGTGTCGTGATGAACCGGGTTTTCGGCGGCGGAGGCCTGTCTTCTCGCCTGATGGCGCGCATCCGCATCGAGAAGGGGCTGGCCTATTCGGTCTACAGCGGCTTTTCGGCGCACCGCCATCCCGGCACCTTTCAGGTCGTCCTGCAGACCGGCAACTCAACGGCCGCCGAAGCGGTCGCGGTGGTGCGCGAGGAAATGAAACGCATTCAGCACGAACCGGTTTCGGCGCAGGAACTGGCGATGGCCAAGCAATACCTGGTAGGAAGTTTTCCGCTGCTCCTGGACACCCAGTCGAAGCTGGCATCCTTTCTCGGTCAGGTGGTCTATTACGATTTAAGCCTGGATTACCCCGCCAGGTTTCCGGCTTTGATCGGATCGGTCGGCCGTCAGGATGTGCAGCGTACGGCGCGGCGGTATCTGAAGCCGGATCGAATGATTTTGAGCGTGGTCGGCGACCTGGAGAAGATCGGTGATCTGTCGAAATGAAAAAAAGCTCGGCTCCTGACCGTCAGAGGCCAGGCGCCGAGCGGGGAACGCTGAACTGCTTGGTTTTGGTTCAGGTGCGCGAAACAAACTCAGGAACCGGTTTTTTTCCCGGATTTGCCGTGCAGCCCGTCGGAAATCTGCTTGGCCGACCGCAGGTGATCCTCGAGCGTCGGGACGGTCTCGGCGGCAAACTCCTTTACGGCGGGGTTTTGTCCCTGGCGGGCCTCCTTCTTGAAGGTTTCGATATCCTTCTTGTGATCCTCGACCATGGTCTCCATGTAGGCGGCATCGAACTTTTCGCCGCTGAGCCCGGACAGCTTTTCGATCGTGTCGCGGTGCTTGTCGTCTATTTTTTGCGGCAGAGAAAAATTTTGTTTCATTGCGATCTCTTCGAGTTTCTGATTGGCCTTTGAATGATCGCGGACCATTCGCTGCCCGAAGGCCTTCACGTCTTGGCTGGCGGCCTTTTCAGAGGCGATTTTGCCGAGTTGAACCTCCATCTTACCCCCCATGGCCGCCTTTTTCATGAACTCCTTGTCCTGGGCGCTGAGGCTGTCCCCCTGAGCCTGGGCTGCGAGGCTCGCTGACATGAACAAAATGCCGACAATGAAAATGATGAACGATTTTTTCATGACCTTTTCCTCCTTCATAATGTTGTGATGGTGATGGGTGACGCTACCGGTTAGCGCTCGAGCGAGTCCATACCAGGACATTTCGGGAGTTCGAAAATACGGCGTTCGCCGTATTCCTCCTCGAAATTCAGGGTAATGCCGCACCACTTCGCGAGCATCTGCAGTAAAGAAGCTGTGTAGCGGCATAGGCCTTAAGAGAGTATTCTACCGGATTTTACGGAGGGCTATTACAGGCTTGCCCCCGTTGGGCACTCGCTCTCGACTCTGTTAGCTTTTTATCAACGTCGATACCGGATCACCGATCCGCGCGGAAATACCGGCCAACGGAAAGGGGGTGATAAAAAGCCGACGGCAATTCGCGCAACAGAAACCATATAAACTCAATATGAATCAAAGGAGGAAGTCATTATGAAACGTTTGAACAGATGCAAGCGGCTGGAAAAGTGTTCAGCAGCGCCTATTCTCGTCCTGTTTTCGATACTGGCCCTTTTATGTACCTGCCGGGCGCCGCGCATGCTTTCGATGCAAGCGAATACGAGTATGAAGCCGACGAGGGGCTGCACAAAGAAGAGTGGTACGACCCCAGCGACTGGTTCGACACTCCCGGCGAGGGCATCAGCTATGAGTCGGACTGGTATGATTCCACCTATGGCTATACCGACGACTACTATGATGATAACCTCTACGGCTACTACGATAACGGCTATTATGACTACGGCAACGACTTCTACGATGCCCCTTACGGCGCCGGGTACGATTATGACTACAACTATTACACCAACGATTGGTACCGGGACGGGGGAGTTTTCGATGTATGGTAGCAGAAGCCTCTACGGCTGATATCGCTTGTCAACCATGAACCGGAATTTTCAGTAAAGGAGATAGATATGAAACGTTTTATTCTCATCAACAGGTTTCAGGGGCTTTTTGTCATCAGCGTCGTCGCACTGGCGCTCCTGGTGGCTTTACCGGCAACGGCCGCGCGGAATTCGGATCAAGGCCGCAATAATGCCGATTCAAACATGACGGACTGGGTCTGGGTCGGTTACGACTGGAATGACGATGGCGTCATCGACTACGGTGAATACATTTTCACCTACGACCTGAAAGAGGCGCAGCAAAAAAGCCGCATGCGGGCGCAGCAGCAGGATGATCGTCAGATGTCCGGCGATGCGAACCAAAACCGTTCGGACCGCAGATCGCGCGCGGACAGGATGATGCAAGAGCGACAGGGGTCACAGCGTTCGGATCGGTACGGGGCGGCTCATATGGGACGGTCCGACGACGACAGGCAGGCCCGCAGCGCGCAGGGCCGGTCTTCCCAATCCCAGGGCGAGATGAAAACCATCGCCGGTAATATCAGGGACCTAAAGAAAGTCGATATGGTCGGAACGGATCGGCAGCAGGTCGTCGCCCGCGTCAAAACCCGTGACGGCCGCACGGCGCGCGTTTACCTCGGCGCGGCCGACAACCTGAAGAAGCTCGACCTTCAGAAAGGCGACCGGATCGCCATCCAGGGACGCAGGGGCAAGATCGATGGCCGCGGCGTGCTGGTAGCCGACCGGATCCGCACCGGCGGGATGGAAATGAAGGTCCAGCCGACCAACGACCGCAATCTCCAGCGCTTCGAGGGGGAGGTCCTCAAGGTCAAAACCGGCATCTTCGAGAAACATCAATCTCCCGCGCAGGTCTTTGCCCGCGTGAAATTCGATGACGGTGCAACGACCGCGGTCTTGCTCGGTCCGCAAGACGAGCTTAAAAACGTGAACCTGAACAAACTGGAAGGCAGCAAGATCACCCTTCTGGCGCACGAGGCCGATATCGGCAACCGCAAGGCGCTGATTGCCGATCAAATCCGTGTAAACGATAAGACGATCCCGATTGATTGGTCTTCATCCGACGCCTCCGCATCCCGGTCCGAAAAATCCGGCAAAACGGAAGGCGGCCAGCAACAACGCCAGCCGCAGGGGCAAAGCGACAGCCAGCAGTGATCAGCGGCAACGGCGACATCGGTAAAAATAGGCGGGGAGGAACATCCTCCCCGCCTATTTTTATGGCAGATCGCACTCACCGGTTCGGCACAGGTACCCTTTGAACGCTCGTATGAAACTACGCCAAAATGGCACAGTTTCTTTGACGATCAAACTGGCCGCTTTTCAGGCCAGCGGCTGGGCTGAACCCTGAACGCGGAACCCGTCCCCCGAAAGGTAAAGTGGCGCATAGACCGCCAAGTTTGACGAGACCGTTCGTTTCCGCCGATGGTAGGGTTTTGCTGTATTATGATGAATTTACCGAGAAAAAATAAAGCCAGCCTGAGGATTTTTATTCGATATAAATTCAATATCTTGTTAATTTATTGACAAAATCGCCGCCGAAGAGTAAGGTAGGGTTATCCTGTATTTACTTTCGGATTTCTCATGCAAAGCAGCCAGGCGGTGATCGCATTCCATCTTGACAGGCCGTCGCTCTTGCGGACGGCGGCCCTTGTTTTCCTGCTCCTTTATCTGATCGGACCTCTACCGGTCGGATTTTCGGCAGCCGCGAACGAAGGTGAGCCCGATTATGTGGACGCGCAGCCGGCCGTCCCTCACCCCCCGACCATCCTGGTGTTGTTCAGCATCACCAGCGGTCGGACCCGCAAAACCTTCTATTCCGCCACAGAACTCCGCAACGACCCCGAGATAAGGATCGCCGGATATGTTGCCGGCATCGTGGTGCTGAGCGAGGCGGATAACGACATCTATTTCGACGGCAAACGGATGCGGGAAGTGGCCCGCCAAAGAGACGGCAGCCTGTCATTCAATTATTTCGGAAGACTGGACCCGGAGAAAATTTTCGATTTCGATCTGCCGGATCGACGGAACCCGAATCGCTTCCCGGCTCACGTGCTGGATGGCGCCTTTCAGGGGTATTCGTTTTTTCCAAAAATCACCGGCGAACCGGTCAGCGGGACCGATCGATTCAAAATCGACATCCCGAACGAAGACGGCCGCCTGACCGTGGCGGTGCATCAAACCGGTTATCGGGACCTGCCGCAGGACACGCCGAGTTCAGTCAACCGACCGTACCGGTTGCGGTATATCGGCGACAGGCTCCATGACCTGGACCCCGGGATCCGGGACAACGAGGCGCGGCTGCGCTCGATCGCCGACGGCATTGCCGAAGTCGAAAAGGCGTTTGGGGTGCAACTGGTCCAAAACATCCAGTTCATCGACTGCGACGGCATTCACAACGCTTTGACCCGGGCGGGATATCGTGATTTATGGTTTTTCACCGAGGCTTTCCGCAACGAATCGATTTCGGAGCTTAAAATCATCGCGCGCCACGAGACATTGCACCTGCTCGTGGACCGGTATGATTTTATCCGGGTAACCGCCATTCGGGAAATATTCCGGGACCTCAAGCGCGGGGAGGTCTTCACAGCGGATGACTCTTTTTATTTACTCTCAAAGGCATTCGATCGCCGCAATCAGTTTTTGACAAGCGGGCCGGACTTTTTTTCGTTTATAAATGAAAAAAATTTTTTCCGGGACAGCAAGGGCGGGCATTCCCACGATAATCTGAACGAATTCTGCACATCCTTTCTCCACTCCTTGCTGTATGCCAAAAAAATCGGTGAAAATCTGGGTCTCCCGGCTGCGATAAATGAGAAGCAAGCGCCGTCTTCCCTCAGCGCAGATGGACAAAAAGGAATCCTGGCGCTTTACTCCCGGCTCATTGCAGCCTTCAGAGAGTCGATCGATCGCCGGGATACCGACCTTATGGGCACTTTTCTCGAGACCCGATCTGACTATGTGAGAAACCTGGCGGATGATTTCATGCCGGTAAGAAACGCCTCCCTGTCTCGCTGAAACCCGGTCACCAATGCTCATGACGTAAGAATTTTCCGCCTGCACAACACCCGCCGAAGATCCCGCCGCCTTGCTTCTCTGGACAACACCGGATTTTCCTCCCATTTTCCCAGCGTGATGCGGTTACCGTCCTTGTGGGTCGTCGATACGCAGTTGACCTGATTGCCGGATTTGGATGTCATTTGGTACTGTGATCATTACATGTGACAAGGACAAGGTTCGCACTCATACATAAAGGGTTGGCCGTCATGCCAAAAAAAAAGCGTATATCCCCCGGTAAACTGCTCGGGGGCGTCGGAATCTTCCTGCTCGTCATTTTCCTCGCCCTGGTGGCTTACGGTGTGGCCATCGAACCGGACTGGCTGGAGGAGACAAAGATCGGAGAGTACCCCGTTCCGCATCTTCCTTTGGCGTGGGAAGGGCGTAAAATCGCATGCATAAGCGATTTCCAGCTCGGAATGTGGCTCGACAACGAAGACACCGTCCGGGACGCCGTGGACAGTATCGTCTCCAAAAAGCCTTCCCTGGCCGTAATCCTGGGCGATTTCATCTACCACACCGAAGACGACCACGATGATATCCGTCGGGCCGTAGAAATCCTCCGGCCGCTGACCGCGGCCGGAATTCGCACCTACGCGGTTCTGGGCAACCATGACTATTCGCTCGAGGAACCGGGTGACGAACCGAATCGGGAAAAGGCCGCATTTCTGGAAACGATGCTTCAGGAGAACGGCGTTACCGTTCTCCACAACCAGGCGGTGTCGTTGGGTGCAGACCCTTCATCAGGCGGCACGCAGGCCGCGGGCGCTCCGTCAAGCGTCGAAGGTAATGCCATGCCGCTCTACCTGGTCGGCATCGGCTCGCACTGGATGGGGTTGGACCGTCCGGACAAGGCGTTCGCGCAGCTGCCGGCAGAAGCCCCGCGGCTGGTCATCATGCATAACCCCGACAGTTTCGGCCTTTTACCGCCCGGATCGGCTCCCGTGGCGCTGGCGGGGCATACCCATGGCGGCCAGATCCGTGTCCCGGGCTTCCCGGAGTGGAGTTGGCTGACGTTCGTCAAGGAAGACGAGGTGCACGCCGGCGGATGGATCTCCGGCTACGGCGAACCCGGCAATCATCTTTACGTCAACCGCGGCATTGGTTTCAGCACGGTTCCGATCCGAATCAACTGCCGGCCCGAACTGACGTGGATCACCCTGCATGCGCAAAGGGGCAGGCAGGAGTAGGGCGGCACGAAAAAAACGGCTATAGTTTGACCACGACCAGCGTGACATCATCTTCTTGCCTCGCCGCTCCCCGGAAATCCGACAGCGCCGACATCACGGCCTGGAGCAGATCGCTCGAAGATTTTCCGGAATGCTCGCGCATGAGATCGGTCAGGCGGTCCTTGCCGAACATTCGGCCCGCGTCATCGCGCGCTTCCCAGATCCCGTCGGTTCCGACCAGCAGGATCTGGCCCGGCGCCAAACCTTGCCTGCTGCTCTGCCGGTAGGTGAAATCGGCATCGACGCCGAGCGCCACGCCTTCGCCCTGCAGTTCCTCGACGGCATTTGCCGCCGGGTCGTATAGAAAGGCGGGATCGTGCCCGGCCCTCACCCAGCGCAGGACCTTGGCGGAAGGGTCGATTTCGGCATAAAACAGGGTCATGAAGTGGCCGCTTTCGCGCGTGTCGACCGTCACCAGCCGGTTGACATCGGTGATGATGTCGGCGGCGCTGCCGGGCTGCGTCATGCGGCACCTCAAAAAAGCGCGCGCCGATGCCATCAGCAGGGCGGCCGAAACCCCGTGTCCCGACACGTCGCCGACCGCCAGGGCGAACTGGCGCGACTCCCGGCAGCACACCTCCAGATAGTCGTAGTAGTCTCCGCCGGTTTCGTTGCAATAAGAGCTGGCGCCGGCGACATCCAGACCCGGCAGGGCCGTGTACTGCTGCGGGAGCAGGTTCTGTTGAACCTCCATGGCCAGATTGAGAGACGATTTGAGCCGGATCCGGTCTTCGAGCTGCGCCATCATGGCATTGAAACTACTCCTCAGGTGTCCGACCTCATCCCGGGTTTTGACCACCAGCGGCCGGTCGAAATCGCCCCGGGCGATTTGACCGGCCGCCACGGAAACCTCCTTTATGGCGGAGACCGTCTGTCCGGTGACCGTCCTCATCAGCAGCAGGATCAACAGGATGAAAACCGCCGCGGTGATGAAATAATACAAGCGAAAACGTAAAATGGGAGCGAGGATTTCACTGCCCGGTGCGATCATCACCAGGGTCCAGGGGGCTTCCTGCAGCCGGTAGAAACCGCTGACCCGCGCGGGCGGATGACCGCTGCCCAGCACCGTGCCATATGGCTTCATCTTGATTGCTTCCAAGGTCCTGGTTTCGAGAGGCTCCTGGGTTTCGGCCAGTTCGATTCGCTGCCCCGCGACGGTTCCGGCCAGTATTTTCCCGTTCTCATCGACCAGAAACCCTTCGTTGCTCTGCCACCAGCTGCTGGTGACGACATTTTTCACGAGATGGGCGAAGCTCAGGACTATCTCTATCCGGCCGATGACCCGACCCTCGTTGTCGAGCAGGTCCGATACCAGCGACACCGTCTGGTTTTCTTTGAGGGCATCGAAGCGCGGGGCCGTGATATCGCCGATGCGCGTGCGATGGAAACGCCGCATGCGCCGCATCATTTCGCCCATGCCATCGCCATTGCCCGTCACCTTCGGTCCCTTGGCGGACCCGCCTCCCATCATTTCCGGCATGGCCGGCATCATGCTCCCGGTAGTCTTGTCCGGCCATGTCATATCGACCCGTACCACGCCTTCCTGCGCTTTCACCTGCTCGATCACCCACTGTATGATCAATTCCGGCTGACGGCTCTCGGCGGCCCTGTCCAAAGAATGAACCCACATCCGGATGCCGCGCAGGTGCATGTCGACCTGGTGCGCGCCGCGACCGAGTTTTAAAATGGCGGCTTCCTGCCACTGCGACAGCAGCACGTCTTTGGCGTAGATAAAGCTGGCGGTCCCCATGCCGACAAGCAGCAGCGCTACCGGTAAAAACATGAATAACGAAAACCGTTGCTGTAAACTTCTGGGATGTATCATGCGCAAAGCCTCTTGAAGTTTATTTGCCCAACCACTCCTTACGGCGCAGCCGATAAAACAGCGCCGCCTGGATCAGAAAGCCGACCGTGGTCAGGCCGGCAGCCGCCATGAACGACACCTGATAAGCCCACGCCTCGGGATATCCGGCGGCGATCAGCCCATCGATGATGGGCCCCGCGAACAGGGTGCCGCCCACACCGAAGCTGAGAAAAAAGGTGCCGTTGAACCAGGCGAAGAGTCGCCCGCGGGACTGCGGCGGTATCAACACCGAAGCGATGGTGTAAGCCGCGGCCATGACGACCGCCTCTCCGACACCGCGCAAAAAGAAACTCGCATAAATCAGCGCCAGATCTGTGGTGCCGGCCAGGAGCAGCAAGGAACCGATCGACGCCAGGGTTCCGGTCAGCAGCGCCGCACCGTTGCCCAGGCGGTGACAAATCCATCCGGCAGCCCAGCCGATGACCACCACGGCCAGGGCCATGGTGTTGACGACGTAGGAAAGCGATCGGCTGTCGAGGGCCAGTCCGGTATCCAGGGTCAGGTACTGGGTAAAGATGATGGCAACCGAATTGCGGCCGAAATTGACGAACACCATCCCGACGAGAAAAACGATATAAATTGCGGCGGATGCGCGGGCATCCCGCTCGGCGGCCGGGCCCGCGTCGGTGACCGGGCGATCGATCCCGATGCCGCCTTCGGGCAGAAACAACAGCGGCAGGGCGGAGACGACCATTACGGCTGAAGCCACGAAGAAGAGCGGGCCCTCATAAAACCCCCATCCGTCATATTTCAGCCCCATGCCGTCGTAGAGCAGCCCCCCGATCCAGACGCCCGCCATGCGCCCTACCCCTCCCATGCTGGTGAGCTGCCCCTGAATACGGCTGCGCTCCTGCGCGGAATAAATATCGGAAACAAGGGCGCTCCAGCTGATATTGGACATCGACCAGAAAAATTCGATCGCGGTCAGGCCCAGAATGATGGTGTACCCCGCCGCGATCGGATTTTGAAATCGGCGGTGGAGGTACCAGACGACGAGCGTGCCGACCGCCGCCGACAGTTCCCCGATGATGATCAAGGTGCGCCGCAGCTGGAGCCGGTCCGAAATGCCGCCCCACAAAAACGTCTGGGCCAGCACATTGAAGATCATCGGCAGGGTGGCGAACAGGGTGGTTTCGGTGACCGACAAACCGAGGTGGTGGCGCAGGTAGATGGACAGGAAAGCATAAAAGAGGCCGCGGCGGAACATGGCCAGCATTTGAAATGAAGACAACCCTACAAAATAACGCTCCATCGCGGCTGCCAAGGAACCTCACTCTTCAGATGGCCAGGGTTTCCTCTGTTATGAAATTGCGGATCACGTCGGCATGATACCCAAGATCCCGGGCCTTTTTCTCGTAGTCTTCCGCGATGTGCAAGTGACCTTTTTCTCTCTCCTTTTCGGCCATTTTTCTCAGAAGCTTGGTCCGTTCCTGAAGGTGCTGGACAGCCGCCCAGAGGGAATATTCGATAATTTCCGATTGCCCGTCAAGATAGCTTTTGGCGGAAAAGGCATGCCCGGTATGACACCGAAGGCGCAACAACGGTTCATTTTCCGATTGCCATAGCACTCCGCCGCATTCGGGACAGGTCAGCGGGGTCAGCCGGCCGATTTTTTCAAGTTCGTCCACATCCGGCACATTGTGTTCCGAGATTCTGACTTCATCCAGGATATCTTGCGGCGTCGAAAAGGAAACCTCGGCCGGCTGGGCCGCCAGTCGTCCTATTTCTTCCGAGATGCTTTTCAGTGGCAGCACATGGTCGACCTCGACGGTGTCGATGGCCGTCTGCGGCAGTTCGGGCGTGTGCGCTTCCGCCGGATCCTGAACGATGGTGATGCCGCCACAGCGCTTGACCGCGAAAAGTCCGCTGACGCCGTCATCCAGGTAGCCCGTGAGGAGCACGGCCACCGCACGGGTGCCGTGGGATGCGGCGGCCGAGCGGAACAGGACATCTATCGAGGGTCGCATCCGATTTTCGCGCGGTCCCATGGTCAGTGCGATTCGGTCGCCTTTCACCAGCAGATGGTGATTCGCCGGAGCGATATAGATGTTGCCGGGCAGCCATTTTTCATCGTTTTTGGGATAACAAGCCTTTAGGGGCCCCGCGCGCGACAAAATCCGGTTCAGTTCTGAGTTTCGGCGCGGCGACGTGTGCTGCACGACGAAAACGGCCGCGGGAAAATCTTTCTCGAAATAGGACGCGATTTTCGACAGCGCACCGACGCCGCCCCGGGAAGCGCCCACTACGATGATGTCATGGTTGGCCATCCGCTTTTTCCTCCCTGCGTTCATGTTTATACGCAGCCGATGGCCGACACGATAAAGCATCACCCTTATTTAACGAGCTTTTTGCCCTTATTATTGATCGTTGCGGACCAGGGGCGGCCAAGAGCCGCGAACCGGGGCCGGGGCTTAATGGTTGAGTTCATCGTACAGCGCCTGGAATTGCCGGGAAACCTTGTGCTGCGGCACGAGGGTGACGATCGGAATCGATTTCTGATGCGATTCGCGGATCTTGATCGAATGGGAGATGTGGGATTTCAGGACCGGCAGCCCTTCGGCGGCCAGTTCGGCCACGATGGCCTTGGGCAAATTGGCGCGCGGCTGGAAATTGTTGACGACGATGCCTTCGACCTGCAGGTCCCGGTTGTGGTCGGCCTGTATTTCGTTCACGCGTTCGAGCAGCCGATACAAGGCGCGCCGGGAGAACTCGTCGCAGTCAAAGGGTATCAGGCACCTTTCGGCGGCAATGAGGGCCGATAGCGTGTAGAAATTGAATGCCGGCGGGGTGTCGATATAAACCGCATCGTAGCCCTCCAGATTGTTTAGCGCATCGTTCAGCTTGCCGATTTTATAGCGGGCTTCCAGGCGGTACATCAGATCGCTCAGCTCCTCGCCCGCGGGCAGAATGTCCAGATCGGCACACGGCGTGGGGTGGATACAGGCGCTGATGCCCTTGGGGAAGAAAGTGACAAAGAGGCATTCCTTGTAAAAATCCACCAGGCCGGTCTCGATCCCGGCCGCCGTCGGCCCCATCAGGTACTGGGTCGAATTGGCCTGGGGGTCCATGTCGATCAGCAGGGTGCGCTTGCCGGCCGCGGCGCTCAGGGCCGCCAGGTTGCACGCTATGGTCGATTTCCCCACCCCGCCTTTCTGATTGAATATCACCCGCCGCATGTCCCCGGCCTCCTTTTTATCATGCCGTTAGTTCTTTTGAGGTTCGGTCAACCAATGTGATCCATCAAGCTTTCCTCATGGCTGTCAGCCAATTGTACAACTCTTCATAATTCAGTGATTTCCACCAAGGGCCGCAGAATATGAGAAACCTAACCGTAAATCAACTCAAATTCAAGCCGTCAGATCGATAAGGTGAAGGATGACAAGCGATGTGGAAAAAGGCTTGCGGATGAAGCCGGTCTGTCTGAAATCACCACTACCGTCGGTCCTTCATGGGGATTCCGGAGAGCTTATCTGGTAATTTTGAATGTTTGACAAATACCCGTCTATGACATAGGCTGCTGGCATATGCCTATGGTAAAGGAGGACTCCATGCAGACCGAAAAACTCGTACGCCTGTTCCGCAACGGCCGCAACCAGGCGGTGCGGATACCCCGCGCTTTTGAATTGGATGGTAATGAAGCCATCATCCGAAAGGATGGAAAGCGGCTGATCCTGGAACCGATCAGCTCAAAAAACCGCTTGGTGGAACTGCTGAAAACACTGGAACCCATTCCGGAGGAATTTGCCGAGATAGAAGATCCGCCCGCCGAGGATGAGGACATTTTCTGATGGAGACCCACCGATATCTGCTGGATACAAATGTCCTCTCCCATTTGATCAGAAATCCTTCCGGGCCTGTGTTCGATCGTCTGAAGTTTATTTTGCCGGCAACGGCCTGCACCAGCATTGTCGTTTCCGCAGAAATTCGCTTCGGTCTCTGCAAGGGCGCTTCGGAGAAGCTAAAAAGCCAGGCGGAAAAAGTGCTCGACGTACTGGATATTCTTCCGCTGGAAAGGCCGGTGGATCAGTATTACGGAAAAATCAGGGCGCTTTTGAACCAGGCGGGGCGACCCGTCGGTGGAAACGATCTTTTTATAGCCGCCCATGCTCTCGCACTGAATTTGACACTGATTTCTGCAAACGTTCGGGAGTTTTCCCGGGTACCGGATCTTCGCGTTGAAAACTGGCTGAAAAAATGATGACATATAATATTCTTGACAAGAATATTTTTCTTGGGGTACACAGTTATTTACCATCAGAATTTTTCTGTTCCTCTCCTTATTCGTTGAATTAAATTCACTATCCGCCGGAAGATCGTATCGAATGCCCCTGCTGGACATCCGCCGCCTGCGCACCCACTTCCAAACGCCTCACGGCACGGTGCGCGCCGTGGACGATGTCAGCCTGACGGTGGCGGCCGGTGAGGTGCTGGGCATCGTCGGCGAGTCGGGCTGCGGCAAGAGCGTGTTGTCCCTGTCGATTCTGCGGCTGCTGCCGATGCCGCCGGCCTTTTTTGCCGGGGGACAGATCCTGTTCGACGGCCGGGACCTGATGGAGGCCTCGGCCGAGGAGGTGCGCCGCATCCGGGGCAACCGCATCAGCATGATCTTCCAGGAGCCGATGTCGGCCTTGAACCCCGTGTTCACGATCGGCAACCAGCTGGCCGAGGTGTTCCAGGTCCACCGGTCCATGGGCCGGGCCGAAGCCCTGGAAAAGGCCGTGGCCATGCTGGAAACCGTGGGCGTGCCGGCGCCCGCACGGCGGGTGAAGGAATACCCCTATCAGCTTTCGGGCGGCATGCGCCAGCGGGTCATGATCGCCATGGCCCTGGCCTGCCGTCCGGCACTGCTGATCGCAGACGAACCCACCACGGCCCTGGATGTGACCATTCAGGCCCAGATCCTGGATCTGATGGAACAGCTGCGCCGCGACCTGGACACGGCCATCATCATGGTCTCGCACGACCTGGGCGTCATCGCCGAGACCGCGCGGCGGGTGGTCGTCATGTACACCGGCAAGATCATGGAGGCGGCCGAGACCGTCGCCCTTTTCGACGCCCCCCTGCACCCGTACACCCGCGGGCTGATGCGGGCCATCCCCGCGGTCACCGCGCGCCGCGATCAGGGTGAGCTTTACGAGATCAGCGGCACGGTGCCAAGCCTGCTGACCCTGCCGTCGGGGTGCCCCTTCAATCCCCGCTGCCCCCTGGTGGAAGACATCTGCCGCAACCGGGAACCCGACCTGCGGGAGGTGGCCCCGGGGCACCGGGTGGCTTGCTGGATGGTGGAAGATGCCTGAGTTTCTGCAGGTCTACAACCTGGTCAAGCATTTTCCGGTGCGCCGCGGCTGGCTGCGAGGCCGCCGGGAAGTCGTGCATGCGGTGGACGGCATCTCATTGGAACTGCAGCCCGAGGAAACCCTGGGGCTGGTGGGGGAGTCGGGCTGCGGCAAGTCGACTGCCGGGCGTGCCATCCTGCGGCTGATCGAACCCACCGGCGGCCAGGTCTGGTTCGAGGGGCAGAACGTGCTGGCCCTCGCCCCGCGCCAGGAGCGCCGGCTGCGGCGGCAGATGCAAATGATTTTCCAGGACCCCTTCGGCTCTCTCAACCCGCGCCTGACCGTCGAGCGCATCGTGGAGGAGCCCCTGCTGACCCATCACGAGGGCGGCGCGCGCCAGCGGCGCGACCGGGTGGCCGATGCCCTGCGCACGGTGGGGCTGCTGCCCGAGCACAGGCAGCGTTTCCCGCACGAGTTCTCGGGCGGTCAGCGGCAGCGCATCATGATCGCCCGCGCCCTGATCCTGCAGCCGCGGCTGATCATCGCCGATGAACCGGTTTCGGCGCTGGACGTCTCGGTGCAGGCCCAGATCCTCAACCTGATGGTCCGCCTGCAGCGCGACTTCCACTTTTCCTACGTGTTCATTTCCCACGATCTGGGCGTCATTCGCTACGTGAGCCACAAGGTGGCCGTGATGTACCTGGGCTTGATCGTGGAGACGGCTCCGGTGGAGGACCTCTACGAGAGCCCCCGCCACCCGTACACCCTGGCGCTGCTCTCGGCGGTACCGGTGCCCGACCCCCGGCGGCGACGGCGCCGGATCATCTTGCAGGGCGATGTGCCCTCGCCGCTCAAGCCGCCGCCGGGCTGCCGGTTCCACCCGCGCTGCCCGAAGTGCATGCCGATCTGCCGGCAGCAGGCGCCGGCGATGCGCCAGGTGGCCGCCGCGCACATTGTGGCCTGCCACCTGCACACCGACGGGCCGGTATGGCACCCCGTCCCGCCGGGAACGACGGCTCCGGAAAATGGCCGATCCGGCGCCGCGGCGGACAATTAAATATAAACCGCCCGCTTTGCGCGAGACGCAAAGGTCGCGGAGTAAATCCTCGGCGTGCTCGGCGTCTCTGCGGTGAATTTGACTTGGAAACGATCACCCTCACCCCAACAAAAAGGAGATTCGACATGAAACGATGGTCCATTTTAAGCATGCTTTTCCTCGCCTGCCTCGCCCTGACGGCCGTTTCGGTCGCGGCGCGCGACGCCGGCACCCTGGTGGTGGTGCAGGAAGCCGAACCGGTCGGCCTCGACCTGATGCAGAGTTCCATCCAGACCACCATGAGCGTTTGCTACAACATCCACGACACCCTGTTCCATCCCCAGGAGGACGCCACGGTCCTGCCGGCCCTGGCGGAAAAGTGGGAAAAAGTCGACCCCCTGACCTGGAAGATCACCTTGCGCAAGGATGCCGTTTTTCACAACGGCGAACCGGTGAACGCCGCCGCGGTAAAATTTTCCTACGACCGCATCAACAGCGAGGAGCTCAAAAGCCCCAACAAGGGCAAGTTGTCGGCTTTCACCGAGCTGAACGTGATCGATGACCACACCTTCACCATCAAGACCGCACAGCCCTATGCGCCCGGCCTCTACATGCTGGGGTACTACCTGCCCATCGTGCCGCCCAAGTACACCCAGGAGGTCGGCAACGAGAAGTACAACACCGATCCCGTCGGCAGCGGCCCCTACCGGCTGAAGAAGTGGGCCCGCGGCAATGAGATCGTGCTGGAGGCCTTCGACAAGTACTACGGTCCCAAGCCGGCCTACGAGACGGTCATCTTCAAGGCCAACCCCGAGGAAGCCTCCCGCATCGCGGCACTGGAGACCGGTGAAGCCGATGTCATCAGCGGCGTGCCCGTGCATCAGCGCAAGAAAATCCTGGAATCGGGCAAGGCCTACCTGACGCCCCAGATGGGGGACATGCACTACCTGGGCATCAACACCTACGAAGCGCCCTTCGACGATGTCAGGGTACGTCAGGCGCTCAATTATGCCATCGACAAGGCGCTGATCAACCAGGCGCTCTTCGACGGCAAGGCGATCATCTGCGCCGGGCCCATCAGTCCGCGGACTTTCGGCCACAACCCCGATCTCAAGCCGTATGCCTACGACCCGGCCAAGGCCAAAGCCCTGCTCAAGGAGGCCGGTCACGCCGACGGCATCGACGTGCGCCTGGCCTATCCGACCTACATGTCCCAGATCCAGGAGCAGGCCGAAGCCATCGCCGCCAACATGACCAAAGCCGGGTTCCGGGTGACCCTGGAGCCTTTCGAACGCGCCGTGATGTGGGAGCGCTACAAGGGCAAGCAGCACCAGCTTTACATTTATTGGTGGGACGACGCCCCCGAGCCGGACCGCTACATGTACTCCCTGTTCCACTCCACGAGCCGCGACTATTACTACAAGAACCCGGCCGTGGACGACCTGCTCGACAAGGGCCGCACGATCATGGACCGCGCCGAGCGGGCCAAGGTCTATGCCCAGATCGACGAGATCCTATACAAGGATTGCCCCTGGGCATATCTCTACGTCGTGCCAGAGGTTTTCGGCGTGGCCAACAACGTGGACTATGAAGGCCGCCGCGACGGCTTCCTGAACATGCGCTACGCCAACCCCAAGAAGTAACACCCCTGATCCGGGCCGCCGCCCCGCGGCGGCGGCTCTGCAGAGGGGCCATGCTGCCTTACCTCTTAAAAAGACTCTGGCACACGGTTTTCGTGGTCGTCGGGATTTCGGTGATCAGCTTTTTCTTCATTCACCTCTCCGGCGACCCCGTGATGCTCATGCTGCCGGGAGACGCTTCGCATGCCGAAATCGAGGCGTTGCGGGAGCAAATGGGGTTCAACGACCCGCTCTACACGCAGTACCTGCGTTTCGCCTGGCAGGCCGTGCGGGGCGAGTTCGGCAACTCGCTCTACTACAAGGTCCCGGCCATGGATCTGATCCTGGAGCGGCTGCCGGCCAGCCTCGAACTGGCGTTGGCCGCCATGGTCATCGCCCTGGTGGTGGCGGTGCCCGTCGGCATCGTCTCGGCGGTGCGGCGCGGGTCGCTGCTCGACATGGGCAGCATGCTGGGGGCCCTCTTCGGACTGTCCATGCCGCACTTCTGGCTGGGAATCATGATGATCCTGCTCTTCTCGGTTAAACTCGGCTGGCTGCCCACTTCGGGGCGCGGCACCCTGGCCCAACTGGTGATGCCCTCTATTGCCCTGGGGCTGAGCCTGATGGCCATGTTTGCGCGCCTGACCCGCTCCGTCATGCTCGAGGTCCTCAGCCTGGATTACATCCGCACGGCCCGCTCCAAGGGGCTCAGGGAATGGGTCGTGATATCCAAGCATGCCTTCAAGAACGCCCTGATCCCCATCGTGACCGTAGCAGGCATGCAGTTCGGCTTCCTGTTGGGAGGAACGGTGATCATCGAGACGGTCTTCGCCTGGCCGGGGGTGGGCCGCCTGGTGATCCAGGCCATCTTCAACCGCGACTACCCGCTGGTGCAGTCCATCGTGCTCGTGCTGGCGCTGATCTTCGTGGCGGTCAACTTCCTGGTGGACATGCTCTACATGTATCTTGACCCCCAGATTTCTTATTTCGAGGACAAATGAACGCCAGAACCGCCACCGGAACTGACACTAAAATTGACAATCGATCGCCCCTGTTCGACGCCATCGAACCCCGGTTGCGGTTCATGACCGCAACCTTGCGGGAGGTGATCAGACGTCCGAGCGCACTGGCCGGCGGGGTCATGCTGGCGCTGATCCTGGTCATTAGCCTTTGCTTCCCGCTGGTTTACCCGGTGGACCCGCTGGAGCAGGACCTGCTGGCGCGCTTCACCCCGCCGGTCTGGCAGGCCGGGGGGTCCTGGGCCTTTCCGCTGGGCGCCGACAACCTGGGCCGGGACGTGCTGGCGCGTCTGCTGCACGGCAGCCGCGTCTCGCTGCTGGTCGGCTTCGCCGCCGTGGCCGTGGCCGAACTGGCCGGGATCATCCTGGGCCTGATTTCCGGCTACTACGGCGGCAAACTCGACAGCCTGATCATGCGCGTCGCCGACGTCTTCATGGCCTACCCCTTCATGCTGCTGACCATTTCCATCATCGCCGTGCTGGGCAACTCGATTTTCAATCTGATCCTGGTGCTGGGCCTCTCGGACTGGGTGACTTACGCGCGCACCATCCGCGGCAGCGTGCTGTCGCTGAAAAAAAAGGAGTTCGTGGAGGCTTCGCGGGCCATCGGCACGCCCCACCGCGTGATCATCACCCGCCACATCCTGCCCAACGTCATCTCGCCGCTGCTGGTCCTGGGCACGCTGCGGGTGGCCAACATCATCATCTGGGAAAGCGGCCTGTCTTTTCTGGGGATGGGCGTGCCGCCGCCCATGCCCACCTGGGGACGCATGCTGGCGGAAGGGCGGATCTACATCAGCGACGCCTGGTGGCTGGTGACCCTGCCGGGGCTGGCGATAATGGTCACCATCTTGTCCATCAACCTGCTGGGCGACGGGCTGCGCGACGCCCTCGATCCCCGGCTGCGAAACATTTGACGGCTTAAAGGAGAACGCCATGAACAAGGTACTGGTGCTCGGTCTCGGCCTGCAGGGCAAGGCCGTGGTCCACGACCTGGAAAAAGGAGACCTGGTTTCCGAGATCGTCGTCGCCGAACTGGATGCGGACGCGGCCCGGGGCTACCTCGAGCGCAACGGATACACCCGCAGCCGGGCCGTGGCGCTGGATGCCACCCGCGAGGGGCACGTGCTGAAATTGATCGAATCCGTCGAGCCCCGGATTATCATCAGCATGCTGCCGGCCGATTTCAACTTCCCCATCGCCCGCGCCGCCCTGACGGCCGGGCGTCCGTTCGTCAGCAGCAGCTATGCCGGCCGGGTGGCCGAGCTGGATGCCGAAGCCCGCGCCAAGGGCATCACCATCCTTCCGGAGATGGGGATGGACCCGGGCATCGACTTGATCCTGGGACGGCTGGCCGTAGATGAACTGGACGTGGTCCACGGCCTGTACTCTTACGGAACCGGCTTGCCCGAGCCGGCCTGTGCCGGCGACAATCCCCTGCACTATAAAATCACCTGGACTTTCGACGGCGTGCTCAAGGCCTACAAGCGACCGGCCCGGCTCCTTCGCGGCGGGCGGACCGTGGAGGTTGCGGGAAAGGATATCTTCAAGGAGGAACACGGCCACACCGTGGAAGTCGACGGGCTGGGGCCGCTCGAAGCCTACCCCAACGGGGATGCGATCCACTATATCCAGGTGTTCGACCTCGGTTCCGCGGTTCGGGACATGGGCCGCTTTGCCTTGCGGTATCCGGGACACCGCCGCATCTGGTCGGTGATGGCCGAAATGGGGTTCCTGGACGACACCCCCCTGATGGTGGATGGCGCGGCGATTTCCCCGCGCCAGTTTCTGGTGAAACACCTGACACCGCGGCTCCAGTTCGCCGAAAACGAGCGCGACCTGATCGTGCTGCGCGTCGAGGCCTGGGGGCTCAAAAACGGTCGGCAGCGCCGGGTGACCTACAACCTCATCGACTACCGCGATCTGACCACCGGCCTGTTCGCCATGAACCGCGCCGTGGGCTACACCGCCAGCATCGGCGCCCAAATGATTCTGACCGGACAGATCAGCGCGGCGGGGGTCCTGTCGCCCACGCGCGACGTCCCGCCCCGGGACCTGCTGCGGGAATTGAAAGCCAGGGGCATGAAGCTCGAGCATCGGGTGGAAGACGGCGAGGACGTGTAGCCGATGGCGGTCGAACGCACACAGGTCGACGATCTGGAAGAACGGATCCAGCAGCGGGTGGGCGTCAGGGTGCGCGAATTGCGGCAGAGCGCCGGCATCACGGCCGTGGTCCTGGCCGAGCGGACCGGCATTTCCCAGGGGCAGCTGTCCAAGATAGAAAACGGCAAGGCCGCCTTGTCGGTCAAGGTCCTGGCGCGCCTGTGCCGGGTTTTCGACCGGAGCGTGGGGTACCTGTTTCAAAGCGTCGGTGAAATGCCGCGGGTGCTCGGCACCCTGACCACGGTTAAGGGCCCCGAAAGCGTCGGCATCCAGTGGTTTGCCGAGGAAGTTCGCCGCCTCTCCGGCGGCGTGCTGGCCCTGAGTGCCCTGCGCCCAGCCCAGATCGGTTCGGCCGCCGACCAGGTCGACCAGCTAAAAAACGGCCTCATCGACGTATTCGTGGAAGAACCGTATTACTTTGACACGATCGTCTCCGGCTTCGATGCCTTCGCCCTGCCGTATGCCTTCGTTTCCGATTCTCACCGGCGGCTATTTCTCGAAGGCTCTTTTTTCCGCGAACGGTTGATCGAACCGCTGCGCCAGGCGGGTATCCGCATCATCAACCGACGCTGGAACTGGCGGCGGGGGCTGGAATGGGTCCTGGCCGCCAACCGGCCCATCGCGGCCCCCGGCGATCTGCGCGGACTCAAGGTCCGCATCATCGACACGCCCCTGCTGCGACGTTTCTGGCAAGCACTGGGCGCCCGGCCGGTGGCGGTGCCCTGGCAGGAGGTCGGTGCGGCCCTGCGGTCCGGGGAGATCGATGTGCTGCCCACCCACAAGGCGCACCTCTACCCGCTGGAGTTTTGTCGCGACGCCCGCTTCGTGTCGCTGTTGGGAGACCTGCCGCCGATTTTGAGCGTGGCCGTTAACCGAACCAGGTATCAGATCCTGCGGCCCGACACCCAGAGCGCGCTGCTGGAAGCCTGCGACCGGGCCGGCGATTTTTTCAGCGCAAAGGTCCAGCAGGCCGAGGCCGAAAACGAAGCGCTGAACATCGCGCGGTTCGAGGCGGCCTATCTCGAGGTGGATCTCGACCCCTGGCGCACAGCGGTCGACCGGGCGCGGGCCGATCTGCTGGCCGAGGGACTGCTCGACTCGGCCACCGCCGCGGCGGTGGCCGCCGCCCGCCAGCGCGGCGAAGGTAAACCGGAGCCATGACGACGCATACCACCCGCATTCTGGCCGAATACGTCTGCGACACGGCCGCCACTGCGCCGGATGCGACCATCGCCCGCGCCGCCGGAAATGCCCTGGTCGATCTGATCGGCTGCGCCGCGGCCGGATACGCCTCTCCCGCCGCCCGGGCCGCCCGCGAAACCGTGCGGGGCCTCTATGCCGCGGGACCGGCGGCCTTGTGGTTCGCCGGCGACACCTTCCGCCCCGCGGGGGCCGCCATGGCCAACAGTGCCGCCGCCGGCGCCCTGGACCTGGACGACGGCCACCGGCAGGCCGGCGGGCACCCCGGCGCCGCCGTCGTTCCGGCGGTGCTGGCGGCGGCACCGGCCGCGGGCGCCGCAGGCCGGGACCTGGTTGCGGCCCTGTGCGCCGGGTACGAGGTGGCCGTGCGCATCGCGGCGGCGCGGGATTTCAGCCGCTTGGACACCCTGTCCACCGGCCGTTGGGGCGCTTACGGCGTGGTCGCCGCGGCCGGCCTGCTGGCGCGGGACGCCCCGCGGGTCCTGGCGACGGCCTTTTCGATCGCCGGCGCGCTGTCTCCGGGTCTGTCGGCGGCGGGCTACAGCGCGGTGATGGGCAACCAGGTCAAGGAGGGCATATTCTGGGCGGTGATGACCGGCCTGACGGCGCTTGACCTGGCGCGCCGGGGCCTCACCGGTCCGGTGGACATTCTGGACCACCCGGATTATTTCAATGCAAACGCCATCACCGCCGGGCTCGGTGCCGGCAGTGCGCTGACCGCGGTGTATTTCAAGCCCTACGCCTGCTGCCGCTGGATTCACGCCGCCATCGATGCCCTGCTCGAGCTGGTCACCGGCGGCGGCATCGAGCCCGAAGGCATCCGCGCCGTGGATATTTACACCTTCGAGCGGGCCCTGCGGCTCAACAACTACCCCGACCCGGACACGCTCGAAGGCGCCCAGTACAGCCTGCCCTTTTGTCTGGCAGTGGCCGCCTGCGGGGGGGCGCCCGCCCTTTTGCCGCTCTTGCCGGATTGGCTGCACCGGCCGGTGGTGACCTCGCTGGCCGCCCGGATGCGCCTGCATGTCGATCCGCAGATAGAGAGCCGCTTTCCGGCCGAAGCCGGCGCCAGGGTCCGCCTGGAAACCGCCGCCGGACACGTGGAAAAGACCGTCCGGCATGCCTTGGGGGATCCTGCCCGTCCCCTGGACCGGTCGCAGCTGACGACCAAGTTTCGGCGATTGGCCGCCGGGGTCATGGCCCCCGCGGACCAGGCCCGCCTGCTGGCCGCCGCACAAATCCTGCCGGATCTCGAGAGCGCCGAGCCGATCCTGCGCTGCCTCGGACGGCCGCCGGCCAAACCCGGCAATGAGAGGACCGATCTGTCGGACACCTGATCCGAACAACCATCGCAAACGAGGGAGGAAACACCGATGGCATTCAAGATAACCTATTCGGTTTCCCAGGAGAACATGGCCCAAATCGACCGGGACTTCGACCTGGCGGTCGAACGGGCGCGCGCAAAATTGGGCCGGACCTACCCGGCCCTGTTGGGCTACGCCGACATTTCTGGCGCGGACCTGATCGAAAACCGCAACCCGGCCGATACGCGGGTCGTGCTCTCCCGGCACCACCGGACACCGGTTGCGCGGATCGACGACATGATGGAACTGGCGCACCGCCGGCAGAAAGAGTGGCGGCGCACGCCCTATCCGGAGCGCTGCCGGCTTCTGCGGCGGGTGGCCGACCAGTTCCGGGACCGGCAGTACGACCTGGCGGCGGTCATGACGTTGGAGGTGGGCAAAAACCGGCTGGAGTCTCTGGGGGAGGTTCAGGAGTGTGTGGACATGATCCACTATTACGTCGACCAGTTCGAGCAGAACGACGGCTTCGTGCGCCGGATGGCTTCTCTCGCACCCGGCGAAAAAACTCTCAGCATCCTCAAGCCTTACGGCGTTTTCGTCGTCATCGAACCCTTCAACTTTCCCTTGGCGCTGGCGGTGGGCGCGATATCTGCGGCGCTGGTCGGCGGCAACACCGCGGTCTTCAAGCTCTCGTCCGCCACGCCCTGGTCGGCGCAGAACCTGCTGAACTGCTTCCGCGACGGCGGGATTCCCGAAGGGGTCGTGCAGATGGCCCAGGGGGGCGGCGCCGAGGTGGGCGAGGCCCTGGTGACCCATGCGCTGACGGCCGGCATCGCCTTCACGGGCAGTTACGAAACCGGAACGGCGCTGATGAGAAGCTTCGGTGTGGGCGGCGCCTGGGTCCGTCCCTGCCTCACCGAGATGGGCGGTAAAAACCCGGGCATCGTGGGGGCCAGCGCCAATATCGAAAAGGCTGTCACCGCGGCCTGGAAATCCGGGTTCGGTCTCAGCGGGCAAAAGTGCAGCGAGATGTCGCGCCTGCTGGTGCACGAATCCATCGCCGATGATTTTTGCGCCCGGCTGATACCAGCAGTCAACGCTCTGGTGGTGGGCGATCCGGTCATGAAGGAGACCTTTGTCGGTCCGGTGATCGATGCCCGGGCGGTGGAGCGCTACGTCGATGCCGTTCGCCAGGTGAAATCCGGCGGCGGCCGCATTCTGACGGGCGGCGGCGATATCCGCGAGCGCCGGCCGGAGCTGGCCCACGGCCACTTCGTCGAGCCGACCATCGTCCAGGTGGCTCAAGACCACCCGCTGACCCGTCGGGAGCTGTTCCTGCCGCTGCTGAATCTCTACACCTTCAGCACCATCGAACAGGCCCTGGAAATGGCCAACGACGTCCCCTACGGGCTTACCGCCGGAATTTTCTCCGCCGATGACCAGGAAATCGGCTACTTCCTCGAGCACATCGAGGCCGGATGCACGTATGTCAACCGGCCCACGGGCATCACCACCGGCGCCTGGCCCGGCGTCAACCCCTTTTGCGGGTGGAAAGGCAGCGGCGGCAGCGGAAAGGGCTTCCTGGGCCCCTACTATGTCGCTCAGTTCATGCGCGAGCAATCCCAGACGCGACACCCCGTTTAGGGTGCTCGCGGTTTTGGTCGAGCAGAACGTTGAAGTGGCACTCAGAAATTCCCAAAGGGCCTACATCGTGGAGAGCGGACGGATAACGCGCTCGGGCGTATCGACGGATCTGATGGATGATCCGGACATCCGGCGCGCCTACCTGGGGCTGTGACCCGGACCGATCATCAATAGTCGGCCTTCCACTTGTTTTCGAGAAAAAGTGATCACCATTTCGATGCGATTTTTCATGGCCTGTGTCGACATCCGCACCTCGAATCCTTGAAAATTCGGATTGATTCCGAATTTTCAAGTAAATAATGGGCGATCATGCTCCCGAGACCTGAATACATGGAGCGGTTGGAGAAAGCCGTCCGCCGCTCGCCGATAACGGCCCTTCTTGGACCAAGGCAGTGTGGCAAAACCACACTGGCGCGTCTCTTCGGTGCAGGACGTAAAGCGACCTATTTCGATCTGGAATCCCAACCTGATTTGCAGCGGCTGCAAAACCCGGAGCTGGTTCTGGGCCGCTTGCAGGATTTGGTAATTCTGGATGAAATCCAGGTACTTCCTCAACTGTTTAATACACTGCGCGTATTGGCGGATCGAGTCGATGTCTCCAGCCATTTTATGATCCTGGGAAGCGCTTCGCCGCAGATTGTAAAGGATGTTTCACAGACCTTGGCCGGCAGGGTAGAATTCATCGAGCTTTCCGGTTTTTCTCTTCTCGAAACCGGCACCCACACCTGGGAGAAGCTCTGGGTGCAGGGGGGATTTCCCAGATCGTACCTGGCCGGATCGGACGAAGACAGCTTTGCCTGGAGGGAAGGCTTTATCCGGACATTTTTGGAACGGGATATTCCCCAATTGGGCATTACCATCCCGGCCTCGGCAATGAGGCGCTTCTGGACCATGCTGGCTCACTATCACGGTCAGACCTGGAATGCATCCGAGCTTGCAAGATCCATGGGACTGTCGGACAAGACCGTCCGGTCTTATCTCGACATTCTCACGGGAACTTACATGGTCCGGCAACTCCAGCCATGGTATGCGAATTTAGCCAAGCGGCAGGTTAAAGCCCCTAAAGTTTATCTGCGGGACAGTGGGTTGCTGCACACCTTGCTCGATCTTCCTGACTATCATGCGCTGATAGGCCATCCCCGCTTGGGGGCTTCATGGGAGGGATTTGCCATTGAACAAATCCTGCAATGTCTGAAACCGCAAGAGGCTTATTTCTGGAAGGCCCACAGCGGTTCCGAACTCGACTTGTTTTTTTTACACAAGGGAAGACGGCTTGGCTTTGAAATCAAATTCAATGAAGCGCCATCCGTCACCCAGTCAATGCAAACAGCACTGCGTGATCTCAAACTCGATCATCTATGGATCGTCTATCCGGGAACCCACCGCTACCCCATAGATGATAACTTGACAGTAATTCCTTTAATGGAAGTTACCGATGTGGCAACCTGATCCGCATCTCAATCACAACCGTCTGCGGACACTTTTTTTGATGCGAGTTGAATTTTTTTTGCAAAAGAAAACAAGAACCGTTAAACGGGGTCTTGGTTCCGGAAGAAGTGGATCACAAACTCGATGTGATGTTTCATGGCCTGGAGGGCGGCATCCGCGTCACCGCTGCGGATGGAAAGATAAATGTCCGTGTGCTGCTGATGGATTTTTTCGATATTCGCGGGCTGCGCGTACAGGTGCAACAGGTTTTCCCGGATTCCCACGTGCAGAAATTCCCACACGTTTTTCATGATGTAGACCTGCAGGGGATTCTTGGTGGCCGAAGCGATGGTCATGTGAAAGGATAGATCGCCTTGGGTGCCCAGGCCGCCGGCCTCGATATCGCCCGCCATTTGCGCGAGCGCTTTTTCGATGGTCTCCAAGTCCTGCGCACTGGCGCGCCGCGCTGCCAGCGCGGCGGCATTGCATTCGATTCCCAGCCGCAGTTCCAACAGATCGATCAGGCTCGCATCCTGGGTTTCCATGACGGTCGCCATGGGAATCTGGACCGCCTCGTCCGGGGTGCAGACGAAGGTTCCCTGCCCCTGGCGATGTTCCAGAAACCGGAGCGTCACCAGCTTGTTGATCGCCTCCCGAACCGAGCTGCGGCTGACTTTAAGAGCTTCGGCAAGCTCCCGCTCGGTCATGATCCTCTGGCCCGGCTGGTAGCCGCCCGAAAAAATCAATTCCCGCAACTGGTCGAACACCTGGTCGGAAATGCGTTTGGGATTGATGGGTTTGAGCTGCAGCTTCATTTGTCCAATGCTTCCGCATAAAGTTCAATGGGATGCCGCACGGCAATCTGCGCCCCGGTCTGGGACAGCATGTCGGAAATCTGGAGCATGCAGGCCGGACATCCCGTGGCCAGCACCTCCGCCCCGGTCTCCTTGATCCGGGCCGCCTTCTTCATTCCGATACCCTTGGAGATATCATAGTACTGCAGGTTGAAGCTCCCCCCCATTCCGCAGCACCAGTCGGATTCGACCATCTCCGTCAGGGTGCAGCCGGGTGTTGCCTCGATCACGGCGCGCGGCTCGCTGAACACCTTCAGGGTCTTCTTCAAATGGCAGGGATCGTGATAGGTGACCCTGCGGCTGCCGCCCGCCGGGATCGGCAGCGTCTGAAGCCCGGCTTCCCGGACCAGGAACCGGCTGATGTCCATGGTCCGCCGGGCCAGGCGTTCGGCGGCATTGCGGTTGCGCCCGTCGGCCATTTTCGGCCATATCTCGTGGATGGTGGCGGTGCAGGTGGCGCAGGCGGTCACCATCACATCGAAATCACCAGTCTCGAAGCTTTCGAGATTGTGGGCCATCAGCTTGTGAAAGGTCGGCAGGTCCCCGCCGGAGAGCGCGGGAATCCCGCAGCAACCCTGATTGTCCGGCAAAAAGACGCCGACCCCGAGGTGATCCAGCACCTTGATGGTGCTGTGGGCGATGGCGGGAAACAGCTTGTCGATCAGGCAGCCGGTGAAGAGGGCCGCCTTGAGTCCCGATTTACCGGCCGGGCGATCGAGAGACGGCACCTGCCGGTGAAAGGGCACCGCCGCCAGTCTCCGGAAATGACGGTTTTGGATCAGGGGCGACATCATCCGGGCACAGGAAGTGCCGACGGTGTCGTTGACCGGACGGATGAAGATGTTTTGAAACCGGGCGCCCCACTCGGCCAGGCGGTCGAAAAGCGCCGGATTGGCCAGCATTCCTTTGAGGATCAGCCGCTTGGCCGGCGGCAGGCCCATGGCCCCGGTGAGAATGGCCCGCGCCTTGAGAAAGATCTCCTGGACGCCGACGCCGCTGGGGCAGTTGGCCGCGCAGGACCCGCACAGCAGGCACTTGTTGAGGCGCTCGTAAACCCCTTCGGGATCATCGAACATGGATGTCATCAACCCGCTCAAAAGGGCCAGCTTGCCCCGGGCCACATCCGACTCGCGGCCGGTCTGATCGAATACCGGGCAGACCGCCTGGCACATGCCGCAGCGCATGCACACGACCAGCTGGTCTTCCAACTCCCGCATGAGGCGGGCGAGTGTTTCCATCGATGCCATAGGACTACTCTTTCGCGGCGATGATCTTGCCGGGGTTGAGGATGTTTTTGGGATCCAGGGCGCGCTTGAGCCGCGAAGAAAACAGGATGGTCCCGGCAGTGGTCTCTTTTTCCAGGTAACGGCACTTGGCCAGGCCGGTGCCGTGTTCTCCGGAGAGTGTGCCGCCCATCCGCAGGGCTTCGTCGAAGATGTCCTCGATCGCCTTTTCGACGCGCTCCCATTCCGCGTGGTCGCGCCTGTCCGTCAGGATCGTGGGGTGCAGGTTGCCGTCCCCCGCGTGGCCGAAGGTGCCGATGGTGAGATCGTAGCGTTTTGCGATCTGCTGGATCGCAGCGACCATTTCCGGTATGCGGCTGCGCGGCACGGTGGCATCTTCCAGCACCAGCGTGGGCTTGAGCTGGGCCAGGGCGGAAAGGGCCGCGCGGCGGGCCGCCCAGACCCGGTCGCGCTCGGCCGCATCCCGGGCGACACGGATGGAGGTCGCCCCCCTGGAGCGGCAAAGCGCCTCCACGCGAACGGCATCTTCTTCCACCTGGACCGCATGGCCGTCGAGTTCCACCAGCAGCATCGCCGCGGCATCCTGGGGCAGGCCGGCATGGCTGAAATCCTCAACGGCCCGGATGGTGAAGTTGTCCATGAATTCGAGGGTGGCCGGAACGATGCGGTCGGCGATAATGGCGGCCACGGTTTCGGAAGCTGTTTCAAGGGAACCGAAAACGGCCATCATGGCCTTGCGGTGCGCCGGCAGGGGGATCAGTTTGAGGACGATCTCGGCAAAAACGCCCAGGGTGCCCTCCGATCCCACCATCAGCCCGGTGAGATTGTAGCCGGTGGCGCACTTGACGGTCCGGGAACCCGATTTGACCAGATGGCCTTCCACGTCGAAGAAGCTCACGCCCATGACGTAGTCGCGCGTGACGCCGTATTTCAGGCCGCGCAGGCCGCCGGCGTTTTCGGCCACGTTGCCGCCGATGGTCGAGACGGCCTGACTGCCCGGATCGGGCGGGTAGAACAGGCCCTTGGCTTCCACGGCGGCGGCCAGCTTGGCCGTGACCACGCCGGGTTGGACCACGGCGTACATATCGGCCTCGTTGATCTCCAGGATCGATTTCAGCCCGTTGGTGACGACGACCACCCCGCCGGGCAGGGGCACTGTGCCGCCGGAAAGGTTGGTGCCGGCGCCCCGGACGGTCAGCGGCAAACCGTTTTCGTTGCACAGCCGAACCGTCTGTCCCAATGCGTCGATCGATACGGGCCGGACGATCAGCCCGGGCTGCACCGGGTTCACTACCGCGGCGTCATAGGAGTAGGTGTGCAGGTCGGCGGCATCGGTCCACGCGTTAGCGTCACCCGCAATGGTTTTGAATTGACGCACAAGAGAGTCGGCTATCATGGTCACCACCTTTCATTCGTTGTGGTTCTGCAAGGTGTTCGCCCTTGGTCTTTAAATCATCCGCCGAAGAAGATGCCCGGCAGCCAGGTGATCAGGCCCGGAAAAAGCGCCAGGATGGCCAGCCCCAGCAGCTGCAGCAGGACGAAGGGCATGATGCCGCGGTAGATATGCATCATGGTATACTGCTCCGGTGCGACCCCCTTGAAGTAGAACAGCGCATAGCCGAAGGGTGGCGTTAAAAACGACGTTTGCAGATTCACGCACATCAGAAGTGAAAACCACAGCGGGTTGAAGTCGAGTTCCAAGGCGATCGGCATGAAAATGGGAACGGTGACGAGCAGTATGGCCGCCCAGTCGATGAACATGCCCATCACAAAGACGATGCCCATCATGATCAACAGCACGATCCAGCGGTTCAGGCCCGAGCCGATCAACACGTCGGCGACCACATCGCCGCCGCCCATGCTCAAAAAAACGGAGCTGAAAAACTTGCCGCCGATAAAGAGCATCATCACCATGGAGGTGGTTTTGAGGGTGGCGTAACAGCTGTCTCTGAATACCGGCCAGGTGAGCTTGCGGTTGGCCAGGGCCAGGATGGCAGCGCCAAGGGCCCCCATGCCGGCCGCTTCGGTGGGGGTGGCCACGCCGCCCAGGATGGTTCCCATCACCGCCAGGATCAGCGCCAGCGGCGGCACCAGCGACTTGGCCGTCATGCCCCACTTCTGGGCGGTGGTGTAGGTGCCGGCCTCTTCCTTGGAGATCGGGGGCCCCAGTTGCGGGTTGAGATTGCACCGGATGAGAATATAGGTGAAATACAGGGCGGCCAGGAGCAGTCCCGGAAAAATGGCACCGGCAAAAAGATTGCCGACCGAGGTTTCCTTGAGCCCGGTCAAGCCGCCGTAAACCACCATCATGATCGAGGGCGGAATCAATATACCCAGGGTTCCGGCGGCGCAGATGATGCCGCTGGTCATCTCTTTCTGGTAGTTCTTGCGCAGCAGCGCCGGCGTGGCCAGCAGCCCCATGGCCACGACGGAGGCGCCGATGATGCCCGTGGTGGCTGCAAATACGGTGCACACCAAAACAACGGCCAGGCCCAGACCGCCTTTTATGCTTCCCAAAACCACGTAAAGGGCTTCGAAAAGCTTGTCGCTGACCTTGGAGCGATCCAGCAATTGGGCCATCAGGATGAACAGCGGAATGGCCACCAGGACATAGTTTTCCATGATGCCCCAGGCGTTGTTGGCAAACAGGTTGAACAGGTTCATGATGTTGAACCCGTTGTCGATCAGTCCGAACAGGGTTGCCACGGCCGCCAAGGTGTAGGCCAGGGGATGGCCGAAAATGATGGCCACGATCAGCGTCAGGAACATCGCGACGGTCAGGAATTCTACGCTCATGTCGGTCACCTCACCCCTTCTTCTTTGCCCTGCAGCACCCGGATGTTATGGATCAAATTGGAAAACCCCTGAATCAGCAAAAAAGAAAAGGCGACGGCCATCAGGGTCTTGATCGGATAAAGGGGCGGTGCCCAGCTGGTGGGGTTGAGTTCTCTTCCGGCGATGGACACCAGGGCATACTGCCAGGAGGCGACGGTCATCATGACCATCACCGGCATGAAAAAGACCAGGTTGGTCAAGATGCCGATGGCGCCCTGGGTCCGCTGAGGCAAAAGCGCGGTGAATATGTCCACCCGCACGTGGCCGCCCAGGACATCGCAGTAGGCCAGACCCAACATGTAGTGCACGCCATATAGGAAGGTCGTCGCTTCGAAGCCCCAGGTGGTGGGGGCGTTGAAGGCATAGCGCATGATCACCTCGTAAACCACCACCAGCAATAGCGGAAGGGCCAGCAATGAACTGAGTTGGCCTTGCTTGATACTGAAGGTGTCGATTGCTTTCGATATGTTTCCCAGCATGCCCGTGTTCCTTTCAAATTGAGTCGCACGCCTTGTTTAGGAGCCTAATCCTTTTTTCGGACGGATACGATTGAAGGTCCATGTGCGCCGGCGCTGGACCTTCAATCGCATTTCAATTGCCATGCGGGGACCTATTCCGTGGTTCGCCCTTTGATGTAGGTTTCATAAGGCCAGGGCGTGACGCCACTGCGCGCATCGCGCCAGGAGGCAAACTCCTCGATGAAGGCATCCTGGGAATCCAGCACCTTTTTGACATCCGGGTATTTCTCTTTAAGGCTGTCCAGATATTCTTTGGTGGTTTTACGAAAGTTGATGCGGGTTTCCTCATCCATGGTGACAAACTCGATTTTTTCCTTGAATTTGTTGATAGCCTCGGCGTTGAGGCCGTTGATCCAGTTGTAGGACCACAGCTGCGTCTCCTTGGCACAGATATCGACGATCCATTTCAAATCTTCGGGCAGTTTGTTCCAGGCTTCCTGGTTTATTATGACATCGCACTGAAAGGCGGGTTGATGCACGCCGGGCTGAATGGCATACTTTGTTATCTCATCGAAGCCCATCGGATAGTTAATGGCCGGGGTCGAGTATTCGGCGGCATCGATGACGCCGCGTTCCAGCGCCAGGTAAACCTCACCACCGGGCAGGGGGCTGACGGAAGCGCCCAGGTTGTTCATGATGTCCATGTACCAGCCGGGGGTGCGGATACGCATGCCTTTGAAGTCGCTCATTTTGGTCGCACGCTTGTTCGAAAACAGGCCCATTTCCTGCCCGGTCTGGCCGGCCGGAAGCGCGTAGAGGTTGTAGGGTTTGTAAAGCTCCTGAAGCAGTTCCAGGCCGCCTTTTTCATAGAGCCAGATGTTGTATCCTTCGGCATCCAATCCGAAGGGTACCGATGCAAAGGCGACAAAGGCCTCGTTTTTACCTTTCCAGTAGAGCGGCGATGAATGGGCAATCTGGGCCGAACCCTGGGAAACGGCATCGAAGGTCTGATTGGCCGGCACGAGTTCACCGGCCGAAAAGGCCTTGATGTCCAGCCGGCCAGCTGAAGCCAGGCGGACGCTGTCGCAGAAGTGGACGGCGATATCGTAAAAGAGGAGCCCCTGATCCCAGGGCATGACCATCTTCCATCTGACTTTTTCATCCGAAGGTTTGAAGCTGACCCGCTTGGCCGTCTCGTGGCGGGGATCTTCACCGAATTTGGCACGTTTGTCCGCGGC
The DNA here is from genome assembly GCA_963728055.1 of uncultured delta proteobacterium. Lineage (GTDB taxonomy): Bacteria > Desulfobacterota > Desulfobacteria > Desulfobacterales > SG8-13 > JARFQH01. The sequence goes on along the minus strand of CAVSIM010000012.1, from coordinate 76,124 downwards.
GGCAGAAAAATTGACCGTCAGGCAGACGGCGAAAGCGGCGTAAATCAGGATCGTGATGACTTTTTTCATGGTTTCTTCTCCTATGATTTATAAATTGTGATGCCCTTCGGAAATACCCTGTTGTCAGATCTTGGTGTGATGCTAAGAAAAGAACCTGTCGATAGACTAGCGGACTAAATGGGAACGGCTGAGTTTTTCAGTTGCAAACATAGATCCAGACAAATTGCCAACTCAAGACCACCTCCTTTCTTTCGAGTGTTAAATTGAAAAGTGTCCTATAATGAACAATAATTGGTCTGACCATTGAATGGTCATCATTCACCCGTGGCAGTTTGCCAACTGTTTTTTAAAAAAATTAAACTGGCGCCATCGAGGCGTTTTGACAGATTGGCGGGAGACAGGTTTTTTCCCTCAGTTGGACCAAAGTCCAATTGAAAATAGTAAGCTGCTGGTTACTTTGTAGCATCGAGTGGCTGAAGCGGCGAAAGAAGCGGCTTTTCGGGTTCGGGGGTGAACGCACCAGCGAAAATGAGCAGGCGTTTTGAAGGACCTGATCACCGCGCTTGTATAGCCGCAGAAGGGCAGGTACAAATTGGCTGGCTTTGGTTTTATTATCCGGACAATCGCTTCGAAGCTCGGCGGTCGCGCACTCGCAAGGTTCCTGGGGCCCGTCGGCCTGCTTTTCACCGTGGGTGAAATTATTTACTTGGGCACCAAGTCCATGGGGAAATTCGACAATGTCTATTGCCCCAAGTGCCGGTACGAGTTCACGGCGAAAAAACTTGCCGCGCTTTCAAAAAACATCGAGGTCGGCCGGTTCTTCGAGATCGTGTGCCCGCGATGCGGAGAAAAAGAGAACGTTCAGAAGGTGTACGCCAGATGTCACTCCTGTCAGAACTCTTTTCCGATAGATGACATCAAGCGCGAGCTGAAAAAATCAGGTGATGAATCCATCACCGTCACGTGCTCACAGTGCAAGAAAGACACTGTTTTCGGCACCAATTCAACCTCCTGATTTTTGGCAAGGTCCAATCCAAGTATTAAAGTTTCGACAATCAGCAGGTTGTAATCTTTGAATTATAAACTCTGAACCTATAACCAATCGTTTAATGGGCCTATGCCGATGAAACACAGCCCCAACAACCAAGCCCCGGTCGATGCCGACGACCGCAGGGCTATCAAACCGGTGATCTGCTACCCGGTCGACACCCTGCCCCCGCCTGATATGGCCGCTTATACCGCCGCGCGCAAAACGATGGCATTGGCTGATGAGATGATCGTGCCGCCGCGCGATGCCGGAACCTTTCGCGTGCCTGCAGGAAATTTTTTCCGAATCGTCAGCGTGGAGGGTCCGCAGGTGGGCGATTTGAATTTGTGGGCGGCCGATGATCTGTCGGAGCGGTTTTACAGCGGCAAGACCCGTGCGCTGCACGGCACCCACCTGAGTACCGGCGACCGGATGTGGAGCAGTTTTCCGCACATGCGGCCGATGGCGACAATCACCCAGGACACGCTGGATTGGTATGGGTTCGATGCCGATGGCGGCGGGGTGCACGATGTCATCGGCACGCGGTGCGATCCCTATACCAACCGTCTGCTGAGCGGGCATGACTACCACCACTGCTGCCACTCGAACCTGACCCGTGCCCTGGCCGCCGCAACCGGGTTGCCGCTGGAACAGGCCGAGACACATGTGCACGATGTCTTAAACGTCTTCATGTGCACGGGTTTCACCCGTGACACGCATCAGTATTTCATGAAGGCCAGCCCGGTGCGCCCCGGCGATTACATCGAATTCTTCGCCGAAATCGACCTGCTGGGCGCCCTGTCGGCCTGCCCCGGCGGCGACTGCAGCGCGGAGCACTCGAGCGATGCGGCAGCCTGTTACCCGCTGAAGATCGAGATCTATCGCCCCGATCCGAAGGCACTGTCGGGCTGGAAATCCCCATCTCCTTCTGCCTATCCGCGCAGCCACGGGAGCGGTCAGGGAATATAGTCTTTAAGATTAGGTTTCGGCAAGGCCAGGGAGGAGGCTGTTTCCCAGGTTTACCGGTTCCGAGTTCAGCGTTCCGGGTTGAAAAGAGCCTGAAAAAGCTCATATCTTAAAGCCTTGTAGCTTGACCCCCGTTTCATATCAGCGTATATTTTTGATGAGTTCAAGATGTCTGATATTCGATTGAAAAGGAATTTTTCTTGGGAATTCGCGAAAGAGCCGCCAAAAGAAAAACCCGCATCGTTGCCTATCGGGCGCAGTCATTTCAGGATGCCGAAGCTTGGGACCTGGCGTTCTGGCAAGCCCAAACGCCGCAGCAACGCCTCTCCGCTCTCGCCGCCATTCGCAGGGACATTGCCAAAGTACCGCCTGGAAAAACCGGTTACGAGGTCAGTATGGTGGCGTTGAAGCCAACTGGATCGGCCTCAACGACCTGATCCGCATAAAACGCGGTATAGATCATCCGCGTCTCCAGGAAGATGCCCGGGTGTTGCAAGAAGTGATGAAAATGTTTGGACTCTCTCCTTGATTTACTGGACCCTGAGTTTTCGTTTTCCTTCCGGAAAAAGCGACAGGTGCAATCCACGTGAATACCAAACCAGAGAAACTCAACAATGAATTCGGGGCGGAGTTGGCGGCTATCCGGTTGGCGGTCAGCAAGCTGATCGCTGCACGGCTGCCCTGGGATGAAGAAAGCACGGTCGATTTGGTCGATCAGGGCGATCGCATGGTGCATCGCTATGAGAGTTGGCTGCTGGACGACGAGCAAAAGCAGATGTTTAATGCGCAGCCAGGGGATAAGTTCATACTGTTTGCATCGTCTTATTTGTGTGACATCGGCCTGACCGGTGACCAAGGGCTTCCTCCTCCCGCTAAGGAATTCAGGGACGACCGCGCGCGAAAATTTTTCAACCAGTCCCTGTCGGCACGGTCCCGTCACCTGATCCGCGACAACTGGCAGAACCTGGGCATCTCGAAAAAGGGATTTGCCGGCATCATAAATCGGGTCTGCCTGCAGTCGGGAGCGGTTGGCAGCGATAAATTCACGTCGGCTGAATCGGAAACGGCGGCCACAGACGATGCGGCCGCAGACGTCCCGCTGCTGGCCGCATGCCTTCAACTCTGCAGGGCGGTTGACCTGAAATCCCCGGCGACACTTCTGCAGATAATCTCCCACATGCCGCAAGACAGTCTTATTTCGCCTGGCGGGTTGAAATCATATTTCAGCGTCGCCGATGCCGGACCTCACCCGTATCTGAGTGGCACGATTCGCCTTAAGATCCGATGCACCAATCCTGAAGTCCACAGAGTGCTGAAACATCACGAGCGGTCCGTGCAGCGGCTGCTCGAGAGGCTGAACCAGCGCGTTCGCCCGCGATTCCTGTACTCGGACGTGCTCTACGAGATCGAACCGGATGGCTACACACCGATAGACCTGAAGTTCACCGTCGATTCGTCGGCCGGACTGCAGCTGTTCATGGGCAACCGATTGTACTCCGACAAGCGCGTGTTCCTGCGCGAGCTGATTCAAAACGCGGTCGATGCCTGCAACTACCGGAAACTGGCAGATGCTCATTATTCACCGGCCATTGCGATCGAGTTCAACGACGATGTCAGCACCATTAAGGTGCGTGACAACGGCATCGGCATGACGCGACAGTGGATCGAGAAGTATTTCCTTGCCATCGGCATCTCCTTTTACCAATCGAGCGAGATCCGGAATGTCAACCGGGACCCGCGAATTGACTTCGGTTTTATCAGCCAGTTCGGCATCGGTTTTCTATCCAGTTTTCAGGTGGCGGAGAAAATCATTATCAAAACACGCAGGGCGTCCTTTCCGGGGCTGATGATCACGATCAGCGGTCTGCGGGATTATTTCGATGTCGAGGTCCTGGAAGAAGATTACCCGATTGGCACCGAAGTGACCTTGCATCTGAGAAAATCGAAAATCAACTACTGCCGAAGCATGGAATACACCGGATACCTGAAAACCAATATCCGTTTTCTGAAGGTACCGGTCGAACTCACGGACGGGAACGGCAACACGATGACCATCGGCCGGGAACAACTGGCCTACGATACGGATAAAAGCGCCGGCACGGTTTTCGTTGCACCCCTGAAATTCCAGGAATCGGAAGGCTATGTCCGGCTAGGTGCAATGAACGGAACGGAGATCTATGCCCTGGAAAGCGCCGATGGCGGGGTTTCAGTTTTCCAGGACGGCATCTTCGTCACCCAGCTCGCCTCTTTACTCCCAGAAGGGGCCCGGCAGTATGTCGTTGCCCGGATCAATCTCGTGGGACAGGAAAAATGCGAGTTGAGCATGGACCGCAACCGAATTTTCTGGAAAACCGACCAGCTGCAAAACATTAAAAAGGTCATCCGTCACGGCCTGGTGAACGTGGCATACCAGCTGATGTCGGCCATTGCCGTTCAGGATGTGTCGGTGAATACCCTGAACAGCATCGTCAATCACCTATCGATCTTTTTTGATTTCAGCGATGTGGACGACGAGATGTACAATCAGCTGCCCGGGCCGATTCGACTGCGGGTTGAAAAGCGATTCCGGGATTTCGTGCGCATCAATTTTGCCCACACGCTGAAAAAGAACGGCATAGCCGAAGCAGACGGTTACGGCGAAGCCTGGCAACAGCGGGTTATTAAAAGTTTTACTAACAACAAAAAGTCAAGTATCCACCGCTGAAAATGTGGAAAAGCGGGTGATGGAGATAATCGGCGTTGAAAGGGCCACGGTCTTTACCAGAGGGGGCCGCAAGATTCAAATGACCGCAGGAAGTATGCTGTGTAATTGGGCCGTGCCTGCGCGCAGCCCCTTGGCCGCTTGGGGCATAAGGAAAAAAGACCATGAAATATATCGGTGCACACGTCAGTGCCGCCGGCGGTGTGGAAAACGCGCCGCTGAACGCCAAAGCCATCGGGGCCAACGCGTTCGCGCTGTTTACCAAAAACCAGCGCCAATGGAAGGCCAGACCGTTGACGGATGAATCCATCCGCCGGTTCAAGGAGAATTGCGCGGCCGAGGGATACACCGCGGATCAGATTCTGCCCCACGACAGCTATCTCATCAACCTGGGTCATCCAGATCAGGCGGGCCTGGAAAAATCACGGATGGCCTTTATCGACGAGATGAGCCGCTGCCAGCAACTGGGGTTGAAATACCTGAACTTTCATCCCGGGAGCCACCTGAATAAAATGTCGGAAGAAGCCTGCCTGGCCCGAATCGCCGAATCCATCAACCTGGCCCTGTCACAAACGCGCGGCGTTACGGCGGTGATCGAAAATACCGCCGGCCAGGGGACAAACCTGGGATACCGTTTCGAGCATCTGGCCGCCATCATCGACGGCGTCGAAGACCGATCCCGGGTGGGTGTCTGCCTGGACACCTGCCACAGTTTTTCGGCCGGTTACGACCTTGTCACGCCGGAGGGTTACGAAAAGACCCTGTCGCACTTCGATGCCGTGGTGGGGTTTTCCTATTTGAAAGGCCTCCACCTGAACGACGGCAAGAAGGCCATGGGCAGCCGCGTGGACCGCCACGAAAGCATCGGCGGGGGAACGCTGGGGCTGGAGGTCTTTCGGATGATCATGAACGACCCCCGTTTCGACGACATCCCCATGATCCTGGAGACGCCGAACGACAGCCTCTGGGCCGAAGAGATTCGGATGCTGAGGGAGATGGTGACGGACTAAGGCATCGGGAGCGAACATTTAGAGGGTTAAATGTGGTCAATCCAGGCCTTGATTTCGATTTCATCATCATCGGTTCTGTGGTTTTAAGCGGCGGGGTTATGGGCATGAATGCTATATGTTCGACGCTCATTTCCCCCTTTACACCTTAGCCGTGATTTCCTCAATTGCCGACCGCAGTTCGGAATAGCGAAATTCGAAACCGTGCGTCTTCAAACGGTCGGGCACCGCGCGCTGGCTGTCCAGCAGCGCGTCGCCGAATTCACCGAGAGCTGTTTTTACAACAAATGCCGGCGCCGGCATGATCGCCGGCCGGTTGAGCACCTTACCGAGTGTCTTGGCCAGACGTTTGTTGCGAACCGGTTCGGGGGCGCAGAAATTGAACGGACCGCGGGCTTCGTCGCGTGTCAGACAAAACACCATGGCCTTCACCAGGTCCTGCAGGTGTATCCACGAAAACCACTGGCGCCCGTCTCCCAAGGGACCGCCCAAGAACATGCGGTAAGCCGGTATCATCTTGCTCATGGCACCGCCGTTGCGGCCGAGAACGATACCAAATCGCGTGATGGCCACCCGCATATCGTCGGCTTCGGCTGCATGGGCCTCTTTTTCCCAATCTACGGCGAGTCGGGCCAGGAAATCATCTCCGGGCGGATGTTCTTCGGTCAGCTTTTCGTCTCCCTGATGGCCGTAAAACCCGACCGCCGAGGCACTGCACAGAACCCGTGCCTTGCCGCCGGAGAGCGCGTTGACCAGATTGCGTGTGGTTAGAATGCGGCTGTCGTACATTTTTTGCTTGTGGCTGTCGGTCCAGTAACTAAAAATGGAGACGCCGGCCAGGTTCACGGCGGCATCGACCTGTTTGACCGCTTCCTGCCACGGCCCCTCGCGGGTTGTGTCTGCGGCCTCGTATCGAAACTGGGGGTGGTCGATCAGGCGCGGGTTTTGGGTGCGGCCGCTGGCGGTTACGCTGTGGCCCATCTCCAACAGCGCTCGAGAAAGCTGGCGGCCGACAAATCCCAGACCTCCGGTTATAAAGACATGCATCGGACACTCCTTTTCCTTTCTGACGATCGTGTTTCGTAACTTAACTTGCGGTTGGCCAAAGCGGCCCGGATGCCCCGTTAACGGGCTGCACCAGTCGGCCGGCAGGGCGAAAAAGCCGAACTTATTTCTCCACCACCACCAGCATGATTTCTCAACGAGGGTGTGTCCATCCGTAGAGCGCTGTATCGCTCTCGCCAGCGGGATGTATTTAACGTTGTCCGCCTCCCTCCGGCATCCGCCCTTCTCCCCGGCCGGTATTATCGGAAGAAGAAGCACCGGAGTAAGGTTTCCGGTTCCTCACTCCGAAAACTTTCGAAAACGCTTTTTAGTCCAATCCGCTTGCGGCAGAATACTTTTCCCCGCGCGGCCGAATACCGTCTATCCCTTATTTCGGCATCGATCCGGAACGGCTATTATGGAGGGCAAACGTTATGCCGCCTCCATGTTCCCAGGCATTTTGAAAGTCCAACAGACCGGTGGAAATGGCTACTGAAAAACACCAGCGCAGCATCTCTGACATCGAGCTGGAGAACGCCGAGTGGCTCGAGTCGCTGGAATATGTCTACCGGAGCCAGGGAGCCGAGCGGATGCGTGAGCTGCTGCGCCGCCTGCAGTTGAAAGCCCGCGACTACGGTGTCGGGGGTGAGTGCTCCTTCACCACGCCCTACGTCAATACCATCCCGGTGACGCAACAGGCGGTTTTTCCGGGCAGCCGCGAAATCGAGCGCCGGATCAAAAGCCTCATCCGCTGGAACGCCATGGCCATGGTCGTGCGGGCCAATCGTCGCAAAAGCGGCATCGGGGGGCATATTTCCACCTATGCCTCCTGCGCGACCCTTTTCGAGGTGGGCTTCAACCATTTCTTTCGGGCACGTACCGACGATCATTCAGGCGACATCATATACTTCCAGGGTCATGCCGCACCGGGCGTTTACGCCCGTGCTTTTCTGGAAGGACGCATCAGCAAACAGCAGTTGGAGAATTTTCGTCGGGAACTCCAGCCGGAAGGCGGCCTGCCGTCCTATCCCCATCCGTACCTGATGCCCGATTTCTGGCAGTTTCCGACAGTCTCCATGGGGCTCTCTCCGATCATGTCGATCTACCAGGCGCGCTTTAGCCGCTACCTGGAGGATCGTGGCCTCAAGAAGCCGGACGACCAGAAGGTTTGGGCTTTTCTCGGCGACGGCGAACTGGACGAACCCGAATCACTGGGCGCCCTGACCGTGGCAAGCCGTGAAAATCTGGACAATCTCATCTTCGTCGTCAACTGCAACCTGCAGCGTCTCGACGGCCCGGTGCGCGGCAACGGCAAGATCATCCAGGAGCTAGAGGCCGTATTCCGCGGTGCCGGTTGGAACGTCATCAAGGTGATCTGGGGCAGCGACTGGGACCCGCTGCTGGCCGGCGACCGGAAGGGCCTCCTGACGCGGCGCATGGAAGAGGTGCCCGACGGGCAGTATCAGTTGTACTCGGTGGCCGGCGGTGACTTTATACGAAGGGACTTCTTCGGCAAGTACAGTGAACTCGAAGATATGGTCAGCCATTACACGGACGAGCAGCTGTGGAAGCTTCGCCGAGGCGGCCACGACCCGGAAAAGGTGTACGCCGCCTACCATGCGGCCGTCAACCACGCCGGATCTCCGACGGTGATCCTGGCAAAAACGATCAAGGGGTACGGCTTGGGAGAGGCGGGAGAGGGGCGCAACGTCACCCACCAGCAGAAAAAGCTCAACGAAGAAGAGCTGCGGCATTTTCGCAGCCGCTTCGGGATACCGATTTCCGACTCGGACATCAAGGAAACGCCTTTCTACCGGCCGGTGGAAGAAAGCGAGGAAATTAAATACCTGCGCAAACGCCGCGAGGCCCTGGGCGGCATTCTGTCGGTGCGGCGCACCGCGGCCACCGAGGTGAAGCCGCCGCAGGGCGGCATATTCGCCGACCTGTTCAAAGGCTCCGGGGACCGCGAAGTGGCCACCACCATGGTCATGGTCCACCTGTTGGGGAAACTGCTGGCAGACAAATCCATCGGCAAACACATCGTGCCCATCATTCCCGATGAAGCCCGCACCTTCGGCATGGAGTCGCTGTTTCGCAAATTCGGAATTTATTCGCACAAGGGGCAGAACTACGAGCCGGTCGACAAGGAGAGCCTCCTCTACTACAAGGAGGCCAGAGACGGGCAGATTCTCGAGGAAGGCATCTCCGAAGCCGGATCGATGTCCTCTTTCATCGCCGCCGGCACGGCCTATTCGGCTTACGGCGTTCATAAAATTCCCTTTTTCTTCTTCTACTCGATGTTCGGATTTCAGCGGATCGGCGACTTGATCTGGGCTGCCGGGGATGCGCGGACGCGCGGTTTTCTGATCGGCGGCACCGCGGGGCGGACGACTCTCTCCGGAGAGGGGCTCCAGCATCAGGACGGACACAGCCATGTTCTGGCTCTGGCCAATCCCTCGGTCTGGGCCTACGATCCGGCCTATGCCTATGAAATCGGCGTCATCGTCAAGGAGGGGCTGCGCCGGATGCTGGAGGAGGACGAAGACGTCATCTATTACTTGACCGTCATGAACGAGTTCTACCGTATGCCCGCCATGCCGGAGGGCGTCGAAGACGGCATTCTGAAGGGGATCTACAAGTTCCGCGCTTCCGAGAACCGCAAGGCCAAAATAAAGGCGCATTTGCTGGCGAGCGGCACCATCCTCAACGAAGCGGTCGCCGCTCAGCGGATGCTGGAAGACGACTTCGGGGTCGCGTCCGACGTCTGGAGCGTCACCAGCTTCAAAAATCTGTACTGGGATGCCCTTGCCGCCGAACGCACCACACTCCGTCGTCCGCAGCAGGAGCCGCGGTCGCCTTACATACGGCAGGTGCTGGCCGACGAGCAGGGCGTGTTCGTCGCGGCCACCGACTACCTCAAGGCCCTGCCGGCGATCATCGCAAAGTGGGTCCCGGGTGAAATGGTTCTGCTCGGCACCGACGGCTACGGCCGCAGCGACACACGAACGGCCCTGCGGGACTTCTTCGAGGTCGATGCCCGGCACATCGCCTATGCGTCCCTCGCCGCTCTGGTGCGTGAGAAGCGTTTGAAGCCGGCGGTGGTCGAAAAGGCCGCCAAACGGCTCGATATCGATGCCGAAAAGGCCAACCCTCTCTTTGTTTAGTGCACGGGTTCTTCTTCGACGGCACATGACCGGCGGAACGTCACACCGCCGACATCGCGCGGAAGGTGGAAAACGGCTTAGGCCGGCTGCGGGCGCGGGCACCGTTCGGACCGTTTGGTGCGGAAGACCGGCACCCTGGTGGAGGAGTGGTCATGATTGAAGAAATCAGAATCCCCGAGATCAGCGAGAACGTCACCTCCGGCAACGTCGTCGACGTACTGGTCGAGACCGGCGACGAGGTCGACGTGGATGATCCCATCATCGAGTTTGAAACGGAAAAAGCCGTCGTCGAAATCCCATCCCCCTATCATGGCCGGATAACCGAAGTTCTCGTCAAAAACGGCGACGAACTGACCGTGGGCGACGTGATCGCCAAGGTCGACACCGAAGCGGGTGCCGCCGGGGAGAAGGCTGAAGAAGAACCGGAAGGCAAGCGGGAAAAGACGCCAAAGGACGAGACCCGGAAAGTGGAAGAGGAAGGGAAACCCCGGCAAGAGGAGCCGCTGGAGGATGCGGCGGCCCGTGAGAAAACGGAAAGAAAGGAAGCGGCGGAAAAAGAAAAACCGGAGGGGGACGAGCGGGAGGAGTTCGAATGGCGGAAAGAAAAGCCAACCCGCAAAGCCGCAAAAGAGCATCTGCGGGACGATGTCGATGAAAGGCAACGGGGCCCAGCCCCGGCATCGCCTTCGGTGCGCCGTTTCGCCCGGGAATTGGGAGTCGACATCTACGCCGTCCGGCCTGCCGGATCCGAGGAACGGATCACCGAGGCCGACGTCCAGAACTACGTGAAAAATGAACTCACGCCGGAAGACAAACGAGACGCTGCGCCACCCGCGGCTGAACCGGCCGGGCAGTCGGAACTGCCCGATTTCGGCCGCTGGGGCGAAGTGGACATACGGGAGTTGACCGGTGTCCGGCGGCTGACCGCGGAAAGCATGGCCGTAGCCTGGCGGACGGTGGCGCATGTAACGCAGTTCGAACGGGTCGACATTACCGCCGTCATGGAGTTCGTGAGCCGCAATGCCGATCTGGTGGCCGACCGCGGGGGCAAGCTGACCATCACGGCCGTCCTGATGAAGGTCTGCGCCTCGGCTCTCATGCGGTTTCCCCAGTTTAACGCCAGCATCGATCCGGCCAATAATCGGCTGATCGTCAAGAAATACGTCCACATCGGTCTGGCGGTCGACACGCCGCGCGGTCTTCTGGTGCCGGTGGTGCGCAATGCCGACCGCAGAACGATCCTGGATTTGGCCGTCGATATCGTCGATCTGGCCCGGCGGGCCCGCAACAAAAAAATAACCCCCGACGAAATGGAGGGCGGCACTTTCACGATATCCAACCAAGGCGGTATCGGGGGCACGAACTTCACCCCGGTGGTCTATTGGCCGCAAGCGGCTATTCTGGGCGTCAGCCGGGCGGCGACCCAACCGCGTTATCTCGACGGCGAATGGCGGCCGCGCCAGATTCTGCCGCTGGCCCTCTCCTATGACCACCGCATCGCCGACGGTGCCGACGCGGCGCGGTTCGTGAGCTGGATTCGCAGGGGCATCGAGGATCCCCTGACCCTGCACCTCGATTGATGGGGATCGACGTTCGGCCTGGCGGCATCGCGGAAGCTCAGCGTCCCTGCTTGCAGGGACCTCGATCGGTTGCCGAGCGGAGGCAAGCGGAGACCGAGGAGGCGGTATGGCAGAGCGTGACACACAAGTGGCTGTAATCGGAGCCGGTCCGGGGGGGTATGCCGCCGCTTTTTTGGCGGCCGATCTCGGGCTGCAGGTGACGCTGATCGATCCCGAACCAGATCCGGGCGGCGTGTGCCTTTACCGCGGGTGCATTCCGTCGAAAGCGCTGCTGCATGTTGCCGCCCAGATCATCGAGTCCCGCTCGTCCGGAGACCGCGGCGTGGTTTTCGGCAAACCCAAAATCCAGATCTCCAAGCTGCGCGGTTGGAAGGACGGGGTCGTGTCCAAGCTGACCGGCGGACTGGGGCAGCTGGTCAGGCAGCGTCGCATTCAGTACCGCCGGGCCACCGCCGCTTTCGAAGACCACCACACGCTGATGATCGACGGGTCCGACGGGTCGACCGGTAAGCTGTCGTTCGAGAACGCCGTCATCGCCACCGGTTCCTACGCGAGTGCCTTGCCATTCGCCAAAATGGATACCGCCCGTCTGATGGACTCCTCCGATGCGCTCGAGCTCGAAACCGTGCCGAAATCTCTGCTGGTCATCGGCGGCGGTTACATCGGACTCGAAATCGGCACGGTTTACGCGGCCCTGGGTTCCAGGGTCACCCTGGTGGAAATGACCGAGGGCCTGTTGGCAGGGGTGGATCGCGACCTGGTCGGTGTGGTGCAGAAGCGGCTGAACGGCCTCTTCGAGGCGCTGTTGTTCGAAACGACAGTCAAGGAACTGAAAGTGCAGAAAAACGGTCTGCGGGTCGTTCTGGAGGGGCCGGACGGAAAGCGTCAGACCCGGCTTTTCGAGCGGGCTCTGACGGCGGTCGGACGGCGGCCGATGACGTCCGGCCTTAGTTTGGAAAACACCGACGTGGAGACGGATGAGCGCGGGTTCATCGGGGTGGACATCCAGCAGCGGACCACCGTCGATACGATATTCGCGATCGGGGACGTCGCCGGCGAACCGATGTTGGCCCACAAGGCCTCGCACGAGGGCCGTGTCGCCGCGGAGGTCATCGCCGGCCGCAAAGCGGCCTTTGAACCGGCCGCTATTCCGGCGGTCGTCTTCACCGATCCTGAAATCGCCTGGGTCGGACTGACGGAAACCGAGGCCAAAGAGAAAAACATCGACTGCAGCGTCAGCCGCTTCCCGTGGGCGGCAAGCGGCCGCGCCGCGACCCTGGGGCGCAGCGACGGCGTGACCAAATTGCTGGTCGATCCGCAGACAGAACGAATACTCGGCGTGGGCATCGCCGGCGTCGGTGCCGGGGAGTTGATCTCCGAAGGGGTCCTGGCAATCGAAATGGGGGCCAACGCCACCGACCTGGGGCTGTCGATCCATCCCCACCCCACGCTGTCGGAGTCGATCATGGAAGCCGCCGAAGGTCTGCACGGCACCGCCACCTCTTTCCACCGGCCCAAAAAAAAGACCCCCTGACTGTCCGTCGTGGCCTGCCGAACCAGCATCACCGGGTCGGGATGTCGTCTACTATGGCGCAAAACGGTTCTCCCTCAGGCGCGGGAGACGACCTGAAGAAGGCCACCGAACTGGCCCGCCGCATGGTCTGTGAGGCATGAGCGATGAGATCGGGCCGGTTGTCTTCAAGAAGGGAGAACACCACCCTTTCCTGGGTCAGGAACTGGCGGAGGACAAGGACTACAGCGAATACACCGCCCGCATCATCGATCAGGAAATATAGAAGATCACACACGGAATGGAAGAAAAAGCGCACGAGGTTCTCGCGGGCCACCTTGACCAGCCTTCTGCCCTGGCGGCTGCTTTGCTGGAACGCGAGACCCTGAACCGGCACGATATCGACGAGCTGCTGGACTAATCGCATACCGCCTATTGATATCCTTCGTCGGTAAACCGTGAACATCGAACCAATGACCGGATCGTGCAAGTCGACGGTGATGAGCCGGTCGAAGCGGGTCGACATCAGATCGGCCACCAGTCTGGTCCCGACCGCCTGTCCGCCTCGTTGTCCCCATCATTCGGTCCCGAAGACGGTGGCCGTTCCCCCACACCAGGCTAGCGGGTGCGGGCGCCGATCTCAAACTCGATCATGATCGGATCCTGCACGTACAGCGCACCGCCCATGGTGCTGAACGGCTCGATGCCGAAATCGGTCTGCTCGATTGCAAACGATCCACGGACCGACAACCGATCCCCTTCGACGATAACCGTTGCCGGTACCAGCCGGTGGCGCCTTAGGCCGTGCAGCGTTACCACGGTGTCGAGCACCAGTTTCGGCGGTTCGCCGTAAATCTTGTCCCCACTGAGTCCGACTGCGGGGAATCGCTGGGCATCCAAGACGTTTTCACCGAGCATGTGGTCGCGGGTTCCCTCCATTCCTTCCGGGGAGATTTCTGTGGCGAAGGCCCCGCCGAGGGCTTCACGCAACCAGGGCGGATCCACCTCGATGTCATCGGCCGGGAAAACGAGGTCGAAGCGCATCCGGTCTTTGAGCAAGTCCGCCGGCAGAAAAACTGCGCCGTCGATGTTCTTAACCAGCATGACGTGGTTGTGCCCTTTGGCTGCCAGCGGTCCGCCGCGCCAAAGGTAAAAGCGGACGGTCGAATCGTCGTTGTCGACCCAAAAAACACGACCCGCCTCTTGCGGTATGCGTTCATACGCCGCGGCCTCGAAGGCCGCGACGACGGCCTCCTGCTTGGGTTCCGGCACCACCTGTCCGGGGCCCCGGCATCCGAGCACCCCGACTACTGCGGCCACTATTAATACGATCCGTTTCACCATCGTACGGCTCCTTCCTTAACTGTATGGATCGGGTGGCACCCCGAACAAAATGGGGTCTTTGCAGTATTTCCAACGTTATGCGACCGTAGTAACGAACGACACTGCCGGACCGACCGGACGGAAGGACATGTTGGTCACTGCCGTATTGCCAATGAACCCGCAACGCCGGATCGAAGGCCTTGGCCGCACGTGAAGGAAATCATCATGATCCCAAAGGTATTGTCAACCGCGCTCGTGTGCCTGGCCTGCGGGGGATATCTGTCGGTCGGCTTTTCAGCCGGTTTTGAGTGCATCCCGACGCCGACCGATATGATGGGGCCGTTTTACGAGCCGGGCGCACCGGTTCGCAATGCCGTCGGTTCGGGCTATCTGATGACCGGAACGGTCAAATCGGCCGCTGATTGTTCTCCGGTCCCGGAGGCCGAGATCGAGTTTTGGCTGACCGGACCGCATGGCCGATATGATGACGCACACCGAGCAACACTTTTTGCAGATGGATCCGGTAACTACCGTTTCCGGAGCAATTATCCCACCGCTTACGGTTTTCGCCCGCCGCACATCCACATAAGGGTCACGGCAAACGGATTTGCTCCCCTCGTGACCCAACACTACCCCGAAGAGAACGCGACCCGGGGGAAATTAGACCTGGTGCTGAGGCCAGAGTAGGAGCACACGTATGCGTGCGCCGTCTGAAAAAACTACGGCTCCGGTGGTCCGCCAATAAAGGGATCACCCATCTAATGTTCACGAAAAAAAAGAAGACGGTACAATCAATTGCCCGAGCGAACGAAGTGAGCAACCCGGCCGGCATGTGCTATGTGCGGCATGCGCCCAGGCCGGGATCCGATATCCCCCCTTTTATGCGTCAACAGTCACGGAGCCGGTACCGTACCCTGCTGATATTGAAAAGCCTTCGCGGCGTTCGGCAGGCTATCAGGCGCGGTTTTCGGCGAGCGCCAGGCTCAGCTGCCACAATTTCCGTCTGGCCTGCCGATCGTAAGCCTGGGAATGGGCCTGCGACGGCGTCTTGCGATCGAAATATATGCCGCTGACTCCTTTCAATTCGGGATCGGTCGCCAGGTAGACTTCCACTTCGGCGCCGGATTCGGCGCTGCCGCGAGGTTGGGAAAAAGATCGGCGAACCATTTTGGTGTCCAGAAGGGTGCCGGGGTGAACACAATTGATGGAAACCTTTTCATCCCCGAGCCGCTCGGCCAGTTCGAAGGTAAACATGACCAGCGCCAGCTTGCTCCTGGCGTAAGCCCGCATGGGGCTGTAGCCGTGGGTGAGCATGAGGTCGTCGAAATCGACCGGCTCCTGGGCGGCGGAAGCGACGTTGACGATGCGGGCCGCGCCCGCCGCCCGCAAGGTCGGCAGCAGCTGCTGCGTCAGCAGAAATGGAGCCAAGTAGTTGACGGCCAGGCACAATTCGTATCCCTGGGCGCTGAGGCGCCGGTCCCCGTCATCCGAGCCGGCCGGCAGGACGCCGGCATTGTTGATCAGAACATCCAGCCGACCGGTTCTGTTGCGGACAGCCGCCGCCATGCGCCGGACGTCGGAGAGGTTCGAGAAGTCGGCTCGGAAGCATTCGACCGTCGAACGGCTGCCGGTCTGCCGCATGTCGTCCCTGACGGCACGGCACTTTTCCGCGTCGCGCCCGTGCAGAAGAACGGTGGCGCCCATCTGCGCCAGCCGCGAAGCGGTGATTCTGCCGATGCCGTCGGTGGCGCCGGTTACCAGGATGTACTGATCGTCTATCGGTCGCATGCCTCACCTTTTCCTTCCAAACCGTTTGCCGCGCTGCTCCTCATCCTCCCGTCAAACCCCGAATGATCATGCGTGTGCTCCTGTTCTTCTTTAACTGCGGCAGGCCTTTCCTTCAAATTTAATTCGGGCGGATCCGCAAACAAAATAGGGTTTACTCTGTATTTGGGTGATTAATCGGACCCAAAGCACCGCTCTGCGGCGGTCGGCCGATCGCCTGCTGGAATAAAGATAAGGGTAATCCCGTATTTTCATGTTGCTTCCGGCAAGTTAAAGTAGGGTAATCTCCGGAGCGACTTGTTGGGCGCGGCAAGGGGGCGGATGCCGCTTAGGAACGGATGAGGGGATAGCCGGAGAGCACGACGATAGACCGGCTTTCGGAAAGGATTATGGTGACGACAAGTGTTTCGAGTATTGGGGACGCCTGCACACCCTCTTCCGCCCTTCGGAATGCCGCACCGGCCAAGCAGACTCCCCGTGACCGAGCCCGAGTGAACCGGATTCCTCCGGCAGTTCCTAATTTTGGCGGTTGACCTTGCGCATGATACGCAGAACTTCCTCGTCCGTGGTCTGCGCGAAATCATGGTACCAGTGGGATTGTGTTTATTTTGTCCCGCGGCGTGCGGTATTCGTCGGGTGAACCCGGGACCACCCGGCTTCGGGGCCATCGGCACGATTGTTTTCACCCGATCCGATGTCCTGCTAACCGTAGTCGCCTCATTTCTAATCTCGAAATACATGATCCACCCTATTTAACAATATTTTAATCCGAGATTATGATAAAAGACTGTGGCGCTGATCGACCGCCTCGATCGTCTTTCTCTTGCCATCCTGATCATGCGGCAATACGGCAGGCGCCGAAGAGCTGTCAGCTGTTCTCGACCGTTCATTCGATCGTCGGCGCTTCATCCGCTATCATTGCGGCGGTCAGGCCATAAGCGCTGAAGGTGCGTTATTAGCGGCAAAAATCTCGAGCGGCAACAACAGGAAGGGGTGAAACTAATGCCTGAAGACGTATCCCGAATATCCAAAGAAGAGTTGCGGGAAAGGTTGGGTGACGTGGTCATTTTGGATGTCAGGTCTGAAAAAGGACTGGAAAGAGAGCGACACAAAAATCCGGGGAGCCCGAAGGGAAATGCCGCACGAAGAAAGCCGATGGATGGAAAAGTATTCGAAAGATCGAACGTACGTGCTCTATTGCGCCTGAACGAACGAGAACACCAGCGCCGGTTCGGCGCGCAAATTGATCGATGCAGGCTACCCGGACGTGCATGCCCTCAGGGGTGGATGGAAGGAATGGCACGGGGCGCAATACCCGACCGAAAAGAAATAGACATGAACAGTCCCCGTTCTGCTCTGGAAAAGACCAAACCTCGCATGATCGACGGTAAGCCTGCCGGACTCGACAGAGTTCCGCTCGGGTTCAACCGCATCTACGGCAACGGAAATCACCGCATCAGGCACCGGGTGTACGACTTTCTGGTCGGTCCGGTGACCCATTTATGCTATGAAGCCGGCCTAAACTACTTTCATGACAATGCGGCAATTCTCGACGTCGGCATCGGCAACGGCTGCATGATCCCCCACTTCCACTCACTGATCAAGTCCAAGGGATTCAAGATCACGGGCATCGACATCAATGCCGCGGCTTTGGCCGAGTGTGCCCGGCGGATCCAAACCCACGAACTGGAGGATCAGATCGAACTGCACCGATCGTCGATCGAGGACTTTCAACCGCAATCTTGCCTGCGGTACGATTATATCTTTTTCAGCATGACCTTCATGCTGATGGACAATCAAAAGGCGGTTTTGGATCGTGTCCTGCGGATGATCGCCGGTGAGGGCCAAATCGTCTTCTTTCAGACCATGTACGGCAGAAACATTCCAATTATGAATTTCATCAAGCCCAAGCTCAAGTACCTGACGGGTATCGAGTTCGGTCCGGTCACTTACGATGGCGATTTTTTCGGACTTCTGAAAGACAGGCGGATGGCGGTGAAAGAAGACCGACTGCTGCAAAAAACCTGGTTTAAAGGAGAGTATCGGATCATCGTCGCATCTCCGGAATTAGGGACAAACATCGGGGACGACGGTGAAAAGTTGACGTAATTTCTTTTTTCACCTCGAACAGAGACCCCTAAAACGATTTCAGCACATCGTTGATCCCATCTTTTAGATCCGGATCATTGCGGGCTCGTGAAACAAGTTTGCTGACCGCTGACGGTGTTAAATTCAGGGACGCGAGTGGACGGACGCGAGTGGGACGTCTATGATTTCATGTTTTAATCGAGCTGGTGAGTAAAATTTTCATCTCTTGTTATTTTTTCTCCACGCTGCACTGAACGGCTTATCGCTGACTGTCCGATTTTCAGAATTTGTGACAATTCAACGGTACTCATCCCCAACTCTCGATTAGCAAAATAACACAAAATGTCCCGAGCTTTGACCCTCATGGGTTGTTTGCCGGCGCGAAGCACCTCTTCGCTTTCGATCTTAAGCCATTGGGCCACCTTCTCCAGCAACCTCTCAAAGGTAAACCCACTTGCTTGCAGTTGATAGCGACGTTCCATCCGTTCATTGGCCGCCGACAACACCTGTTCAACGAAATCACTCTCCCCTAATATCCGTTCATCACTCTTTACACGGGTTCCTGTTCTCCGCAGCGCCTTGGCCTGGGCCCAACCGCCCATGCTTCGGATCAAACCGCCACCAGTCAAGTCAGGACGCTTTCCCAAGGCAATGCCTTTTTCGACGTACTCGCGATACTGTCTGCGGGCACTTGATTGATTCGTTCCGAAAAGGGCCAACACATACTCCGCACTCTGCCATTCTCTGGCAACTTTGCCCATCAGAGCACTGTGACCGCACCAGGGATACCGATCCAGCGCTCTTAAATCGTCCATTAATTTGGCACGAAGCGGATTGAGGTGAATATAACGGACAAGCTCTTTGAAATAGATATCTTCCTGGCATAAAATCGACTTGTACCGGCTTTGGAATAATTTCCCATGCCGTCGATATTTTTTATTGAAGAACACAGCATATCCCGTCAACACTCGGCGCATCAAGCCGGCAATTGGCACGAGACCGGTGCGTAGCAAAAAGTGGGCATGATTGGGAATCAAGGCCCAAGCGAAACACGAGGTCTGGGTTTCAGATAGTAGACCACCGAGACGCTTAAGCAGATCGGCTCTATCGGAGTCGCTGCGAAATATCTGCCGCCTTTCTATCCCTCTGATGATAATATGCTGCACCGCTCCGGCAGCGTCTATCCTAGCTTTTCTTGGCATTGTTGAGTTTAACCTGATCCTGACCATATGTAAAGCATCAATTCATAGACGTCCCCGTCTTACCCTTAAGCCATTGGGCCACCTTCTCCAGCAACCTCTCAAAGGTAAATCCACTTGCTTGCAGTTGATAGCGACGTTCCATCCGTTCATTGGCCGCCGACAACACCTGTTCAACGAAATCACTCTCCCCTAATATCCGTTCATCACTCTTTACACGGGTTCCTGTTCTCCGCAGCGCCTTGGCCTGGGCCCAACCGCCCATGCTTCGGATCAAACCGCCACCAGTCAAGTCAGGACGCTTTCCCAAGGCAATGCCTTTTTCGACGTACTCGCGATACTGTCTGCGGGCACTTGATTGATTCGTTCCGAAAAGGGCCAACACATACTCCGCACTCTGCCATTCTCTGGCAACTTTGCCCATCAGAGCACTGTGACCGCACCAGGGATACCGATCCAGCGCTCTTAAATCGTCCATTAATTTGGCACGAAGCGGATTGAGGTGAATATAACGGACAAGCTCTTTGAAATAGATATCTTCCTGGCATAAAATCGACTTGTACCGGCTTTGGAATAATTTCCCATGCCGTCGATATTTTTTATTGAAGAACACAGCATATCCCGTCAACACTCGGCGCATCAAGCCGGCAATTGGCACGAGACCGGTGCGCAGCAAAAAGTGGGCATGATTGGGAATCAAGGCCCAAGCGAAACACGAGGTCTGGGTCTCAGATAGTAGACCACCGAGACGTTTAAGCAGATCGGCTCTATCGGAGTCGCTGCGAAATATCTGCCGCCTTTCTATCCCTCTGATGATAATATGCTGCACCGCTCCGGCAGCGTCTATCCTAGCTTTTCTTGGCATTGTTGAGTTTAACCTGATCCTGACCATATGTAAAGCATCAATTCATAGACGTCCCCGTCTTACCCTATGTGATGAATTGACCCGAGGACATTAATAGGGGATTTACTATCTATGTTTATTTATGGCATGTAAGCCGATTTTTGCCAACTTTTTTTCCTCCCTATATTTTTCCTATTCAAAAGAAATTTGTAAATTTTAATAATGAGAGCGTTAGCATCGCTTTAATCTATGCTGCCTATGTTTTTCTTTTTCTGATATAACTACTCATCCATTTATTACTGACCCATATACAACTTATTGAAATAAAAATTGTGATAATTATTATTACCAAACCCACCCATGGTGGACCACTATCGCCGTATTTAAATAAGAAATTCAAAAAAATTCTAAAAAGTGTACCAAACAAAAGAAGACCTAAAACCAAACCAACTATCAAACCTACAAAAACTGCATATAGGCGAAGAAAACATTCTAAAGGTCTTTTCACGGCGTGATCCCTTTCATAAACTGATACAAGTATTTTGTTGTTGCAACTTCTGTAGCCAACAACGCATTTGTTCTTTTGGAAGCATCATCGTACCATAAAGGATGTGGCACGAAAGGTACCCAGCCCATATGAGCCAATTTATCTTGAACACTATGTAAACCTCTGCCTAAAATCTTATAAGCTTCGCAAACGTTTCCATCCTTATATAGCTCTATCGCTCTTTTTAAATCGAATTTTGCATGGAGGTCACGAGAGTCTATTTTTCCATGTGCTGTATCAAAGTGTCTTCCCGGAACACCAACGACAGGAGCCCAACTTGAAAAATTATCGGTAGTATTATCGGCAAGAGCAATCAAGTACGCTTGACCTTTCGTCAAACCAGCTTGTATTGCCCAATGGTATGTTCCATACTTTTTCTTGTTACCGATACCTGAATGAACATCTTCACCCCAGAGTCCTAATGGATCTATAAAATTTACTGGATTGTTATGCACGTAAATGGAAAGATTAATTCCGCCATTCAATCCTATTGGGTCAGGAACAAAATACCTACCGTACCTCGGAGAATAATACCGTAAGCAGTTATAGTTTAGTCCAGTCTCAACATCGAAGTATTGGCCCGCAAAACGCAAATTATTCGTTATACTCGAACCCGTTTCAATATCAGCTTTGCCAAACGAGTTATACCTGCCTGACCATACCCCCGCACCATTAACTCCTATAATTTTCTGCGGAGTTCCCAAGTGATCATTTTGATAGAAATAATATTGAGCCCCAACCTTCATAAACACCGGATCGGTTGTCCAGGTGGAGCCTGGCTTGTATCCGTATGAACGTATTTGCTGCCCACTGGAATCATATTCACCGATCAAACCTTCATCCGAATATACAAAATAAGTCCGTATTCCGTCAACTTCTTTCCACAACCTGCGGCCGAACGGATCATAGGCGTATGTCGCGATCACTGTGCCTGCTCCGTCTGTCACCTTCACCAAACGGTCTTCACTGTTGTAGAAATATCGCGTTATGACGCCGTTATCGTTTTTCTCGATCGTGTTCCCGTTCGCATCATACTGGAAGGTTACCCCGTCGTAAGATTCAAGCTCGTTGTTATCGTTGTAGGTCCAATCGACATGTTCGGCCGAGGTGAGGCGGTTGCCGACGCCATCGTAGGAATATGTTTCATTGGTCTGCTCCGGATTGTCGGCCTGTGTCAACCGATAAAGATCATCATAGCCGTAGTCATAATTGCCGTTTTCTGTATTCTTGGCGGTGATGTTGTCCATCTTGTCATAATTGTACTGGTAGCTCATAACCACGTTCTGTCCGGGATCCTTGGCAATGATCGACTTTACCCGCATCAGCGGATCGTAGGTGTAGTGTCTTCGGCTGCCGCCTGGCAGGATCACCTCGTCGGGCATGTTCCAGGTATAGGAGCTGTAGGTGATGGTGCCCTGTCCCGGGATTTCGACTCCGGTAAGATGGTTGGCGGCATCGTAGGTGTAGCCGTAAGTCACGCCGTCCGGGCCGGTGAAAGATTCTTTCGAACCGTTATTGTAATACGTATAGTGATTCGTGAGAGCAAGCGGCCCGTAGTTGACCATCTCGCTGATTTTACGGTTGGCATCGTCATAGGTGTAAAGTGCCGAGGTGATGCCATCATCGTAGCCGGTGAGATTGCCGGCCCGGTTGTAGGTGAAGTTCACTGTTTTGACCGACGCGGCTTGATTAGCGGATTCGTAATGGCGGATTTCTGCCAAGCGACCGGCATCGTCGTATTCATATTCGATCTTCTGGTTCTTGGCATCAAGCTTTTGTGTCAGGTTGCCGGCTGCATCGTATGCGTATGAGGTCACCTGCCCTTCGGGCCGGATTTCTCTTACCAAGCGGT
Source organism: uncultured delta proteobacterium (assembly GCA_963728055.1). Lineage (GTDB taxonomy): Bacteria > Desulfobacterota > Desulfobacteria > Desulfobacterales > SG8-13 > JARFQH01. The sequence goes on along the minus strand of CAVSIM010000012.1, from coordinate 53,487 downwards.
TATTGCGATCGTATTCGAATCGGGTGGTCTGGTTTTTGGCATCCGTCAAAATGATCAGATTGTCGCGATTATCGTAGGTGTAAAAGGTTTCGCCTCCCAGGGCGTCGGTCACCACCTTGAGCCGGTTCAGATTGTCATAAGCGTAGACGGTGGTCTTTTCCTCCTTGTCGGTGCGGGCGATCAGGTTGCCGGCATCATCGTAGCCGGAGATCGAGACAAGGCTCTCGCCTTCGGCCACGTCGGTTTCGATCACCTTCCGGCCGCGTTTGTCATAGGAAAAGAGCTTTTCGAAGGTCGGGTAAATGACCCGCGCGGGTTTATCCTTGGCGCCGCCGCCCGCGCACGTGCTGCAGCCGGATCCGATGGCCTCGTCGTATTCCAGTATAATCTCGTTGCCGTTGCCGTCGATGGTCCCGGCCAGGCGGCCGTCGGCATCGTAAGCATAGCGCACCACCTTGCCCTCGGCATCGGTCTGGCTGATCAGTTTGCCGTCGGCGTTGTACTCGAAGAACGATGTGGCGCCGGCAGGATCGGTGCGGCTCACAAGATTGCCGCGCTGATCGTGGGTGTAGGTGGTTTGTTTCCCGTCGGCATCGACCTCGCGGATCTTGTTTCCTATTTTATCATAAAAGATGTGGGTGGTCCGGCCAAGCGGATCTATTGCCGTTTTCAGCCGTCCGGCGGCATCGTACTCGTACTGCCAGATTTTCCCGCGGGCGTCCTGCTTGGTCAACACATTTCCCATGATGTCGTGGTCCGTAAAATGGGTGACGCCCCCCTCCGGGTCGGTCATCGAGATCGGGTTGCCCAGTTCGTCATAAGCCATCCCGGTTTCGGCCGCACGCGTGTCGGCATCGGCCGGGCGCAAGGTGGTTAACAGATTGCCGTCGGCGTCGCTGGTATAAACTGTGCTGCGCTCATCGTCCGTATCCGCGGCCTCGGTCTTTTCAACCAGGTTACCGGTGTCGTCGTAAAGATAGATGGTAACAACCCCGTTTTCGTCGGTTTCGCGGATGCGGCGATTATACGTGTGCTCGTACTCGTAAGAAACGAAGGTGTCGTCCGGATAGACCACCTTGGTCAGGTTGTCCCACTCATCGTAGTTTTTGCGGGTCGCCCGCCCCTTCTCGTCGGTGATGATCAGATCGCGTCCGTCGCGGTCGATCCTCTCCAGCGTGCGGCCGTTCAGATCCACGCGTTTCGGCTCGCCATCGCGGTTGTACCAGATCTCCCGGATCGCACCGCCCGGAGCCGTGATCCGAACGAAAGTCTCCTTGGTGCCCTCGTTCACATCATACTCGAAACGATACCCCCGACCGGCGTCGTCGTTGACTGCGGCCACGTGACCGTACTTGTCATAGGCGACGGTGGAGGCGTAATTCTCCGGGTCGGTTTTTTTGATTATGCGCCCCTGGCCGTCATACTCGAAACGGGTGATGCCACCGGTAACATCGGTCACTTCCGTGAGCCGCCCGCCGGTATAGCCATATGCCACCCGCCGGCCGGAAGCGTCTACGACCGCCGCGATTTGGTCGCCGCTGTACTCGAACCAGAGTACCTGGCTGCCGCCGCGATCCGCCACCCCGATCAACTGGCCGCCCTCGCCCGGTTCGTACAACAGGGTGCCGATGACCCCGGTCCGATTGCCGTATTCGGTCTGGCGGCCGACTTCATCATAGAGCTTGTATTCGCCGTTCTTGTGCTCCCAGCGCCAGCCGGTTGCGGTCCTTATGATGCGGTAGAACTCGTGCGTGAACACGTCGGCATCGTCTCCTACGGCCGTATAGATCACCCCGCCCTTTTCGATGGTCGCGACCCTTTGTCCCAAGGCGTCCAGCTTGAAGACCAGGTTGTGGCGCGCGTGCTCCCAGTGCCATTTGGTCCCGTAGTACCAACGCTTGGCCTCTATGGTGCCACCCGGCACTTTGACTGCCATATCAAGTTCTTCAAGGAAGTATTCGCGCATCAGCAGGTTGACCGAGGAAAACACGTTCTGGATGAAGTTCGACACCTCACCCTTCAGATAACATGGCGAGCAAAAACCCTCTTTCCGCTTCGGCTCGGGAAAGCATTTGACACCCTCGATGGAACGTGGGGCCGGTGCCGGCATCGAGACGCTGCCGCCGCCGGTGCCGGTGCCTACATTCCAGGTGCCGCCGCCGCTTGCGACCGGAGTGATACCGCCGCTTGCGGCGCACTCGCCGTAGCTGTAAGTCCAGCAGTGGCGCACGCTGGAATTTGTCCAATTGCCATTGGCGCACCTGAAGCCGTAATCGACGGTCATGCAGCGCACGTAACGGTTGCAGCCGCCGCCGGTGCCGTCCTCCTCCCGGTCGAGGGACTGCAGGCAGGTGACCCGGTAGGGGATAACGATGCGCTGCTTGGCCGCGATCGTCTCAGGCAGGCTGCCGTTTAAAAATTCGAACTTGAAGTTCTGATCACTACCGGGCAGGGCGAAGGTCAAGGCATCGGCCCGGATCAACCCGTAGTTGGTCAGGCTGATCTCGCCATTGTAAACGTCACCGGCGCGCATCCTGGGCAGCACGATCGATGTGGGCTCGATTGCCACCACCGCGGCCGGCACGTTGGTCTCGTAGACGGCGGTCAGAACGATGTCGTACTTGTCCTGGATGGTGGTTTCGGTCACCGACCACTCCACGGTCACCAGATTGTAGTCCAGAAAGATATCTTCCAATGTTGTCACGCCCGGCTTGATCCACACCCGGCCGATATATTCCTGGTGGTTGGCAGCCGTCACCCGGGCTTTGTAGCGGCCGGCCGGCAGTTCTTCGAAAAAAGCTTCACCCAAGCTGTCCGTGGTCTTGGTGAATTCCTGGCTCAAGACAGCCTCGTTCTGCAGTTTTACGCGGGCGCCGGCAAGGCCCTGGACGATCTTTCCGTTGGCAGCCGGGGTGCCGGTGTAAATGTCGGAGACTTTGAAGAGCGCGCCGCCGATGCCGCTCTGGGTCACAGAGACGTAAAGATTGATGTCCCGTGTTGGATTGTTGGCGCTGGTCACCCGCAGCTTGAAAGCATAGACTCCTTCGGCCACGCTCGCCGGGGGCGAGAAGGTCACGGTCACCTGCTGTTCGGCACCGACCGGCATGTCGCCCGGGATGGCGGCCGAATTGAGCACCACCCAGGCTGGTGCCGGACTGCCGTCCGGGTTGACCAGGCTGAGCGCAACATCGTTCATGGCGGCCAGTCCGCGGTTTTCGAGAACCACGCTTTCGGTGACCGTGTTCTCGCGGGCTACCCCGGTTTCGATGTGATCGGGCGCAAAGTAGAGCACCGGTTTGGCATCCGAGAAGCGGGCGTTGATCGTGACCGTGCCCCAGGCACCCTCGTCGCTGACGACCTTGAGTTTCAAAGTCTCGGTCGCAGCGGCGGTGTTGTCGGCAAAGATCGTGAAGTCTAATGTGACGGTCTTCTTGGACGAGAGGACGGCCAGCGGGCTGCCGAGGCTCAGGTGAACCCCTCGATGATAGTCGCCGGCGGGCTGGTCGGCCGCATTATATTCCAGGTGCAGATTACTGACCGCGGTGCCGTCGCCGGCGGTCACCTCGATGCCGACGGTTTTCGGGTAGTTCCTGGGCTGATTCAGGTTGATCGTGGTCGGGGTCACGCCGACCCGTGTGATCACGAATTGGCCCATGACCGGTTTGTCGGTCAGATCCGGATGCACGGCGCGCACCTTGTAAATGCCGGCTTCTCCCGCCAGCGGCTTGAAAATGTGTTCAAAGCTGCCGTCCGTCCCGGTGAAAACCGCGTACTGCCGTTCGAAGCCGTTTAAAGTAATGACCAGGTTCAGAGGCACATCGTCCAAAGACTCACCGGTGGCACGCTCCACGGCCCGGCCGGTGATGGTGATGTCCTGGCCGGCGGGGGCATTTTCCGGTGCGATCGATACGATCTCGCCGTAATAGGTGGTGTCCACCAGGGTCACCGGATGGGTCGTCGAGAACCCTGCCATCTTGACCTGGCTTGCCCGGCCCTGGTGGTAGTAAAGGCTGGCCATCGAAAACTTGATGGTGAGGTCGTCGGGCGCATTGGCCGGCACATCGATTTCAAGTGGCGCCGAGGTGAAGATCGCACCGGCCGGGATGCGCGCCACGGTGTTCTTGTTGGAAAGGGTCACCAGCAACTCGCCCACGGCTTGTTTGAAGGCCTTGGTGGCGATGACGTTGTCGTCCGCATCGAGAAGGTAGAAAAAGAGCTGGTCGGAGGCCGCGTTGCCGGAGTTTTTGGCGGTAACGATCTCGATCTCCTCCGCGCCGGTGTTCTCCACGGTGAAGCGCACCGTGCCGGCGGCGCCGCGGGTGAACTCTTCGTTTTCGATCTGCACCGCCAGCATGCCGTCTGCTACGTTCAGCTGGGAAGAGCGCACGATCCGAGCGGTTTCGCCGGTCGTGGGGATGATCTCGATTGTGGTGCTCACCTCCGCCAGGTCGGGCAGGTCGCCGAAACCGCCCACCACCACCGGAACCACTATCGACTTTCCGCCGTCGATTCCAAAGTTTTCTGACGTGTGCCGATGCCCGGCCAACTCGACCTTGAGGCGGACGTTCTCCACCGACTCGGAGGAGGCGTTTCCCACGGTGTAGGTCAGACGGTTCATCACCCCGCGTCGCACCAGGGTCTCTGGGGGATAATGGGCTTCGACCAGCGGCAGCCCTATGCTGCGGCCCAGGCTTTCTACTTGATTGGTGTCGACGGCCACGACGGTGTACTGCCGGGCGTCACCGGCCCAGCCGAGGTCGGTATATGCCTGCCCGGTCATCAGCTCGGCGTTCAGTTTGACGCCGCCTGCCCGGGTGCCAAGATAGATGTCGTAGCCGGCGATGCTGCCGCCCGGGTGGGTCCAGGTGACGGTAGGCGCTTCGGTGTCGGCCTGAACCACGGTGATGCCGGAGACCGGCAGCAATTCAAAATTGAGGTAGGCGGAGACGGCCGGCGTGGACTGGTTGCCGGCCGCATCCACGGCCGTGACCGTGTAGCAGTGTTCGGTGGGCGAGGGATGCGGATCGACCACCAGGGTCTGGTCGATCCCGGCGGCCAGCGGCGTGAGCCCTTCAACCGACGTGATCTCGGAAACCGGCGCCCGATACAAGGTGTAGGTGACCGGCTCGGTGTATACGGGAGGCTGCCAGGCACACTTGATGCCGTTGGCCACCAGCTCCAGGGTCAATGCGACGGGAACTTGCGGCGCCACCGAATCCGCGGCCACGGTGACCGGATCGCTCAGGCCGCTGAGGGCCTCCTGCCCGTTCTCGGAGCGGATACTGGCAATAGCGTAGGTGTAAAGGCCGTCTTCAGCCGGCTGATCGAGATATGCCAACACTCCTTCTATGCGCCGGTAAGCAGTCAATTCAATTTCGTCCGTTGCCTGCCGGAAAAGCTGGTAGCCGATCGCCTCAGCCACCGCCTCCCAAGTCAGCCGAATCCGGCCGCCGGGCAGGGCCGTGCCTGCAAAATTGAGCGGCGGTGCCAGCGGCGGAAGATCGCCCTGATAAACCTGGAACAGGTTGGCGGCGGCGATGCGGTCACCGACATTGCCCATTTTATCGGTTCCCTGGTAAACGAACCGGAGGGTTTCCGCATCGAGCAGTCCGGCATCGGCCGGAAGCGTGAAGGCAGCCTGCCAGCTCTGCACGTCACCGGCTTGGGTGGCGACCTCGGTCAGCGAATCGACGTCCACGGCCGCCCGCCCGGCACCGGAGAGCAGATAGGAGAGCTGCGGAGCCGTGCCGGATTTGAGGGCCTCGGTCAATCCCAGGTTGACGGTGACAGCGACAGGGCTTTGCTGGTCGTTTCGGATTGGGTTTTCGGGCACCACTGCCAAACGTTTGACTATCGGTCCGGCGGTGTCGATCCCGATAACGGCACCGGCATCGATTTCGGTGCCGCGGTTGCCCACCACGTCCCGGGCCGAAAAGATGGCGTAGGCCGTGCCGGAAGGAGTGGTATCGGCTATTACGAAAAAGCCGGTGTAGGTCTGATCGCTGTCGCGGGTCAGGGTGACCGTCATCGGCGTGCCGCCCTCGGGGGCGATGCTCAGATACGGTGCGGCCTGCAGCGCCTCGCTGACCGTCAGCACCACATCGACCGTGCCGGGGGCCATGGCGCCGGTTTCAGGATCTAAACGGCCTTGCGGGGAGTATGCGACGGCCACCGCCCGCGGCGGCGTGGCATCGGATACGGCCGTCGCCTCGACCGACGGTTCGCTCTCGTTGCCGGCCGCATCCACGGTTGTCGCCCGATAGAACCAGGCGCCGTCCTCCGGCGGCAGGTCGTTGAAGGCGGCGGCCGTCACCAGGTGGGCGTTGATCCTGACGGCTTCACCGATGTCCCCGAAGGAACGCCGGGCCCGATAAAGGTTCGTTCCGGCGGCGACGGTTGCGGTGGATGGCTGCCAGCTCAGCCTGACCACCCCGCTTTCCTTGGCCAGGGCTGTCAACGCCGCAGGAGCTTCAGGCAAGGTCGTATCGAGGGTGACCAGAACCGCGGTGCTCAGCGGGCCCAATTCGGTGCGGTTCGGATAGCGGGCCGCGGCCTGAATGCGGTTTTCCCCCTCCACCAGGGTCAGGGTGAAGCCGAAATTGCCCAGAGCGTCCACGGCAACCACCTGGCCGGTCTCGCTGCCGTTGTTGTAGAGGAGAACCTCGGTGTACTTCTCCGCGTGCCCGGAAACTGTCAGCGTCGGGGTGTTGATAACGACCCCGTTTCCCGGCTGCGTGATCATCGGCGCCAGGGGTGCCGCAAGGGCGACATTTATGGTGTGGTCGATGGTGGTAGCGTTGTTGAGGGTGTCGTAGGCGGTGATCGTCAGGCTGTGGGCACCGTCGGCCAAGGTCACGATGTTCAGATAACAGGTATACGGTGCGCTGTAGTCGGTGCGCACGGGAACGCCGTCCAGCAGGAATTCCACCCGGCTCACTCCGGCCGGGTCGGCGGCTTCCACGGAAATGGTGGCCGGCCTGGTTAAAGTGTGCCCGCTGATCAGGGGCGAGCCGTCAACCATGAGAGTCGAAAGTTCCGGCCCCTCGGTATCGGCTGTCGGCGTGGCGCTAACCGTGGCAACCGTCTTCTGCTCGCCGTCGGATTTGTTCACGGCGGTGACGGCAAAAAAGTAGAGTTCATCGTTGGCCAACCCGGCAACCTTAGCCGTCGCAGCGGTGGTGGTGACCGCCGGTGTCATGCCGCCGACGCCGGCGAAATCGCCCTGGCTCACGTACACCCGGTAGGTCTTGAGGTGTTCGGCCGGCGTGACGGCGCTCCAGGTCAAGTCCACATAGCCGCTATAAGGCTTGGGGACCAGGCCCGCCGGGTTGGGCAGCAGGGTGTAGCCGGTTAGAACCGTCCCGCTGCTGACGTTGCCGTCGGTGTCGAAGGCCAGGACCCGCAGCTGATAGGCCGCGGCCGCACTCAGCCCGCTGCGTTCGAAGGTGTTCTCTTCCGCGGGAATTTCCCGCGGCGTCGTCTCGTCTGCAAAATAAATGCGGTATCCGGCCAAATCTTTGTCGCTGTCGGCCGAGTGGGTCCAGGTAAAGACCAGCCGGTTGCTCTCGGAGACCGAGACGAGAAGGTTGGTGACGTTTTCCGGGGGCAGTTTGTCGACCGGACTGCAGGGAATCGCAGTCACGGCGGAATCGACATTGCCTCTGGTATCCACCGCCACCACGGCGAACCAGTAGGTAGCTCCTTTTTCGAGGCTCGAAACAGCTGAAGTAAAATGTCCGGCCGCAACCGTGCCGTGGGCCGACAGACCGGACACATCGGCGAAAGGCGCCGATCCGACGTACACCCGGTAGGAGGCGATGTCGCCGTGAGCCGCCTCGTTGTAACCGCTCCAGTCGAGATAGACCGTGCGGCCGTCGCCCTCGCCGTTGACGGTTAAAGTGCCAACCGGGTCCGGCGCCACGTCGTCAAAGAGAATTTCGACATTGACCGCTTCACTCCGGTTGCCGGCCCGGTCCTTGGCCGCAAATGCAAACGTGTTCGTTCCGTTGGTCAAGGTCACCGGGTGCTGCCAGGTCGTGCCGGCCGTGTTGTCGACGATGGGCTGGCCGTTCAGCAGGATGGCGGCGTATTCTTCCTTGCTGCCGCTGATGATCTGGCTGGGATTGGGCGTGGGCGAGGCGACCGGATCGATCACCGGCGGCTGGGGCGCGGTGGTATCGACGGTAAAACGATACTGTACCGCCCCGCTCCGGTTGCCGAGTACATCCTCCAGCTGCAATTCCACGGCGTAAGTGGATTCGGGCAGCGGCGCCAGCGGAGTAAAAACCAACTGACTGCCGCCGGAAACCGACCAGGTTCCCGGTACCACATTCAAGCCGGCATCTCTGAGCGCACGGATGCTGCCATCGAGATCCAAAGAGGTCGTGGTTTCGGAATAGCCGATCACCACGGTGCCCGGCGACACATTGAGAAAGCTGTCGTTTTCCGGCCCAGTCGACGTAATCGACGGCGGCACCGAATCGATCAGCACATCCACCCAGACCGAGTCGCTGCGGTTGCCGGCCGTATCCTGAACCCAAATCTCCAGGGCGTTGGCTCCCTGCGGCAGGTTGAGGGCCACCGGCCAGTCGCCGCTGCCGACATCGACTTTGCGGATGTTGTCGATCCAGATGCTGGTGTCATCTTCACGGGTTCCCGTCAAGGTGATGACCGCCTTGTTGGATCTGTTGTCGAAGGGGCGCGGTTGGATCAGACCGGTAACGACCGTTCCGCCGGTGATGACCGGGGGCGCCGGCGGCAGTCGATCCACGGTGAAGGCGAAACTGCAGGCCTTTGAATTGCCGGACACATCCACCGCTGTCAACGCAACCTGGTAAAGGCCGTCCGGCAGGGGAGCGGTCTCAGGCACAAAGGTGAATTGGTCGTTGGACTCGGCCACCGCGCCGTTCACCGACTGGCCGCCGCTGAGCACAGTGACACTTGCGATAACCGCCGCATCGTCAACCTTGCCATACTGATCGACGAGCGTAAAGCGGATCTGATTGATCGTCTGCGCGAATGCGCCGTCGGCGGGGACGCTGCCGGTCAGATCAGGCGGTGTCGGATCGATGATGGTCGGCAGAGTGCGTGACAGGCTGTTGTTGGACTCGTCAGACTCGGTCACCTTGTTGCCGCTGTCGGCGGTGACCGCGACGGTGTGATCTCCGGCTTTGGCCGTCCAGGACCTTACTACCTGAACGCTCTCGCCCACCTGAAGGATGCTGCCGGCAGAAGCGATACCAATCGAAGCTCCGTCGATCTTGAACTCTGCCTGGAAGGCGTCCACCACGGGGCCGCTGCCGGAATTGGTGATGGTGGCGGTAAAAGTGATGGCCTGCCCGGCGGCCAGGCTCTCCATAGGAGTCCAGGTAAGGCTCGCGACCACCAGGTCGGACGGCGGCCCGTCGGTGGTGAAATGCCAGACTGGTCCCGAAGTTTCCGCACCGGTGTTGTCCCGCGCGACGACCTGCCAGTGGTAAGTGGTACCGGTCAAAAGACCGGTCAACTGCGCGGAAGTGGCATCGGTATCGGTGTAAAGAATGAGGAGGTTCTCGGCCGCAGTGCCGAAGTAGAGATCGTAGGTCACCGCATCCCACGGATTGGGATCGCCGCCCAGCCAGCTGACGGTGACAATGCCGTCGATAGCCGGCACACGCACCGCGCCGTTGGCCGGGGTGGGATTCTTGGGCGCAAAGGGCGGTGTGTTGGTCGGTGGAGCGTTGACGCAGTCGCTCACCGAAGTCAACCAGGGGATGGAATCGACATTGCCGGCGGTCCCATCACCGTTGAAATCGGCGCCGTTAGGGTCGTTCCACCAGTTGCTCTCCGCCACCACCGCAGCGCCGCCGGCGTTGTAGACCCCGGCGCTGAGATTGCGCAGAAAATTATTGCCGGTGATCGCCGGCCGGGCGTCGTTTACGGTGTAAACTCCGTAGTGGTTGTCTTTCAGGTTATTGCAATTGATAGATGCGCCGTTGCTGCCGCTGCCGTTTACATATATTCCCGAGTGGCTGCTGTTGCGGATGGTGTTGTATTGGAGTGTGGGCTTGGCGTTGTTGAGATAGATGTTGGCGTTGTTGGTGTGACCGGCGAATTCTATGATGCAGTGTTCGATAAGGCTTTGGGTATCTTTTGTGGGGTTTCGAAAATAGATACCTTTCCACTCTCCTGGAAGGGTATTAGTCGAATTGGATGTGAGCAAGATAGGCGTCGCCGCTGTACCCTGCGCATTGAATGCTCCGTAGTAAGCATAAGTACCGCTGTAATCTTTTCCGATGTAAATACCGGTTCCTGGATTAAACTGGACTACAACACCCGGTTCTAATGTTAGTTTCTGGACATGCTCACCGTGGCTACGTGAAGAGTGGTAAACGTTGATGTCTCCGGTAACAAAATAAGGAAAACCCTGTTTTGACCAAGTTACGCTGCTGTTTATATTTCCACCGCTTACTTTTATGCAATCTTCACCATTACCTGCGCCCGTATTGTCAATTACTCTGTGTACACTGGTGGCACGAATTCGTATTGCTGTGCCGCCGTTCTGGTCGACCGTGTTGCCATTTAAAAGCGGGTTTGAGCCGCCATCCGCAAATATCCCGTCTCCATCGTTCATCGATATAAAATTGCCCTCTACCGTCGGTGAAGACGACTTCAGGTAAATACCGGAACCGCCGCTCAAACGAATAGAACAATTGCGAATGGCCGGATGCGCTGAATCACAGTAAATATTCCTACTATTATCAGCAGTTGACCCTCCATATTCAATGACGCAGTTTTCGAGAATAGTCCGGTCATCTTTGGTCGTATTTCGAAACCAAATACCCTTCCAATCGCCCGGTACTGCGCTCGTCGAGTTTGAAGTGAAAATGATAGGAGTCTCCGGCATTCCCTTTGCATCGAGTGCTCCGTAGTATCCATATGAACCACTATATTCCTTGCCGACATACAAACCTGTACCAGAATTAAACCGAATCTCAACACCTGGCTCTATTGTCAGTGTTTGGACATGTTCACCGTGGCTGCGTGATGTGTGATAAACTGCTATGTCGCCTGTAACAATGTAAGGAAAAGCCTGTTTCGTCCAAGTCCCACTGCTGGTTATGTTTCCTCCGATTACGGCTATATGATTCTCAATGTTGTTTCCTCCCATGCTACCAGTAACCCTGTAAACGCTTGCTGCCCGTATTCGAATCGCTGCACCCTTGTTTTGATCGATTGTGTTGTCCTTGACACGCGGATTGGACGATCCATCGGCGAATACGGCGTCTCCCTCGTTTTTGGAGATAGTGCTACCTTCCACCAGCGGTGAGGATGACTCAAGGTATATCCCAACGCCACTGCTAAAGCGAACCGCGCTGTTCCGAATCGTTGGATGCGCTGAACCACAATATATGTTTCGCTTTTTTTCCATTGTCGAGCCGCCGTATTCGATGACGCAATTATCAAGAACAGTGATATTGTCTTTAGTCGTGTCCCTAAAATGAATGCCTTTCCAATCTCCAGGTGAAATAGTATCCGAATTAGAAGTAAACACAATAGGGTTCGCCGCTGTTCCCTGAGCATCGAGCGCTCCATAGTAACCGTACGAATCGCTGTAATCCTTGCCGATGTATAAGCCTGTGCCAGGATTAAATCGAACCTCTACCCCCGGCTTTAACGTCAGTGTTTTAACATACTCACCGTGGCTTCGAGACGTGTGATAGACTGTTATGTCGCCGATTACGACAAACGGAAAAGCTTGCAAAGTCCAGATACCAGAAGCTGTAATGTTTCCACCCCTGATCATGATCCTGTCCTGACCGTTGCCAGAACCAAAGTTCCCATTTACTCTGCTTGCGCTGTTAGCGGATACAATTATTGCTGCTCCGCCGTTGTTGTTTAATGTGTTTTCCTTTATCAGTGCACTTGAATTGCTATCGGCACTGATCCCGTCACCGCTGTTTTCATTGATCAAGTTTTTCTCAATCACAGGTGCTGCGGACATCAGAAAAAGGCCAGAACCACTGCTATATCGGATAGTACTGTTTTTGATCGTCGGATTGGAACCACTGACATGCAAATTGCTTTTATTCGTATCCGTGCTGCCGCCGTATTCGATGATGCAGTTGTCAAGAACAGTGAGATCGTCCTTTGTTGGATCGCTAAAATAGATACCCTTCCAATCCCCGAAAGATGGAACGGACGCATTTGAGGTAAAAACAATTGGCTCAATTTCCGTCCCTTGTGCACTGAGCGCTCCATAGTATCCGTAGGAACCGCTGTAATCCTTGCCGATGTACAATCCTGTTCCGGGATTAAACCTAATCTCGATACCCGGCTCTATCGTCAGCCTCCGAACATAATCACCGTGGGTGCGGCTGGTATGGTAAACGGTTACATCTCCGATGATTGCGTAAGGAAAACTCTGCTTGACCCAGGTGACGTTTGCGGTTATATCGCCGCCCCTGACCTCTATGGCGTTCTTACCGTTTTCGGCGCCCGTTATACCGCTGAGTTTATGAACCTGGTTGGGATGAATGCTCATCGGGCTGTCCGCATTTCCCGTAAACATGCTGTCTTGGATTAGTGGAGATGAACCGTTATCAATATAAATTCCGTGTGACCCACTGTATCGAAAGATGCAATTTTTTATCGTCGGTGATGCACTTGTTAAAAATATACTCGCACCGTGTGTATGGCCGGCAAATTCGACAACGCAGTGCCCAAGAAGGTCCTCAGAGTCTTTTGATGGATTGCGAAAATAAATGCCTTTCCAATCGCCCGGCAGGGCGCTGGTCGAGTTGGATGTAAATATAATGGGGGCTGCTTCTGTACCCTGAGCACTGAGTGCTCCGTAGTAGCCGTATGAGCCGCTGTAATCCTTACCGATGTACAATCCTGTTCCGGGATTAAACCTAATCTCGACACCCGGCTCTATCGTCAGCCGTCGAACATAATCACCGCTGGTACGGCTGGTATGGTAAACGGTTACATCACTTGTGACGATGTATGGACTGCCATCAACCGTCCATGTTGTGTCCGAGGTGATGTTGCCGCTGACAAATGTATCAGCGAGCGAATAGCTCGACAAAACAAGCAGGGAAATAAGGATAACTGCTAACTGGAGGCAAATAGGGGGGGAATTTTTTAGCGGTTTAAAGCCTGCTATTTTTGAAATCTGGTGATGACTGACTTTTTTACGATTTTTCCGGTTCAGGTAGCACATTATTTTTCCTCTCCGCTCAATTATTTTCTTCTCTTTCTCCAGATAGTTGTATCTTGTTCTTTAGATTCCCAGCTTTCAGTAATGAAAGGAGTCTATTTTATCCCCCTCACCCTGCCCTCTCCCACGGGGAGAGAGGGTAAAGATTACAAAACGTGTTTTAAAAAACCTTTAATCAATGGGTCTGGGGTTAATGTTTTGCTCCTCCTGATTTACCTGGCCGCAGGTATTGCACCCGCCCAAGGTGACAATCCGCTCTTTTTTTGATTTCAACGAAAGGGCGGTGTTTTTCAAAAATCTTCGGTAGCCGTTCAAGCCGCCTTCAAGACAGAATACATTGGAAATTCCGGCCTTTTTAAGGGCCTTTTCGAACTTTTCATCTGGGTCACTATGCTCATTAAATAGAACCAGGATGCGGTATCCTGGATCTTTTCGTTTGACATGCTTCAATAGGCTTTCAATGTTGTTTACGTGAACGTTTCCGGGAAACAGTTTTTGGGAATCGGGTGATGGCTTTGGTGAGACATCAACAACCTTTATATTTACGTAATCTTTTTCATGGAAAAAAATATAGGCAGAAACTTCTCTGTAGGCCGTGATCAGCAGCCGATCACCTTCAAGCGGTGCGCCTTCGCTATGCCATGCCACCAAGCCGCCAACGAGAATCGCCGGCTCGAAGCCGTTTTTCTGCAAGCGGTGGCATTCGTTTTCGAGATCCCGCCACTGGAAGCCGGCATTCACCAACACGAACGGCTGCGTCTTGAGAAAGGCCTTGGTCTTGATGGCGTAGAGCGTTACATTGATGGAGCCGGGGATCCGGAGGCGCTCAAACTCCACCGGACTGCGGATATCTACCAAAACCATTTCGTTACTTTTGGTTTGGTTGAGAAGCTCTTTTGCGGTGACGGCCAGGGAATAATCCGGTTCGATCTGTGATCTTTCGATCATTTCTTGCGGTAATTTGCCATCTATAGCGTTTTCATCCGCCGTACCGTGCTCGGGTATAGACAGCAGCAGAACGATCATCAGGAAAATGAGGTATTGGTTCAGTTCTCGTTTTTTCATGGCTAATGGTTCCGGATCAAACTGTTTCGGTTCAGGGCGACGGTCTTTTTTTCTCCGCTCCCATTCACTTATCCCCTCCCTTTATGGGAGGGGTTAGGGGAGGGAAATGGGCAGGAAAAAGCGCCCGCTAAACATTTTTGTCTTATCACTGATAGTGATACCATCCAGATTCTCGAACACATCATTATTCCAGAACCGCAGTACCGTGAATCCTTCATCAGCAAGCCATTTATTTCTGACAATGTCTTTGCATTTGGTGATCGCATGTTGGCCGCCATCGAGTTCGATGACGATCCGTTTTTCGAAGCAGGCGAAGTCGACGATGAAGTTGTCCGATCGGTTGCTGCCTTCTGAATTTCAGGCCATATAGTTGTCTGGCTTTTAGTTTGCTCCACAGCACGGTTTCTGCTTTCGTAGGATTTTTTCTGAGAGCTTTCGCGTGTTTTGTGAGGGTACTTGTCATTTGGTTGTTTGTCCCCCTCCCCCTGCCCCTCCCGCGAGGGGAGGGGAGTACTTTACGATTGGTCGTGGGTATTAAATTCACGTACTGTTACTCTCATATAGAGCGGGGCCTTTTTCTTTTGTCGTTACTTGATTCACTTTAGTCGAGGTTGACCGTTACCCCTATGCCTGCTCCGGACGGGACCGTTACAGCATCGCTCCAGACCTGGTCTGCGCCTTGGTCCACCCGGAACTTGAACGAACGGTTGGGAAGGATGAATTCAGCCTTGCCTTCCGCAGACGTTGTTTCTGACCTGCCGAGATATGCCTCGTTTTCGCTGAAGAGATAAATCCTGGCGCCATCGACCGCCGCCCCATTCCGCATGACCTGCACGATGGCCTTGCCTTGGGAAATGATCAAAGTGGTACCAGCCTGATTAAAAGCCTCCGCCCAGAAATGGTTTTCGAGGGTGTCGACCCGGACCTTGTAGTCCTGGTTGGGCAGGCTGAACCGAACCTGGCCGTGATTATCGGTCACTGCCTGCTGTCCCAGGTAAGCGCCGGCCGGAGTGAAGAGGTACACTTTCAGCCCGTTGAGCGGCGCCGTGCTCAAGTAGCGTCCCTCGACCGTGACCGTTACCTCCTGCTCATTGAGATCGAGCGCGCCCGCGAGGGTCTCACCAGTGTTGTACTCACCGCTCCAGAACTGGTAGCCTAAATGGTCAACCCGGAACCTATAAACGCCCTCGGACAGATCGAAGAAAACCTGACCAGACTCATTCGTGGCCCCTTGCAGCCCGACATAGGACCCGCTTCCGGTAAAAACGCTGCATTTGGCCCCGACGAGAGGCACACCGGCCCTTCCATCCACGGTGAATTTGAAAGAGCCGCCGCCCACGGAAAGAACGACCGGATTCACGCAGCCGCTTTCGATGACCTGCGGCCCGCTCCAGAATTGGCTGCCTTGATGATCCACGCGGAATCTGTACGTGCCGGCGGGCAGGCGGAAGGTCACCTTGCCGTCACCGGCGGTGGCCTGGCTCAGGCCCAGGTAAGCCCCGGTGTCGGAGTAAACGTAAACCTTTCGATCTGCCTGCGGGAATCCCGCTCCGCTGACGGTAATGGCGGCATCGGCCATGGGTATACGAACGCTCGTGTCCTGTCCGTTGAACAGACGCGAGAAATACCGGCTGCCCAGGTAGTCCACCCGCACCTTGTAGTCCTTCTGCGGCAGATCGAAGACGACCTTGCCATTGGGCCCTGTGGTTCTGTCGATTCCCAGATAACTGTCGGTGGGGCTGTAAAGATAGACCTTCAAACCTGCAAGGCCTTGGACAGTATCCTGGAATTCCCCCGCGGCCGTGACCTCCACCGGATTATGCGTGACGGCCAAGGTGGCGTCGGTGTCAGATGTAACCGAAATGTCTCTCTGCCAGAATTGATACCCCAGAATGTCGGCGCGCAGCCGATACCTGCCGCCCGGCACGTCGAAAAAGACGGCACCGGCCGCGTCGGTCGATGATTTCAAACCCAGATACCCGCCGTCGACATCGTACAGATACACCGGCACCCCGGGCAGCGGCATCGCATCGCTCTCTTGCACCACGGCCCGCAATCGGCCGCCTCCAGCCGCAATGGTTGCGGTATTGCCCGATCCACCGCCAATTTCCGTCACGCTGCTCCAGTAGGAATTGTTGAGGATGTCGGCCCTGAACGTGTACCGGCGGCCCACCGGCAAATCGAAGCACGCCCGGCCGGCCGTATCGGTTTGCCGGTAAACTCCGAGGTATGCTCCGCTCTCGGCAAACAGGTGGACGCGTACTTCCGCAGGCGGCCCATAGCCGGTTTGTACCGCCGCTTCGATTGTCTCGTGCGGGATGTCGAGGCCGATCGAAAGCGTGTCGGGTATGCTCGCTATCGCACTCCAGAACTGGCCGCCCAGGTAATCGATTCGAAACCGATAGCTTCCGTCCGCCAGATCGAAGGCGACCCGGCCTTCGGCATCGGTTGACCCGTAAAGGCCGAGATAGGTGTCTTGCGCGCCGAAGACGTAGCACTTGACCCCGCTCAGCGGCGCGCCGCCGCCGCGAGTAACCGAGACGGTGAAGCTGCCCCCACCGGTGGAGATGTTGACGGGATTGACTTGGTGGGCCACGAGAACTTTATCGCCGCTCCAGTACCGGCTCCCCAGGTGGTCGGCCCTGAAGTCATAACTTTCCGCCGGCAGGTGGAAATATACCTTGCCGTCCGGATCGGTGGTCTGAACGAGGCCAAGATATGAACCCGCCGGCGAGAACACGTGCACCTTTTCGCCGGCCACCGGAAATCCGCCCCCGGTGACGCTTACCTCGGCTTTGGCCATGGCGATGGAGATCTCCGGCGCGGCAAACACAGCCGGATCGTCCCAGGAAAACGCTTCGCTCCAGTATTGGTGGCTAAGATGGTTGGCCCGCACCCTGTAAGGCCTCTGCGGCAGATGATAGGTGACTTTTCCGTCGGGGTCGGTCGCCTGATACAACCCTTGATAGGCTCCGGCCTCGGTGAACAAATAAGTCTTTATTCCATGGAGCGGATCGACTGCGCTCCGATAAATGCCGTTGACGGCGACGGCCACATCCCGATGAGGAATCACGAACGCAAGGGCGGTGTCGGTTGTCATGACGGTTTCATCGCTCCAGAACCGGTAACCGAGATAATCGGCCCGCACCGAGTAGGTCCCGGCCGGAACCGCGAATTCAGCCGTGCCGTCGGATGACGTGGTGCGATACCGGCCGAGATAATTGCCGTCCTGGTTAAACAGGTTGAGCCTGATGCCCGGCATGCGGGTTTCTTCATCTTCCTGAAGTATGATGCGGAGACGGCCGCCGCCGGCGTCGAGGGTCAGCTGGTTGGTACCATTACCGGTGATGCTGTTGGCCAGACTCCAGTAACGGGTGCCGAGGATATCGGCCCGGAAGGAATAGGCCACTCCGACGGGCAGGTTGAAAGAGACATTCCCGCCGGGATCGGTAGTGTGAAAAATTCCAAGGTACCCGCCTTCGGCCGAAAAGAGGTACACCTTGACGCCTTCGGCCACGCTGCCGGCGAACCTCACCGTCAATTCGGCCGTTTCTTCTTCTATGACGACCTCCGGCCGCAAGTCTTCCGGAAGAGAAAATGGCGGCGACCAAAACCGATTGCCCAAATAATCGACGCGCATTTTGTAGCCACCGGCCGTAAAATCGGCGGGATCGAAGGATGCGGTGCCGGCGGCGTCTGTCGTTCCGGCCTTACCGGTGTATGATCCGGCTGCGGTAAAAACGTAGACTCTGACGCCAGGGAGGATTCGATCCCGGTCGGTACCCACCTTGACCGAAAGGCGGGCGGGACCGATCTCGTAGATCTCGGACAGAACGGGTCCGATGTTGCCGGCGGCATCGACGGCCAGGAATTTCAGGACGGCGCTCGCCGCGATGTCGATCGGAGCACTGTAGCGCTCTGCGGCCGTCGTCGGTTGGCTGCCGTCCAGAGTGTAGTAAACATCCGCGGCCTCATCGGTCGCGAGCGTTACGCTCAAAGCGCCGTCGTATCCACCCCCGGGAGGAGTAATCGTCATATCCGGCGGTGTGCGGTCGATGATCACCGGCACGGGGTTGTACACCGTTATGCTGTTCTTTTCGTCGGCGATGGTCGCATAAAGGTAGAAGGCGCCTTCAACGGCGGTGGTGTCCCAGCTGTAACTGTCGGCCGCGCCGTCCGGGTCTTCCGCTATGTCTCCTGCGATCAGCTCGCCATCGGCTCCCTCTGTATCCCTGTCATAGTAAAGCGCGATCCGCGCGCTGCTGTCCGGATCGCTGTCCTGCCATTGGATCACCAGGTTGTCGGCGTTGGTCAAAATCGCCTCGGCCGGTGCAAGGATGTCGATTTGCGGCGCCTCGTCGGCATCGTCGAGATGCACAAAGAACGGACAGGGCACGGTCCAGTCGCCTGCGGCGCCGTCGTCGTCCTCGCCCCGCACCCGCCAGAAGTAGTGCGTGTTGTCGGTCAACTCGGCCGGGACGCTCCAACGGCCGACGGTGGAAATGCCCTGGCAGACCGGATTCATCAGCGCCTCATCGGTGTAAACTTCAAACCGGTAGGTGAGGGTGCCGCCGTCCGGTTCCAAAAGCGGGTTGGCCGAGAGCCCGGGTGTCGACACGTTCACCCAAGCCCGGTCACCGGGGTTGTGAACCGTTGGAACGGGCGGCATTTCGTCGGTCGTACCGACAAAAAAATCACCGGTGGTCCAACCGCTGTCAGCCATTTCGTCGCTTGCCCTCACCCGCCAGAAATAGCGCGTATGGTCGGCAAGGCCCGCAACCGGCCAGGTGGTGATGTCGCCGGCTCCGGCGGATATCGCCGTCGAGACCACCTTGAACGGGCTGTTAAAGGATTTTTCGACGTCCAGCTCGAAGAAGTAGGAAAGGGTCGCGCTGTGGTTTGCATTGGCGACCGTGAGCCCGATATCCGTCGCCGTTATTTTCATTCCCGCCGGAGGTGAGATGATCGCGGGAGACGGGGGCGCCGGGTGGAACAGATCGACCGTAAATGACCCCACGGCGGTTTCTGAGCGCACGTCGAGTTCGTCGGAAACCGTCGCCAGCCAGTAGTAAGTCACACCGTCGGTGAGGTCTTTTCCCGGACCCCAAATCGTGATCCCCGCCGAACCGGCCGGAATGCCAATCGCCGAGGCCACCGGCGTGGTCAGGTCGCTGTCCGCGTATACCTCGAAGCCGTAAGTCAATAACCCCGGATCCGGATCCAGGCTGTTGGTCACCTCCAGCAAGGGGCGAACCGTATCGACCAGCGCGCCGTCACGAGGGCGGCTGATCGAAAATTCGCCGGGAGGATCGTTGGCGCAGTTGACCACAAACGCGCCGTAGGACCACAGACTGAAGCTGTACCCGTCGGTGGCGCGTACCCGCCAGTGGTAGCCGAAGTTTTCGGTCAATTCCACCGGAACCGCCCAACCTGTTGTTTCCTCTTCCTCCGGCAGACCTTCTTCGCTCGCCACCAGTTCGCGGTACCCGGGATCCGCGTACAGCTCGAACTGGTAGGTAAGACTGTCCCCGTCCGCGTCGCTGCTGTTGACCACCAACAGCCGCGGCTGCAGCGTCGCCACCTCGGACCCGTAGACAGGTGCTTCGATCACCGGCATTGTGGGCGCATGATCGCCGGCGGCGGGATCGGAGCCAAGCAGAAATTCCAAGAGATCGGATATCCCGTCGCCGTCATAGTCATCGGACCCGTCGCGCGCCAGGCCGCCGAAATGCTGCATTTCCCAGGCATCGGGCAGGCCGTCGCCGTCGCTGTCACGCACGGAGTTAATGGTGACCGCCGTCCGGTGTGTCGCAGTCAGTGCGCCGTCGGAGGCCGTGAAGACGATCTCGTAGCGGCCGGCCTGGCCCACGAAGGGTGTCCAGTTGAAAACGGCGGTTCCGTCGCCCCGATCGGTCAGAACCGCGCCGGCCGGCAGCTGTTCGGCTGCCAGTGACGGGACGGTGCCGTTGGGATCGCTGGCCGAAACCTGGAAAGTCAGACGCTGGTTCTCGACGCCGCTGAGCTCGGAGATGACGTCCAGCACTGGCGCCTGGGGCAGAACCGTCGAATCGGCCAGCACGAGGCTGTACACACCGGTGGTGTCGACATCGAACAGGTTGATGAAGTGCTCCCAGCCCTGGCCGTTTCGGATTTTCGAGCGCCAGATGTTCTCCGGCTTGATTGTTTTTCCGTCGCTGCGCCGTGTCGCGGCAATCACCTTGCGTCCGCCGCCGGGGTCCGGCAACCTGACAAATGTGAATCCGGACGTAATCGGCGTTTGCAGTGCATAGCGGAACCGTTCACCGTCCCGGTCAAGAAACACGAGGCTGCTTATAGCCGAATGGTCCCGTACCGAAGAATCGGCGTTGTCGGTTTCATAGACCCGGAGAACGTCATCGTCCCGAGCCAGAAAATCCCGCACGCGATCACGGCCGGGCAGGTCCACCAAAACGTCCCGCACCAGCGTGTGGGTGTGTATGTTTTCCGGCTTGATCAGAGATGTCAGCTCCCCGCCCAATTCATCGGAATGCGACACCCGTGCATCGAAAGAAATAAACTGCCCCGAAAGAGTGCAGGACAGGATCCAGCGGGCTGTCGCGACACCGGCCGGTTTTATGTCGCCAAAATCCACCAGCAGGCTGTTGGTCGCGGCATTGCCGTCGACCTCGCTGCCGTCGATGGCGAATCCGATTTGAAGTCCCTGCGTGTTGTCGATGATCTTCGGCTGGGCCGAGTCGATTTTGAGGCTTGCGGCAGCTCCACCGCCAATGTTCCTGACCCTTACGCCTAATGAAAAGGGAACCGGTGGTTCGACGGCCGTTGTAAAGGCGTCGTCACCGAAGACGTCACGCGGCAGGAAGTAATCGAGCGCCAGGTTGGGCAATGGTTTTACGAAGATGTAATCCGGTGTCACCGTGGTGACGTTTTCCACGCCGCCAATGGTGTAGGTGAGTTTGGCTCCGACGTAGTAGAGCTTGCCCTGCTGCAGCCCCTCCGAGGCTCCGGGGGCCGGTATGATAAGCCAGCGGATATCGGCCGCAGTTGCGGGGGATATGCTGCCGGAACCCGAGACATCGTCGATGTTTTCCATGGAATCCAATCGGATGAAAAATAGCGCCCCGGCGCTGCCGGGGTCCGCACTGCCAGGAGCCGGAATGCCGTTCTCGTCGGCGAGAGATACCTCGACCGCAATATCTTCGAGCGCAAGATGCGCCAGGCCATTGCTGATGTGCATGTGGGCTTCGAAAGCCTGACGCTCCAGGGCCAGTTCCTGCTTGACCTCGATCTTGACCTGGGCACAGACGCTATCGTCGGCCGCTGCAAGCGGCGAGAGAGTCAGACTCGATCCGAGACCGGCAGCGATAACCACGCCGCATGCCATCAAAACCAAACGGGATTTCTCGCCGATCAAATGTCTTCCCATCTTCTTTCCTCCGTCGAATTCGAATCGATAAAATGTATGCTCTAAAAGTTCATGCGACCAACCACGCCGTCGCCGACCACATGAAAACGATCGAACCCGTAAGCCCGTGCCGCGGTTGGATGGCGGATAATCTTGAGAGCGACGTAGTCATCGGTCTCTTGCATGAAAACTCGTCTTTGTGGGTCGCAGAGCCGCCAGCCGCCCTCGGCATAAAATTCGGCCCAGTTGTGATATTGCGCCGGCTCTATCAAGCCACTCTCCGGGCAATGGTAGCCGGCGACACCTCGCGCCGGCACGCCGGCCGCGCGACAAAGGGCGACAAAAAGTTGCGTCATTTCGGTGCAGTCTCCCTGCCGTGTCTGTAAGGCTGCCAATGCACCGCGGTTCTTTTTGACATAGCTCGCGTAGCGGATATTTTTGACCGTCCACTGAAATATGTTTTCGGCGGTGGCCAGGGCACCGCCTGAATTAAGAGAACGGGCCAGCCGCCGGATATGCGGATCATCGACTTCGACAAACCGCTCTTCAGCAAGATAGACTTCGTCTTCTCCGCTCGGGTCGCGCTTCTGCATCGCTTGCATCAGCAAATCCGCTTTCAGAGTTATGATTCTGGTCGCATGGGGGGGAATTTTGTCGAAGGTGTAACAGAAAATAACATTGCCTTCGCAGTCGCGCTCGACCTCGTACGGATGCGAAGAATGGATTTTCTGAAGACGTTGCGTCGGGCTTTCCGGTCTCGGCGAGGTAACGCGGAGTTCGGCGTGCTCGACGAGGTGACCGGAGATGTTTTGGAGGGTAAAACCATAGGAAATTCTTTTTTGAATCGCCGGACCTCCGGTTGAAAAAAATCCGGGATGGTGAATGTCCCAGACGATCAGGCCGGCAGCACAGAATAAAATGAGGAGTACAATAAATACGGATGGCCTTTTTGCCACGTGAAAATAACCCCTTCGAATGCGACCATGACAAGCCAGGAGCTAAGCGGCGGCGTATTTACCCGTTGCGCCTCTTCTTCACAGTTCCTGCCAGAAACCATGATCGGTGATCGCAAATTTTTTATATAGACCGAACGCGGATAGTGTTGACCGCAAGCCGGCCTGAACATTTCCCTACGGAAACGTTTTAAACGAAGGACTTATTTTTCATACATTCAGGAGATTCAATCTCCCGATGGCTCAAGGCTCTAAATCAGCAGTCTTTCGAGCCGCCACAGGAAGAGAAAAATATGCCGAATGCCGGCACCTTTTCTCTCGAGCAGATGGGAAAGAACCGGATGGGACGTGGGCCTTTCACAAAAGCCGGAGCAGGATTTTAATATTTACGGTCGCTACTTCTGGTTGCGATAACCAGGTGACCTGTTTACTCGGTGCGCTGTGACCTAAAAAGTGAAATGGAAAATGTGCAAAATTCATGACACATTGAAAAAGCGGTTAAAACCAGGCGGCTTGAACTGAGGTGTGAAAAAAACACCACAGAAATTATGGGGCGGGCGTTTTACTTTCGGTAATTTTATTCTCAGTCGAAGACACTTCCCTTTCCGGTGAATTTTGACCATCCGCCACTCCATTTTCTTGTGCCGCCATAGGCTTCACGAAAAAGATTTTGGCTGCCGGTATCAATCGTCGGCGTATTACAACAAAGCCTTCTGTCTCTGTCCTTGCGCAGCTAAAAAAATCCAAATATTTGAACTTGGACACACAGGAGTGTCTAAAAAGATCGCGGAAAGGCACTATACAGTGTCTGGACGGAACCTTTTTTCTCCTTCCCCCGCGGGCCGGGAGAGCCGCGGGGGGATGTGCCAGTTCAGGGGAGCTTTCGATCAAGCACTATATAAGAAAATATTTCTCTATTTTTGGGTAAGCAAATCATCACAATAGTGTTCTATCGGGCGCACACTTTTCTTTAACTTACTGCATTTAAATTAAAAACATATTTTACATGGTTTTTGCATTGGCAAGCCGTCATCGCGGCGGTTCCGGTTTCGTGTTCAGGACCGGTTAAACCATTGAACGTTGAACTCTGAACGCAGAACCCGCAGTAAATTTCATACGCATAAGCGACCCGCAGGACCACGGAGTTCTGCTTCAAGCCAAAGTACAGAAGGATATCACCTTGCCCGATGCGAGCTGAATCGGTTATTTGCAGAATTTTAATTCTTGTTTTTTTTTCTTGCGGGGGCGTCCCTCTGCTCCACGCCGAAGGAAGTTATTATATCGGCATGGATGAGGCCGGCGTTTTTCTGCAGACCGATACGTATGGCAGCTGGTACATCGGCCGGGATACCGCGGCAGAGTTTAAACCGGGCGAAAAAGGAACGTATAAAACGGGCATCGATCATACCGGAAACTTCATAATGATTGGAAGCCGGCAGAAGTTTTACACCGATTTAGAGGCAAGAAAGAGCATCGCCAGACATGTCCGGGAAAATGACAGGACTCTCGACCAAAGCGTCGACCGGGTCGAGACCGCCATCATCATTCGAAACAACCAGATTTTGCTGCCCGTTATTCTGGGCTACCGATCAAAGGAGATAAAGGTATTGCTGCTTCTGGATACCGGGGCGTCGATGACGGTGCTGCACCACGACATCGCCGAGGACTTGTCCATTCAGCAAATGACACCAGCGGTCATGTTCTCGGCCGAGGGACGGCCTATCGCATCGAACCTGGCCCATTTGGACTACATCAAGATAGGATCGCTGAAGAAGGAAAATGTTCTGGTGAGCATTATCGAGCACAAGGACCCGTCCGTAGACCGTCACGGATTGCTCGGCATGAACGTTTTGCGGGATTTTGAATATCAGGTGGATTTCAGGAGGAAAAAAATAATATGGCGCGATGGCGGATCCACATTCTCACGGTAGGTGGACCCGCCATTTTCGGTCCGGTTATCGGCCGGAGCCGATCCGCTTCAAGTCCGGGGCGAGACGACGGGAATACCCGGAGCAGCGTGCCTCTCGCCACGGCTCTGGCGCGCCGTCGCCTTGCCGGAAGCTTCCAGGGCCTTGGCCGCCGCGTTTTTCTCGTAAAACGTTTCCGGTTCATATCGCCAGCCGGACCTCAGCCGCTTTTCCTCTTTTACCAGTCTGCCATAAGCAAACCGGCCCAGCACGGGGGCCGCCAGGCGCGTTTTATAGCCGAATTCCCGGCAGATATCCTTCAGGAGCCGGTCCATCTTCCCAAACATCGCCCTGTCTCTGCGGTAGTAGTTCCGCATGGCCCAGACGGCCGCGGCATACGTAAATCGCAGCGGCTGCGCCTCGCGCTCGAATCGCGCCCTGATCCGGGCATCGGGATGGTGCTTGTACCGCCGCCAGCCGGCCAGCAGAGTCTTTATCAGGCGTGCCAGGCTGGGACCGTTGACTTCGAAATCGCGCTGGAAGGCTTTCAACAGAAACGTCTCCTCCTGGCCGTCTCGTATGTGAGCATGGCGGTAATTGAAGCGGTACTGGCCGTGGGCGTCCGCGGCGGGAAATTCCTCCTCGTTCAGCAACGAGCCGTCCTGCTGGTGCTTTTCGTACAATGGCGTCCCGGGATTCGGGGTGTAGAGCATGAACTGGTGAAAATCGGTCTGGTGGCCGACGGCATCTTCGATGACCCGGTCCATCGTTTCGGGCCGGTGCTCTTCGAGGCCGATGATCGAAGAGCCGAGAACGCGTATGCCGTGACCTTGCAGGCGTTTGACCAGATCGCGGGTATCGACGTCCTCGAGTTTCCGGTAACCGCTGGCCTGTCCCTCGATGCCCATCCAGATCCAGCCGATGCCGAGCCCCACGAGTTGTTCCAGGGAGTAGGAGCAGATTACGCGCGCCGAGCTGAAGACGTACAAAGACCAGCTTTTCCGCTTTGCCTGCATCAACTCCAGCAGCCTCAAGGCGCGCTTGCGGTGGAGCAGGAAGTTTTCATCGAGCACGAAGAACGATTGGGTGCGAAGTTCCCGCGACAGCCGGTCCATGACGGCAAAGAGTTCCTCTCCGGTGTCGTAAAAATTGAGAAACTTGCCCTTGCCGCCGAAAAGGGCCGAAGTCGAACAGAAATTACAGCCCACCGGGCACCCGACCGAAGGAATCAGGATACCGGCCGTGTCGCCGGGCTTATCCCGCATGGTGATACCCATCGCGCGCGCACCGAAAGCCGAATAGATTGCCGGGTGGCGGACCGGAGCATCGGGGCGCTGGCCGAGGTACCGCCTGAACCATTTGATGCCGTCGCCCTTGACAATGTGATCGGCGTCGATCGTCTCGCCGATCCGTTCCTTGTTGGAGATATGGCCGCCGACCACGATGGCGGCCTGCGGCTGGTGGCGCCTGATCAGATCGCACATCTTTTTGACCTTGCCGACGTTGGGGATGATGGCGCTGATTCCGATGACGTCATACGGCGTTTCTTCGAGTTCCCGAACGAAGCGGTCAAGACCGGCGAAAT
Organism: uncultured delta proteobacterium; assembly: GCA_963728055.1. Lineage (GTDB taxonomy): Bacteria > Desulfobacterota > Desulfobacteria > Desulfobacterales > SG8-13 > JARFQH01. The sequence continues at coordinate 27,374 of CAVSIM010000012.1, read as the reverse complement.
CAAGAACCGTGCAGGGCGCATCGATGTTGGCCTGGAGCATCGTCAGAGAGAAGGAGCGATGAAACATGCGCAGGGAAAAGGCGCCCTGAACCCGCGTGACCTGATTGTGGTAGAGTTCCATCGGGTTGACGGCGCGGCTGCCGTACTCATCATCCTGTGAAAACGGACCGAACACGCTGCACAGAAGAACCCGGGCGCGTGTTTTTTTGGGGTGAAGTGGAACATAGTGGCTGTCCATAATGTCTCCTTGTATAGGCTTCAAGATAATGATTTTGGCTGTGTTATCGGTCGTCGGCGTATGACTTATACAGCCTCCTCCCTCAGGCCTTGCCAAAATCATTATCTTGAAGCCTATACGGCTTTAAAATCAGATTTTGGCTGCCGGTATCGGTCGTCGGCGTATGACTTATACAGCCTCCTGCCTCAGGCCTTGCCAAAATCATTATCTTGAAGCCTATACGGCTTTAAAATCGATTTTGGCTGCCGGTATCGGTCGTCGGCGTATGACTTATACAGCCTCCTGCCTCCGGCCTTGCCAAAATCATTATCTTGAAGCCTATACGGCTTTAAAATCAGATTTTGGCTGCCGGTATCGGTCGTCGGCGTATGACTTATACAGCCTCCTGCCTCCGGCCTTGCCAAAATCATTATCTTGAAGCCTATACGGCTTTAAAATCGGATTTTGGCTGCCGGTATCGTTGTGGGAAGTTATCGTCATACAGGTGTATCTTAGACGACAGCGGAGAACATCGAAAGGCCATAATGCCGTTTTACAAAACTATTACAATCCATTTTGAAATTGACCCCGGCGCGGGCCCTATGATATACAGTTTCATCCGTAACCGGCGGTTATTGACGATAGCGCGACTCACCCAGGGAGCAGAAAATGGCCAAATCTAGGGATACCAAGAAAGATACGAAGAAAAAGCCCAGCAAAACCCCCAAGGAAAAAAAGAAAGAAAAGCTGGAAAAAAAGAAAGAAAAGTAAACATGGGAGTTGCATGACGCCGCACCACGCTCTGCAGAAATTTTTTGGTTACGATTCGTTCAGGCCCCTTCAGCTCGAGGTTATCGAGCAGGCCCTGGCCGGGCGGGACGTTTTTGTCCTGATGCCGACCGGCAGCGGTAAATCGATTTGTTTTCAGGTCCCGGCCCTCATCCGCCCGGGGGTGGGACTCGTCGTTTCGCCGCTGATCGCCCTCATGCAGGACCAGGTGGCCGGGCTGCGCCAGAATGGCGTCCGGGCCGACTTTCTGAATTCGAGCCTGCCGCCCGAGGCCGCGCGGCAGGTCGAAGCGCGGGTGCTGGCAGGTGAAACCGATCTGCTGTACATTGCCCCGGAAAGGCTGCTGTCCGACGCGTTCCAGCGGTTTCTTTCCCGCTTTCCGCTGGCCCTGTTTGCGATCGACGAGGCGCACTGCGTCTCGCAGTGGGGGCATGATTTTCGTCCGGAGTATCTTCAGATTGCCTCCGTGACCCGCCGTTTTCCAAAAGTCCCCCGCCTGGCTCTGACGGCCACGGCCGATGCCGCCACCCGCCGGGAGATCCTGGAAAAGCTCGATTTAAACCGGGCGGCGCAGTTCGTGTCGAGTTTCGATCGACCGAACATCTGCTATCGTGTGCTGCTCAAGGAAAACGGCAAGCGCCAGTTGCATGATTTCATCGCCAAGAGCCACCCGGGCCGGACCGGTATCGTTTATTGCCGCAGCCGCAAACGCGTGGATGACATCGCGGCCTGGCTTTCGGAGCGGGGCGTCAATGCCGTTGCCTACCATGCCGGGCTGTCCTCCGAAGAGCGTAACCTGCGCCAGCAGCGCTTTGCGCGGGAGGAAGCCCTGGTGGTGGTGGCCACGATCGCCTTCGGTCTCGGTATCGATCGGCCGGACGTGAGATTCGTGGTCCACTTCGATGTCCCCCTGAGCATGGAGGCCTACTACCAGGAAACCGGGCGTGCCGGCCGCGACGGTGAACCGGCGGAGGCCTGCATGCTGTACTCGTTGTCCGATGTGGTCTCGGCGCGCCAGCTGCTCAACCGCTCGGAAGGCGAGGAACGGTTCAAGCGGGTTCAGCAGCAGAAGCTCGACGCCCTCCTGGGGTACTGCGAAACCACCGAATGCCGGCGCCAGGTGCTGCTGAGGTATTTCGGCGAATCGATGCCGGAGGCATGCGGAAATTGCGGCACGTGCAATGAGAGCACGGCGTCGTGGGACGGCACCGTCGCGGCCCAAAAGGCGCTTTCCGGCGTCTACCGAACCGGTCAGCGGTTCGGGGCCCAGTATCTGACCGAGGTGCTGCTCGGCAACACGAGCGCGCGCATAAAAGGCTTCAGGCACGACCGGATCAAGACCTTCGGCGTCGGCAAGGACCTGTCCGGCCGTCAGTGGCGGTCCGTGTTTCGCCAGCTGATGGCCGCGGGGTATCTGACGGCGGACCCGCAAGGCCAGGGCGGTTTTCAATTGACCGACAAAAGCTGGCCGCTTCTAAAAGGCACACAGACCATTCGATTCCGTCAGGACACCGCACCCGTCAGAGCGTCGGCAAGCGGCCGCAGTAGTGCACCTCATCCGGCACCGCCGTCCCTGGATGAGCGCGCCATGAGCCTCTGGGATCATCTGCGCCAAGTGCGCATCGAGATTGCCAGGGAAATGGAATTGCCGGCCTATGTCATTTTTCATGACAGGACGCTCACCGAAATGGCCGCCCGACGTCCGAAAACACGGGCAGACCTGCTGCAGATTACCGGCGTCGGGGAACGCAAGGCCGACCAATACGGAGAGCGGTTTCTCGCGGCCATCCACACCTGGCAAGACGGCGATCCGCCGCGTTAGCGAGTGCGAAAGCAGGTGCCCACCATTGAATCACGAGGTCTGATCCAGCTTCAAGAATTGGACTTTGAACGGCATCGACATCGGTCCGGTCCAAGATTCCGGATAGGGGCGAAAAATTTTTGGCCCCTACGAGAGGGCAAACGGGCTGAACCGGCACAACCTGTTTCATGCGCTGTGGTGGTTCGCCACCCGAAACCGGTGACCCGCAACCGTTTATTTTAGTGCCCATCACCGGTTGACAACCGGCACTCTAAACTTAAGGTGACATAGGGAGGATTCTTTTTCTCGCCCGCTGATATGGCTTTGCGGATCTTCGCTTTCAACCGAAAACGGAGACGGCGTCGTGCGATACACTGCCCAAAAGCGACTGGTGCGGGACCTTCTGGATCAGGCCGGAGTGCGGGTCGACGGCGACCGGCCGTTCGACATCCGCGTCCACGACGACGAGTTCTATCCGCGGGTCCTGGCCGGCGGATCGCTGGCGCTCGGCGAAAGCTACATGGACGGCTGGTGGGACTGCGAGGCTTTGGATCAGTTCTTCGCACGGATCATGGGCGCGCGGATAGACAAAAAGGTGTGCCAGTCGAAAACCTTGATGTGGGCGGCACTCCAAACACGGCTGACCAATCCGCAGCGGTATGCCCGGGCCTTCGAAATCGGTGAGCGACATTACGATACCGGCAACGACCTCTTTTCGATCATGCTCGACAAGCGCCTGAATTACTCCTGTGCCTACTGGCGATCGGCCGCCACACTCGACCAGGCCCAGGAAGCCAAGCTGGAGCTGACGTGTCGCAAACTGGATCTGAAACCGGGGATGCGGGTGCTGGACATCGGTTGCGGCTGGGGCGGCCTGGCCATCTATGCCGCCGAGAAATACGGCGTGCGCATGACCGGCATAACGGTGTCGCGCGCACAGTTGGAACTGGCCCGACAGCGCGTCAACGGTCTGCCCGTGACATTTGAGCTACAGGATTACCGCGATCTGAAGGACAGCTTCGATCGCATCGTATCGATCGGGATGTTCGAACACGTAGGCGTGACCAATTACCGTACCTGCATGCAGGTGGTCCACCGCTGCCTCAAAAACGACGGTCTTTTCCTGCTCCACACCATCGGCGGAAACACGTCGGGCCGTTCGCTGGACCCCTGGATCGCAACGTACATTTTCCCGAATTCGATGCTGCCGTCGGCCCGCCAGATCACGACCGCAGCCGAGGGGCTCTTCGTTCTGGAAGACTGGCACAGCTTCGGCGCGCACTACGACCGCACGCTCATGGCATGGTACCGCAATTTCACCAAAAACTGGCATCGCATCCGGGACACCTACGGTCAGCGGTTTTACCGCATGTGGACCTATTACCTGCTTTCCTGCGCCGGCGCTTTCCGGGCCGGGCGGAACCAGCTCTGGCAAATCGTTTTCTCGAAAAACGGCCTGAAAACCGGCTACGTTTCGATCCGATAAGTGGGGGAGACCGGAATTTGACGGCCTGCGATCTTTACAGTGTCGCGACAGCTTAGAACGGCGAAAGTGATTGCCCACCAAAGGTTTACGGTTTAAGGTTAACGGTTCAAGGTTCATCCCTGCCGCTAGCCGCCCCGTCTGATCTCATAAGAAACCAGTACACTGCCTCGAAAAATCCGAATTGCAAGTAGCTGCTGTTTTTATTCGTAAGCGTGATTGGCGGCGATTTTGCCGAATTTGACCGGAAATATCAATAACGGAAGGACAACACGACATGGTAAAACTTGAAACCAGCCTGGGTGAAATTTTTCTGGAACTCGATGAAGCAAAAGCTCCTAAAACCGTCGCCAATTTCCTGGAGTATGTGAAAGCGGGCCACTACGACGGCACCATCTTTCACCGGGTCATCGACGGATTCATGATCCAAGGCGGCGGAATGACCGGTGACATGAGCGAAAAATCGACCCGCACCCCCATCGAAAACGAAGCCGACAACGGGCTCAAAAATACCGCTTATGCGGTCGCCATGGCCCGAACGTCCGACCCCCACAGCGCCACGGCCCAGTTTTTCATCAATGTCAAAAACAACGATTTTCTGAATCACACCGCCAAGACCCCCCAGGGCTGGGGCTACGCGGTGTTCGGCAAGGTTGCCAAGGGCCAGGGCGTGGTCAACAAGATCAAGGCGGTCGCCACCGCCAACAAAGGCGCACACCAGGACGTGCCCCGGGAGCCGGTGGTGATCAACAAGGCCGAAGTGGTCCAGGAGTAAGGTTTGAGAAGGGGCTGGCGCGTTTAATACAAAAATGGAATCGAATGCAGGTTCAGGGTTCTGGGTTCAAATGTTGTAGCTCGTTGGGTTGAGCAAAGCGCAACCCGACATCGGCTAGGATTTCACAAAACCAGATGGAATGTTGGAAGGATGGAATAGTGGAAAAATGATCTACAAAATCCGCCTGGACGGGCGGGTGCGCAGCGCGACTAAAACTCGCCAGCAACGTGCCGTAGGGGCACGGCGCGCCGTGCCCCTACCCAAGGACTTACTTTACGCCTTCGACACAGAATCCGGCCCAAGACGCCGGATAGGGGCGAAAGATTTTTCGCCCCTGCGAAACAGTCAGCCGCTCCGCACCCGCTCATCCGGACTCCAGCGCCATCTAATCGGTTGGGTCAGTTTTGTCAGTTGAGTCGGATTGTCAGTTGAAGGGGTTTATCTTTTTTATTAAGGCTGCCATCCGGCTCAACCGACTAACTGACAAACTGCCCTAATCGACCAAACTGACTCAACCGTTTAAGCGGAAGCGGCCGCGGCGGCCTCCATCAGCGCCTCTGAAAACGTCGGATGGCCGTGCACCGTGCGGGCGACATCCTCGGCCGAAGCCCCGAATTCAATTGCCAGCACCCCCTCGGCGATCATTTCCGAGGCCCGCGCGCCGAGAATGTGGATGCCCAGAATGCGATCCGTTTTCTTGTGGGCGATCACCTTGGCAAAACCGTCGGTTTCCGCCAGGCAGCGCGCGCGACCGGCGCCGGTGAAGGGGTAGGTGCCGACGCGGTAGGGAATCTCGCGCTGTTTGACCTGCTCTTCGGTCATCCCCACGCCGGCCACCTCGGGCGCCGTGTAGATGATGGCGGGGATGGCATCGTAGTTGACCTCGCCCGGCAGGCCCGCGATGCCCTCCACCGCGGCGATGCCTTCGGCCGATGCCTTGTGCGCCAGCATGGGGCCGGCGACCAGATCGCCGATGGCGAAGATGCCCGTCCGGCTCGTTTCGAATTTCTCGGTGACGACCACCGTGCCGGTCTTGCCGTCGGTTTCCACGCCGACCTCCTCCACCCCCAAGCCACGGGTCAGGGGCCGACGGCCGACGGCCACCAGGAGCTTGTCGACCGTGAGAGTTTCCTTTTTGTCGCCGGCTTCGATGGTCACGCTCACTTTCTTGGCGCCGGCCTTGGCACCCGTCACCGTCGTCTTCAAACGAAAGTCGAAGCCCTGTTTCTTTAAAATGCGCTGCAGGGTTCTGCCCACCTGGCCATCCAGGGCGGTTGCGATTTGCGGCAGCATTTCGATGACCGTCACCTCGGCGCCCAACCGCCCCCAGACCGAGCCCAGCTCCAGGCCGATGTAGCCGCCGCCGACGATGCCGAGCCGTTTGGGGACGGCCGGCAGCCGCAGGGCTTCGGTGGAGCTGACGATATTTTTTCCGTCGAAGTCGAGGCCCGGGACCGACACCGGCTCGCTGCCGGTCGCCAGCAGGATCGACTTTGCCGCCAGGGTCCGCGTCCGGCCTTTTTCTCCGGGACTCTCCACCTCGACGCGGTCCGCACCCGCCAGGCGGCCCACGCCATGGACGATCTGGATCTTGTTGCGTTCGAGCAGCTTGCGGACGTTGTCGGTCAACTCCTCCACCACCTTGTCCTTGCGGGCCATCATGGCCGCCAGGTCCAGGCGCGCCCGGCCGATCTCGATGCCGTGCTCGGCCAGTCGATGGGCGGCAAGGTAATAGTACTCGCTGGAATCCAGCAGCGCCTTGCTCGGAATGCAGCCCTCCCGCAGGCACACGCCGCCCAGGCGCGGCTCTTTTTCCACGCAGGCGACGCTCAGGCCGAGTTGGGCCGCCCGCACCGCCGCCACATACCCGCCGGGACCGCCGCCAAGGATGACAAGATCGAATGTTTCCGTCTGGGCCATGAGTCAAATCTCCACGATCATGCGTTCCGGGTTTTCGAGCAATTCCTTTATGCGCCGCAGATAGGTCACCGCCTCCCGGCCGTCGACGATGCGGTGGTCATAGCTCAGGGCCAGGTACATCATCGGTCGCACGACGATTTCATCCTCGATGACCACCGGCCGTTTTTCGATGCGGTGCATGCCGAGAATGGCGCTCTGGGGCGTATTGAGAATCGGGGTGCTCAGAAGCGATCCGAACACCCCGCCGTTGGTGATGGTAAAGGTCCCGCCTTCGAGGTCGGCCAGATCGAGCCGGTTCTCCTTGATCTTTTTGACGTAGTCGACGATGGCCTGTTCCATCATGGCCAGCGAAAGGTTTTCGCAATGGCGGATCACCGGCACGACGAGTCCGCGGCCGGTTCCGATCGCCACCCCGACGTGGCAGTAATGGTGGTAGACAATGTCCTTGCCGTCGACGAAAGCGTTTATTTCCGGAAACTCCTTGAGGGCTTCGACGGCGGCCTTGATGAAAAAGGACATGAACCCCAAGGCCACATCGTACTTCTTCTGGAAAGCCTCCTTGTAGCGCGACCGGATTTCCATCACGCGGCTCATGTCGAGATCGTTGAAGGTGGTCAGCATGGCCGTGTTCTGGCGGGCTTCGAGCAGCCGCGCGGCGATGCGCTGCCGGATGGGGGTCATCGGCTTGCGGGAGGTCTCCTCGGCCGGCGGGCCGGCCTGGCTCTCGACCGGCGCAGCTGCCTTGGGCGCCGCCTCCTGGGCCTCGCGCGCCTCGAGGTGCAACAGGACGTCGCCTTTGGTGATGCGTCCGCCGGGACCGGTGCCGGTCACCGCCCCGACATCGACGCCGGTCTCCCGCACGAGGCGCCGCACGGCGGGCGAGAGGTGGAGATCCGCCGGCAGCGATTTTTCGCGCGGCGCCGGCTCGACGGCCTTTTCTTTATCGGCCACCGTCGCGCTGTTCGGCGGCGGCGCCGTTTTCTCCGGTTTGGCGGATTCGGCTTTCTCCTGACCGGTTTTCTTTTTTTCGACTTTTTCTTCAGCGACCGGCGCTTTTTCGGCCGGCTTATCCGCCGGTGCCGCCTCGTCGCCGTCGGCCGCGGCATCCAACGTGCCGACCACGGCCCCGATTAGAACCGTTTCGCCTTCCTTGACGCCGATCGTCACCACGCCGCTGGCCTCGGCCTCCACCTCCAGGGTGACTTTATCGGTTTCGATGACAAACAGCGCCTCGCCTTTTTCGACCCGCTCGCCGTCTTTTTTGAACCACTGCGCCAACACCGCCTCGGTTACCGATTCACCCACGCTGGGAACTTTGATTTCGACCACCATAGCATCTCCTGTAAAGGGCTCCTGGTCGTCTCATGCAGTTCACCGCGGAGACGCAGGGATAGCTCGCAAAATGAAACTCTATACTCGAAACTCAGAAACCGAAATGCTTAAGCTTAATACAGAGCCGTGCGCCAACTGCGAGCGAAACCGTGTCAGTGCCGGACTTTAATCACCAACGGCGGCTCTCACAAACGCCGTGAAAAACCAGGATGGTTTTTCAGCTCACCTGCCCATCTTGTTCCGCGCCGACGGCCTGCTCGATGATGGCCGCCTGCTGCCGTTTGAAAAGAGCCGGAAAACCCGTGGCCGGGCTGGCGGCTTCCGGGCGGCCGATGTACTCGGGCGCCCGCCCGAAGAGCTTTTCCGCACGATAGTGCACGAACTGCCAGGCACCCATATTCTCCGGTTCTTCCTGCACCCAGCACCATTGTTTGGCCTTGCCGTACTTTGCGGCGATGGCCTGCAGCCGTTCTTCCGGAAACGGATACAGCTGCTCCAGGCGCACGATGGCCACATCGTCGCGTACGACGTTCTGGCGCAGCTGCAGGAGCGCGTAGTAAACCTTGCCGGTGCACAGCAGCACGCGCCGTATCTTCTGCGGGTCGGCCGCGGCGTCGTCAAGCACTTCGCGGAACCGTTCGCGCGCCATGTCGTCCAGTGTCGACACCGCCAGCGGGTGCCGCAGAAGGCTCTTGGGCGTCATCACCACCAGCGGCTTGCGGATCGGGCGCTTGACCTGGCGGCGCAGCAGGTGAAAATACTGGGCCGGCGTGGTCGGCTGGCAGACCTGCAGGTTGTCGCCCGCACACAGCTGCAGAAACCGCTCCAGCCGGGCACTGGAATGCTCCGGCCCCAGGCCTTCCATGCCGTGCGGCAGCAGCAGCACCAGCCCGCTCAGGCGCTGCCACTTGGCCTCGCCGCTGGCGATAAAAAGATCGATCACCGATTGGGCGTTGTTGGCGAAGTCGCCGAACTGGGCTTCCCAAAGAACCAGGGCGTCGGGCCGCACAATGGAATACCCGTACTCGAAGCCCACCACGCTCACCTCGGCCAGCAGGCTGTTGTAGACCAGGTAGGGCGCCTGGGTGTCGTCAAGGTGGTTCAGCGGCGTATGGATTTCGCCCGTTTCGATGTCCACCAGCGTGCTGTGGCGCTGGCTGAACGTACCGCGGGCGCTGTCCTGCCCGCTGAGCCGCACCGGAATCCCCTCCGTCAGCAGCGAGGCGAAACACAGGGCTTCGGCGCCGGCCCAGTCGATTCCCTCCCCTTTTTCGATGGTCTCGAGCCGCTTTTGAAGCAGCCGTTCCAGTTTCGCAAAAAGATTGATGTCTTGGGGAAACCGGTTGAGCCGGCGGGCGAGTTCGATCAGCCGTTCTTTTTCGACCCCGGTCTCGACGGCCGCATGACTGAACCGGCCGCTGATGTGATCCCACTCGTCGTAAAATCGGCTCTCCGGAAACGGGCAGGCGCTGCCGTGAACCTCTTTGTAGTCTTCTTCCAGCCGGCTTTCCACTCGCGCCTTCAGCCGATCGACCTCTTCTTCGGCGACCACCTCCTCTTCGAGCAGTCTAGCGGCGTAAAGCTCGTGCAGCGATGGTCTTTCGCGAATCCGTTCATACATCAGGGGCTGGGTAAAATAAGGTTCGTCGCCCTCGTTGTGACCGTAGCGCCGGTAGCAGACCACGTCGATGACCACGTCTTTTTTAAACGCCGCGCGGTAGTCGGCCGCCAGCCCGGCGACGTGCACGACCGCCTCGGGGTCTTCGCCGTGAACGTGAAAAACCGGCGCCATGATCATCTTGGCCACATCGGTGGAATAGCGGGTCGAGCGGGCGTCTTCGGGCAGGGTGGTGTAGCCGATCTGGTTGTTGATGATGACATGCACGGTGCCGCCGGTGCGGTAGCCTTGCAACTGGCTCATGTTGAGGGTTTCCATGACCACGCCCTGGCCGGCGAAGGCGGCATCGCCGTGAATCAGCAGCGGCAGAACCCGCCGGCGGTCGGTGTCTTCGAGCATGTCCTGCCGCGCCCGCGTAACCCCTTCCACCACCGCGTCGACCGCCTCCAGGTGGCTGGGATTGTTAACCAGAAACATCCGCAGTTCGCGGTCCTTCGACGTGCGGATGTCGGCCAGGTAGCCGTTGTGGTACTTGACGTCGCCGGCGCCGATCAGGTCGTCGGGGTCGTAACAGCTTTCGAACTCGGCAAAAATGTCATAGTAGGACTTGTGCAGCACGTGCGCCTGCACGTTGAGCCGCCCCCGGTGGGCCATGCCCAGGATGATTTCCCGGCAGCCCTGATCGGCCGCCCGTTCCGTCATATGATCGAGCAGGGGAATGACGGCATCGCCGCCCTCGAGCGAAAAACGCGTGACGCCCACGTATTTTTTGTTCAAAAACTGTTCGAAAAGTGCCGATTGAATCAGTTTTTCGAGAATGCGAACCTTTTGAGGCGCGTCGAGCCGCGGCCGGTTGTGCGCCGGTTCCATGCGCTCCTGCAGCCAGCGTCGCTCCTCCGGGTCCTGCAGGTGCATGTACTCGACGCCGATGGACCGGCAGTAGGTTTCCTTCAGGCTGCCGACAATCTGCCTCAGAGGCGTGGTTTCACCTTCGGCCAAGAGTCGGGTGAAGAATTCCCGGTCCAGATCGTCGACCGAAAGGCCGAAGGCCTCCAGATCGAGCAGGGGATGCGCGGTCGGGCAAGCCGTGAGCGGGTCCATGCAGGCCAGCAGATGCCCGAGGTCGCGGTAGCGGTACGTGAGCGCCTCCACCCGGCATTGCTTGATCGTCTGCTCGCGGTTATCCGCCGCCCCTGACGGCGCCTGGTCGAGGGCTATCGCAAACCCCTTGAAAAAGGCCTGCCAGTCCCGCGGGAGCGAGCCGGGATCGACCTTCCACCGCCGGTATTGCTCGTCGATGTAATCGGCGTTTAACGTCTCTATCGCATCCATCGCACCCATCCTTCGGTACCGCCCTAAATGTCCCGTTGTTCCTTGAACCAGCCGGTAACGCTGCGGGAAATATCGATGCGGTCTTCTTCGCGGCTGAACATGTGATCGGCCTCGGGCACGATCTCCAGGTCCACCCGGCCGCCGCTCAGATCGCGCACCTTGTAAGCCTCTTCTACCGCTATGATCTCGTCCATGTCGCCGTGAACCACCATGAGGGGCTTGTTGAACGTCTTGAGGAGATTTGGGGGATCGAACCGGTCGGCGTCGGCAAAAAAATTCTCGGTCAGCTTCAACGTCCGTCCGCGACTGCTGAAAAAAACCTCGCCGGTGCGCTGCAGCGCGGCCCGTTGATTACGGCTGAAAAAATCGACCGCGCGGATGCCCGTCAAGCGGCTGGCCAGTGCGCAGACGGCCTTGACGTCCGCAGTCTGGGCCGCGGTCAAAAAAGCGACCAGCCCGCCCATGCTGTGGCCGGCCATGCCGATCCAGGTCGCCCCGCGCGCGGCGACGATCTCCATTGCCGCCCGCATCTCGGAAATTTGTTTGCTGTAGGTCGACTCGTCAAAGCTGCCCTCGCTCTGACCGTTTCCGGAAAAATCGAACCGCAGCGCCACGAATCCTTCACGGCTCAACTCCCCGGCAATCTGCCTTAATATACCCGTGTGCCGTGAGCAGGTAAAACAGTGGCCCAGCACGATTCCACCGCCGGTCGGCGTTTTGGGCAAATGGAGGGTTGCGGCCAGTTTTTCGCCCGATTGGTTTTTGAAATGAATCTGCTCTTCCATGCTGCCTGCTTCACTTGGTGGCCCTGTTCGTAGAACCGGTGACGCACCGCTATGGCCGCGACGCCCGATGTGCGCGGCCCAAGAAGCTCGCATACCAAGCGGATGCACGCACCGCGTAACAATTCCAGCGGGGTGCAGCGGCCGTTTAACGCCACCGTGTTCTTGAACAGGGCTGCTGCTTCGGTTGATGTCAATCCCATGGCCGCCGGTCAAAAGCCAGAAAAACAGCCCCGGACGGAAAGGATTTTCATAGATATCGGAGGAATTCCACAACTGTCAAGGAAGAAAGATAACCCTATCGAATACTTATAAAATGTTCCCTGCCCCGCCGCGCCTGACCTGCCATCGTGTTTTCCTGATGAAACGCGACGCGACAGGATAATGGAATGACTCAAGCCCCGTCCGGCCGTGCGCCCACCTTAACCACTTTCGCCCCAATTGCAATCGGCTGCGGACTTTGGGCTGTTCACATCCACGATAAGTGGCTATTATGACATTCAGCGCTGTCAGCCGGCCTTTTGTTTCGATAAGTGGTTTAATTTTTTTTGCGATGCGGCGACGGTTTTCAGCTAATCTTCAGGAGCACTGCCACATGGCCTCGGGATCGAAAAAGGTGATTTACGCCGCCCTGCTGGGCAACACCCTGGTGGCGGCGACAAAATTTGTCGCTGCGGCATTCACCGGCAGCTCCGCCATGCTCTCCGAGGGCATCCATTCCCTGGTGGACACCGGCAATCAAGGCTTGTTGCTGTGGGGCGGCCGGCAGGCCAGCCAGCCGGCCGACGAGCAGTTCCCCTTCGGACACGGCCGGGAAATCTATTTCTGGAGCTTTGTGGTCGCCATTCTGATATTTGCGCTGGGGGCCGGTTTCTCGATCTACGAGGGCATCCATCACCTGCTGCACCCCCGGCCTATCAATAACCCGGTGGTCAATTACATCGTTCTCGGCCTGGCGATGGTTTTCGAAGGCGGCTCGCTGTGGGTGGCGGCCAGGGAATTCGCCCATGTCAAAGGCCGCCGCGGGTATTTCGAGGCCGTTCATCAGGGCAAGGACCCGACGACGTTCGTGGTCCTGTTCGAGGACACGGCCGCCATGACCGGGCTCCTGATCGCCCTGGTCGGGATCGCACTGGGCGAGATAACGGGGAATCCGGCCTTCGACGGCATCGCCTCTATTTTGATCGGCGTCATTCTCGGGGTCACCGCCCTCTGGCTGGCCTATGAAACCAAAAGCCTGCTGATCGGTGAAAGCGCGGATCCTGCCATCGTGCAAGCCATACGCGAGTGCAGCCGGGAGTTGGCCCCGGTCGAAGCGGTGAACGAGGTGCTGACCACTCACATGGGTCCCGATTTCATCCTGGTGAACATCAGCGTGGACATGGCCGACCAGGCCACCGCCGGTGACATCGAAAAAGCGATCGCCGCGTTCGATCGACGGATCAAATCGCGGTTTCCGGCCATCAAGCGGGTGTTCGTGGAAGCGGAGGCGCGCAGCCGCAGGTCGAAGGATGATGCTTGAAACTTGATACTGGAAACTTGAAACTCGCAATAAGGAACGCTAATCGCGCCATAGTCTCACTGCTCGAAGGAATAGATACCGTACTTCACTCATTTCGTACCCGAAACACCAAATACCAAACACCAGACACACTCTGAAACCCGAAACCCGAAACCCGCAACTCGTAACCCGCAACCCGCACAACCCGTAACCCGTACAGTTTTTCACCAACCGAGGCCTTCACCATGGTATCGATCCTGCCCTATCTCATCCTGGCCCTGGCGGCGGGCGCGTGCCTGCCCACCCAGGCCGGCATCAACGCCCATCTGAATCTCTGGACGCGATCGCCGGTGCTGGCGGCCGCGATCTCCTTTGCGGTCGGCACCCTGGCTCTGATTCTCTACGCTCTTGTCCGGCGGATCCCGGTGCCGGGTTTCGGCGGGCTGTCCGCCTATCCCTGGTGGGTATGGAGCGGCGGTTTCCTGGGAGCCTTTTTCGTGGCAACGACCGTTGTTCTGGCCCCCAGATTGGGCGCCACTTCGATGCTGGCGTTCATCGTCGCCGGCCAGATGCTGGCCTCGCTGGTGCTGGATCACTTCGGCCTGATCGGCTATGCGGTCCAGCCCGTTAATTTCTGGCGATTGACCGGCGCGCTCATGGTGGTTGGCGGCGCCGTGCTCATCCGGTTTTTCTAAGCGCCCGGCGAAGAGCTCCGGGAGCCTTCGGCGCGCCGCGGGGCGTGCAATCGGCCGAATCCCGCCGCGGAACCACAGGGCGCAACCGGAGAACGATTGTAGGGGCAAGGCGCGCCGTGCCCCTACAGATTATGGGTTAAAACGGTGGTAACCGCCTTATGAAAAAAGGTAACCGGCTGTTGATTCTTTCCCGCAGCGCCGACGTTTATGCCGAGCTGATAAACGAGCTGCGGCTTCCGGGCCTCGTCGTCGCCGCCTGCAGGACCGCCGGCGAAGCGAACCGCCACGCGGACCGGTACACCATCATGCTGGGCGAACCGGCCCGCATCGCGCCCGTGGTGGAAGGCGCGCGCGCGTTGACATGGGTCCAGTCCACGTATGCGGGCGTGGAGGAGCTCCTGCGCCCCGGCGCCCGCTCGGACTACGTTTTGACCAACGTCAAGGGCATTTTCGGCCCGATCATGAGCGAGTATGTCATCGGCTATCTCCTGGCGCTGGAGCGCCACTTTTTCGAGGTCTATCGCAATCAATGCGACCGGACCTGGCGCCGCCTGCCCTACAAAAGCCTCCGCGGGCGCCTGCTCGGCATCTGCGGGCTGGGCTCCATCGGCCGGCACATTGCCCGAACCGCCGGCCATTTCGGCCTGCGCGTGTGGGGCTACAGACGCACGGCGGAAACGGTACCGGAGGCAGACCGGGTCTTTACCGGCTCCGAATTCGCTGAATTCCTGGCGGGGCCGGATTACATCGTAAACACGCTGCCCAGCACGCCGGCCACAGTCGGCCTGTTCGATGACACCGCCTTCAGGCACATGAAAAACGACGCAGTCTTGATCAACATCGGCCGTGGAGACGCCGTCGATGAGACGGCCCTGATGCAGGCGCTGCGGCGGGACACCATCGGCGGGGCGGTTCTGGATGTCTTCGCGTACGAGCCGTTGCCGGAGGAAAGCCCGCTCTGGACGCTGCCCAATGTCATCATCACGCCCCACAACTCGGGGTTCAGTTTTCCGGCCGACATCGTCGAGGTGTTTGCCGGAAACTACCGCCGGTTCGTGAGAGGCGAGCCCCTGTTGTATCGGGTCGATTTCGAGCGGGGATATTAGATCATGGAAATCCGGCTGCTCAGCTTGCTGGACGGCGCCCGCCGGGCGGCCGGCACGGTCGTCATCATCGATGTCTACCGGGCGTTCACCGCGGCCGCGGTGGCGCTGCGGGGCGGTGCCGCGCGCCTGCTGCTGGTCGATTCGCCGCAAGCCGCCTTCAGCCTGCGCCGGCAGGGCCAAGGTGACCTGTGCCTGGGAGAGGTCTCCGGGGTCAAGGTGCCCGGTTTCGATTTCGGCAACTCGCCGCACGAGCTTTCGCGGGCCGACGTGCGCGGCAAGACGTTGATCCAGTCCACCAGCGCCGGCACCAGGGGCATCGTCGCGGCCGCGGGCGCCGATGCCCTCTTCGCCGCGGCCCTGGTCAATGCCGAGGCCACCGTCGACGCGGTGCTGGCCGAATGGCCGTCCCTGGTCTGCATCGTGGCGATGGGCACCGACGGCAGCGCTCGCAGCGACGAGGACGAGCAGTGCGCCCTGTATCTCCGCAACCGGCTGCTGGGCCGCCGGCCGGACCCGGCGGCGGTGCGGTCGCTGGTGCTCGCGGCCCACGATTCGGCCAAATTCGACGATCCGCGCCGGCCGCATTTCGACCCGCGCGACCGCGACATGGCCCTGCAGATCGACAGCATCCCGTTTGCCATCCGCGTGCGCAGCGAAAACGGCCTGCTGGTGGCAACCGCGGCACCGGCTGGTTGACGCAAACAGCGTGCATTTCAAGTGCTAAGAGACTATAAAAATCTACATGGGCAAAACCGGTCGGGTTGCGCTTGGACCGGAATTGGTCTATGGTGCGGGCAAATATCGGGTATCCAGCTTCAATTTTCCTGCTGTTTAACGGCCATGGCCCGCCAAGCCGGCCACGGCGCCTTGAAAAACCGCTTTCGTGCCAAATGATTCTCGTCCTCGGTGAAATATTATTCGACGTTTTTCCCGATTATTGCCGCCTGGGCGGCGCGCCGTTCAACTTCGCCTTCCATCTCAAGCAGCTCGGCTTTGCGGTCCGGTTTGTCAGCCGCATCGGCGACGATCCCAACGGAAGAGATGTCCAGTCCATTGTGAAGGACCGCGGGTTCGATCCGGCGGATCTCCAGATCGACCCCTGCCATGCCACCGGAGAAGTGGACATCCGCCTCGACCCGCAAGGGGTGCCCACCTTCCGCATCCTGCCTAATGTCGCCTACGATCACATCGATTTCACTCCGGCCCTGGAGTCACTGCTCGAGGACTGCACCCTGATTTACTTCGGATCTCTCGCACAGCGCACCGACCACGGCTACCAAAGCCTTCAGCGCATTCTTAACGCCCGAAGGCCGCAAACCAAGTGCCTGTATGACATCAACTTCAGACCGGGCGGTTTCCACCCCCCGGCCGTGTTCGACTCTCTGCGCCAGGCGGACCTGCTGAAGTTGAACGAAGAAGAACTCCTCGGTCTCAAAGAGATGCATGCCGATGCGCGCAGCGACGATGACTTCGTGGCGTTTCTGCGCGAGCGCTATGCCATCGAAGAAGTCGCCTTGACCAGGGGCCACAAGGGCAGCACGCTGTTTACGGCCGCCGGCCGTTTCGACGCCGCCACGGCGCCGTTAGAGACCATCGTCGACACGGTGGGCGCCGGCGATGCGTTCGCGGCCGTATTGGCGGCCGGCTACCTGCGGGGGCTGCCGCCGGCCCGAACCCTGGACGCCGCCTCTTTCCTGGCCTCGCGTCTCTGCACGGTCGCCGGCGCGATCCCCGACCACAACCGCTTTTACTGTGACGTCATTCAGATTCTTGAAAGGTAATGGTTATGCCCGATGAACCGCTTTACATCCAGATGTTCAGCATCCACGGCCTGCTGCGCTCCGAAAATATGGAACTGGGGCGCGATGCGGATACCGGCGGCCAGATCCGCTATGTGGTCGAGCTGGCCGACAGCCTCAGCCGGCAGCCGGAGGTCGCACGCGTGGACCTCTTCACCCGCCTGGTGGTCGACAAGCGGTTTTCGGATGACTACGCCCGCCCGGTGGAGGACGTCAACGACAAGTTCCGCATCATCCGCATCCAGTGCGGCGGCCGGAAGTATATGCGCAAGGAACTGCTCTGGCCGTTTCTGGACGAGTACACCGACAAAACCATCAAGTTCATCAAGCGCGAAAAATCCATTCCGCATTTGGTACACGGACACTATCCGGATGCCGGCTACGTGGCCATGCAGCTGGCGAGCTTCTTCGGCATTCCCTTTATCTACACCGGGCACTCGCTCGGGCGGAGTAAAAAGCAGAAATTGCTCGACGAAGGCATGACGGAAAGCGACATCGTGCGCAAGTACAAGATCGACCGGCGGATCGGCACGGAAGAAGATATCCTCAGCCGCGCGGACCTGGTTGTCACCAGCACGCACCAGGAAATAGAAGAACAGTACGGGCTGTACCGCCACCGGGCGATTCCGCGCTTCAAGGTCATACCGCCCGGTTTGAACGTCGAAAAGTTCTACCCTTTCTATCACGACCTGCTGCCCGAGACCGAGAAGAGCGAAGAGGGAATGTACGCCCGCGCCTCCCTGCTCCAGGAACTCGATCGCTTCTTCATGCATCCCGACCGCCCGCTGATTCTCACCCTCTGCCGTCCCGACAAGCGCAAGAACATCGCCGGGTTGATCGCGGCCTACGGCCGCGATCTGGAGCTGCAGGCCATGGCCAATCTGGCCGTTTTCGCCGGTCTGCGCAAAGACATCGAATCGATGGAGGAAAACGAGCGGGATGTCCTCACCAACATGCTGCTGCTGATGGACAAGTTCGACCTTTACGGTAAAATGGCCATCCCGAAGAAGCATGATTTCGAGTACGAGGTGCCCGAACTCTACCGGATCGCGGCCGAGAAAAGAGGCGTCTTCGTCAATGCCGCCCTGACCGAGCCCTTCGGGCTCACCCTGCTCGAAGCCTCGGCCGCCGGTCTGCCGATCGTCGCCACCCATGACGGGGGTCCCAAAGACATTATCGACAACTGCCAAAACGGGCTTCTGGTAGACCCCACCGACACCGACGCCATCGCCGGGGCCGTGAAAAAAATCATCGCCGACGGCGACAACTGGGACGCGCTTTCCAAAAACGGCATCATGAACGTCCGCCGCCACTACACCTGGATCAGCCATGCCCAAAGCTATCTGAAAGCGGTTGGGGAATTGGTGACAACCCGCGATCAAACCGACATGCGGACCCCGGTTGCCCGCGATGCCATCGGGCGCCGTCTGGCGCGGCTGAACCGCTTCCTGATCACCGACATCGACAACACCCTGATCGGCAAGGAAAATCCGGACTTGCCGGAACTCGTCGCCTTTTTGGGCCGTCATCACGACCAGATCGGTTTCGGCGTCGCCACGGGACGAACCATCGATTCGGCCGCGGCGCACCTGAAAAAACACGGCGTACCCGCTCCCGATATCCTCATCTCTTCGGTCGGATCGGAAATCTATTACGGCAAAAGCCTCACGTACGGCAGCGGGTGGGAAACCCACATCGCCGATCATTGGGACCGCAGCCGGATCGTCGAGCTGCTGAAACGCTTCGACTTCCTCGAACTGCAGGAGGACTCCGCCCAGCGCCGGTTCAAGATCAGCTACGACATGACGCCAAAAAAAGATCGTCTGACGAAGATTCACAACCTGCTGCTGCGCCACAACTGCCGCTACAATCTGATCTATTCCCATCAAAAATACCTGGATGTCCTTCCCTACCGGGCCTCCAAGGGCAAAGCGATCCGGTATCTGAGCTACAAGTGGGAAATCCCCCTCGGGAATTTTCTGACCTGCGGCGATTCGGGCAACGACGAGGAAATGCTGCGGGGCGAGCCGCTCGGGGTCATCGTCGGCAATCACAGCCCGGAACTGGAACCGTTGAAGGGCGTCAAACGAATCTATTTCGCCCGCAAACCGTGCGCCGGCGGAATCCTGGAAGGAATCCGGAAGTACGGCTTTATCGAAAAAGGTTGAGGGGCTTTACAATAAAGGTTTTTGCTTTGTTATCGGTCCTTGGCGTATGGCCATACGGACTAACTCTATCCTTGCCAAAACCATTATCTTTAAAGCCGTATATTGACAGACCGGTCCATTTTGGGTACGAATGATTACAGGGCACAGATGAAATAAGGAGGTGTGAAGATGCCGACCTACGAATTTGTCTGTGAAAAATGCAAAAAGCCGTTTACTTTGATCTTGAAAATCGCCGATTACGAAAAGAAAAACTTCTCCTGCCCGAGCTGCAAGAGCAGGAAGGTGGCCCTGACGGTCTCCGGTTTTCAAACCTTTACGTCAAAAAAGAGCTGAAAGGACGCAATCAGACCCATGTCGTTCGACTACCGGCCGATCGGCCGCATTCACTCCCCGTTCGACAAGCCGGCCGGTATGCCCATCCAGCCGGCCGGTGCCGCCGGCATCTGCGGCACGGTCGATGTCTTCCCTGAATTCGCCGCGGGCTTGAAAGACCTCGATGGGTTCTCCCACATCGTGCTGCTCTATCACTTTCACCGGGCGGGAAGCGCCGAGTTGGTCGTCACGCCTTTTCTGGATTCACGACCGCACGGCGTGTTTGCCACCCGCGCCCCGCGGCGGCCCAACCCGATCGGCATTTCGGTGGTCAGACTCACCGGAATCGTCGGCAGCATCCTTCACATCGAAAATGTCGACATCCTCGACGGCACGCCGCTGCTGGACATCAAACCCTACGTACCGGCTTTCGACCATCACCCGGTCGAGCGTATCGGCTGGCTGGAAAAAACCAGCCAGAATACGCAAAAGATCGTGGCGGACGAACGGTTCGCAAAATCGCCGGTCGACGACAAGCGACCATAAATAACCTGACTTCCCGGTAAGAAACGATCCGAAAGATGAAAAGGGGCAGGTCTGGCTGACTTACAACGATCCGGCCTACCTGACCGCACGACATGCCATAAGCGGCTGCGAGGCGGTTCTCGAAAAAGTCGGCGGCGCACTCCGTAATTTCGCTGCAGCGGCCACAAAACCGTAACGACGATCTGACCGCAGCGCCAATCGCCCACGGCGGGAGGGATTCTATTCATGCAGAAACGGACGCAAACCCACAGCGCGGCCATAGGCTATGCGCTGTGGATATTCGGGTTCACCGGTTCGCATCGCTTTTATTACGGCAAGCCGATTTCGGGGACCATCTGGTTCTTCACCCTGGGCCTGGTGGGTATCGGGTGGCTGATCGATTTATTCCTGATTCCGGGCATGAATCGGGATGCGGCCCTGCGGTTTCATCCCGGCAGAATCGATTACAATGCGGCCTGGATCCTGTTGACGTTCCTGGGACTTCTCGGCGTCCACCGCATGTACATGGGCAAATGGCTGACGGGCCTCTTATATCTCGTGACCGGCGGCCTGGTCGGGATCGGCTATCTTTACGACTACTGGACCCTCAACGATCAGATCGCCCTGATCAATGCCAGGGACTGAAGAACCGCACGTTCGGCGATCAGCTGGGGGCAAGGTGGTCCAGCCCGTGCCAGACCTGCACATTTTTATGCGCCACCAACGCCGCTGCACGGGTGCCGAATTCCTGGTAATGAGGTGTTTTGCGGTGCGCCTGCAGGGCAGCCTCATCGGTGTAGACTTCATAGAGAAAAAAACGGGTGGCGTCGAGCGGGTCGATACTGACATCGAAACGGTGGCAATTGGGCTCTCGTGTCAGCGAGTTGTGAGCCTGCGTCAAAACGGTTTCCCGAAATTCGCGCGCCTGCGGGGGGTGAATCGAGAATTCGACCGTGACCACGATCATGGCACTCTCCTTTCGCATCGGTCGGGCGGGGTTTGTCAAAATGGGGTGTGTGGCATCGGGTTGGGTCGCCTGTGAAGATGCTATACGCCACAAAAGGGTTTACGGTTTAGGGTTTATGGTTCAAGAATGATGGAAGAAAGGCTGTTTGAGATTTCAGGCGGCTGTACCGTCATGCCACCGACCGATACCAGCCGCCGAACCTTAAACTGGCAGCCAAGCCTTGTCAAGAAATGTCAACCGGCAGCGCGCGCCTCCCGCTGGCGGCCGCCCGAATTTTTTCCAATTTACCCCCACACTGAGAGAGTCCCGATGAAACCATCCCTAAAACCCGGATTGACCTTCACTT
The DNA here is from genome assembly GCA_963728055.1 of uncultured delta proteobacterium. Classification (GTDB taxonomy): domain Bacteria; phylum Desulfobacterota; class Desulfobacteria; order Desulfobacterales; family SG8-13; genus JARFQH01. The sequence goes on along the minus strand of CAVSIM010000012.1, from coordinate 5,906 downwards.
TCAGCTACAAGGTTCCCGAAAACAAGACCGTGCCCTTCCTGTTCCCGGAAGCCACCCAATTTCAGGAGATGCCGCGGGTGCTCGCCACCGGCTACATGGTCGGGCTGGTGGAGTGGGCCTGCATCGAGGCCATCAACCCGCACCTCGACTGGCCGCGCGAGCAGAGCGTCGGCATCCTCGTCAACCTGGACCACACGGCCGCCACGCCGCCCGGCCTGACGGTGACCATCAAAGGCACTCTCACGGCGGTCGAGGGGCGCAAATTGACGTTTTCGATCGAGGGCGACGACGGCATCGACCGGATCTGCCGGGGAACGCATCAGCGCTTTGTCATCGACGCCCAACGGTTTAATCAGAGCGTGACCGAAAAAACCGCCAAGATCCCGGCATGAGAAGCCGGTTTTACGAGGTCGAATACCGGTGGGATCAGTGACCACCCATAAATGGTCTTTTTTCCGCTGGATTGCTAAAGGTTTGTTGGAATAGACAAACCATATCTTTTATTTTGTTTTCATTTCTGTCAGTTACGATTATGGCAAGAAGGTACACGCTCTGAAGGATCTGATTTTTACCAGCTACTCTCAACTAATCTGCAATCTAAACAATTAGCAGGAAGCGCTATTGGGCTTTTGATCCAGATAAGCGGGTGAAACATGGAATTCGACTTAATTGATTTACAATCAAAATTCCTTTACAGTCCTCAAAAAGTTTTTTTGTCTGTCAATTCTGGCCGGTCATTCCGAGCCTATATATTTTGCTTGACCATCGTTTCCGAAATCGCTCTTAGCGTTATTGAAGCCGTATGATTGGGGAACTTCTTGAAAAAACCGTGGACTGAGTCTTGCGCATGCGCCGAATAGAAAAAATGATTCTTTTGGTATTGCTGACCTGGCTGGCGGCTGGTTCATTTGCGGATGCCTCAGACGTGCAAGATGCAAAACCGAAGCGGGTTTTGGTAATTCTTGACCGCGCAGATTTGCCGTGGCTAAACATTCTATCCCAAAGCCTGCAGGCGGCCCTGCAGGCAACATCTCCTTACCCTGTCGATCTGCACATCGAATACACCGACCAGGGGCGCTATCCCCATGACATCTATTTCCAAAAGCTGACCGAATTATATCGCCTCAAATATGTCGATGCCCCAATGGACTTGGTCATCGGCGTGGGGGATGCGGTTGCAGATATGCTGGTTGAATACGGAGTGCGGTTATTCGGAGAAATTCCGATGATCTTTATCTCTGCCAATCCAAAAACCCTGCAGCGAGATTTCTTGAAACCTAACATGACGTCTCTTTTATGGGGCGTTGATATCCAAGGCAACGTCACCCTTATTGAAGAATTGCTGCCCAATACCCGCAGGCTCTTTATCGTTTCGGGTAGCTCTATATCCGACCGTGAAGCGCAAAAATTGGCGCAGACAAGTTTGCGCGAGTATCAGGGACCACTCGAAATCAATTATATCGATGATGAAAGCCAAGCGGCGCTGCTTGAAAAAGTGGCCCAACTGCCAAAAAACGCGGCGCTGCTTTATTTGGTCATCAACCGTGATGCCAAGGGCGCCGCCTTCGTTTCGCGCGAGATGTTGTCTGCTATTTCCGCAAAAGCCAATGCACCCGTATTCGGTATTCTTGAAACCTATCTCGGGTTCGGCATCGTTGGCGGCAGCCTGCTCAGCGCCGAGGATCAGGGGCGAAGGTGTGCTGAAGTTGCCGCACGCATCATGAGCGGCGTATCGCTCAAGGATGTCCATCCCGAACACGTTCTCAATCATTTAATGTTCGATTGGCGCCAGCTGAAACGCTGGAAAATCCCAGAGGATCGGCTCCCCCCTGGCAGCATCATTCGATTTAAAACCCCCTCATTCTGGGACCTCTACCGCTGGTACGTCATAACCGCCATTTTTATTGTTCTGGTTCAAGGCGGCCTGATCTCTTTTCTGTTGAGACAACGGACGCTGCGCTACCATGCTCAGGCCGATCTCGCAGAACGATTGCGCTTTGAAAAGACGCTGTCCGATCTCTCGGCCCATTTCGTGAACCTGCCACCGGACCAGGTAGAATCACAGATAGCGCAGGAGTTGAAAATACTCGCTGAACTCATCGAAGTTGATCGGGTCACGGTATTTGAGATTTCAGAAATCGACCAAAGGCTGCATACCGTCCAATCGTTTACCAGATCCAATGTCGCACCGGCACCGTCGCAGATCGAATTCCACCAGCTCTCCTGGGCCCAAAAAAAGCTCTTCAATGGGGAAATGGTTGTGTTTTCCCATCCTGGCGAACTGCCTGAAGAAGCCGGTCCGGAGAAAGAGCTCCTCCATTCTCAAGGCGTCCAATCGGCAGTTGTGGTCCCACTCAAGACGGGTAAGGTGACGCTGGGTTTACTGGGCCTGGCGATGCTGAAACATCCCAGAGAATGGCCGCAAGATCTGATGCCTCGAATTGCGGTGGTGGCCGAGATTTTCGCCAATGCCCTGTCGCGCAAGCAGGCCGAAGAAGCCCTCTGCCAAGCAAAAGCCTTTAATCGGTCAACTCTTGATTCTTTGCAATATCAAATTGCTGTGCTGAATCGCGAGGGTAAAATTCTGGACGTCAATAAAAGTTGGGAACGGTTTGCCAAGGAACTCGATGGGGGACCTCTGGGTCGAATTGGGACCGGCCTCAACTATATCGACGCTTGCCGCGAAAGCGCTTGCGGTGGTGATACGCTGTCCCAAACAGTACTGGAAGGGATACAGGCCGTGTTAGAAGGAAAACGGGTGAATTTTTTTCTGGATTATCCCTGTGATTTGTCGGCCGGAGAGTGCTGGTTTTCGATGGGGGTCATTCCATTTTCCGGGCAAAAAGGCGGGATCATCGTGTCCCATATCGACATCACTGACCGCAAACAGGCGGAAAACGACCTGCGCAAAGCCTACACGGAGATCGCGGGGCTGAAAGAACAGCTGGAAGCCGAAAGCACTTACCTCCAGGAGGAAATCAAGCTGGAGCGCAATTTCGAGAGTATCATCGGCACCAGTGCCGCTATAAAATACGTTCTCTACAAAGTGGAGAAAGTCGCCGCCACCGATACCTCTGTTCTGATCCTTGGCGAAACCGGCACTGGTAAGGAATTGATGGCCCGGGCCATCCACAACCTTAGCCTGCACAATGCCCGCCCCCTGGTGAAAGTGGACTTTGCCAGCTTGCCGGCAAACCTCATCGAAAGCGAGCTGTTCGGCTATGAGCGCGGCGCCTTTACGGGGGCCCAGACCCGGCATATCGGCCGGTTTGAGGTTGCCAACGGCACGACCATATTTCTGGATGAGATCGGTGAATTGCCGTTGGAGCTGCAACCCAAGCTGCTGCGGGTGCTTCAGGACGGGGAGTTCGAACGTTTGGGCAGCACCCGGACGATCAAGGTCGAAGTCCGGGTGATTGCCGCCACCAACCGCGACCTGGAAGCAGAAGTTCGCGAGGGCCGTTTCCGGGAGGATCTGTTCTACCGCTTGAATGTTTTTCCAATTACGGTGCCGCCGCTGCGGGACCGTATGGAGGATATTCCCATGCTTGCGCTATTTTTCACCGAAAAAGTGTCCAAAGGGGTGGGTAAGTCCATCGTACAAATCCCGCATAGCGTTATGAAAACCATGCAGGATTACCCCTGGCCCGGTAATATACGCGAACTGCAAAACGTGATCGAGCGGGCGGTCATCAACAGCTCGGGACCCAAGCTGCGCTTGGCGGATGATCTCACCGGGCCGGCCCATAACGCGATGCCGAACCATTTGAGAACGCTTCAAGATATCGAAATCGACCACATCACCCGGGTGCTCGAGGAAACCGGCTGGCGCATCGAAGGCCCCAAAGGCGCGGCCGTGATCCTGGACATCAATCCTTCCACCCTCCGCACCCGCATGCGCAAGCTGGGTATCAAAAGCCTTAGATCAATCCACCAATGATGCGGGGTCGACATGGAATGGATTGGTTACTCTCAGTTTTCCAACCTCTTGGTATTCTTTCAGGTCTTCAGTAATCAGATAGCGACAATCAGCCAACTTGGCAGCAGAAACAACCAGAGAATCCCACCAGGAAAGTTGACACCTGTCCTGAATCAGCCATGCATTTTCCAAAACACGGTCGTTTACCACAATGGGGCGCCAGGCCAACAAAGCGCGAACATCCTTTCTCCTGATAATTGAACATTCAACAACGCCACCAACCATCTCTGAGCTCTTACCTGACATAGTTATTTCCGCGGTATCCCACGGCACCTCGGTATCCCACGGATAATTACATCGCCCCAAACGCCCCCCCAAAACCCAAACAGATTTAATTCTAATTATAATATCAATTATATATAAAAATACGGTGCTATTTTCGCTATTGGTATGAATCTTGGAATCTGGTTATCATAAAAGCCGTTTCGTTCTTTAACCCATGTCACGAATTTTTCATTCGGGCTCAATCCATGACATGGTTTCCTGAATAGGGAATTCGAATGATTCTTACCTTTATTAAAATGAACGTGCGTCCTGAAAAACGCAAAGAGCTTCGTCAAACCATCCGCGCGATCGTTCAGGAGGTGCGAAAGGAGAAAGGATGTGTGGATTCGACCTTCTATCAGAATTCTGAAAATGAAAATGATTTCTTTTTGTTTGAAGAGTGGGAGAACCGGCAAGTGTTGGATGACCACCTGCGGTCGGCCAGATTCACGGTGTTGATAGGAGCCAGGAGTCTTTTAAGCCGACCGCCGGAAATTATGATTCACTCGGTTTCCCACTCGTCGGGATTGGAGGCAGGGAGCCATAAAACGTAAAATTAGCAATGCCTCTGGCCGCCGCCTCCAGTTTGATCGAAGAAATAATGTTTAATTTTCGGTGAAAAATTCCAAATCGCAAATAACAAACACATCACAACGACTAAAATCCAAAATGTCATTCCGGTTTGGGTCATTTTTTAACAAGGGGGTGTTGACACACCGCAAACGAATGAAAGGAGTCAAAAATGAAAGCATCAACAATGAAACCCTTTGTACTCGCCTTTGTGGCGCTCGCAGTGGTGTTGGCCTTGACGGTCGCTCCAACAGTCGCGGCCGACAAGAAGCCCAACATCCTGTTCATCATGGGCGACGACATTGGCATCATGAACGTGGGTGCTTACCATCAGGGCCTGATGGTAGGCGAAACGCCGAACATCGATCGCATCGGGAATGAAGGTGCGAGGTTTATGACCTATTATGCCGAGCAGAGCTGCACGGCCGGGCGCACCGCCTTCTTCACCGGCATGCATCCGTTGCGGGCGGGCATGGTCATGCCGCAGCTTCCGGGCGCCAGAAGTTCGCTGTTGCCGGGCACGCCCGCGCTGGCGAAATTCCTGCTGGATCTCGGCTACAACACCGGCGAGTTCGGCAAGAACCACCTCGGCGATAAAGCGGCGTCGCTGCCGACCGCTCACGGCTTCCAGGAATTCTGGGGCTACCTGTATCACCTCGACGCCATGCAGGGGGTGAGCTTCCCGGATATCAACAAGTCGCCGACCGAGCAGGGCATTGTTCCGCCCTGTAAGAACACCCCGGTCAAGGGGCTCGCAGAGGTCCCCGGTGCCATCGATCCGCGAGACGGGCTCTGCATGACGCCACCGAGGCCGGTTATTCATTGCACGTCGAATGACGGCACCGAGAAGAACCAGAGCTGCAAGGACGAAGGGCCACTGACGCTGGAACGTTCCAAGACCGTGGACGAGGAAATCTCCGCCCAAGTCATCGACTTCCTCGACCGCAACGACCCCAAGAAGACCAACAAGCCGTTTTTCGTCTGGTATAACCCGGCGCGCATGCACGTCACGACCATGCTTCCGGACAAGTACATGGACATGCTGGGCCAGAAGGGCGGCAAGGACTGGGGTATCAACGAAGCCGGCATGAAG